>NZ_JBIASZ010000006.1:216615-455473 GCF_042891345.1 Streptomyces sp. NPDC001903
GCCGGGTGGCCAATGGGCTCTTGGGGGGCCTGTGTGGCCCCCGCGCCGCGTCCGCCCGCAAATTGACCCCCCCCCCCCCGCGGCGGGCCGCGCCCCCGCAACCGGCCGCGCCCCGGCGGTCCGAGAAGGACCGCCGGGCCGCCGGACGGCAGGGGGAGGAGCGACCGCGATCAGCGGTAGTTCACGAACTGGATCGCGAAGTCGAGGTCCTTGCCCTTGAGGAGGGCCTGGACGGCCTGCAGGTCGTCACGGCTCTTGGAGCTGACGCGCAGCTCCTCGCCCTGGACCTGGGCCTTGACGCCCTTGGGACCCTCGTCCCGGATGATCTTCGCGACCTTCTTGGCGTTCTCCTGGGAGATGCCCTCCTCGATCGAGGCGAAGATCTTGTACTCCTTGCCGGACAGCTGCGGCTCGCCGGCGTCGAGCGCCTTCAGCGAGATACCGCGCTTGACCAGCTTGGTCTCGAACACGTCGAGGACGGCCTTGACGCGCTCCTCGGAGTTCGCCTCCATCAGGATCTTCTCGCCGGACCAGGCGATGGTGGCGCCGGTGCCCTTGAAGTCGTAGCGCTGCGAGAGTTCCTTGGCGGCCTGGTTGAGGGCGTTGTCGACCTCCTGCCGCTCGACCTTCGAGACGATGTCGAAACTGGAGTCGGCCATGTGCTGTGGCTCCTTGAAGTCGGCTGTCATTGCCCCGGAGGGCGCGGCCGGACATCCCCGGCCCGCTCGGCAAAGCCTAGCCACCGCGCCCGCCCCCGGTGCTGATCAATCCGGTGGCGAAGCACCCCCGAGCATCGGGTATCGTTTACGTCGTTGCCAGGGAGCACCGCCGAGAGGCGGAAAAATGGCAGCGATCATGGCGGTGTGCCCGAGTGGCCAAAGGGAGCAGACTGTAAATCTGCCGGCTCAGCCTACCCAGGTTCGAACCCTGGCGCCGCCACGCGAGTGAGACCCCCGTTACTGCGGAAGCGCAGTGGCGGGGGTCTTTTCGTACGGCCGCCGCATCGTCCGGCTCCCCTGTTCGTTCTCCGGACGTGAACTTCATTTCTGACACGCGCGGCAGGGTCGGCGGCGGAGTGCTCCTCGCCCTCCTCGGAGCCGGCATCCCGGCCCTGGTCGGCGCGGCACTCCACAGCCACGTGGGCCAGCCCTACCAGGAGACCACCCTCTACTTCGGCACCGAGCGCCCCGGCGGCCGGGCTCCCGTCGCGGAGCGGGATTTCATGGACTTCCTGGACCGGGAGATCACCCCCGCCTTCCCCGAGGGGCTCACCCTCCTGGACGGGCACGGCCAGTGGCAGCGCGCCGGCAAGGTCATCCGCGAGACCTCGTACGAGGTCGTGCTGCTCTACCCGGAGAAGGAGGCCGAGGAGCGCAGCGCGCGCATCGAGCGCATCCGGCAGGCCTACGAGGACCAGTACCAGCAGGACTCCGTCGGGCGCTCCGACGACAAGGTGACCGCCGAGTTCTGAACCTCAGTTGCCCGCGACGGCCTTGACGGCCACCTCGACCGGGGTCGACCCGTCGACCAGCTCCAGCGTCAGGCCGGCCGTCGCCGGGGTCTCGACCAGCTCCGCCAGCACGGCCGCCACGTCGTCCCGCGACACCGCTCCGCGGCCCGTCCGCGCCTCCAGCCGCACCTGCCCGCTCCCGGGGTCGTCGGTCAGCGAGCCGGGCCGCAGGACCGTCCACTCCAGGCCCAGCCGCGTCCGTACGTGGTCGTCCGCCTCACCCTTCGCCCGCAGGTAGAAATCGAAGACGTCGTCGCCCTCGTGATGCGCGTCCGCGCCCATCGAAGAGACCATCAGGAAGCGCCGCACCCGCGCCCGTTCGGCCGCGTCCGAGAACAGCACCGCCGCGCCCCGGTCGACGGTGTCCTTGCGCGCCACACCGCTGCCGGGGCCCGCGCCGGCCGCGAACACCGCCACGTCCGCGCCCTGCAGAATGCCCGCCACGTGCTCGACCGAAGCCGACTCCAGGTCGCAGAGCACCGGTTCGGCGCCCACCTCCCGCAGGTCGTCGCCCTGCTCCGGGTCGCGGATGATGCCCGCGACCTCGTACCCGCGCGCGGCGAGCAGCTGCTCCAGCCGCAGCGCGATCTGACCGTGTCCACCCGCGATGACGATGCGCATGCCCCGACCGTACGACGAGCCGGGCGCCCCCGCCCGCGATGGTGACCGCCACCGGCCCGGCGAAGGCTCAGGGGCCGGGCTCCACACGGCCCTGTCGGGGCAGGTCCAGGGCCACCGCGACCGCCGAGTCGCAGTACTCCCGTACGGCACTCGTCCGGGCTACCACCCGGCCGCGGTGGATCACGATCCGGCTGTACGCCAGGGACAGCACGCCCGCGATCCGGTCCCCCCGCACGGCCAGCAGCTCCGCCGGGAACCCGGCCTCCACCCGGACCTCCGGCAGGCCCATCGCCTCCCGGGCCGCGGCGCTGACCGAGGCGTAGGCCTCCGGCGCCCGCAGCCCGCCCTGGGAGGCCAGCAGGAAGGCGGCCTCGAGCGGGTCGCCCCGGCCGACCGGGTTCCCGGCGTCCCGCAGCGCCCCGCTCCCGGCCGCGACCCGGACCCCGGCGGCGCGCAGCAGCCGTACGGGCGCGGTGCGCAGGCCGCGCCGCTCCAGGGCCGCGCAGTCGCCCTGGGGCAGGCAGGTCACCTGTACGCCGGCCGCGGCCAGCTGGTCGGCGGCCCGGTGCGCCACGTCCAGCGGGAGCCGCGACAGGCCGCCGCAGGGGCCGATCGTCACCCCCGGGCGCAGCCCGCCGGCCATCGCGGCGAGCCGGGCCAGCCGGCCGGGGTCGTCACCGTCCGTGTGCAGGTCCACGGGGCAGCCGTGCTCGGCGGCGAGCTCCAGGACGGCTTCGAGGAAGCCCGTCGGGTCGGGGTCCAGGTCCGGGCAGCCGCCGATGACGGAGGCGCCCATCTTGACCGCGTCCCGCAGCATGGCGAGCCCGTCGGCGCCGGCCGCGCCGGTGAGGAGGCGGGGCACGGCGACGGCGGTCAGGTCGGTGAGCCCGCGCAGTGAGCGGCGGGCCTGGAGCACGGCCTCCAGGGGGCCCAGGCCGTGCACGTCGCCGATCCGGACGTGGGAGCGCACGGCCGTGGCTCCGTGCCCGAGCTGGAGCAGGGCGGCCTCGGTGGCCCGGCGCTGCACCTCGTCGGGGGTGTACGAGACGGGCCCCTCCCCGTCGGCCGTCAGGGCGGTGTCCCCGTGGGCGTGCGGTTCGGCGGGGGCGGGGAGCAGCAGGTAGCCGCCGAGGTCGACCCGGGCGAGCGCGGGGGAGGGCAGGCTGCCCGCGGTGCCGACGGCCTGGATCCGGCCGCCGCCGAGCCGGACGTCGACCGTGCGGCCGTCCGTGAGGCGGGCCCCGGCGAGCAGCAGCGTGGTGGACTCGGCGGCGGACGCGTTCGCCTTGCCGGGCGGGCGCCGGGGCCCGTGGCCGCCGCCCTCACCCCGGCCCCCCGGCGGGAAGGGGGACGGCTGCTGCGGCTGGCTGTCGGACATCGCGCTCCTGCGGTGGCTCGGGCGGTTCCTGGGCCGAGTGGCCGCGGCTCGCGGCCCAAGATCACGCAGCGTGCTCAGAGCCTAGGGCGCGGGGCTCCCCGCTTCGCGGAAGAGCGCAATAGTCGTACCGGTGTGGTGCCCGCGCGCCGCGGCGCCCGCCCGCGCGCCGGGCCGGGCGCGGGTGCTTCCTCGTCGCGAGCGCCGCTTCGGGCGGGATCGGGGTGCTCGGAGTGTCTCGCGGGGCCGCCGGGAATGTGAGCCCGGCCACAATCCGGCCCGAAATGGGCCCCGATGGCACCCGGGGGTCGATCGGGAAAGGCCGGGCCGCCCCCTCGGAGGCCAGTCGCCGCAAAGGATTTGGGCGATGGGCGGGCAACCGTGTAATGTCTTCATCGCTCGCCCCAATAGCTCAGTCGGTAGAGCGTCTCCATGGTAAGGAGAAGGTCTGCGGTTCGATTCCGCATTGGGGCTCTGGTGAGAGAGGTTCCCCACCCTCGGGTGGGGAGCTGATCACATCAAAGCGGCGTAGCTCAGTCGGTAGAGCAAGCGGCTCATAATCGCTGTGTCACCGGTTCAAGTCCGGTCGCCGCTACCCACAGTAGCCGATTGCGGGGTCGGTCTCCCGATCGGCTACTCTTTTATGCGTTCATCCGTCCCATAGTCCGTCAAGGAGCACTCACGTGGCTGCCACCGACGTCCGCCCGAAGATCACGCTGGCCTGCGTGGAGTGCAAGGAGCGGAACTACATCACCAAGAAGAACCGGCGTAACAACCCGGACCGCATGGAGATGAAGAAGCACTGCCCGCGCTGCAACTCGCACACCGCGCACCGCGAGACCCGCTGACCCCAGCGAAGTCTCGAATAACAGGCACCGTCATGAGGTCGTCCCCTTCTTTGGGGGGCGGCCTCGTGTCGTTTCCGTGATCGCCGGTCTGTGATCGTTTTCCTCATGTGACCGACTTTTTCCAACAGGAGGTAGGGAGCCATGGCGCTCGACCAGTCCTTCGTGGGTCGGAGCTACCCGCCCACCGATCCGTACGAGGTCGGCCGGGAGAAGATCCGCGAATTCGCGGTCGCGGTGGGTGACTCGAATCCCGTCTACACCGACCCCGATGTCGCCAAGGCGTTCGGCCACCTGGACGTGATCGCCCCGCCGACTTTCGTGTTCGCGATCACATTCGCGGCCGCGGGCCAGGTCGTGGAGGACCCGCAGCTGGGTCTGGACTACAGCCGCGTCGTGCACGGCGACCAGAAGTTCGCGTACTCGCGGCCCGTGCGGGCCGGTGACCGGCTGTCGGTGACCTCGACGATCGAGGCCGTGAAGTCGATGGCCGGCAACGACATCATCGACATCCGCGGCGAGGTCCACGACGAGACCGGCGAGCACGTGGTGACGGCGTGGACGAAGCTCGTCTCCCGCGCCCCCGAGGAGGCCTGAGATGACCGCGCAGATCAAGTACGCCGACGTCGAGGTCGGCACCGAGCTGCCGGCCGGCTCCTTCCCGGTGACGCGCGCCACGCTGGTGCGGTACGCCGGTGCCTCCGGTGACTTCAACCCGATCCACTGGAACGAGAAGTTCGCCAAGGAGGTCGGACTGCCGGACGTGATCGCGCACGGCATGTTCACGATGGCCGAGGCGATCCGCGTGGTCACCGACTGGGTCGGCGACCCGGGCGCGGTCGTCGAGTACGGGGTCCGCTTCACGAAGCCGGTCGTCGTCCCGAACGACGAGACGGGCGCGCTGATCGAGGTCACGGCCAAGGTCGCGGCGAAGCTGGACGACAACCGCGTACGGGTGGACCTGACGGCGATGAGCGCGGGTCAGAAGGTCCTGGGCATGTCCCGGGCCCTGGTGACCCTGGCCTGAGCCCGGCGCGCGCCGAGTCCGGCGCGTTGCCAAGTCCGGTGCAAGCCGGGTCCGGCGCATACGCCGGGCCCGGGCGCGTACGCCGGGTCCGGCGCGCGGCCGGGCCGGGCGTGAGCGGGACGCATCCCGCTCGCGCCCGCTCAGCGCGTGCCGATGCCGTGGGCGGTGCCCGCCGCGACGGCCCGGAGCTTGTCGGGGTTGGCGACGTTGTGGACGGCGGTGATGCGGCCGTCGGCGCCGAAGTCGAAGGTGACCGTGGCGACCACCCGGTCCGGTCCGCTGAACACCATGCCCGGGCCGCCGTTGATCTCGACGAGCTCGGCCTTCATGTCGGCCGGGTCGATGCCCTGGTAGGTGACCGTCCCGATGGCGGCGAACCAGGCGGCCACCGTCTGCGCGCCCACGACCGGGCGCATGGCCTGGCGGACCTTGCCGCCGCCGTCGGTCCACAGGGTGACGTCCGGGGACAGCACCTCCATCAGGGCGTTGACGTCCCCGCCGGTCGTGGCGGCGAAGAACCGCTCGGTCACCTCGCGCTGCCGCGACCGGTCGGCCGTGAAGCGCGGCCGCCGGGCCCGTACGTGCTCGCGGGCGCGGTGGGCGGCCTGCCGCACCGCCGCTTCGGAGCGTTCCAGCGCCTCCGCGATCTCGGCGTGGCTGAAGTCGAAGACCTCCTTCAGCACGAACACCGCACGCTCCAGCGGACTGAGCGTCTCCAGTACGACGAGCACGGCCATCGACACCGACTCGGCGTCCAGGACGCTCTCGGCGGTGTCACCCGTGGTCAGGATGGGCTCGGGCAGCCACGGACCGACGTAGGTCTCGCGCTGGTGCCGGGTGGACCGCAGCCGTGCCAGCGCCACGTTCGAGACGATCCGCGTCAGGTACGCCTTGGGCTCGGCCACCCGGGAGCGGTCGGCGGCCGACCACTTGATCCAGGCGTCCTGGACGGCGTCCTCCGCGTCGGCCGCGGTGCCCAGGATGCGGTAGGCCACCGAGAACAGCAGGTTCCGGTGCCGGTGGAACACCTGCTGGTCGGGGTCGGCGGACGGGCCCGTCATCGGAGCGCCCCGTTCCGGGTGAAGCGGCCGCCGCGGGGCCACAGGGCCCCCGAGGCGGGCATCTTCTTCATGCGGCCGTACGTCGGCCAGGGCGCGGCAGTCACCGTCTCCTTATACCGGGCCGCCACGCGGCCGGTCAGGTAGATGCGGCGCGGGCTGTCGTCGGGGCGGGTGAACTGCACCACCGCATCGTGCCGGCCCAGGCTCACCGGCGTGTGGTAGTAGCCGAAGCGGAACGGACGGGGCCGCTTGCCCTTCAGGGCACGGGCGATCGAGACCGCGGCGTGCACACCGGTCGGCATGCCGCTCTGGCAGGTGCCGTGCATGACGCCGTAGCCCTGGCGGATCGCCGCGGCGTCGCCCACGGCGTACACCTGCGGGTGCGAGACCGACCGCAGCGCGGTGTCGGTGACGATGCGACCGCGGTCGTCGACGGCCAGCCCGGCGGCGGCCGCCAGCGGCGACACCCGGGTACCGCCGGTCCACAGGAGCGCGTCGGCGGGCACCCGCTCGCCTCCCGCCAGCACGACCGCGTCGGGCAGCACCTTCACCACCTCGACCCCGCTGCGCACCGTCACGCCCAGGCGGTCGAGCGCGGCCCGCACATGGGCCCCGGCCTTCGGGGCCATGGCGGCGCCGGGCTCCTGCCGGCCCAGCAGGACGACGTTCAGCCGCGGGTGCCGCTCGGCGATCTCCGCGGCGGACTCGATGCCGGTCAGGCCGCTGCCCGCGACGACCACGCTGCCGCTGCCGCTGCCGCTGCCGCTGCCGCTGCCGCTGCCGCTGCCGCTGCCGAGCCACGCCAGCCGGTCGGCCAGCACCTCGGCGTCCTCGGCTCCGTTGAGGGTGTGGGCGTGCTCCTCGGCGCCCGGCACCGCCGCCAGGTCGGCCACACCGCCCAGCCCGTACACGAGCGTGTCGTAGTGCAGGACCCGGTCGTCATCGATCCGGACCGTCCGCGCGTCCGCGTCCACCGCCGTCACCCAGCCGCGGACGAACCGTACGCCCGTACCCTCCAGCAGCTCCGGGATGCTCAGTCCGGCGAGCTGCTGCCCGGTGGCCCTCATGTGCAGCCGCAGCCGCTCGGTGAACCGTTCCTGCGCGTTCACCAGGGTCACCTGCACGTCCCGGCGCCGCCCCACCCGTGCTCCGAGCTGGACGGCCGCGGACATCCCCGCGTAACCCGCCCCCAGGACCAGGACGCGGTGGGTGGCGGCCGCGCCGTCCGCTCCGTGCTGTGCGCTCATCGGTTCGCCTTCCTGCATTCGCTGTTGACGACCACGAGATGCAAGCTGCCGCCCGGTTCGTGACACAGGTCCGATGTGACGCGCGACACAGCGGCCCTCCCGGGGCGCCCGGCCGCCCGGGCCGCCCCGGGAGGGCCGTAGCCGGCCGCCCCGGGAGCACAGGGGGTTGACTCGGTTAGTGATTGAGCACTAACTTCGAACCATGGCAAGGATGAGTGCGGAAGAGCGGCGCGAGAGCGTCATCCGTGCGGCGATGCACGAGTTCGCCCGCGGCGGCTACCACGGGACCTCCACCGAGGCGATCGCCAAGCGCGTGGGCGTCTCCCAGCCGTACCTGTTCCGCCTCTTCCCCAACAAGTCGGCCATCTTCCTCGCCGCCGCCGAGCGCTGCCTGCGCGACACCCGCGAGGTGTTCGCTGCCGCCGCCGAGGGGCTGGAGGGCGAGGCGGCCGGGCTCGCCATGGCGAACGCCTACGCCCGACTCATCACCGAGGATCCGGACAAGCTCCAGATGCAGCTCCAGATGTACGTCACCGTCGGCGCCGCCGAGGCCGCCGGGGACCACGAGCTCGGCGAGCTCGTCCGCAAGGGCTGGATGGAGCTCTGGGACACCGTCCACGTCCCGCTCGGCGGCGATGTGAACGAGACCACGACCTTCATGGCCTACGGAATGCTGATCAACAACCTGGCCGCCATGGGCTTCCCGCCCGGGCACCGGGTCTGGGAGGGGCTGTACCCCTCCACCCGCGTCGGCGGCGAGGGCCGGCCGGGGGAGTGAGCCCCGGGTGTCCCGTACGGCCCATTTCCATGGGCGCGAAAGTTAGTCAGTGATAACTAACAAACTGTCCTCACCATCAGGGGGAATCGTGAACGGCACGCACGACCCACAAGACACCGCGCTCCGCGGCCCCGCCGTCTGGGCGCTCGTCCTCACCTCCGTCGCCGGCTTCATGGCCGCCCTCGACAACCTGGTCGTCACCACCGCCCTCCCCGCCATCCGCAAGGACCTCGGCGGCGCGCTGGAGGACCTGGAGTGGACGGTGAACGCGTACACGCTCACCTTCGCCGTCCTCCTCCTGTTCGGCGCGGCCCTCGGCGACCGCTTCGGACGGCGCCGCCTCTTCATGGCCGGCCTCGCGGTGTTCACCGGTGCCTCCGCCGTCGCCGCCCTCTCGCCCGGCATCAACGAACTCATCGCCGCCCGCGCCGTCCAGGGCGTCGGCGCCGCGGTCATGATGCCGCTCACCCTCACCCTGCTCACCGCCGCCGTCCCGCCCGCCCGCCGCGGCATGGCCCTCGGGATCTTCAGCGCCGTCGGCGGCCTTGCCGTCGCCAGCGGCCCGCTCGTCGGCGGCACCCTCACCGAGCACATCTCCTGGCAGTGGATCTTCTGGCTGAACGTCCCGATCGGGCTGGCCCTGATCCCGCTCGCCCGCCTCAAGCTGGCCGAGTCCACCGCCCCGAACGCCCGTCTCGACGTACCGGGAACGCTCCTCGTCAGCGGCGGCCTCTTCGGCATCGTCTACGCCCTCGTCAACGCCAACGCCCACGGCTGGACCAGCGCCCCCGTGCTCACCGGGCTCATCGCCGGCTCCGCGCTCGTCGCCGCCTTCGTCGTCCACGGCTTCCGCAGCGCGAACCCCATGCTGCCCATGCGCCTCTTCCTGAACCGCGGCTTCCTCGGGATCAACACGGCCAGCCTGCTGATGTACCTGGGCATGTTCGGCTCGATCTTCCTGCTCAGCCAGTTCCTCCAGGGCGTCGCCGGCTACTCGCCCACCCAGGCCGGCGTGCGCATGCTCCCCTGGACCGCCATGCCGATGGTCGTCGCCCCGATCGCGGGCATCCTCTCCGACCGGATCGGCGGCCGCCCCGTCGTCGCCGCCGGGCTCGCGCTGCAGGCCCTCGGCCTCGGCTGGTTCGCGATGATCCTGAGCACCGACGTCTCGTACGCCGCCCAGCTCCCCGCCCTGATCCTCAGCGGCATCGGCATGGCCCTGTACTTCGCCCCCGCCTCCAACATCCTGATGTCCACCGTGTCCGCCGCCGACCAGGGCAGGGCCTCCGGCGCCAACAACGCCCTGCGCGAGGTCGGCGGGGCCCTCGGTGTCGCGGTCCTGGCCTCGGTCTTCTCGGCCCAGGGCGGCTACGAGTCCCCGCAGGCCTTCACCGACGGGACCGTGCCCGCGCTGTGGATCGGCGCCGCCGCGGTGGCCGTCGCGGCGGCCTTCGCCCTCCTGGTCCCGGGCAAGCGGAACCGGAAGACCCCCGCACCGGTCGCCGTCGCGAACGCCTCCGACACCGGGTACGCGGCCCCCGCCAAGGTCCCCGCCACCCCCTGACCGCCCCGAACGGCCCCACCCCGTACGGCCCCACCGAAAGGAGCGCACACCGTGCCCGACGTGCCCTGGTCCACGCCCACCCCGCCCGCTCCCGGCGCCGAGGTCCACGTCATGGCCTCCCGCTTCGAGACCCGGACCCTCGCCGGCGCCTTCCGGTTCTTCCTCAGGTCGCCCGGCATCATCCTCCAGATCCGCAAGGCCCCCGGTGCCCACGGCGTCGCCCTGCGCGCCCGCGTCCTCGGCCGGACCTTCCTCACCCTCTCCGCCTGGGAGGACCGCGACGCGCTCTACCGCTTCGCCCGCAGCGAGCCGCACCGCTCCGGCTCCCGCGCCGCCGCGGCGTTCATGCGCGAATCGGTCTTCACCTTCTGGAGCGCCCCCGCCTCCGCCCTCCCCATCACCTGGGACGAAGCCGAGCGCCGGCTCGCGGAGGAGGCCGCGCGCTCGTGACGTACGGTCCGTGGCCCCGCAGGGATGCGAGGGGTACGGACCGTACTCTTGTCCACGTGCAGGAACTCCACGACGCCCCCCTCGCCCCCCTGACCACCTTCCGCCTCGGTGGCCCCGCCTCCCGTCTGGTCACCGCGACCACCGACGCCGAGGTGGTCGAGGCCGTCCGCGCCGCGGACGAGAGCGGCACCCCGCTCCTCGTCATCGGAGGCGGCAGCAACCTGGTCATCGGCGACCGCGGCTTCGAGGGCACCGCCCTGCGCATCGCGACCACCGGCTTCCACCTCGAGGGGACGCGGCTGGAGCTCGCCGCCGGCGAGAACTGGAGCGACGCCGTCGCCCGCAGCGTCGAGGCGGGCCTGGCCGGCATCGAGTGCCTCGCCGGGATCCCCGGCTCCGCCGGTGCCACCCCGATCCAGAACGTCGGGGCGTACGGCCAGGAGGTCTGCGACACCATCACCGAGGTCGTCGCCTACGACCGCACCACCGGCGAGACGGTCACCCTGACCGCCGCCGAGTGCGCCTTCCGGTACCGCAACAGCACCTTCAAGGACCAGCCCGAGCGCTACGTCGTCCTGCGCGTCCGCTTCGCCCTGGAGGACGCCGGCGGCCTCTCCGCGCCGATCAAGTACCCCGAGACCGCCCGCGCGCTCGGCGTCGAGGCCGGCGACCGGGTCCCGGCCGCCCGGGCCCGCGAGACCGTCCTGCGGCTGCGCGCCGGCAAGGGCATGGTCCTCGACCCCGCCGACCACGACACCTGGTCCGCCGGCTCCTTCTTCCACAACCCGATCCTGACCGACGAGGCGTACGCCGCCTTCCTCAGCCGCGTCCAGGACCGGCTCGGCCCGGAGACCGCCCCGCCCGCGTACCCCGCCGGCGAGGGCCGTACGAAGACCAGCGCGGCCTGGCTGATCGACAAGGCCGGTTTCACCAAGGGCTACGGCACCGGCCCCGCCCGGATCTCCACCAAGCACACCCTCGCGCTGACCAACCGCGGCGAGGCCACGACGGAGGACCTCCTCGCCCTGGCCCGCGAGGTCGTCGCGGGCGTCCACGCGGCCTTCGGCGTCACCCTGGTCAACGAGCCGGTGACGGTCGGCGTCAGCATCTGAGGAGTCCCGGCCGCCATGCTCTGTCCACTGCACGGGGCCGGTACGGACCCCACCCGCCTGGTGGGGCGCACGATCAGCAGGATCGTCGCGTCCTGGCACGTCTACGAGGGCGAACGCTCCGAGGCGCCGCTCGACGTCTGGCTGATCGACAGCGAGGGCGAGTCCACCAGGATCAGCACCGGGTCCGACTGGTGCCTCATCGTCGAGTCCGCCGTTCCGCACGAGCCGTACGACATGGGGGAGTGGGGCCGGATCGAGGTCGGCGAGGACCTCGGCGACCACCCCTTCCTGCGCCACCTCGGGGACACGGTGGCCTCCGTGGCCGAGTTCGCGGCGCCGGAGACCGGGCGCACGCAGCTGGAGATCGGCTTCCCCGACGGCGACCGGGTGCGGGCCGACTGCTGGGAGGGCGACCTGCGGCTCACGCGGTGAGTCCGCGACGGGAGTCTCAGGTGGCCAGCCAGTGGTCGATCCCCGCCAGCAGCTTGTCCTGCACGTCCTCGGGCGCGGCGCTCCCGCGCACGGACTGCCGGGCCAGCTCGGCGAGCTCCGCGTCCGTGAAGGCGTGGTGGCGGCGGGCGATCTCGTACTGCGCCGCCAGCCGGGACCCGAACAGCAGCGGGTCGTCCGCGCCGAGCGCCATCGGCACCCCGGCCTCGAAGAGGGTGCGCAGCGGGACGTCCTCGGGCCGCTCGTAGACCCCGAGGGCCACGTTCGACGCCGGGCAGACCTCGCAGGTGATCTGCCGGTCCGCGAGCCGCTTCAGCAGCCGCGGGTCCTCGGCGGCCCGTACGCCGTGGCCGATGCGGGAGGCGTGCAGATCGTCCAGGCAGTCGCGGACGGAGGCGGGGCCGGTGAGCTCACCGCCGTGCGGGGCCGCGAGGAGGCCGCCCTCGCGGGCGATGGCGAAGGCCCGGTCGAAATCGCGGGCCATGCCGCGGCGCTCGTCGTTGGAGAGGCCGAAGCCGACGATGCCGCGGTCGGCGTAGCGGACGGCCAGGCGGGCCAGGGTGCGGGCGTCGAGGGGGTGCTTCATGCGGTTGGCCGCGATCAGGACCCGCATGCCGAGGCCGGTCTCGCGGGAGGCCGCCTCGACGGCGTCGAGGATGATCTCGACGGCCGGGATCATGCCGCCGAGCAGGGGGGCGTAGGAGGTGGGATCCACCTGGATCTCCAGCCAGCCGCTGCCGTCCCGTACGTCCTCCTCGGCGGCCTCGCGGACCAGGCGGCGGATGTCGTCGGGCTCGCGGAGGCAGGAGCGGGCGGCGTCGTACAGCCGCTGGAAGCGGAACCAGCCGCGCTCGTCGGTGGCGCGGAGCTTGGGCGGCTCGCCGGCGGTCAGCGCGTCGGGCAGGCGCACGCCGTACTTGTCGGCGAGCTCCAGGAGGGTCGAGGGGCGCATCGACCCGGTGAAGTGCAGGTGGAGGTGGGCTTTCGGCAGAAGCGTGAGATCGCGTACGTGCTCCATCCGGTGATCCTGCCGTACTTGTCACCCGTTCGGCAGCCCGATTCCCTGAACGGGACCTTGCCCGAACGCAAAAACGACGGTGGGGGCGGTACCCGTTCGGGTACCGCCCCCACCGGCCGGACCTAGGCCTAGGCCTTCGCCTCGGCCAGGAGCTTCTGGATGCGGGACACGCCCTCGACCAGGTCCGCGTCGCCCAGGGCGTACGACAGGCGCAGGTAGCCGGGGGTGCCGAAGGCCTCGCCCGGGACGACCGCGACCTCGGCCTCGTCCAGGATCAGCGCGGCCAGCTCGACGGAGGTCTGCGGGCGCTTGCCGCGGATCTCCTTGCCGAGCAGTTCCTTGACCGACGGGTACGCGTAGAACGCGCCCTCGGGGGTCGGGCAGAAGACGCCGTCGATCTCGTTCAGCATCCGCACGATCAGCTGGCGGCGGCGGTCGAAGGCCGTGCGCATCTCGTGGACGGCGTCCAGGTTGCCGGAGACGGCGGCGAGCGCCGCGACCTGGGCCACGTTGGAGACGTTGGAGGTGGCGTGCGACTGCAGGTTGGTCGCGGCCTTCACCACGTCCTTCGGGCCGATGATCCAGCCCACGCGCCAGCCGGTCATCGCGTACGTCTTGGCCACGCCGTTGACGATGATGCACTTGTCGGCGAGCTCGGGGACGATCGCCGGCAGGGAGACGAACTTGGCCTCGCCGTAGACCAGGTGCTCGTAGATCTCGTCGGTCAGGACCCACAGGCCCTTGTCGGCGGCCCAGCGGCCGATGGCCTCCGCGTCGGCCTCGGAGTACACGGCGCCGGTCGGGTTCGAGGGGGAGACGAACAGGACGACCTTGGTGCGCTCGGTGCGGGCGGCCTCGAGCTGCTCCACGGAGACGCGGTAGCCGGTGGTCTCGTCGGCGACGACCTCGACCGGGACACCGCCGGCGAGGCGGATCGACTCGGGGTAGGTGGTCCAGTACGGAGCCGGGACGATGACCTCGTCACCCGGGTCCAGGATCGCGGCGAACGCCTCGTAGATCGCCTGCTTGCCGCCGTTGGTCACCAGGACCTGCGACGCGTCGACCTCGTAGCCCGAGTCGCGCAGCGTCTTCGCGGCGATCGCGCTCTTCAGCTCGGGAAGGCCGCCGGCCGGCGTGTAGCGGTGGTACTTCGGGTTGCGACAGGCCTCGACCGCCGCCTCGACGATGTAGTCGGGGGTCGGGAAGTCGGGCTCGCCGGCACCGAAGCCGATCACCGGGCGCCCGGCGGCCTTGAGGGCCTTGGCCTTGGCGTCCACGGCGAGGGTGGCGGACTCGGAAATGGCGCCGATGCGGGCGGAGACACGGCGCTCGGTGGAAGGCGTTTCAGAGGTCATGGGGCCAATCGTCCCAGACGCCTCAGAGGCCCCGCACGCCGTTTCAGTCATCGGACGGACCACTCGGGAATGTGCTCTGTTAGATGTCAGGTCCAGGGCTACGTTCGACGTCAGGTCCAGGAACACGTACACTCACCTGTCGTTGGCCCCTGCCGGTCACTCCAGAGCGTGAGCACTCCGTGCACTCGTCCGGATGCGGTAGGTTGGGGGACGCAACAAAGGGTCGTAGCTCAATTGGTAGAGCACTGGTCTCCAAAACCAGCGGTTGGGGGTTCGAGTCCCTCCGGCCCTGCTCCACACTCCTTCTCGGACGTGTGCGCAGGTACGTACTTCGATGCAACGCCGTGCGGCGCAACCGGGCGCGGCTACGGCCACGACCCGGATTCAGGTGAGAGACGTGACGGACGCCCTGGGCTCCATCGACATGCCTGACGCCGAGGATGACACCCGCGAGAAGAAGGCCCGCAAGGGCGGCAAGCGCGGGAAGAAGGGTCCTCTGGGTCGGCTCGCGCTGTTCTACCGCCAGATCATCGCGGAACTCCGCAAGGTCGTCTGGCCGACGCGCAATCAGCTCACGACGTACACCACCGTGGTGATTGTCTTCGTCGTCATCATGATCGGTCTGGTGACCGTGATTGACTATGGGTTCCAGGAAGCCATCAAGTTCGTCTTCGGCTGATCCCCGCGGAGGGCGGCGCCTTGATGGGTGCCGCCCGTTTTCGCATGTTCGACCACCTTTTGTATCCAGGAAGAAGCAGCCACCGTGTCTGACCCGAACCTGAACGCGAGCCCCGACTCCGTCGAGTCCGTCGAGGACGCGCTCGACATCGTCGAGGCGGCGGACGCTGTGGACCCCGACGAGGCCGAGCTGGCCGACGCCGAGGCCGGCGTCGCCGCCGAAGAGGCCGCGCTCCACGTCGAGGACGAGGCTGACGAGGTCGCGGACGACGCAGAGGCCGGCGAGGACGCCGACGAGGATGCCGTCACCGCCGAGGCCGGCGACGTCGAGGACGAGGTCGAGGCCGACGAGGACGCGGAGGAGGCCGAGGAGGCCGCCGACGCCGAGCCCGTGGACCCGATCCAGGCCCTGCGCGACGAGCTGCGCCTCCTGCCCGGCGAGTGGTACGTGATCCACACCTACGCGGGCTACGAGAAGCGCGTGAAGGCCAACCTGGAGCAGCGCGCCGTCTCGCTGAACGTCGAGGAGTTCATCTACCAGGCCGAGGTGCCCGAGGAAGAGATCGTCCAGATCAAGAACGGCGAGCGCAAGAACGTCCGGCAGAACAAGCTGCCCGGCTACGTTCTCGTCCGCATGGATCTGACGAACGAGTCCTGGGGCGTCGTCCGCAACACCCCCGGTGTCACCGGCTTCGTCGGCAACGCGTACGACCCGTACCCGCTGACGCTGGACGAGATCGTCAAGATGCTCGCCCCGGAGGCGCAGGAGAAGGCCGCCAAGCAGGCCGCCGAGGACGCCGGTCTGCCGGCCCCCGCGGTCAAGCGCACCATCGAGGTCCTGGACTTCGAGGTCGGCGACTCGGTCACCGTCACCGACGGCCCGTTCGCGACGCTGCAGGCGACCATCAACGAGATCAACCCCGACTCGAAGAAGGTCAAGGGCCTCGTCGAGATCTTCGGTCGCGAGACCCCGGTCGAGCTCAGCTTCGACCAGATCCAGAAGAACTGACGATCTTCTGAGCCAACGCTTCCGGACAGGTCAGATCGCCCCGTGAAGGGCGGTCTGACCTGCTCGGTTTTTAGCCCCGCTCCGATACCCGTTATCGTGGTGCGGTATGCCTCCATCCGGATGACCGGATTGGCGGCGAAAAACTCTCACTAGGACCCGGAGAGAGCAATGCCTCCCAAGAAGAAGAAGGTCACGGGGCTTATCAAGCTCCAGATCAAGGCCGGTGCGGCCAACCCGGCTCCGCCGGTCGGCCCCGCGCTCGGTCAGCACGGCGTCAACATCATGGAGTTCTGCAAGGCCTACAACGCCGCGACCGAGTCGCAGCGTGGCATGGTCGTGCCGGTGGAGATCACGGTCTACGAAGACCGCACCTTCACCTTCATCACCAAGACTCCGCCGGCCGCGCGCCTCATCCTGAAGGCCGCGGGCATCGAGAAGGGCTCCGGCGAGCCCCACAAGACCAAGGTCGCCAAGCTCACCGGCGCCCAGGTCCGCGAGATCGCCGAGCTGAAGATGCCCGACCTCAACGCCAACGACGTCGACGCCGCGATGAAGATCATCGCCGGCACCGCGCGCTCGATGGGCGTCACGGTCGAAGGCTGATCCAGCCACCCCCCAGCACCACCAGTGGTAGGACCAAGCGCTGGTCCGCACCACGACTCCATGCCTGAAGCCGAAATACAGGAGCAGAAGTGAAGCGCAGCAAGACTCTCCGCGCTGCGGACGCCAAGGTCGACCGGGAGAAGCTGTACGCCCCGCTCGAGGCCGTCCGTCTCGCCAAGGAGACCTCCACGACCAAGTTCGACGCCACCGTCGAGGTCGCCTTCCGCCTGGGTGTCGACCCGCGCAAGGCCGACCAGATGGTCCGTGGCACCGTGAACCTCCCGCACGGCACCGGTAAGACCGCCCGGGTCCTGGTCTTCGCGACCGGTGACCGTGCTGCGGCCGCGGAAGCCGCCGGCGCCGACATCGTCGGCGACGACGAGCTGATCAACGAGATCGCCAAGGGCAACCGCCTGAACGAGTTCGACGCGGTTGTCGCCACTCCGGACCTCATGGGCAAGGTCGGCCGCCTCGGCCGCGTGCTCGGTCCCCGTGGCCTGATGCCGAACCCGAAGACCGGCACCGTCACCATGGACGTTGCCAAGGCTGTCACCGAGATCAAGGGTGGCAAGATCGAGTTCCGTGTCGACAAGCACTCGAACCTGCACTTCATCATCGGCAAGGTCTCCTTCACCGATGAGCAGCTGGTCGAGAACTACGGTGCGGCCCTGGACGAGATCCTTCGTCTGAAGCCGTCCGCCGCGAAGGGCCGCTACGTCAAGAAGGCCGCCCTGAGCACCACGATGGGCCCCGGCATCCAGCTGGACTCGAACCGCACCCGGAACCTCCTCGTCGAGGAAGACCCGGCCGCTGTCTGAGCTCCGCTGAGCCCCCGGCTCACCTGAGTGGCTGAAACGGGCCCCTCGCCCCCTTCACAGGGCGGCGGGGGGCCCGTTTTCCGTGTTTCGGACCACATATTCCGAACTGGGCGGTAACCGGCGCGCGGCGGCCCGACGGGGGAACGTAGGGTCGGCGTGAAAACCAACGATCACACAGGGGTGGGGATCTCCATGTCTGCATACCGCGCTGCGTACCGGAAGAAGGCAGCCGGGGCGACGCTGGCCGCCGTACTGCTCGTGGGCGGGGCCACCGCGTGCGACAACGGCAAGAAGGAAGACTCCGGCAAGGCCGCCGGCGCGGCCTCCGCGCAGCCCTCCGCGCCCGTGGCGGCCGGTTCGGCCACCGAGGCCCTCACCGCGGCCTACAAGAAGACCTCGGCCGCCAAGTCGGCCAAGGTGCGCATGACGATGAAGATGTCCGGCGCGCTCGGCGGCG
This sequence comes from Streptomyces sp. NPDC001903, assembly GCF_042891345.1. NCBI lineage: Bacteria > Bacillati > Actinomycetota > Actinomycetes > Kitasatosporales > Streptomycetaceae > Streptomyces > Streptomyces sp. NPDC001903. The sequence continues at coordinate 234,594 of NZ_JBIASZ010000006.1, forward strand.
AGAGCATCGAGATGACGGGCGTCCAGGGGTGGGACCCGCAGGTCATGGACATCACCATGAAGGGCGGGCTCGGCACCACCGGCGTCGACTCCATGCGCATGGTCATGGCCAAGGACGTCATGTACATGGAGATGCCGACCGACTCCCCGCTGTCCGCGGGCATGGACGGCAAGCGCTGGATGAAGCTCGACATGAAGGCCGCGGCCGAGGCCTCGGGAGACGCCGAGGCGCTGAAGAAGCTCGGCGGCGTCGGCGGCATGGGCGGCATGAGCGGGATGGACCAGAACCAGGACCCCGCCAAGCAGCTGGCCCTGCTGCTCGCCTCGCCGAACGTGAAGCTGGTCGGCTCCGAGAAGGTCGAGGGCGCCGACGCCCAGCACTACAAGGGCACCCTGACCTTCGAGGAGATGCTCGCCGCGAACGAGGGCTCCAAGGCGCTGCCCGAGGCCGACCGCGCGAAGCTCACCGAGGCCATGAAGAAGGCCGGCATCAAGGGCTACGACATGGACGTCTGGGTGAACAAGGACGGCTACCCGGCCCGCATGAAGGTCGCCATCGGCACGCCCGGGGGCTCCCTCGACCTGGACGCCTCGTACTCGGACTACGCCGCGACGGCGACCGTCCAGACCCCGCCGGAGAACGAGACCCTCGACCTCTTCGCGATGCTCAAGGACCTCGGCGCCGACGGCGCCGGAGCGGGCATCTGAGCCCGACCGGCCGCGGGGCCTTTCGCAACACCAGAACTACCAGAACCACCAGAACCACCCATGGGGGAACACCGATGAACACGGCCGTACTGACCCGGGCCGGCGTCGCGGCGGCGGGGGCCGCACTGCTCGTGGGCGGCCTGACCGCCTGCGGGACCGACAAGGCCGAGGGGAAGGCCGACGCCAAGACGGCGGCGAAGGCGGAGACGCCGGCGGACGCGGTGAAGGCGTCCTACGCCAAGACGGTGGCCGCCAAGTTCGCCAAGTACGAGATGACCATCACCCCGAGCAGCGGCAAGGCCGAACAGCTCACGGGCACGAAGGGCTGGTACCCGTCGGCCACCGGCATCGACGCCAAGGGCGACGGCGCCAACCAGGTCATGATCGGCGACGTCATCTACACCCACTCGGACAAGCCCCTGGAGGGCAAGTCCTGGATGAAGATGAACCTGAACAAGGACGGCAAGCCCCGCTCCCGGTTCAACGACGACCCGGCCGACTACCTCGCCGTGCTCCTGGGCCAGCAGAAGCTGACGCTGGTCGGCACCGAGCAGATCGACGGCGCGGAGGCCAAGCACTTCAAGGCCGGCCTCACCAACGCCGACCTGCTCGCGGCGGACGAGTCCACCAAGGTGATGGAAGCGGCGAACCGGCAGTACCTCCACGAGGCGCTGAAGGAGTACACCACCCTGGACGTGGACCTGTGGATCGGCAAGGACGGCTACCCCGTCCGCGTCGAATCGGCGCAGGGCACCAAGGACGGCACGACGAAGCTCTCGGCGAAGTTCTCCGGCTTCGGCACGACCGCACCGGTCACCGCGCCGCCCGCCGACCAGGTGGCCGACTTCGACGACGTGATGAAGGGCATCGACGACAAGCTCAAGGGCGTCGACGACACGCTGAAGGAGGCCGACCAGACCCTGAAGGACGCGGGGCTGGGCGGTCTCGGCGGCTCCTGAGCCCCGGGGGAGCGCCCGGGATTCCCGGGCGCTCCCCCGGCTGCTCACCGGCCGCTTCCGAGGCGATTTGCCTCGGGTCGGCCGGTTCACGTACTCTTCCGGAGAAGCCAAAGACCGCTGGTCGTTGTCGTGCCCGTGAGGGTGCGACGGCCGAAGGATCCGCCAATTGCGGACGTCCTGCGCAGGTGACCTTGGATTGTTCCCGGAATTCATTCCGGTTGAGCTACGCCCTGGCGCCTGCGCCGGGGCGTTTCGTATGTCAGCCCCTTCTGAGCGGTCCTCATCACCCGGAAGGAGGCGAACGCACCATGCCGACGCCCAACAAGGCTGCATCGGTAGCCGAGCTCAAGGACGCGTTCCAGAGCTCGAACGCCGCCGTGCTGACCGAGTACCGGGGTCTCACCGTCGCGCAGCTCAAGACGCTGCGTCGCTCTCTCGGTGAGAACGCCCAGTACGCCGTGGTGAAGAACACGCTGACCAAGATTGCGGCCAACCAGGCCGGGATCACCGCGCTGGACGAGCACTTCGCTGGTCCGACCGCGGTCGCCTTCATCACCGGTGACCCGGTGGAGTCGGCGAAGAGCCTGCGTGACTTCGCCAAGGAAAACCCGAATCTCATCATCAAGGCGGGTGTCCTTGATGGCAAGGCGCTCACCGCCGATGAGATCAAGAAGCTTGCGGACCTCGAGTCCCGCGAGGTTCTGCTCAGCAAGCTGGCCGGCGCGTTCAAGGGCAAGCAGTCTCAGGCTGCCTCGCTCTTCCAGGCGCTGCCGTCGAAGTTCGTCCGCACCGCGGAAGCGCTTCGCGTCAAGCTCGCCGAGCAGGGCGGTGCCGAGTAATTCGGCTCGCGCACTGATCCACGCCGCCTAGTGCGTGGGTCGTAGCGGGCCGTTACGCCCGCCTCTATATACATCCGGCACCTGCCGAATTAGTGGAAGGATCGCCCATCATGGCGAAGCTCTCTCAGGACGACCTCCTCGCCCAGTTCGAGGAGATGACCCTCATCGAGCTCTCCGAGTTCGTGAAGGCCTTCGAGGAGAAGTTCGACGTCACCGCCGCCGCGGCCGTCGCCGTTGCCGCCCCGGGTCAGGGTGGTGGCGACGCCGCCGCCGCCGAGGAGGAGAAGGACGAGTTCGACGTCATCCTCACCGGTGCCGGCGACAAGAAGATCCAGGTCATCAAGGTCGTGCGCGAGCTGACCTCCCTGGGTCTGAAGGAGGCCAAGGACCTCGTTGACGGCGCCCCGAAGCCCGTCCTCGAGAAGGTTGCCAAGGACGCCGCCGAGAAGGCCGCCGAGGCCCTCAAGGGCGCCGGTGCGGCCGTCGAGGTCAAGTAACACCTCTGGGGCCCTCCTGAGGCCCCATCCAAGGGCGATCACCCGTAAGGGTGGTCGCCCTTTGGCGTACCCGCAGTGCCTGACTTGCCCTGGTCTCGTTGGGGAGTAGGGTGATCATCGTTGCCCCGCAGCCGGGTCCGGAGCTGATCCGCACGGAGCAGGGGGCCTTGACGAACGGCACGCGGCGCGCAATTCTCAGTCCCGTTGTGGGATCGATCGGACCCGTGCGGGACCGGTCGGAGATCCGCGGCACGGATCGAGGATCCGAGGCATGGATCGACTACGAAGAGGGCAGTACTGATACGCGCTCTGTGTGCGAGAGCCATGAGGGCCGCGTGTTGGACGCAGGGTCGCAGGGTTGGTTTAAACGACATGGGGAAGGCCTGTTGCCGGTTTCCGGAAACCTGGTCTGGACATCAGTGAGCCAAGTGGCTACACTGACCCTTTGCGCTGCCTGTTAGCTGCCCCCTGCCCGTCGCCAGGGGCATGCCCACGCTCGAGCACACTTGATCGATACGCCCTGACCAGGTCTTTTCGACCGAATCAGGCGGGCCGTCTTCTGTGTCAGCTGGGACCGGTACGCGCGTAGTGAGTCCGAGCCCTCGGAAGGACCCCCTCTTGGCCGCCTCGCGCAACGCCTCGACCAATACGAACACCGGTGCCAGCACCGCCCCGCTGCGCATCTCCTTTGCAAAGATCAAGGAGCCCCTCGAGGTTCCGAACCTCCTGGCGCTGCAGACCGAGAGCTTTGACTGGCTGCTCGGCAATGCAGCCTGGAAGTCTCGCGTCGAGTCGGCGCTCGAGAGTGGACAGGACGTTCCCACCAAGTCCGGTCTGGAAGAGATCTTCGAGGAGATCTCGCCGATCGAGGACTTCTCCGGTTCGATGTCGCTGACGTTCCGCGACCACCGGTTTGAGCCGGCGAAGAACTCCGTCGACGAGTGCAAGGAGCGCGACTTCACGTACGCGGCGCCGCTCTTCGTCACGGCCGAGTTCACGAACAACGAGACCGGTGAGATCAAGTCTCAGACGGTCTTCATGGGCGACTTCCCGCTCATGACCAACAAGGGCACCTTCGTCATCAACGGCACCGAGCGTGTCGTGGTGTCGCAGCTCGTCCGTTCCCCCGGTGTCTACTTCGACTCCTCCATCGACAAGACGTCCGACAAGGACATCTTCTCCGCCAAGATCATCCCGTCCCGGGGTGCCTGGCTGGAGATGGAGGTCGACAAGCGCGACATGGTCGGTGTCCGCATCGACCGCAAGCGCAAGCAGTCCGTCACCGTCCTCCTGAAGGCTCTCGGCTGGACCACCGAGCAGATCCTCGAGGAGTTCGGCGAGTACGAGTCCATGCGCGCCACCCTGGAGAAGGACCACACCCAGGGCCAGGACGACGCGCTGCTCGACATCTACCGCAAGCTGCGCCCGGGCGAGCCGCCGACCCGCGAGGCCGCTCAGACGCTGCTCGAGAACCTCTACTTCAACCCGAAGCGCTACGACCTCGCCAAGGTCGGCCGCTACAAGGTGAACAAGAAGCTCGGCGCCGACGAGCCGCTGGACGCCGGTGTGCTCACCACCGACGACATCATCGCGACGATCAAGTACCTCGTGAAGCTCCACGCGGGCGAGACCGAGACCACCGGTGAGTCGGGCCGTTCGATCGTCGTCGAGACCGACGACATCGACCACTTCGGCAACCGTCGTCTGCGCAACGTCGGCGAGCTCATCCAGAACCAGGTCCGCACGGGTCTGGCTCGTATGGAGCGCGTCGTCCGCGAGCGCATGACCACGCAGGACGTCGAGGCGATCACGCCGCAGACCCTGATCAACATCCGGCCGGTCGTCGCCTCCATCAAGGAGTTCTTCGGCACCAGCCAGCTGTCGCAGTTCATGGACCAGAACAACCCGCTGTCGGGTCTGACGCACAAGCGTCGTCTCTCGGCTCTGGGTCCCGGTGGTCTGTCCCGTGAGCGGGCCGGCTTCGAGGTCCGTGACGTGCACCCGTCGCACTACGGCCGCATGTGCCCGATCGAGACCCCTGAAGGCCCGAACATCGGTCTGATCGGCTCGCTCGCGTCCTACGGTCGCGTCAACGCGTTCGGTTTCGTCGAGACCCCGTACCGCAAGGTCGTCGAGGGCGTCGTCACCGACGAGGTCGACTACCTGACCGCCGACGAGGAAGACCGCTTCGTCATCGCCCAGGCCAACGCCGGCCTGAACGACGAGATGCGCTTCACCGAGAACCGCGTACTGGTCCGCCGTCGTGGCGGCGAGATCGACTACATCGCCGGCGACGACGTCGACTACATGGACGTCTCCCCGCGCCAGATGGTGTCCGTCGCGACCGCGATGATCCCCTTCCTCGAGCACGACGACGCCAACCGCGCCCTCATGGGCGCGAACATGATGCGCCAGGCCGTTCCGCTCATCAAGGCGGAGGCCCCGCTCGTCGGCACCGGCATGGAGTACCGCTGTGCGGTCGACGCCGGCGACTCGATCAAGGCGGAGAAGGACGGTGTCGTCCAGGAGGTCTCGGCCGACTACATCACCGTCGCCAACGACGACGGCACGTACACCACGTACCGCGTCGCCAAGTTCTCCCGCTCGAACCAGGGCACCTCGGTCAACCAGAAGGTCATCGTCAACGAGGGCGACCGGATCGTCGAGGCCCAGGTCCTCGCCGACGGCCCGGCCACCGAAGAGGGCGAAATGGCCCTCGGCAAGAACCTGCTCGTCGCGTTCATGCCGTGGGAAGGCCACAACTACGAGGACGCGATCATCCTGTCGCAGCGCCTCGTGCAGGACGACGTCCTCTCCTCGATCCACATCGAGGAGCACGAGGTCGACGCCCGTGACACCAAGCTGGGCCCCGAGGAGATCACCCGGGACATCCCGAACGTCTCCGAGGAGGTCCTCGCCGACCTCGACGAGCGCGGCATCATCCGCATCGGTGCGGACGTCGTCGCCGGCGACATCCTCGTCGGCAAGGTCACGCCCAAGGGTGAGACCGAGCTGACCCCCGAGGAGCGCCTGCTCCGCGCGATCTTCGGTGAGAAGGCCCGCGAGGTGCGTGACACCTCGCTCAAGGTCCCTCACGGTGAGATCGGCAAGGTCATCGGCGTCCGCGTCTTCGACCGCGAGGAGGGCGACGAGCTTCCCCCGGGCGTGAACCAGCTGGTCCGCGTCTACGTCGCCCAGAAGCGCAAGATCACCGACGGTGACAAGCTCGCCGGCCGCCACGGCAACAAGGGTGTCATCTCCAAGATCCTTCCGATCGAGGACATGCCCTTCCTTGAGGACGGCACGCCGGTCGACATCATCCTGAACCCGCTGGGTGTCCCGTCCCGAATGAACCCGGGACAGGTCCTGGAGATCCACCTCGGCTGGCTCGCCAGCCGCGGCTGGGACGTCTCCGGCCTGGCGGAGGAGTGGGCCGAGCGACTGAAGGCCATCGGCGCCGACCGCGTCGAGCCCGGCACCAACGTCGCCACCCCGGTGTTCGACGGTGCCCGCGAGGACGAGCTCGCCGGCCTGTTCGAGCACACGATCCCGAACCGCGACGGCGACCGCCTGGTCCTCCCGTCCGGCAAGGCGCGTCTGTTCGACGGCCGCTCCGGTGAGCCGTTCCCGGACCCGATCTCGGTCGGGTACATGTACATCCTCAAGCTCCACCACCTGGTCGACGACAAGCTCCACGCGCGGTCGACCGGTCCGTACTCGATGATCACGCAGCAGCCGCTGGGTGGTAAGGCGCAGTTCGGTGGCCAGCGCTTCGGTGAGATGGAGGTGTGGGCGCTCGAGGCTTATGGCGCCGCTTACGCCCTCCAGGAGCTGCTGACCATCAAGTCCGACGACGTCACCGGCCGAGTGAAGGTCTACGAGGCCATCGTCAAGGGCGAGAACATCCCCGAGCCGGGCATTCCCGAGTCCTTCAAGGTGCTCATCAAGGAAATGCAGTCGCTCTGCCTCAACGTGGAGGTGCTGTCCTCGGACGGCATGTCCATCGAGATGCGCGACACCGACGAGGACGTCTTCCGCGCGGCGGAGGAGCTCGGTATCGACCTGTCCCGGCGCGAGCCGAGCAGCGTCGAAGAGGTCTGACGGGCCTGACGGGGGGCTCGCTCAAGAGCCCCCCGTCATCCCCGGGACCGTTCAGACCATGATTGAGACTCGACCCCGAAAGAGGGATTGACGCACAGTGCTCGACGTCAACTTCTTCGACGAGCTGCGGATCGGCCTTGCCACCGCGGACGACATCCGAACCTGGTCGCACGGCGAGGTCAAGAAGCCGGAGACCATCAACTACCGCACCCTCAAGCCCGAGAAGGACGGACTCTTCTGCGAGAAGATCTTCGGTCCGACCCGGGACTGGGAGTGCTACTGCGGCAAGTACAAGCGTGTCCGCTTCAAGGGCATCATCTGTGAGCGCTGTGGCGTCGAAGTCACGCGCGCCAAGGTGCGTCGTGAGCGGATGGGCCACATCGAGCTTGCCGCTCCCGTCACCCACATCTGGTACTTCAAGGGCGTCCCGTCGCGCCTTGGCTACCTGCTGGACCTCGCGCCGAAGGACCTCGAGAAGGTCATCTACTTCGCCGCGTACATGATCACGTTCGTGGACGACGAGCGCCGCACCCGCGACCTCCCGTCGCTGGAGGCCCACGTCTCCGTCGAGCGCCAGCAGATCGAGAACCGCCGCGACGCGGACCTCGAAGGCCGTGCCAAGAAGCTCGAGACCGACCTGGCCGAGCTCGAGGCCGAGGGCGCCAAGGCCGACGTGCGCCGCAAGGTGCGCGAAGGCGCCGAGCGCGAGATGAAGCAGCTCCGTGACCGCGCCCAGCGCGAGATCGACCGTCTGGACGAGGTCTGGAACCGCTTCAAGAACCTCAAGGTCCAGGACCTCGAGGGCGACGAGCTGCTCTACCGCGAGCTGCGCGACCGCTTCGGTACGTACTTCGACGGTTCGATGGGTGCCGCGGCGCTGCAGAAGCGCCTGGAGTCCTTCGACCTCGAGGAGGAGGCCGAGCGCCTCCGCGAGATCATCCGTACCGGCAAGGGCCAGAAGAAGACCCGTGCGCTCAAGCGCCTCAAGGTCGTCTCCGCGTTCCTGCAGACCAGCAACAGCCCCAAGGGCATGGTGCTCGACTGCGTGCCGGTCATCCCGCCGGACCTGCGTCCGATGGTGCAGCTGGACGGTGGCCGCTTCGCGACCTCCGACCTGAACGACCTGTACCGCCGCGTGATCAACCGCAACAACCGCCTGAAGCGCCTTCTCGACCTCGGTGCCCCCGAGATCATCGTGAACAACGAGAAGCGCATGCTCCAGGAGGCGGTCGACGCCCTCTTCGACAACGGCCGTCGTGGTCGCCCGGTCACGGGCCCCGGCAACCGTCCGCTGAAGTCCCTGAGCGACATGCTCAAGGGCAAGCAGGGTCGATTCCGTCAGAACCTCCTCGGCAAGCGCGTGGACTACTCCGCGCGTTCCGTGATCGTCGTCGGTCCGCAGCTGAAGCTGCACCAGTGTGGTCTGCCCAAGGCCATGGCGCTGGAGCTCTTCAAGCCGTTCGTGATGAAGCGCCTGGTCGACCTGAACCACGCGCAGAACATCAAGTCGGCGAAGCGCATGGTCGAGCGCGGCCGCACGGTCGTGTACGACGTGCTCGAAGAGGTCATCGCCGAGCACCCGGTCCTGCTGAACCGTGCGCCCACGCTGCACCGCCTCGGCATCCAGGCCTTCGAGCCCCAGCTGGTCGAAGGCAAGGCCATCCAGATCCACCCGCTCGTCTGCACCGCGTTCAACGCGGACTTCGACGGTGACCAGATGGCCGTGCACCTGCCGCTCTCCGCGGAGGCGCAGGCCGAGGCCCGCATCCTGATGCTGTCCTCGAACAACATCCTCAAGCCGGCCGACGGCCGTCCGGTCACGATGCCGACCCAGGACATGGTCCTCGGTCTGTTCTTCCTGACCACCGACGGTGAGCTGCGTGACACCAAGGGCGAGGGCCGTGCGTTCGGCTCCACGGCCGAGGCGATCATGGCGTTCGACGCCGGCGAGCTCGCGCTGCAGTCGTCCGTCGACATCCGCTTCCCGGTGGGCACCATCCCGCCGCGCGGCTGGGTGCCGCCGGTCGCCGAAGAGGGCGAGCAGGAGTTCCAGCCGGGCGACAGCTTCCGTCTGAAGACCTCGCTGGGCCGTGCGCTCTTCAACGAGCTGCTGCCCGAGGACTACCCGTTCGTCGACTACTCGGTGGGCAAGAAGCAGCTCTCCGAGATCGTCAACGACCTGGCGGAGCGCTACCCCAAGGTCATCGTGGCGGCGACGCTCGACAACCTGAAGGCGGCCGGCTTCCACTGGGCGACCCGTTCGGGCGTCACCGTGGCCATCTCCGACGTCGTCGTGCCCGAGGCCAAGAAGGCCATCGTCGCGGGCTACGAGGCGATGGACGAGAAGGTCCAGAAGCAGTACGAGCGCGGTCTGATCACCAAGGACGAGCGCACGCAGGAGCTCATCGCGATCTGGACCAAGGCGACCAACGAGGTTGCCGAGGCGATGAACGCGAACTTCCCCAAGACGAACCCCATCTTCATGATGGTTGACTCGGGTGCCCGAGGAAACATGATGCAGATGCGACAGATCGCCGGTATGCGTGGTCTGGTGTCGAACGCGAAGAACGAGACCATCCCGCGTCCGATCAAGGCGTCCTTCCGTGAGGGCCTCACCGTTCTGGAGTACTTCATCTCCACGCACGGTGCCCGTAAGGGTCTGGCGGACACCGCCCTGCGTACCGCCGACTCGGGTTACCTGACCCGTCGTCTGGTGGACGTCTCGCAGGACGTGATCATCCGCGAGGAGGACTGCGGCACCGAGCGCGGCCTGAAGCTGAAGATCGCCGTTCGCGGCGAGGACGGCGTGCTGCGCAAGGCCGACGACGTCGAGACGTCCGTCTACGCCCGCATGCTGGCCGAGGACGTCGTCATCGACGGCAAGGTCATCGCGCCGGCCAACGTCGACCTCGGTGACGTCCTGATCGACGCCCTGGTCGCCAACGGCGTCGAGGAGGTCAAGACCCGCTCGGTCCTGACCTGTGAGTCCGCGGTCGGCACCTGTGCCTTCTGCTACGGACGCTCGCTCGCCACCGGCAAGCTGGTCGACATCGGCGAGGCGGTCGGCATCATCGCCGCCCAGTCCATCGGTGAGCCCGGTACCCAGCTGACGATGCGTACCTTCCACACCGGTGGTGTGGCCGGTGACGACATCACGCAGGGTCTGCCGCGTGTCGTCGAGCTCTTCGAGGCCCGTACCCCGAAGGGTGTCGCCCCGATCTCCGAGGCCGCCGGCCGCGTGCGGATCGAGGAGACCGAGAAGACGAAGAAGATCGTCATCACGCCCGACGACGGCAGCGACGAGACGGCGTTCCCGATCTCGAAGCGCGCCAAGGTCATCGTGCACGAGGGCGACCACGTCGAGGTGGGCCAGAAGCTCACCGCGGGTGCCACCAACCCGCACGACGTGCTGCGCATCCTCGGCCAGCGTGCCGTCCAGGTCCACCTGGTCGGCGAAGTCCAGAAGGTCTACAACTCGCAGGGCGTGTCGATCCACGACAAGCACATCGAGATCATCATCCGGCAGATGCTCCGCCGCGTGACGATCATCGAGTCCGGCGACGCGGAGCTCCTGCCGGGCGAGCTCGTCGAGCGCTCGAAGTTCGAGACCGAGAACCGTCGTGTGGTCACCGAGGGCGGTCACCCCGCCTCCGGCCGTCCGCAGCTGATGGGTATCACCAAGGCCTCGCTGGCGACGGAATCCTGGCTGTCGGCCGCCTCCTTCCAGGAGACGACCCGAGTCCTGACGGATGCGGCGATCAACGCCAAGTCCGACAGCCTCATCGGCCTCAAGGAGAACGTCATCATCGGTAAGCTCATCCCGGCCGGTACGGGCCTCGCCCGCTACCGCAACATCCGGGTCGAGCCCACCGAGGAGGCGAAGGCCGCGATGTACTCGGCCGTCGGCTACGACGACATCGACTACTCGCCCTTCGGCACCGGCTCCGGCCAGGCGGTCCCGCTGGAGGACTACGACTACGGCCCGTACAACGGCTGACAGCTCGTATGAGGAAGCCCCCCGCAGCTCCGAGAGGAGCGGCGGGGGGCTTCTTCGTGCTCCCGGGCCCCGGGGTTGCCCCGGGGCCGCGGGGGATGCCGTCAGGCGCGGCGCCGGCGGCGGAAGCCGGTGAGGGTGACCGAGGTGAGGGTCAGGAGGGCCAGGGCGGCGGCGGCCAGGCCGGGGGTGAGGCCCTTGGGGGTGAAGGTGCAGGAGACCTTGTCGGTGCCCGCGGGGAGGTCCACGGAGACCAGGCCGTGGAAGCTCTTCACCGGGGCCGTGCACTGCCAGCCCGGGACGTCGGTCATCGCGAAGACCGCGGTGCCGGTGGCGCCCTTCGGGAGGGTGGCCCCGATGGAGTGGCCGCCCGCGGTGACCTCGGTGGCGCCCGTGGACTTCAGGGAGGCGATCGCCGTGTCCAGTGCGGCCCGGTCCAGGCAGCCGACGGGGTGCTCGCCCGCCGTCGCGTCCTTGGTCCGGGTGTGGACCGTCACCGCCACCTTGCCGTCCGCGGGGACCTTGCCCAGGCGGATCACGCCCGTCATCCGGTCTTCCAGGGGGCGGGGCGTGCCGGCGTGGGTGAGGGTGCCGTAGAGCTCGGGGGAGTACCAGTAGGCCTCGGAGCCCGGGGTGCACTGGGCGGCGTACGTCTGCTCCGTGGCGGTGCCCCCGCGGGTGACCTGCGGGACCTGGTGGACGGTGGCGCCCAGGACGTTCTCCTGGCGGGCGTAGACGCTGTCCGCCGGGTTCGGGGAGGTGTAGGGGGCGCTGCGGACCGTGACCAGGGGAGGGGCCGCGAACCGCGCGGCCGTCCAGCTGTTCGGGGCGGCTCCCGGGCGGACCCGGGCACCGATCGAGAAGATCGCGTCGAGCACGGGGTCGTCGGCGCCGAAGAAGGTCCGGCCGTCGTTCTTGAACCCGTAGCCGAGGGGCTCCAGGGCCCGGTACGTGGCTTCCGGCAGGTAGCTGCTGTAGTACTGCGGGCCTTCCGCGCGCAGGGCGAGGGCGTCGTTGTACGAGCTCTGCGGCGCGCCGGAGTCGGTCCGGTACGCGGGCCAGCCGTCCACCTGCCGGACGGCGTCGAAGTGCGCGTCGATCGAGCGGTTCGAGGTGGCCACCGGCTTCGCCCAGCGTTCGCGGCTGCGGCGGGAGTCCGCGCCGGCGGCCGCCACCGTGGACTCGGCGAAGACCACGCCGACCATGAGGACCGCGGCCACCGGGATCAGGTACCGCCGCTTCTCGCCCAGTGCGAGGAGGACGAGGGCCAGCAGCGAGACGCCCCCGCCGACCAGCACGGCCGGCCAGGTCCAGCCGCCGAAGTCGTCGGCGCGGCGCAGTACGAAGGTGGCCGCCACCAGCAGGGCGGCCGTCAGCCCCAGGTGCAGCGGGCGGGGGCGGTGGGCCAGGGCCAGCCAGGCCAGGACCACCACCATGCCGCTGAAGACGAAGGCCTCGCGGTACGGATTGCCGTTCGGCACCGCCAGCCCGTGCCACACGTACTGGGTCGGCGGGAACTGGAACGAGGCGAGGACGAGCAGCGTGGCCGCGGCCCACACCAGGCGGGTCCGGCGGGCGATGGCGGCGTTGAACAGGAACGATCCGGCGAGGATCAGGCCGAGCGAGGCCACGTACAGCCGCGGCCGGCCGCCCCACAGGTGGGTGGCCGGGAGCATCCCGGCCAGGAAGAGCTCGATCCGTACGGGCTCGAAGGCCCCGGCCTGGGTGGGCTGGGCGGAGCCGCTGGAGAGGAACGACGGCAGGAGGAGCGGGAGGGTCAGCAGGATGCCCGTGCCGGCGGCCGTCGCGGCCCGCCACAGGGCGCGCAGCCTCTGCCGGCCGGTCATGTCCCGGGTGATCAGGCGGATGGCGAGCAGCACGCAGGCGGCCATCGTGGCCATCATCGCGGTGTAGAAGTTGCCGAACCAGGCGAGCGCGACGAACAGCGCCACCCCCGGCCAGCGGCGCTCCTCCAGGCACCACTCGACGGCGATGCCGAGCAGGGGGAGCGCGACCAGGCCCCACAGCCACATCGGGATGTACGAGGCGTCGCTGAGCGCCCAGCCGCAGAGCCCGTAGCAGGCGCCGAGGACCCCGCGCTGCCACCAGGGGCCGGGGTGGAGCTTGCCGAGGTAGACCGTCATGACGGCGGCGGCGGTGCCCATCGTGACCGGGGTGATCGCGAAGACGGCGAGGTCGACGTGGTCGCGCGGGACCAGGACGGCCAGCCAGGAGAACGGGTTGCCGAGGTAGGTGTAGTAGTCGGACAGGAACTGCTGGCCGAAGCCGCCGCGCCAGGTGAAGAGCACGTCACCGGCGGCCTGCCCGTGGACCAGGTCCCAGAGCGCGCGGTGGAAGGGCACGTACTGGTTGGCCTGGTCGTTGATGGCCCGGCCGGTGTTGCCGAAGGGGAAGGTGCCGCGGGCGGCCCAGGCCGAGCAGAACGCGGCCGAGGTGATCAGGAAGGCCAGCAGGGGCCCGTACAGGCGGCCGCGCAGCCGGGCGGGTCCGAGGACGAGCCGCAGGGGGCGGCGCCGGGGGGACGGAACGACCGGACGGTCCGTCGCCGTCGTCTCCGAGGTGACCGTCCGCAATGTCCCGCTCCCTGAGTGCTCGTGGATGCTTGTGGTTGCCCGTGGATGCCCGTGCCGTTTCGGGACGAATCAAGTGAATCGCTGGGGCAGTTTAGTTCGCGGGGGCGGCCGCTCCTTCCGGCGCCGCTTAGCACGCCTTTACCACATGCGCGCGTCGGCAGGGCCACACCGGGCTCTCGCCCAAGCGGCACATGACCGGCGGCGATTCGCGCTCGTCCCGCGCGGGCCTTTGTTTTGACCGGATGGGATGCGGTAGGTACGCTCAGACCTTGTGCCTGGGGTGTGCCTGGGCTCCTGTGCGTGTCCATCAACCGCATGAGAGCCGGATCAGCCACCGCGATCCATGCGTTTCCGTGCTTGCGCGGAGTCCCGCCGGATCCGACACACCCGACCGCGTGGGTCGGCAAAGTTCCAGGTTAGCTTCACTACACGGCACACAGAAACCGGAGAAGTAGTGCCTACGATCCAGCAGCTGGTCCGTAAGGGCCGGCAGGACAAGGTCGAGAAGACGAAGACGCCCGCGCTTGAGGCTTCGCCCCAGCGCCGCGGCGTCTGCACGCGTGTGTTCACGACCACCCCGAAGAAGCCGAACTCGGCGCTCCGTAAGGTCGCGCGTGTGCGTCTGACCTCCGGCATCGAGGTCACCGCTTACATTCCGGGTGAGGGACACAACCTGCAGGAGCACTCGATCGTGCTCGTGCGTGGTGGCCGTGTGAAGGACCTGCCGGGTGTTCGTTACAAGATCATCCGCGGTGCGCTTGACACCCAGGCTGTCAAGAACCGCAAGCAGGCCCGCAGCCGCTACGGCGCCAAGAAGGAGAAGTAAGAATGCCTCGTAAGGGCCCCGCCCCGAAGCGCCCGGTCATCATCGACCCGGTCTACGCATCTCCTCTGGTGACGTCGCTCATCAACAAGATCCTCCTGAACGGCAAGCGCTCCACCGCCGAGCGCATCGTTTACGGCGCCATGGAAGGCCTCCGCGAGAAGACCGGCAACGACCCGGTCATCACGCTGAAGCGCGCGCTGGAGAACGTCAAGCCGTCCCTCGAGGTCAAGTCCCGCCGTGTCGGTGGCGCGACCTACCAGGTCCCCGTCGAGGTCAAGCCGGGTCGCCAGTCGACCCTGGCCCTCCGCTGGCTCGTGGGTTACTCCCGCGCCCGTCGTGAGAAGACCATGACCGAGCGCCTCATGAACGAGCTGCTCGACGCCTCCAACGGTCTTGGCGCTGCCGTCAAGAAGCGCGAGGACACGCACAAGATGGCCGAGTCCAACAAGGCCTTCGCGCACTACCGCTGGTAGTCCCAACCCACATCGAGACCGAGAGAAGACTGAGCCGATATGGCTACCACTTCGCTTGACCTGGCCAAGGTGCGCAACATCGGCATCATGGCTCACATCGACGCGGGCAAGACGACCACCACCGAGCGCATCCTGTTCTACACCGGTGTGTCTTACAAGATCGGTGAAGTCCACGACGGCGCTGCCACGATGGACTGGATGGAGCAGGAGCAGGAGCGCGGCATCACGATCACGTCTGCCGCGACGACCTGCCACTGGCCGCTCGAGGACGTCGACCACACCATCAACATCATCGACACCCCGGGTCACGTGGACTTCACGGTCGAGGTGGAGCGTTCGCTCCGCGTCCTCGACGGTGCCGTCACCGTGTTCGACGGTGTCGCCGGTGTGGAGCCGCAGTCGGAGACGGTGTGGCGTCAGGCCGACCGTTACGGCGTGCCGCGCATCTGCTTCGTCAACAAGCTCGACCGCACCGGCGCCGAGTTCCACCGCTGCGTCGACATGATCAAGGACCGCCTCGGTGCGGTTCCGATCGTCATGCAGCTCCCCATCGGTGCCGAGGCCGACTTCCAGGGTGTCGTCGACCTCGTCACGATGAAGGCGTTCGTCTGGTCCGCCGAGGCGACCAAGGGCGAGATGTACGACATCGTCGACATCCCGGCCACGCACACCGAGGCTGCTGAAGAGTGGCGCGGCAAGCTGGTCGAGACCGTCGCCGAGAACGACGACGAGATCATGGAGCTCTTCCTGAACGGCGACGAGCCGTCCGTGGAGCAGCTGCACGCTGCCGTCCGTCGCATCATCCTCGGCTCCGGCAAGGGCAAGGGCGAGCCCACGATCACCGCGGTGTTCTGTGGCACGGCGTTCAAGAACAAGGGTGTTCAGCCCCTGCTCGACGCCGTCGTCCGCTACCTGCCGTCGCCGCTGGACATCGAGGCCATCGAGGGCCACGACGTCCGCGACGCCGAGGTTGTCGTGAAGCGCAAGCCGTCCGACGAGGAGCCCCTCGCGGCGCTGGCGTTCAAGATCATGAGCGACCCGCACCTCGGCAAGCTCACCTTCGTCCGGGTTTACTCGGGCCGCCTGGAGGCCGGCACCTCGGTGCTGAACTCCGTCAAGGGCAAGAAGGAGCGCATCGGCAAGATCTACCGCATGCACGCCAACAAGCGTGAAGAGATCGACGCGGTGGGCGCCGGTGACATCGTCGCCGTCATGGGCCTGAAGCAGACCACCACCGGTGAGACGCTGTGTGACGACAAGCAGCCCGTGATCCTGGAGTCCATGGACTTCCCGGCTCCGGTCATCCAGGTCGCCATCGAGCCCAAGTCCAAGGGTGACCAGGAGAAGCTGGGTGTCGCCATCCAGCGCCTGGCGGAGGAGGACCCCTCCTTCCACGTTCACTCGGACGAGGAGACGGGCCAGACCATCCTCGGCGGTATGGGCGAGCTGCACCTCGAGGTGCTGGTCGACCGTATGAAGCGCGAGTTCAAGGTCGAGGCCAACGTCGGCAAGCCGCAGGTCGCGTACCGCGAGACCATCCGCGGCACCGTGGAGCGTCACGACTACACCCACAAGAAGCAGACCGGTGGTACCGGTCAGTTCGCCAAGGTGCAGATCGCGATCGAGCCGATCACCGAGGCCGACGGCCCGGCGTACGAGTTCGTGAACAAGGTCACCGGTGGCCGCGTGCCGAAGGAGTACATCCCTTCGGTCGACGCCGGTGCGCAGGAGGCCATGCAGTTCGGCATCCTGGCCGGGTACGAGATGACGGGCGTCCGCGTCACGCTTCTCGACGGTGGCTACCACGAGGTCGACTCCTCCGAGCTCGCCTTCAAGATCGCCGGTTCGCAGGCCTTCAAGGAGGCCGCGCGCAAGGCGTCCCCCGTGCTCATGGAGCCGATGATGGCCGTCGAGGTCACCACGCCCGAGGACTACATGGGTGACGTCATCGGCGACATCAACTCCCGCCGTGGCCAGATCCAGGCCATGGAGGAGCGTCACGGCGCTCGCGTCGTGAAGGGCCTCGTGCCGCTTTCGGAGATGTTCGGCTACGTCGGCGACCTCCGCAGCAAGACCTCGGGTCGCGCCAGCTACTCGATGCAGTTCGACTCCTACGCCGAGGTTCCCCGGAACGTCGCCGAGGAGATCATCGCGAAGGCCAAGGGCGAGTAACTCTTCCGAGTACACGCTTTAGGCTTGTCACCGGCAGCCTCTGGGGCAACAGGATTCACTCCCGTTGCCCCGGGGACCGGCCGGCTTTCCAGCAAAGATCACCTGGCGCCGATCTGTAAGGCGTACAGAACCACTCTCCAGGAGGACCCCCGTGGCGAAGGCGAAGTTCGAGCGGACTAAGCCGCACGTCAACATCGGCACCATCGGTCACATTGACCACGGTAAGACGACCCTCACGGCCGCCATTACCAAGGTGCTGCACGACGCGTACCCGGACCTGAACGAGGCCTCGGCCTTCGACCAGATCGACAAGGCTCCTGAGGAGCGCCAGCGCGGTATCACCATCTCCATCGCGCACGTCGAGTACCAGACCGAGGCGCGTCACTACGCCCACGTCGACTGCCCGGGTCACGCGGACTACATCAAGAACATGATCACCGGTGCCGCGCAGATGGACGGCGCGATCCTCGTGGTCGCCGCCACCGACGGCCCGATGCCGCAGACCAAGGAGCACGTGCTCCTGGCCCGCCAGGTCGGCGTCCCCTACATCGTCGTCGCCCTGAACAAGGCCGACATGGTGGACGACGAGGAGATCCTGGAGCTCGTCGAGCTCGAGGTCCGTGAGCTGCTCTCCGAGTACGAGTTCCCGGGCGACGACCTGCCGGTCGTCCGCGTCTCCGCGCTGAAGGCCCTCGAGGGCGACAAGGAGTGGGGCGAGAAGCTCCTCGGCCTCATGTCCGCCGTCGACGAGGCCATCCCGACCCCGCCGCGTGACACCGAGAAGCCGTTCCTCATGCCCGTCGAGGACGTCTTCACGATCACCGGTCGCGGTACCGTCGTCACCGGCCGTATCGAGCGTGGTGTCCTGAAGGTCAACGAGACCGTCGACATCATCGGTATCAAGGAGACCAAGACCACCACCACGGTCACCGGTATCGAGATGTTCCGCAAGCTGCTCGACGAGGGCCAGGCCGGCGAGAACGTCGGTCTGCTCCTCCGTGGCATCAAGCGCGAGGACGTCGAGCGCGGCCAGGTCATCATCAAGCCCGGTTCGGTCACCCCGCACACCGAGTTCGAGGCCCAGGCCTACATCCTGTCGAAGGACGAGGGTGGTCGTCACACCCCGTTCTTCAACAACTACCGTCCGCAGTTCTACTTCCGTACCACGGACGTCACGGGTGTCGTCACCCTGCCGGCCGGCACGGAGATGGTCATGCCGGGCGACAACACCGAGATGACGGTCGCGCTGATCCAGCCGGTCGCCATGGAGGAGGGCCTGAAGTTCGCCATCCGTGAGGGTGGTCGTACGGTCGGCGCCGGCCAGGTCATCAAGATCACGAAGTAATTCGTGCTCTGACCTGGTAGCTCGCGCGAGCGGGCACCATGTTTGACAGAGGGGCCCCTTCCCCACCGCTTCGGCGGCGGGGGAGGGGCCCTTCGTCGTACGGACGACGTGCAGGACGTACGGCGTACGGGCGTACGGACGTGCAGGACGTACGGGCATCGGAAGAGGGCCGCACCCCCGATCACGGGGTGCGGCCCTCTCGTGCCCTGCGGGAAGGCGTCAGCCGGTCACGCGCAGGGACTCGGTGAACTCCTTGCAGGCGGCGTAGTCCGGCAGCAGGCCCGACTCGATCGCCTCGGCCAGCGTCGGCGCGGCCTCGTCGCGGGCGGACAGCAGCGGCACGTCCGCCGGCCACTCGATGCCCAGGTCCGCGTCGAGCGGGTGAACCGAGTGCTCGCCGGTCGGGTTGTACGTCTCCGAGCAGAGGTACGAAAGCGTGGCGTCGTCGCTCAGCGCGCAGAACCCGTGGCCCAGGCCCTCGGGGATGTAGACCGCGCGGCGGTCCACGTCGTCCAGGCGGACGCCCTCCCACTGGCCGAAGGTCGGGGAGCCGACCCGCAGGTCCACGATGACGTCGAGCACGGCACCGCGCACGCAGGTCACGTACTTGGCCTGGCCGCGCGGGACGTCCGCGAAGTGGATGCCGCGGACCACGCCGCGCGAGGACACCGAGAGGTTCGCCTGCGCCAGGTTCAGCGGGTGGCCGACGACCTCGGACAGCTTGTCGAAGCGGTACCACTCGGTGAACAGGCCGCGCGGGTCGCCGTGCAGCTGCGGGGTGATCTCGTAGGCGCCCTCTATCGAGAGCTGGCGGAACTTCACCGGGAGGACTCCTCTTCGAGCAGGCCGATCAGGTAGTCGCCGTAACCGCTCTTGAGCAGCGGCTGGGCCAGTTCGCGCAGCTGCGCGGAGTCGATCAGGCCGGCCCGCCAGGCCGCCTCCTCGATGCAGCCGATCTTGAAGCCCTGGCGCTCCTCGATCACGCGCACGAACTCCGAGGCCTGGACCATGGAGACGAAGGTCCCGGTGTCCAGCCAGGCGGTGCCGCGGTCGAGAATGGTGACATTCAGCTCACCGGCCTGGAGGTACGCGTCGTTGACCGCGGTGATCTCCAGTTCGCCGCGCGCGCTGGGCTTCAGGTTCCGGGCGATCTCCACGACGCGGTTGTCGTAGAAGTACAGACCCGGCACCGCGTAGCGGGACTTGGGCTTGACCGGCTTCTCCTCGATGGAGATGGCCTGGCCGTTCTCGTCGAACTCGACCACGCCGTACGCGGTCGGGTCGGCCACCGGGTACGCGAAGACCCGGCCGCCCTTGGAATCGGTGTGCTCCGCCAGGCGCGTGCCGAGGCCGCTGCCGTGGAAGATGTTGTCGCCGAGGATCAGGGCGACGGACTCGTCGCCGATGAAGTCGGCGCCGAGTACGAACGCCTGGGCGATGCCCTCGGGGCGCTCCTGGACCGCGTACTCCAGCCGGATGCCGAACTGGGAGCCGTCGCCGAGCAGTCGCTCGAACTGCGCACGGTCCTCCGGCGTGGTGATGACGAGAATCTCGCTGATTCCGGCCATGACCAGGGTGGAGAGCGGGTAGTAGATCATCGGCTTGTCGAAGACGGGGAGCAGCTGCTTCGAGACTGCCCGGGTCAGCGGCCAGAGTCGGGATCCGGTGCCACCGGCCAAGAGAATTCCACGCATGGGCCCAACCCTATGCGAGAGCGCGGGGGGCGCCGCGGGCCGGGCCGGGTGGGTGGTGTACGAGCGGCTAGACTCTTCGTATTATGCGCATCCTCGTGACCGGCGGCGCCGGCTTCATCGGTTCAGAATTCGTCCGGCAGCAGCTCGGTGCAGACGCATCGGCCCAGATCACGGTCTTCGACAAGCTGACCTACTCGGGCGTCGAGGCCAACCTCGCGCCCGTCGCCGGCCACTCCGGTTACAAGTTCGTCAAGGGCGACATCTGCGACGCCGAGGCCGTCGACCAGGTGATGCCCGGGCACGACGTGGTGGTGCACTTCGCGGCCGAGTCCCACGTGGACCGCTCGATCGCCGGCGCGGGCCCGTTCGTGATGACCAACGTCGTGGGTACGCAGGTGCTGCTGGACGCGGCCCGCAAGCACGGCGTCGGCCGCTTCGTCCACATCTCCACCGACGAGGTGTACGGCTCGATCAGCGAGGGCTCCTGGACCGAGGAGTGGCCGCTGGTGCCCAACTCCCCGTACTCCGCCTCCAAGGCCTCGTCCGACCTGCTGGCCCTGGCCTACGCCCGGACGCACGGCATGGACGTCGTGGTCACGCGCTGCTCCAACAACTACGGGCACTACCAGTTCCCGGAGAAGGTCATCCCACTGTTCGTCTCGAACCTGATGGACGGCAAGAAGGTCCCGCTGTACGGCAACGGCGGCAACGTGCGCGACTGGCTGCACGTCTCCGACCACTGCCGCGGCATCGACCTGGCGATGCGCAAGGGGCGCGCGGGCGAGGTCTACAACATCGGCGGCGGCACCGAGCTCACCAACAAGGAGCTCACCGGCGTCCTGCTGGAGGCCGCCGGCCTCGGCTGGGAGATGGTCGAGCAGGTCGAGGACCGCAAGGGCCACGACCTCCGCTACTCCATCGACATCAGCAAGATCGGCTCGGAGCTCGGCTACGCCCCGCAGGTCACCTTCGAGGACGGCATCAAGGCCACCATCGAGTGGTACCGCGAGAACCGTGCCTGGTGGGAGCCGCTGAAGGCGAAGGCGGCCCTGCAGAAGTGAGCGCGCACGGCACGAACTCCGCCGCGGGCCGCTGGGTCGTCACCGGCGCCGCCGGGATGCTCGGCCAGGACGTCCTGGCCGTCCTGAAGGACGCCGGGATCGAGGCCGAGGGCCTGCGCCGCGCCGACCTCGACATCACCGACCCGGCTTCCGTCCGGGCCGCTGTCGAGGGCGCCGCCGTCGTCGTGAACTGCGCCGCCTGGACCGACGTCGACGGCGCGGAGACGGCCGAGGAGGCCGCCACCGCCGTCAACGGCACGGGCGTGCGCGTCCTCGCCGAGGCCTGCGCCGCGGCCGGTGCGCGCCTGCTGCACGTCTCCACCGACTACGTGCTCCCCGGCGACGCCACGGAGCCCTACGCCGAGGACGCGGCCACCGGACCGCTCAACGCGTACGGGCGCTCCAAGCTGATCGGCGAGCGGGCCGTCGCCGAACTGCTGCCGCAGGACGGCTACGTCGTGCGCACCGCGTGGCTGTACGGCGAGCACGGACCGAACTTCGTCGCCACCATGCTCAAGCTGGCCGCCCAGCGCGACACCCTCGACGTGGTCGACGACCAGCACGGCCAGCCCACCTGGTCGTACGCGCTGGCCCGGCGCCTCGTCGAGCTGGGCCTGGCGGCACTGGCGGGCCGGGCGCCCGGCGGCGTCTACCACGGCACCGCGAGCGGCCGCACCACCTGGTGGGGGCTGGCCCGCGAGAGCTACCGGCTGAGCGGGCTCGACCCGGAGCGCATCCGGCCGACCACCTCCGCGGCCTTCGTCCGCCCGGCCGCCCGCCCCGCCTTCAGCGTGCTCGCGCACGACCGCTGGGCCGAGGCCGGCCTGGCCCCGCTCGCCGACTGGAGCGAGCAGCTCGCCGAGGCCCTGGCCGCCCCGGCGTTCTCCGCGCTGGGCGAAGCCGCCAGGAACCGCGCCGCGAACGGCAGTACGGGATGAAGTCCCTGCTGAGCAGGCTCACCGCGGCGCTGCCGCCGGGCACCGTCGCGGTGGCCGGCGGCACTGTCGTGCTCGGTGCGGCCTCGTACGTCCACCTGGGCGTGGCCGGCCACAGCCTGTCCACGGACGCCATGGCGAACGTCTCGGTGCTGTGGACGATCGTGATGGCGCTCGGCCTCGGCATCTTCTTCCCCATCGAGCAGGAGCTGACCCGGATCGTCGCCGCGCGCGTGGTGCACGGCCAGGGCGCGGCCCCCGTGCTGCGCCGGGCCACGCTCCTGACCGCCGGGATCCTCGGCTCGACCCTGCTCGTCCTCGCCGCCGGCGCGGGCCCCATCGCGGACCTGCTGTTCCGCGGGGACCGCGCTCTGGTGGCGGCGCTCGGCGGCGCGTTCACGGGCATGGCCGTCTGCTACCTGACCCGCGGGGTCCTGGCGGGCCTCGGCCGGTTCGGCGCGTACGGCACCCAACTCGCCGTCGACGGCGGGCTGCGCATCGCCCTCGCCTTCGGCTGCGCGGTCGCCGGGCTGCACTCGGCGCTCGCCTTCAGCCTGGTCCTCGCCGTCGCGCCGATCGCCGCGACGCTGGTCACCCTGCCGACGCTGCTGCGTGCCGTGGAGCCGGGCGAGGAGATCGCCTGGCGTGAACTGACCGCCGGGCTCGGCCTGCTGATCTGCTCGACCCTGCTGTCCCAGGTCGTCGTCAACGCCGCGGTGATGAGCACCAAGCTGCTCGCCCCCACCGACAGCGTGCTGATCGCGGCGCTGCTCAACGCACTGGTCCTGGCCCGGGTGCCGCTGTTCGTCTTCGGCTCGCTGCAGGCCTCGCTGCTCGGCGGGCTCACCGCCGCCTACACCGCCGGCGACCGGGCGGCGTTCTCCGCGATGCTGCGCCGGATCGGCGTGGTCGTCGGGGCGCTCGGGCTGCTCGGCGGCGTGCCCGCGACCGTGCTCGGCCCGTGGCTGATCAAGGTGCTGTTCGACGCCGGACCGGTACTGGGCCGAGTCGACTTCTTCCTTTTGTCCGCCGGCACCGTGGCGTACATGTTCGCGATGGTCCTGGGTCAGGCGCTGATGGTATTCAAGCGGCACAACCTGCAACTGCTCTGCTGGGCCGCCGGCACCGTCGTCCTGATCGGTGTCACCTTCGCACCGGGCGAAGTGGCCCTGCGCGTCATCCTGGCCTACGCTCTCGGCTCTCTCGCCACCGTGCTCGGTATGCTGGCGGTGTTGAGGCTGAGGTTCCCCGGAGCGGCTCCGGGCGCAACCGAAGGACCCGGGCACAAGGTCGCCGCAAGCCCCATGGGCGCCGGAGCGGTCGGGGAGTGACCATGCCGGCTTCCGACGTCCCACCGATCACCGAGCACGCGCACGTGCCACATTCCGCTGGAGCTACCGTGTCCCAATACGACGACGTCTGGCTGGTCATCCCGGCCTACAACGAGGGCCAGGTGATCGCCGATGTGGTCGAGGGAGCGCGCAAGACCTTCCCGAACATAGTCGTCGTCGACGACGGCAGCTCCGACAACTCGGCCGAGCACATCGCGACGACCGGCGCCCACCTGGTGCGCCACCCGGTCAACCTCGGCCAGGGCGCGGCCCTCCAGACCGGTCTCAAGTACGCCCTCGCGCAGCCCGGTGCCCGCTACTTCGCGACGTTCGACGCGGACGGCCAGCACCAGACGCACGACGTCGAGAAGATGGTCCGGGTGCTGCGCGACGACGAGGCCGACGTGGTCCTCGGCTCGCGCTTCATCGAGCAGAACGGCCAAGTGCCGTGGATCAAGCGCGTCGTGCTGCGCACGGCCGCGTCGGTCAGCCCGACCGCCCGCAAGCTGAAGCTCACCGACTCGCACAACGGCCTGCGCGTGCTCAGCCGCAAGGCCGCCGAGCAGCTGAACATCACCATGAACGGCATGGCGCACGCCTCGGAGATCGTCGGCTTCCTCGCCGGGTCCGGCCTGCGCGTCACCGAGGTCCCGGTGGACATCCTCTACACCGAGTACTCGCGCGCCAAGGGTCAGTCCCTGATCAACGGCGTCAACATCATCTTTGACATCACGATGCGGGAGCGAAGCCGCTGATGAAGTACTTCTGGATCCAGCTGCTGCTCATCGCGGGCTCGGTGTCGATGGCCCTCATGTTCATACGGACGTGGGGCCAGGCGAAGAACCGCGCCTGGAAGCGCATCGCGTTCTCCCTGTTCGTCATCGTCAACGTGTACGCCGTGCTCCGCCCGACGGACGTCACGTGGGTGGCGCACCAGCTCGGCGTCGGCCGCGGCACCGACCTCGTCCTGTACGTCATGGTGCTGGCGATGGGCTTCCTGACCCTCAACACCTTCCTCCGCTTCCGCTCGTTGGAGAAGAAGCTCACCGACCTGGCCCGGACCGTGGCCCTGGCCGAGGGAACACGCCACAACGACGCGCGCCTCGGTTCGCCGGCCGTCCCCGTCGTGGCGGAGGTCGTCGTCGCCGAGGTGAAGCCCGAGCCCGCCGACTCCGACTCCGTGAAGGCCTGACGTCCCGTGGTGACCTTCGACTTCATGCTCCCCTACTACGGGGACGTGCAGCTGATGCAGGACGCCGTCCGCAGCGTCCTGGCCCAGACGGACCCGGACTTCCGCCTCGTCGTCATCGACGACGGCAAGGAGCCGGAGGTCCCGGGCTGGTTCGAGGCCCTCGGCGACGAGCGGGTGCACTACAGCCGCAACGAGCAGAACCTCGGCATCACCAAGAACTTCCAGAAGTGCGTACGGCTCTCCGAGGCCGACTACGTCGTCATCATGGGCTGCGACGACCTGCTCCACCCGCACTACCTGGAGACCGTCCGCGGCCTCATCGCCGACAACCCGGGCATCGGCATGGTCCAGCCCGGCGTCGAGGTGATCGACGGCTCCGGCGCGGTCGCGTACGGGCTGGCCGACCAGACCAAGCGGCGGCTGTACGCACCGCAGGTCAAGGGCCGGCGCCTGATGGGCGGCGAGGAGCTGGCCACCAGCGTGCTGCGCGGGAACTGGCTGTACTTCCCGTCCATCTGCTGGCGCGGCGAGGCCCTGCGCGGGGTCAACTTCCGCGACGAGTACTCGGTGATCCAGGACCTGGCCCTGGTGGTCGACCTCCTCGAACTCGGCGAGCAGATGCTGATCGACGAGTCCACGACGGTCTTCAAGTACCGCCGCCACGCGGTCAGCGAGTCCTCGGTGCAGGCCTTCTCCGGCACCCGCTTCACCGAGGCCGAGCGGTACTTCTCCGCGGTGGCCGACCGGATGGACGCCCGGGGCTGGCCCAAGGCAGCGCGCGCCGCCCGCTTCCACAGCGCCTCCCGCTTCCACGCCATCACCATGCTCCCCGGCGCGCTGCTCCGCGGACACCGCGAAGGCCTTCGTACGCTCGCCAAGCACGCATTCACCGCGGGTCAGCGCGCCGACTGACCCCGGAGCACGACAGACAGCGGCCGACGGGCCCCGCCCCGCGGTGACACCCGCGACCGAATTGGACTGAGATGACACACCTGGCCCCCGAGGTCGTCGGAACATCCGGCACGGCGCACAGCCGGACCGGTACCGGGACCGCGGACGCCGGACCGGTCTCCTCTCCTTCGGGGGCCCGCCGCCCCTGGACCTCCCGGCGCCGCGTGCTCGCCGTCGCCGAGGGCGTCGTCAGCCTCACCGCGGCCCTCGGCTACATGCTGCTGAGCCGCCGCATCGACGTGAACCCGATCGTGCGCCTCGGCCAGGTCAGCGGCCTCGCCACGCTCCAGATGTACGCCGCGCTCATCGGGCTGCCGCTGCTCGGACTGCTGCTGTACACCGCCCACCGGGGCGCGGCCCGGCGCCACCAGCTGGTCAAGCGCCTGGTCTGCGCGGCCCTGGCCGGCCTGGCCACCGGCGTGATCGCCGGCGGAATCGTCGTCGCCCTGCACGGCACGCCCCACCCGCTCGGCGGCCAGGAGGGCGACCCGGGCGTCCTGATCGACATGGCCAACTCGTTCCTGCACCACGAGGGGATGTCGGGCATCTACCCGCCCGCCTTCCCGGCCCTGATGGCCCTCTGGGCGAAGATCCGCTACAACGGCCGCGGCGAGACCGGCTTCGCCCTGCACGACCTCCAGATCTTCTTCACCGCGGTGGCCGGCCCGATGGCCTACCTGGCCTGGCGGATACTGCTGCGGCCCTTCTGGGCGCTGCTGATCGCGGTCCCGGCCACGGTGCTCTTCCTCGACCCGATCCGCCCGTACAGCCACATCGTCATGATCGTGCTGCTGCCGCTGCTCGGTTACTGGCTGCGCGAGATGCGCCTGGCCGGCCGGCGCGCCACGCGGCACCTGGTGGTGCGCGGCATCGTCCTCGGCGTGACCTTCGGGGCGCTGTTCCTCTGGTACTCCGGCTGGTACATCTGGGCCGCGCCGGGCGCGCTGGTGGCCGCGCTGTGCTTCTTCCCGTGGCGCCAGGGCGCGGCCACGGCCAAGAAGGCGGGCGTGTACATAGGGGTCACGCTGCTGTCGGCCGGCATCGTCGGCGCCCCGCTGATCTACCAGATGGCCCGGCTGGGCTCGGAGAACCCCGACCGCTACGCCTTCCTCGCCGTGTACGCCGACCCCGGTTACGTCCTCGGCTGGGTCTCGGACCGCTCCGGGACCCTCACGTACCAGACCTGGCCGGTGGCCGGAGAGATGGCGGGCCAGAGCGGCTTCGCCCTGCTGCTGCTGTTCGCGGTGGGCCTCGGCCTCGGCCTCGGGCTGCGCAACATCATGGTGCGCACCGCGGCGGCGGTCCTGGCGGGTGCCTGGCTGGCCCGGTTCTGGTTCGCCGGGCACATGGCCCAGGACAAGGCCATCCAGCTCTACCCGCGCACCACGTGGATCATCATGTACTGCCTGATGATCCTGGCCGTGCTCGGCATGATGGCCGTGGTCGACCGGGGCACGGGGTGGATCGAGCGCACGCTGGGCCGCCGCGCTGCCGGAGCCGGTTCCGGTTCCGACTTCGCTTCCGTTTCCGGTTCCGCTTCCGCGGCCGGGCTCGCCCGGGTCATCCCGCCGCGGGTGGTCCGCCAGCTCGCCGCCGGGATGGTGTGCGTGGTCGCGCTGTTCGCGACCATGGGCGCGTCCTGGTCGGTCAACCGCTACATGCCCTCGTCCGACGTCGACACGATGGGCATCGACGCGTACCGCGCCCACGTCATCAAGCAGCGGGACGGCAGCTGCCCGCGCTTCTCGCCCCGCGAGAACTGCTGGGACATCGAGAAGGACGACTGGAAGCCCGGCCCCATCCAGGACTTCATCTGGTGCGCCGGCATCGTGGCCGACGACTGGCCCAGCGTCTGCGGGATGAAGGCGCCCAAGCGCGTGCGCTCGCGGGCGGACATCGAGCGTGACGCCGAGGCCGATCGGCAGGCCCGCAAGGAGGCCGACCGGACCGGCAAGGAAGTCCAGCAGAGGTGACGGCGGCGCGGTCCGGTGGCCCCGGGACGCCGCGTCGGCCGGTTCTTTCATGACCCCGCCTTTACCAACTGTCGGAACCGACCAGTAGCATCCGCCCCGACAGTCGTGTCGCATTGCGCGCAAGCCACAGGGGTGGGGAACAGACGTGAGACTGAGTCGTGTGCGCGGTACCGCTCTGGCGGCCGCGCTCGGCGCCGCAGCGGTGCTGGGCATTCAGGGAATGGCCGGGGGAGCCGAACTGGCTGCCCCGGGTGACGGGGGGACGGCGAAGCCGTACAGCGCCGGCGCCAAGGAGACCGGACCGGTCGAGGGCGAGGTGCACAAGCTCGCCCTCCAGCCCAAGGGCTCCGGCGAGGCCGTGCTCTCCCAGCGGGGAACGGAGCCCTTCGGCCTGCTGGGCGTGTCCTGGACGGACCCCGCGGCCGAGGTGAAGGGCACCATCGAGGCCCGCGCCCGCGACGCCAAGACCGGCGCGTGGTCGAAGTGGATCGCCCTCGACCCGGTGAAGCCGGGGATGGACGGCGTACGCCCCGGCGCACACGGCTCGACGGAGCCGGTGTGGGTCGGCGCCTCCGACGGTGCCGAGGTACGGATCAGCGGCGGCGGCGCACTGCCCGCGGGGCTGGAGCTGAACCTGGTGGACCCGGGCGGCTCGGCCGCCCCGGCGAAGCAGGGCGGCGCGAAGGCGAAGAAGAACGGCGCCCGGCAGAGCGGCGACGCGCGGACGGCCACCCTGAACGCGGCCCCGGCCGCCTCGGCCGCCACCACGGTCGACCCGGGCCCGGCTTCCACGGCCCCCCAGCCGAACGTGGTCTCCCGCGTCGCGTGGGGCGCCGACGAGTCGCTGAACAACGAGGGCCCGCTCTACCAGACCAGCGGCAGGATCAAGGCGGTCTTCGTCCACCACACCGCCGACACCCAGCCGTACGACTGCTCGCAGTCCGCGGCGATCGTCCGCGGCATCCACGTCTACCACGTGAAGACCAACGGGTGGCGGGACCTCGGCTACAACTTCCTCGTCGACAAGTGCGGCACGATCTTCGAGGGCCGCCAGGGCGGCATCGACCAGGCGATCCTGGGTGCGCACACGTACGGCTTCAACACCGATTCCGAGGGCATCGCCGTCCTCGGCGACTACAACGCCGGGGGCGCCTCGGCGGCCGCCCAGGACGCCATCTCCCGGATCGCGGCGTACAAGCTCGGCCAGTACGACGGCGACATGAACGGCACGACGACGCTGACCGCGGCCGTCGCGCAGACCAACTACTTCGGCACCGCGTTCGAGGCCGGCAAGCAGTACCCGTTCAGGACGGTCTCGGGCCACCGGGACGGCTTCAACACCGAGTGCCCGGGCAACCAGCTGTACGGCCAGCTCGACTCGATCCGCACCTCCGGTCCCGCCGCGCAGCTGAAGATCGGCACGGTCAACGGCGTCCCGGTCCAGTCGGGCGTCGACGCCACCTCCGACGGCGTCCTGACCGTCGGCTGGTCGACGAGCACGACGAGCGACCGGATCGGCTCGTTCGAGGTCCTGGTCGACGGGGTCCCGGCCGCGACGACCTCCGGTACGGCCCGTACGGCGACCTCGATCGTGACCAGCGGCACCCACCAGGTCCAGGTCAAGGCGAACGCGGTCAACGGCAAGACCTCCACCACCCTGCCCGTCAAGGTCGTCTCGGAGGTGAAGCCGGCCAAGTTCACCCCGGTCACCCCGAAGCGGCTGATGGACACCCGTGCGGGCCTCGGCGTGCCGCAGGCGAAGGTCGGTGCGGGCGGCGTCGTGACGCTGCCGGTGGCCGGTACGAACGGCGTCCCCGCGGCCGGTGTGACCGCCGTGGTCCTGAACGTGACCGCCACGAACCCCACCGAGCCGAGCTTCGTGTCGGTGTTCCCCAGCGGTACGACGCGTACGAGCGCCTCGAACCTGAACTTCACCCCCGGCCAGACGATCCCGAACCTGGTGGTCGTCCCGGTGGTGGACGGGAAGGTCAGCTTCTTCAACAACCAGGGCACCGTGGATATGATCGCGGACATCACGGGCTACTTCACCTCGGCCGGTGACGGGGCCTCGCACACGAACATCGGCCCGAAGCGGCTGATGGACACGCGTGCGGGTCTGGGTGTTCCGCAGGCGAAGGTCGGTGCGGGCGGCGTGGTGACGCTCCAGGTGGCGGGTACGAACGGCATCCCGGCGAGCGGGGTCACCGCGGTGGTCCTGAACGTGACGGCGACCAACCCGACGGAGCCGAGCTTCGTGTCGGTCTACCCGAGCGGTACGACGCGTACGAGCGCCTCGAACCTGAACTTCACCCCCGGCCTGACCATCCCGAACCTGGTCGTGGTCCCGGTGGTGGACGGGAAGGTCAGCTTCTTCAACAACCAGGGCACCGTGGACCTCATCGCGGACATCACGGGCTACTTCACCTCGGCCGGTGACGGGGCCTCGCACACGAACATCGGCCCGAAGCGGCTGATGGACACGCGTGCGGGTCTGGGTGTTCCGCAGGCGAAGGTCGGTGCGGGCGGTGTCGTGACGCTCCAGGTGGCGGGTACGAACGGCATCCCGGCGAGCGGGGTCACCGCGGTGGTCCTGAACGTGACGGCGACCAACCCGACGGAGCCGAGCTTCGTGTCCGTCTACCCGAGCGGCACGACCCGTACGAGCGCCTCGAACCTGAACTTCACCCCCGGCCAGACGATCCCGAACCTGGTGGTCGTCCCCGTGGTGGACGGGAAGGTCAGCTTCTTCAACAACCAGGGCACCGTGGACCTCATCGCGGACATCACCGGCTACTTCAGCAAGTAGCAGCAACGTTTCAGCGGGGCTCCCGGGACCTGGTCCCGGGGGCCCCGTCCTTTCAGGGGCGGGACATGGGACAGAACGACAACGACGGCAGACCGGAGCTCTCCGACGAGGAGTGGGCCCGGTTCATGGAGCAGGCCCGGGAGGGCGCCGGCCAGGCGCCGCAGGAGCCCTCGGCCCGGGCCCGCATGGTCACCGCGCGGCTGCGCGCCGAGTCCGCCGAGCCGCCCGGCTGGCGCACCGGCCCGGCCTGGCAGGAGATGCGGGCGCGGGGCAGGGGCAAGCGGCGGCTCAAGGCCGCGGCGGCGGTGGTCTTCATCGCGGCCCTCGCGCTGATCGCCGTACGCCCGGAGCTGGTCATCGACCGGGTCACCGGCAAG
This sequence comes from Streptomyces sp. NPDC001903, assembly GCF_042891345.1. Classification (NCBI taxonomy): domain Bacteria; kingdom Bacillati; phylum Actinomycetota; class Actinomycetes; order Kitasatosporales; family Streptomycetaceae; genus Streptomyces; species Streptomyces sp. NPDC001903. The sequence continues at coordinate 265,421 of NZ_JBIASZ010000006.1, forward strand.
GCCGGGCGCGATGCGCAGGCCCGTGAGCCGCTGCCCGCCGAGACCGCCCGGCCCAGCGCCGCGCCCTCGGCCCTCGACCCCGACCGGCCGACGCTCAAGGAGCCCTTCAAGGGCTCCCCGGCCCTCCAGTGGGCCGACGGGGCGGCCGGCATCGAGCTCCCGGAGGCCCAGGCCGTCGGCGGGATGAGCAAGGAGCAGGTCGCCGACGCGCTGGAGAAGACCAAGCGGTTCCTGGTCGCGGCCAACCTGGACCCGGCGACCCTGCGCGGGGAGCGGCCCGCGGCGGCGCTGGAGCTGCTGGACCCGAAGCTGGCGGACGAGCTGAGCCGCGTGGAGGCCTCGCTGACGGCTCCGACGAAGGAGAACGACCCGCTGCACCTGTTCACCCGGGTCAAGCCGGCCGAGCTGAAGCCGGCGGGCGACGTGGTCAAGGTCCGCGGCCGGATGTGGGTGGAACCGGGCAAGGAGGCCGGCCAGGCCAACGTGCAGGCCGACTACACCTTCGTCTACCCGTTCGTGAAGGCGAAGCCGGGCGCGGAGGAGGTGGAGCGCACCATCGTGCGGCGCGAGATCACCTTCTCGATCGCCGACCCGCGCAAGTGGCAGGCCACCGTCGGCAGGATCTGGCTGGAGAAGTACAACGTCGACCTCGCCAACAGCGCCTGCGAGGTCCACGACGGATACCTGCACCCCGTCTTCTCCGACGACGCGCGCACCGGTCCCGCCCCCTCGGGCACGCCCGTGGACCCGTACGACCGGAGCAAGAGCATCGACTCCGGCGTGCCGGAGGGCTGCGGGAGTCTTTCGCGCACCTGAGGCGCGTGGGGCGGCCCGGGCGGACCCCAAGCGGGGCCCGGGCCGTTCCACTGCGTGGCGCGGTTTGACCACTCACCGGGGAGGGGTATTCTCTTCGGCCCGATTGGCGCAGTACGTGTCTTGTATGGCAGACTACTCAAGTTGCTCGGCTGAGTGCCGATGCTGCGCGCCTCCCGCCGGGAGGACCGGAAGCGAGTCCCACAGTACTCGTCGCCTTTATCTGCCTTTCGGGGCAGCAATGGGGCGGACGTACGGGAATCTTCTGGGAAGCGTCAGCACGGTGCCCGCCAGGCGCTCGGTGGGTGTTTCTCCCCCGAACCGCGGTCTTGGGACCGCACCCCCTTGGACGAGGGAATTTCCGTATGGGAATTTTCTGTAGAGGGAGTGCGACACGCCCGACCGCGTGGGTCGGAGAGAAGCGGTGGAGAGATCCACAGCCGCCCGAGGGCCAGAGCGTTTCCACAACAGACAGGACTACGGAGTAGCCATGGCGGGACAGAAGATCCGCATCCGGCTCAAGGCCTACGACCACGAGGTCATCGACTCCTCGGCGAAGAAGATCGTCGAGACGGTGACCCGCACTGGTGCGTCGGTCGCAGGCCCGGTGCCGCTGCCCACTGAGAAGAACGTGTACTGCGTCATCAAGTCGCCGCACAAGTACAAGGACTCGCGCGAGCACTTCGAGATGCGCACGCACAAGCGCCTGATCGACATCCTCGACCCGACGCCCAAGACCGTTGACTCGCTGATGCGCCTGGACCTTCCGGCCGGCGTTGACATCGAGATCAAGCTCTGAGAGGCGTCGAGAAGATGGCAAAGCAGATCAAGGGCGTCCTGGGCGAGAAGCTCGGCATGACCCAGGTCTGGGACGAGAACAACCGTGTCGTCCCGGTGACCGTCGTCAAGGCCGGGCCCTGCGTCGTTACCCAGGTCCGTACGAACGACATCGACGGCTACGAGTCGGTCCAGATCGCCTTCGGCGAGATCGACCCGCGCAAGGTGAACAAGCCCCTCAAGGGCCACTTCGCCAAGGCCGACGTGACCCCCCGCCGCCACCTGGTGGAGCTCCGCACCTCCGACGCCAGCGAGTACACGCTCGGCCAGGAGATCACTGCCGAGGTGTTCGAGTCCGGCGTCAAGGTTGACGTCACGGGCAACAGCAAGGGCAAGGGCTTCGCCGGTGTCATGAAGCGGCACAACTTCCGGGGCCTCGGCGCCGGTCACGGTGTGCAGCGCAAGCACCGCTCCCCCGGTTCGATCGGTGGCTGCGCCACCCCTGGGCGTGTCTTCAAGGGCATGCGCATGGCTGGTCGTATGGGCAACGAGCGCGTCACCACCCAGAACCTGACCATCCACGCGGTAGACGCGGAGAAGGGTCTGCTCCTCATCAAGGGCGCAGTCCCCGGTCCGAACGGCGGCCTCGTCCTGGTCCGTACCGCGGCCAAGGGGGCTTGAGGTTAATGAGCACCATTGACATCCTTTCGCCGGCAGGCGACAAGGCCGGTACCGTCGAGCTCCCCGCGGAGATCTTCGACGCGAAGACCAGCGTTCCGCTGATCCACCAGGTCGTCGTCGCTCAGCTGGCTGCTGCCCGTCAGGGCACGCACAAGACGAAGACCCGTGGCGAAGTCCGTGGTGGTGGCAAGAAGCCTTACCGCCAGAAGGGCACCGGCCGCGCCCGTCAGGGTTCGACCCGCGCTCCGCAGTTCGCCGGCGGTGGCGTCGTCCACGGCCCGCAGCCGCGTGACTACTCGCAGCGGACCCCCAAGAAGATGAAGGTCGCCGCCCTCCGCGGTGCCCTGTCGGACCGTGCGCGTCACTCCCGCATCCACGTCGTCACCGGCGTGGTCGAGGGTGCCGCCTCCACGAAGGCCGCCAAGACGCTGTTCGGCAAGATCTCGGAGCGCAAGAACCTGCTCCTGGTCGTCGAGCGCGCCGACGAGGCCGCGTGGCTGTCCGCCCGCAACCTGCCCCAGGTTCACATCCTGGAGCCGGGCCAGCTGAACACGTACGACGTGATCGTCTCTGACGACGTGGTCTTCACCCAGGCCGCGCTGGAGTCCTTCGTGTCTGGCCCCAAGGCCGACGAGACCGAAGGGAGCGACGCCTGATGTCTGAGGCGACCGTTACCAGCAAGACCTTCACTGACCCGCGCGACCTGCTGATCAAGCCGGTTGTCTCGGAGAAGAGCTACGCGCTGCTGGACGAGAACAAGTACACGTTCATCGTCGCGCCCGGCGCCAACAAGACCCAGATCAAGCAGGCCGTCGAGGCGGTCTTCTCGGTCAAGGTCACCGGGGTCAACACGATCAACCGTCAGGGTAAGCGCAAGCGCACCAAGACCGGTTTCGGCAAGCGCGCTGACACCAAGCGCGCCATCGTGACCCTCGCTGAGGGCGACCGTATCGACATCTTCGGCGGCCAGGCCTCCTAACGGAGGTCTAGTCGTCCGGAATCGGACGAGGACTGAGAAATGGGTATCCGCAAGTACAAGCCGACGACCCCGGGCCGTCGTGGCTCCAGCGTCGCCGACTTTGTCGAGATCACGCGGTCCACGCCGGAGAAGTCGCTGGTTCGCCCGCTGCACAGCAAGGGCGGCCGTAACAACACCGGTCGGATCACTGTTCGCCACCAGGGTGGTGGACACAAGCGCGCCTACCGCGTGATCGACTTCCGTCGTCACGACAAGGACGGCGTGCCGGCCAAGGTCGCGCACATCGAGTACGACCCCAACCGCACTGCGCGCATCGCGCTCCTGCACTACGCGGACGGCGAGAAGCGCTACATCATCGCTCCCCGCGGTCTGAACCAGGGCGACCGGATTGAGAACGGCCCCACGGCCGACATCAAGCCCGGCAACAACCTGGCCCTCCGCAACATCCCGGTCGGTACCACGATCCACGCGATCGAGCTCCGTCCCGGTGGTGGCGCCAAGTTCGCCCGTTCCGCGGGTGCCTCCGTGCAGCTGCTGGCGAAGGAGGGCACGATGGCCCACCTTCGTATGCCGTCCGGTGAGATCCGCCTGGTCGACGCGCGCTGCCGCGCGACGGTCGGCGAGGTCGGCAACGCCGAGCAGTCGAACATCAACTGGGGCAAGGCCGGCCGCATGCGCTGGAAGGGCGTTCGCCCCTCCGTCCGCGGTGTCGCGATGAACCCGGTTGACCACCCGCACGGTGGTGGTGAGGGCAAGACCAGCGGTGGTCGTCACCCGGTCTCCCCGTGGGGTCAGAAGGAGGGTCGTACTCGCTCGCCGAAGAAGGCTTCGAGCAAGTACATCGTCCGCCGCCGCAAGACGAACAAGAAGCGCTAGGAGCGGGTTTAGATGCCGCGCAGTCTCAAGAAGGGACCCTTCGTCGACGGACACCTCGTGAAGAAGGTGGACGCTCAGAACGAAGCTGGTACCAAGAACGTCATCAAGACCTGGTCCCGTCGCTCGATGATCATCCCGGCCATGCTGGGTCACACCATCGCGGTGCACAACGGCAAGACCCACGTCCCGGTGTTCGTCACCGAGTCGATGGTCGGCCACAAGCTCGGCGAGTTCTCGCCGACTCGCACCTTCCGCGGCCACGTCAAGGACGACCGGAAGTCGAAGCGCCGCTAAAGGCGGGGTGGTAACGACTATGACTTACACCGAAGGGACAACCATGGAAGCCAGGGCCCAGGCGCGGTACATCCGCGTCACGCCCATGAAGGCCCGCCGCGTGGTGGACCTTATCCGTGGCATGGATGCCACGGAGGCTCAGGCGGTCCTGCGTTTCGCCCCGCAGGCCGCGAGCGTGCCGGTCGGCAAGGTGCTGGACAGCGCCATTGCCAACGCCGCACACAACTACAACCACCCGGACGCCTCCACGCTGGTCATCAGCGAGGCGTACGTGGACGAGGGCCCGACCCTGAAGCGGTTCCGTCCGCGTGCCCAGGGCCGTGCCTACCGGATCCGCAAGCGGACCAGCCACATCACCGTGGTCGTCAGCAGCAAGGAAGGTTCCCGGTAATGGGCCAGAAGGTAAACCCGCACGGGTTCCGGCTCGGCATCACCACCGACTTCAAGTCGCGTTGGTACGCCGACAAGCTGTACAAGGACTACGTCAAGGAAGACGTCGCCATCCGTCGGATGATGACGTCCGGCATGGAGCGCGCCGGCATCTCGAAGGTTGAGATCGAGCGCACCCGTGACCGCGTGCGTGTGGACATCCACACCGCTCGTCCGGGCATCGTCATCGGCCGCCGTGGCGCCGAGGCCGACCGCATCCGCGGTGACCTCGAGAAGCTCACGGGCAAGCAGGTCCAGCTGAACATCCTCGAGGTCAAGAACCCCGAGCTCGACGCTCAGCTGGTTGCCCAGGCCGTTGCCGAGCAGCTCTCCTCCCGCGTCTCCTTCCGTCGTGCCATGCGCAAGAGCATGCAGGGCACGATGAAGGCCGGCGCCAAGGGCATCAAGATCCAGTGTGGCGGTCGCCTCGGCGGCGCCGAGATGTCCCGCTCCGAGTTCTACCGCGAGGGTCGTGTGCCGCTGCACACGCTGCGCGCGAACGTGGACTACGGCTTCTTCGAGGCCAAGACCACCTTCGGCCGTATCGGTGTGAAGGTCTGGATCTACAAGGGCGACGTCAAGAACATCGCCGAGGTTCGCGCCGAGAACGCTGCGGCCCGTGCGGGTAACCGCCCGGCCCGTGGTGCCGGCGCTGGCGACCGTCCCGCCGGCCGTGGTGGCCGTGGTGGCGAGCGCGGCGGCCGTGGTGGCCGCAAGCCGCAGCAGGCTGCTGGTGCCGAGGCCCCCAAGGCCGACGCTCCCGCCGCCGCTCCGGCCGAGAGCACCGGAACGGAGGCCTGACCGACATGCTGATCCCTCGTAGGGTCAAGCACCGCAAGCAGCACCACCCGAAGCGCAGCGGTATGGCCAAGGGCGGTACTGAGGTCTCGTTCGGCGAGTACGGCATCCAGGCGCTCACCCCCGCCTACGTGACGAACCGCCAGATCGAGGCGGCTCGTATCGCGATGACCCGTCACATCAAGCGTGGCGGCAAGGTCTGGATCAACATCTACCCGGACCGTCCGCTGACGAAGAAGCCGGCCGAAACCCGCATGGGTTCCGGTAAGGGTTCTCCTGAGTGGTGGATCGCGAACGTGCACCCGGGCCGGGTCATGTTCGAGCTGTCCTACCCGAACGAGAAGATTGCTCGTGAGGCGCTCACCCGCGCTGCTCACAAGCTTCCGATGAAGTGCCGGATTGTTCGGCGCGAGGCAGGTGAGTCGTGATGGCGACGGGAACCAAGGCGTCCGAGCTGCGTGAGCTCGGCAACGAGGAGCTCGTTGGCAAGCTGCGCGAGGCCAAGGAGGAGCTGTTCAAGCTCCGCTTCCAGGCGGCCACGGGTCAGCTGGAGAACAACGGCCGGCTCAAGTCCGTCCGTAAGGACATCGCTCGCATCTACACCCTGATGCACGAGCGTGAGCTCGGTATCGAGACGGTGGAGAGCGCCTGATGAGCGAGAAGAACGTGACTGAGACGAACGAGCGCGGCTTCCGCAAGACCCGTGAGGGTCTCGTCGTCAGCGACAAGATGGACAAGACCGTCGTCGTCGCCGTCGAGGACCGCGTCAAGCACGCGCTGTACGGCAAGGTCATCCGCCGTACGAACAAGCTCAAGGCTCACGACGAGCAGAACGCTGCCGGCGTCGGCGACCGCGTCCTCATCATGGAGACGCGTCCGCTGTCGGCGAGCAAGCGCTGGCGCATCGTCGAGATCCTCGAGAAGGCCAAGTAATCACCTGAGGGGTTTCCCTCAGGTCAGTTCCGCCAGGCTCGGCGAGGGGTTCCGGTGACGGACCCCTCGCCGGGAACCGGCAGACAAATCAGGAGATAGACGTGATCCAGCAGGAGTCGCGACTGCGTGTCGCCGACAACACTGGTGCCAAGGAGATCCTTTGCATCCGTGTTCTCGGTGGTTCGGGTCGCCGCTACGCGGGCATCGGTGACGTCATCGTCGCCACCGTCAAGGACGCGATCCCCGGTGGCAACGTGAAGAAGGGTGACGTCGTCAAGGCGGTCATCGTTCGCACCGTCAAGGAGCGCCGCCGCCAGGACGGCTCGTACATCCGCTTCGACGAGAACGCCGCTGTCATTCTCAAGAACGACGGCGACCCTCGTGGCACCCGTATCTTCGGCCCCGTGGGCCGTGAGCTGCGCGAGAAGAAGTTCATGAAGATCATCTCGCTCGCGCCGGAGGTGCTGTAAGCATGAAGATCAAGAAGGGCGACCTGGTCCAGGTCATCACCGGTAAGGACAAGGGCAAGCAGGGCAAGGTCATCGCGGCCATGCCCAGCGAGAACCGCGTCCTCGTCGAGGGTGTCAACCGGGTCAAGAAGCACACCAAGGCCGGTCAGACCGCTGGTGGTTCGCAGGCCGGTGGCATTGTGATCACCGAGGCCCCGATCCACGTCAGCAACGTTCAGCTGGTTGTGGAGAAGGACGGCCAGAAGGTCGTTACCCGCGTCGGTTTCCGCTTCGACGACGAGGGCAACAAGATCCGCGTTGCCAAGCGGACGGGTGAGGACATCTGATGGCTACCACTCCGCGTCTCAAGACGAAGTACCGCGAGGACATCGCGGGCAAGCTGCGTGAGGAGTTCTCCTACGAGAACGTCATGCAGATCCCCGGTCTCGTGAAGATCGTGGTCAACATGGGTGTGGGCGACGCCGCCCGCGACTCCAAGCTGATCGACGGCGCCATCCGCGACCTGACGACGATCACCGGTCAGAAGCCGGCCGTCACGAAGGCCCGCAAGTCCATCGCGCAGTTCAAGCTGCGTGAGGGTCAGCCGATCGGCTGCCACGTCACCCTCCGTGGTGACCGCATGTGGGAGTTCCTGGACCGTACGCTGTCGCTCGCGCTGCCGCGTATCCGTGACTTCCGTGGTCTGTCGCCGAAGCAGTTCGACGGCCGTGGCAACTACACCTTCGGTCTCACGGAGCAGGTCATGTTCCACGAGATCGACCAGGACAAGATCGACCGTACCCGGGGTATGGACATCACCGTGGTCACCACGGCGACCAACGACGCTGAGGGCCGCGCGCTCCTTCGTCACCTCGGCTTCCCCTTCAAGGAGGCGTAAGCGAGATGGCGAAGAAGGCTCTCATCGCGAAGGCTGCCCGCAAGCCCAAGTTCGGTGTGCGTGCGTACACCCGCTGCCAGCGCTGCGGTCGCCCCCACTCCGTGTACCGCAAGTTCGGCCTGTGCCGCGTCTGCCTTCGTGAGATGGCTCACCGTGGCGAGCTGCCGGGCGTGACCAAGAGCTCCTGGTAATTCCCGCAGGTCCGCAAGGACTTGGGAAGTTCCAGAGACTCTCGGTAAGCATCTGGTCGGTGGGTGCCCTGCTCCGCATGCCGTAGGCTTGTGGGGTTGGGCGTCCGCCGTCCATAACGACTTACTACGCCGTAGGTCCCCGCACCGCACCCGTCCCGCCACTGAGTGGGGAGAGGGATGGCGCATACAGGAAACCCCGGCGAGAGAGGCCGAAGGCCACTTCATGACCATGACTGACCCGATCGCAGACATGCTGACCCGTCTGCGTAACGCTAACTCGGCGTACCACGACACCGTCGTGATGCCGCACAGCAAGATCAAGTCGCACATCGCGGAGATCCTCAAGCAGGAGGGTTTCATCACCGGCTGGAAGGTCGAGGACGCCGAGGTCGGCAAGAACCTCGTCCTCGAGCTGAAGTTCGGGCCGAACCGTGAGCGCTCCATCGCGGGCATCAAGCGGATCTCGAAGCCCGGTCTGCGCGTGTACGCAAAGTCCACCAACCTGCCGAAGGTCCTCGGCGGCCTGGGCGTGGCGATCATCTCCACGTCCCACGGTCTCCTGACCGGCCAGCAGGCAGGCAAGAAGGGCGTAGGTGGGGAAGTCCTCGCCTACGTCTGGTAGTCGGGAACGGAGGAAAAGCAATGTCGCGAATCGGCAAGCTCCCCATCCAGGTTCCCGCCGGTGTGGACGTCACCATCGATGGCCGCACGGTCGCGGTGAAGGGCCCCAAGGGTCTCCTCTCGCACACCGTCGCCGCGCCGATCGAGATCGTCAAGGGTGAGGACGGCGTTCTGAACGTCACCCGCCCCAACGACGAGCGTCAGAACAAGGCCCTGCACGGCCTGTCCCGCACGCTGGTGGCGAACATGATCACCGGTGTGACCACGGGGTACGTCAAGGCTCTCGAGATCAGCGGTGTCGGTTACCGCGTCGCCGCGAAGGGCTCCGCTCTGGAGTTCCAGCTTGGTTACAGCCACCCGATCCTGATCGAGGCGCCCGAGGGCATCTCCTTCAAGGTCGAGTCGCCCACCAAGTTCTCGGTCGAGGGCATCGACAAGCAGAAGGTCGGCGAGGTCGCCGCCAACATCCGCAAGCTGCGGAAGCCCGACCCGTACAAGGCCAAGGGTGTCAAGTACGCCGGCGAGGTCATCCGCCGCAAGGTCGGAAAGGCTGGTAAGTAGCCATGGCATACGGTGTGAAGATCGCCAAGGGCGACGCGTACAAGCGCGCTGCCAAGGCTCGCCGCCACATCCGCATCCGCAAGAACGTCTCGGGTACGGCGGAGCGTCCGCGCCTCGTCGTGACGCGTTCCAACCGCAACATCGTTGCTCAGGTCATCGACGACCTCCAGGGTCACACCCTGGCGTCCGCGTCGACCCTGGACGCTTCGATCCGCGGTGGCGAAGGCGACAAGAGCTCGCAGGCCCAGGCTGTCGGCGCGCTCGTCGCCGAGCGTGCCAAGGCCGCGGGTGTCGAGACCGTCGTGTTCGACCGCGGTGGCAACCGATACGCCGGGCGCATTGCCGCTCTGGCTGACGCCGCCCGCGAAGCCGGGCTGAAGTTCTAAGCCCCGGTTCCGGGACTCACGGACGTAACAGAGAGAGGTAATCCAATGGCTGGACCCCAGCGCCGCGGAAGCGGTGCCGGTGGCGGCGAGCGGCGGGACCGGAAGGGTCGCGACGGTGGCCCTGCCGCCGAGAAGACCGCTTACGTTGAGCGCGTTGTCGCGATCAACCGCGTCGCCAAGGTTGTCAAGGGTGGTCGCCGCTTCAGCTTCACCGCGCTGGTCGTGGTGGGCGACGGTGACGGCACTGTAGGTGTCGGTTACGGCAAGGCCAAGGAAGTTCCCGCGGCCATCGCCAAGGGTGTCGAGGAAGCCAAGAAGAACTTCTTCAAGGTTCCCCGCATCCAGGGCACCATCCCGCACCCGATCCAGGGCGAGAAGGCGGCCGGCGTTGTCCTGCTGAAGCCTGCTTCCCCCGGTACCGGTGTTATCGCCGGTGGCCCGGTGCGCGCCGTTCTGGAGTGCGCCGGCGTTCACGACATCCTGTCGAAGTCGCTCGGCTCCGACAACGCGATCAACATCGTGCACGCGACCGTGGAGGCCCTCAAGGGCCTGCAGCGTCCCGAGGAGATCGCGGCTCGCCGTGGTCTGCCCCTCGAGGACGTCGCTCCCGCGGCTCTGCTCCGTGCGCGTGCGGGGGCGGGTGTCTAATGGCTCGCCTCAAGATCACGCAGACGAAGTCGTACATCGGTAGCAAGCAGAACCACCGCGACACGCTGCGTTCGCTCGGGCTCAAGCGCCTGAACGACGTGGTCGTCAAGGAGGACCGCCCCGAGTTCCGCGGAATGGTTCACACCGTCCGCCACCTCGTGACGGTTGAGGAGGTTGACTAATCATGGCTGAGAACAGCCCGCTGAAGGCCCACAACCTCCGTCCCGCCCCCGGCGCCAAGACCGCGAAGACCCGTGTCGGTCGTGGTGAGGCGTCGAAGGGTAAGACGGCCGGTCGTGGTACGAAGGGCCAGAAGGCCCGTTACCAGATCCCGCAGCGCTTCGAGGGTGGGCAGATGCCCCTCCACATGCGTCTGCCGAAGCTCAAGGGCTTCAAGAACCCGTTCCGCACCGAGTTCCAGGTTGTCAACCTGGACAAGCTCGGCGCTCTCTACCCCGAGGGTGGAGAGGTCACGGTGGCCGACCTGGTCGCCAAGGGCGCGGTGCGCAAGAACAGCCTCGTCAAGGTCCTGGGCCAGGGCGAGATCTCCGTGGCGCTGACGGTTTCGGTTGACGCCGTTTCCGCCTCCGCCAAGGAGAAGATTGCCGCTGCCGGCGGCACCGTCACCGAGCTCGTCTAAGACGACCTTTGTGACAAATAGCGAGTAAAACCCGACCGGGGATGCCTCACAAATGGGGCATCCCCGGTTGGTCGTTCCACGGGGGGCGCAGTCGCCGGTAAGGTGGCCTGCACCTTTGCTTGTACGTATTCGTCGATCCCTCAGACCGTCACCTCTGACGCAGTAGCGCGGGGGTCGCAGGAGGCACCGTGCTCACCGCGTTCGCCCGGGCGTTCAAGACGCCCGACCTGCGCAAGAAGCTGCTCTTCACGCTCGGCATCATCGTGCTGTTCCGGCTCGGGTCCCACATCCCGGTACCCGGCGTGAGCTACAAGAACGTTCAGATCTGTGTCGACCAGGCCGGGAGCAGCAACAGCCTCTTCGGTCTCGTCAACATGTTCAGCGGCGGTGCGCTGCTGCAGATCACGATCTTCGCGCTCGGCATCATGCCGTACATCACGGCGAGCATCATCCTGCAGCTGCTGACCGTGGTCATTCCGAAGCTGGAGAACCTCAAAAAAGAGGGTCAGTCCGGCACCGCGAAGATCACTCAGTACACGCGCTATCTGACGGTCGCACTCGCGATCCTGCAGGGCACCGGCCTCGTCGCCACCGCCCGCACTGGTGCCCTGTTCCAGGGTTGCCAGGTCGCCAGCCAGATCGTTCCGAACCGGTCGATCTTCACCACCATCGTCATGGTCGTCACCATGACCGCGGGTACCTGTGTCGTCATGTGGCTCGGTGAGCTCGTGACCGACCGCGGCATCGGCAACGGCATGTCGATCCTGATGTTCATCTCGATCGCCGCCGGCTTCATCGGCGCCCTGTGGCAGATCAAGCTCCAGGGCAAGATCGCCGACGGCTGGGTCGAGTTCGGCGTGGTCATCCTCGTCGGCCTGGCCATGGTCGCGCTCGTCGTCTTCGTCGAGCAGGCGCAGCGTCGGATTCCGGTCCAGTACGCGAAGCGCATGATCGGCCGCCGTGCGTACGGGGGCACCTCGACGTACATCCCGCTCAAGGTGAACCAGGCCGGTGTCATCCCGGTCATCTTCGCCTCGTCGCTGCTGTACATCCCGGCGCTGATCGTGCAGTTCAGCGGTTCGACCGCCGGCTGGGCCACCTGGATCCAGAAGCACTTCGTCAAGGGCGACCACCCGTACTACATCGCGGCCTACTTCCTCCTGATCGTCTTCTTCGCGTTCTTCTACGTGGCGATTTCTTTCAACCCCGAGGAAGTTGCAGACAACATGAAGAAGTATGGTGGGTTCATCCCGGGTATCCGCGCCGGTCGACCCACCGCCGAGTACCTGAGCTACGTGCTCAACCGGATCACCTGGCCGGGGTCGCTGTACCTGGGTCTCATCGCTCTTGTGCCGACGATGGCGTTGGCCGGCTTCGGAGCGAACCAGAACTTCCCGTTCGGCGGGACGAGCATCCTCATCATCGTGGGTGTGGGTCTGGAAACCGTGAAGCAGATCGAGAGCCAGCTCCAGCAGCGCAATTACGAAGGGTTCCTCCGCTGATGCGAATCGTCCTCGTCGGACCGCCCGGTGCGGGCAAGGGAACGCAGGCCGCGTTCCTTGCGAAGAACCTGTCGATCCCGCACATCTCCACGGGCGACCTCTTCCGGGCCAACATCAGCCAGAACACCGAGCTGGGCCAGCGCGCGAAGGCGTTCATGGACGCCGGTGACCTCGTCCCCGACGAGATCACCATCGGCATGGCCAAGGACCGGATGGAGCAGCCGGACGCCACGGGCGGCTTCCTGCTGGACGGCTTCCCGCGCAACGTCTCCCAGGCGGAGGCGCTGGACGAGATGCTGCAGGCCGCGAGCATGAAGCTGGACGCCGTCCTCGACCTGGAGGTCGAGGAGGACGAGGTCGTCAAGCGCATCGCCGGCCGCCGGATCTGCCGCAACGACTCGGCGCACGTCTTCCACGTCGTGTACGCGGCGCCGAAGGCCGAGGGCGTCTGCGACACCTGCGGCGGCGAGCTGTACCAGCGCGACGACGACTCCGAGGCGACCGTCCGCAACCGGCTCGAGGTCTACCACACGCAGACCGAGCCGATCATCGACTACTACAAGGCCCAGGGCCTGCTGGTGACGATCCCCGCCCTCGGCGAGGTCGCGGACGTCACGCAGCGTGCGATGGACGCGCTCAAGAAGTAGCGATCCTTGTGGTGAGCAGTAAGGCCGCGGTGTCCCCAGGACCCCGCGGCCTTACTGTTGAGACGACCGGCACGCCGGCATGAACGCAGTCCGAAGTCCGAAGGTGGAAGGCACTACCCATGGTCCAGATCAAGACCCCCGAGCAGATCGCGAAGATGCGCGAGGCAGGGCTGGTCGTCGCCGCCATCCACGCGGCGACCCGTGAGGCGGCCGTGCCGGGCGCCACGACGCGGGATCTGGACATGGTCGCGCGCAAGGTCATCGCGGACGCCGGGGCCAAGTCGAACTTCCTCGGCTACGGCGGCTTCCCCGCGACGATCTGCACGTCCGTGAACGAGGTCGTCGTCCACGGCATCCCGGACGACAAGACGGTCCTCAAGGACGGCGACGTCATCTCCATCGACGCCGGCGCGATCGTCGACGGCTGGCACGGCGACGCGGCGTACACGGCCTTCGTGGGCACCGGGCACGCTCCGGAGCTGATCGAGCTCTCCCGGGTGACCGAGGAGTCGATGTGGGCCGGCATCGCCGCGATGAAGCTCGGCAACCGCCTGGTGGACATCTCCAAGGCGATCGAGGGCTACATCCGCCGCCAGCCGCGGCCGGCGACCGGCAAGTACGGGATCATCGAGGACTACGGCGGCCACGGCATCGGTTCCGAGATGCACATGGACCCGCACCTGCTGAACTACGTCTCGCGCAAGCGGGGCAAGGGCATCAAGCTCGTCCCGGGCGTCTGCCTGGCCATCGAGCCGATGGTCTCCCTGGGCACCCCCCAGACGGAGGTCCTGGCGGACGACTGGACGGTCATCACCACGGACGGCACCTGGTCCTCGCACTGGGAGCACTCCATCGCCCTGACCGAGGCCGGGCCCATCGTCCTGACGAGCCCGGACTGCGGCAAGGCCAAGCTGGCCGAGTACGGCGTGACGACTGCGCCGGACCCGCTCGGTTAATGATCTACGCTGTGGGGCAAACTTTCCGGATTCGTCTTTCTGGGTGCCCTGACGTAGACTGACTCGTCGGCTCCTTTGCACCCGCATGTCCTCATGCGAAGCAGGGAGCTGATCAAGGTAGCCGATTCGAAGGGCGAAGCGTGGCCAAGAAGCAAGGTGCCATCGAAATCGAGGGCACCGTGATCGAGTCCCTCCCGAACGCGATGTTCAAGGTGGAACTGCAGAACGGTCACAAGGTCCTCGCGCACATCAGCGGCAAGATGCGTATGCACTACATCCGCATCCTCCCGGATGACCGGGTCGTTGTGGAGCTGTCTCCGTACGACCTCACGCGTGGCCGGATCGTCTACCGATACAAGTAGATCTTGTCCTCACTCCTGCCTGGGCGCACGTCCCGGTGCGGGTGGTGGCACTGACCCGGAGAACCTCACCAACATGAAGGTCAAGCCGAGCGTCAAGAAGATCTGCGACAAGTGCAAGGTGATCCGCCGTCACGGTCGGGTCATGGTCATCTGCGACAACCTGCGCCACAAGCAGCGCCAGGGCTGACGCACGCCGACCGACCTGCCTTCCGCAGTTCTTCGCGCGACGTAAGAAAACGTACATACGCAGAGCCCGCCCAGCCCTGAGAAGGGCCGGCGGCACCTCCGGCGGGGGCCGGGGACCCGGACGTACCACCACCCATCAGGTGTGGTCGGCGGTCGGGAGTGGTTCTGCGGAAGACCCCCGAACACACAGGAGCCATTGAATGGCACGCGTTTCCGGTGTTGACATCCCGCGCGAAAAGCGCGTGGAGATCGCACTCACCTACGTCTTCGGTATCGGGCGCACCCGGTCCAAGGAGATCCTCGCCTCCACCGGCGTGAACCCGAACACCCGCGTTCGTGACCTGGCCGAAGAGGACCTCGTCAAGATCCGCGAGTACGTGGACGCCAACCTCCGTACCGAGGGTGACCTCCGCCGCGAGATCCAGGGCGACATCCGCCGCAAGATCGAGATCCAGTGCTACCAGGGCATCCGCCACCGTCGTGGCCTGCCGGTGCACGGTCAGCGCACCAGCACGAACGCGCGTACCCGCAAGGGCCCGCGTCGCGCGATCGCCGGTAAGAAGAAGCCGGGCAAGAAGTAGTCCTGTTCAGCGGTCTTGCGCTGTAGGACCGACCACCTCCCGTAGGAGATTTAGATGCCCCCCAAGGGTCGTCAGGGCGCTGCCAAGAAGGTGCGCCGCAAGGAAAAGAAGAACGTCGCTCACGGGCACGCCCACATCAAGAGCACGTTCAACAACACGATCGTCTCGATCACGGACCCCTCGGGCAACGTGATCTCCTGGGCCTCCGCCGGCCACGTCGGCTTCAAGGGCTCGCGCAAGTCCACCCCCTTCGCCGCGCAGATGGCCGCCGAGTCGGCCGCCCGCCGCGCGCAGGAGCACGGCATGCGCAAGGTTGACGTCTTCGTCAAGGGTCCGGGCTCCGGCCGCGAGACCGCGATCCGCTCCCTCCAGGCCACCGGCCTCGAGGTCGGCTCGATCCAGGACGTCACCCCCACCCCGCACAACGGCTGCCGCCCGCCGAAGCGCCGCCGCGTCTGACGCAGCGGACGCACCTGTGCGTCTTTGAGTGTCCGGGCGGTGCGTTCCTCCTACGGGGGGACGCGCCGCCCGTACCCTTGCAGTACCTGGCTTTACCCGTCGGGCGTCAAATAGTGGGCGTCCACGACTGAAGGAACACACATGCTTATCGCTCAGCGTCCTTCGCTGACCGAAGAGGTCGTCGACGAGTACCGCTCGCGGTTCGTGATCGAGCCGCTCGAGCCGGGCTTCGGCTACACCCTCGGCAACTCGCTGCGCCGCACGCTCCTGTCCTCGATCCCGGGTGCCGCTGTCACCAGCATCCGCGTGGACGGCGTCCTGCACGAGTTCACCACCGTGCCCGGTGTCAAGGAAGACGTCACCGACATCATCCTCAACATCAAGCAGCTGGTCGTCTCCTCGGAGCACGACGAGCCGGTCGTGATGTACCTGCGCAAGCAGGGTCCCGGCCTGGTCACCGCTGCCGACATCGCGCCCCCGGCCGGTGTCGAGGTGCACAACCCGGACCTCGTCCTCGCCACGCTCAACGGCAAGGGCAAGCTGGAGATGGAGCTGACCGTCGAGCGCGGTCGCGGCTACGTCTCCGCCGTCCAGAACAAGCAGCTGGGCCAGGAGATCGGCCGCATCCCGGTCGACTCCATCTACAGCCCGGTCCTCAAGGTCACCTACAAGGTCGAGGCGACCCGAGTCGAGCAGCGCACCGACTTCGACAAGCTCATCGTCGACGTCGAGACCAAGCAGGCCATGCGCCCGCGCGACGCCATGGCGTCCGCCGGCAAGACCCTGGTCGAGCTGTTCGGTCTGGCGCGCGAGCTCAACATCGACGCCGAGGGCATCGACATGGGCCCGTCCCCGACGGACGCCGCCCTGGCCGCCGACCTGGCCCTGCCGATCGAGGAGCTCGAGCTCACCGTTCGGTCGTACAACTGCCTCAAGCGCGAGGGCATCCACTCCGTGGGTGAGCTCGTCGCCCGCTCCGAGGCCGACCTGCTCGACATCCGCAACTTCGGTGCGAAGTCGATCGACGAGGTCAAGGCGAAGCTGGCCGGCATGGGCCTGGCCCTCAAGGACAGCCCGCCCGGATTCGACCCGACCGCCGCCGCCGACGCCTTCGGCGCCGACGACGACGCGGACGCCGGTTTCGTCGAGACCGAGCAGTACTGAGCCTCCGGGCTCATCCCGTAGCACTTTCCCGGGGCAGCCGCCCCGGGGGAACTGACACCGGTACCTGACACGGCCGGTGCAGATATGAAGGAGTAACACCATGCCGCGTCCCGCAAAGGGTGCCCGTCTGGGCGGTTCCGCCGCGCACGAGAAGCACCTTCTCGCGAACCTCGCGAAGGCGCTCTTCGAGCACGGCCGCATCACCACCACCGAGGCCAAGGCCCGCCGCCTGCGTCCCTACGCCGAGCGTCTGGTCACCAAGGCCAAGAAGGGCGACATCCACAACCGTCGCCTGGTGCTGCAGACGATCACGGACAAGAGCATCGTGCACACGCTGTTCACCGAGATCGCCCCGCGCTACGAGAACCGCCCCGGTGGTTACACGCGCATCACCAAGATCGGCAACCGTCGTGGCGACAACGCCCCGATGGCCGTGATCGAGCTGGTCGAGGCCCTTACGGTCGCCCAGCAGGCCACTGGTGAGGCCGAGGCCGCCACCAAGCGCGCCGTGAAGGAGGCGGAGGCCGCCGAGGCTCCCGCCGCCGAGGAGACCAAGGAGGCCTGATCCCCTCCGGGATCACGCTGAACGGCTCTGAACGGGCCCGCCCCCTCCGGGGCGGGCCCGTTCTGCATTGGTTGGAAAGACGCAGCTGAGAGGATCGGTCACGTGAGTGACGAGGTGGAGCCCGGGCACGTCCGGGTACGGCTGGACCTGTCGTACGACGGGAAGGACTTCTCCGGCTGGGCGAAGCAGCGCGTGCTGCGGACCGTCCAGGGCGAGCTGGAGTCGGCCCTGCAGACCGTGATGCGGCTGCCGGACCCGGTCGAGCTGACCGTGGCCGGGCGGACCGACGCCGGCGTGCACGCGCGCGGGCAGGTCGCGCAGTTCGACGTGCGCGACGAGGTGTGGGCCGAGCACCACGACAAGCTGCTGCGCCGCCTCGCGGGCCGGCTGCCGCACGACGTACGGGTGTGGAAGGCCGCCGAGGCCCCCGAGGGCTTCAACGCCCGGTTCTCCGCCATCTGGCGCCGCTACGCCTACCGCGTCGGCGACCACCAGGGCGGCGTCGATCCGCTGCGCCGCGGGCACGTGCTGTGGCACCAGTGGCCGCTCGACGTGGACGCCATGAACGAGGCCGCCGCCGCGCTCCTCGGCGAGCACGACTTCGCCGCCTACTGCAAGAAGCGCGAGGGCGCCACGACCATCCGCACCCTCCAGCAGCTCAGCTGGGAGCGCGCCGAGGACGGGATCGTCACCGCGACCGTCCGCGCCGACGCCTTCTGCCACAACATGGTCCGCTCGCTGGTCGGCGCCCTGCTGCACGTCGGGGACGGCCACCGGCCGACCGACTGGCCGGGGAAGGTCCTGCGGGCCGCCGTACGGGACTCCTCGGTGCACGTGGTGAAGCCGCACGGGCTCACCCTGGAGGAGGTCGGCTACCCGGCGGACGAACTGCTGGCCGCCCGCAGCAAGGAAGCGCGCAACATGCGCACCCTCCCGGGCGCCGGCTGCTGCTGAGCACCGGGTAACCCGGTTGGGTGGATCGCCGCGCGACCGGGAGAATGCCCCGCATGGGACATCTCGAAGCCAGCCACCTGGAGTACTACCTTCCCGACGGGCGGGTCCTGCTCCCCGACGTCTCCTTCCGCGTGGGGGAGGGGTCGGTCGTCGCCCTCGTCGGGGCGAACGGCGCCGGCAAGTCCACCCTGCTGAAGCTGGTCTCCGGTGAGCTCCAGCCGCACGGCGGCGGGGTCACCGTCAGCGGCGGCCTCGGCGTGATGTCGCAGTTCGTGGGCTCCGTACGGGACGAGACGACCGTACGGGACCTGCTGGTCTCGGTGGCCCAGCCCCGGATCCGGGAGGCGGCGAAGGCCGTCGACCACGCCGAGCACCTGATCATGACGGTGGACGACGAGGCCGCCCAGATGGCGTACGCGCAGGCGCTCAGCGACTGGGCCGACGTCCAGGGCTACGAGGCCGAGACCCTGTGGGACGTCTGCACCATGGCCGCGCTGGCCATCCCGTACGACGCCGCCCAGTTCCGCGAGGTGCGCACGCTCTCGGGCGGCGAGCAGAAGCGGCTCGTACTGGAGGCGCTGCTGCGCGGGCCGGACGAGGTGCTGCTGCTCGACGAGCCGGACAACTACCTGGACGTCCCGGGCAAGCGGTGGCTGGAGGAGCAGCTGAAGGCCACCCGCAAGACGGTGCTCTTCGTCTCCCACGACCGGGAGCTGCTGTCCCGGGCCGCCGAGAAGATCATCAGCCTGGAGCCGAGCCCCACGGGCACGGACGTATGGGTGCACGGCTCGGGCTTCGACACCTACCACGAGGCCCGCAAGGAGCGCTTCGCGCGCTTCGAGGAGCTCAAGCGGCGCTGGGACGAGGAGCACGCCCGGCTGAAGGCGCTGGTCCTGCGGCTGCGCAACCAGGCGGCGAGCAGCCCCGACATGGCCTCGCGCTACCGGGCGATGCAGACGCGCTTCCAGAAGTTCGAGGAGGCCGGCCCGCCCCCGGAGCCGCCGCGCGAGCAGGACATCAAGATGCGGCTCAAGGGCGGCCGGACCGGCGTGCGGGCGCTGACCGTGGAGAACCTGGAGCTCACGGGGCTGATGAAGCCCTTCTCCCTGGAGGTCTTCTACGGGGAGCGGGTCGCGGTCCTCGGCTCGAACGGCTCCGGGAAGTCGCACTTCCTGCGGCTGCTGGCCGGCGAGGACGTCAAGCACACCGGTGATTTCAAGCTGGGCGCCCGGGTGGTCCCCGGTCACTTCGCGCAGACGCACGCCCACCCCGAGCTGTTCGGCCGCACGCTCGTCGACATCCTGTGGACGGAAGCCGCGAAGCCGCTCGGCCCCGCCATGGCCGTGCTGCGCCGGTACGAGCTGGAACGCCAGGGAGAGCAGCCGTTCGAGCGGCTGTCGGGCGGCCAGCAGGCGCGTTTCCAGATCCTGCTGCTGGAGCTGGCGGGCACCACGGCGCTGCTGCTGGACGAGCCGACGGACAACCTGGACCTGGAGTCCGCGGAGGCCCTCCAGGACGGTCTGGAGTCGTACGAGGGCACTGTGCTGTGCGTCACGCACGACCGGTGGTTCGCGCGGACATTTGACCGTTTCCTGGTCTTCGGTTCCGACGGTGTTGTGCGAGAGACTCAGGAACCCGTCTGGGACGAACGTAGGGTCGAGCGGAAGCGCTAGGGGGAGACCGCCCCCTCGGCCGGAGTGAGGGGGAGGCGTTGTGGGCCTGCGGCCTGGCATCTGGCTCATGAAGCGGGCGGACCTCCGTCTGGCCGACCGGCTGCTCGACTGGCTGCTGCGGCCCGCGTCCCGGCCCTGGCAGCTCCTCTCCCTCGCGGTGGTGCTGGGGGTCTGCGTCTCCACGAGCCTGCGGGAGAACTGGGGCTCCGACAACGCCTTCGTGGTCAAGGCGGCGCAGACGCTGTTGGCCGGCGGTTCGCCGTACGAGGACAAGCGCTTCCTGTACCTGCCCAGCGCGGTCCTCATGGCCGTTCCCGAGGCGCTGCTGCCGACGCCGGTGCTGCGCTGGAGCCTGCCGGTGGCGATGTCCGGGCTGCTGGGCATCGGGTGGCTGGCCGCGCTGCGGATGTTCTCGGTGCCGCTGCGCTCGCGCTTCGCGGTCGTCGGGTTCCCGCTGCTGGCCCTGGGCTACAAGCCGTACGTGAACCTCGTGCTGATCGGCAACTGGACGGCGATCTCGGCGGCCGCGCTGCCGGTGGCGCTGCTGCTCGCGCAGCGGCGGCGCTGGGGGGCGGCCGGGCTGGTGGTCGGGCTGGCGATCGCCTGCAAGCCGATGCTCGTGCCGGTCGGGCTGGTGTTCGTGATGGCGCGGCGGTGGCGGGGTCTGGCGGCGGCCGTGCTGGTGCCGCTGGGGCTCTCGCTGGCGGGCGCGCTGCTGATGCCGAGCCCGTCGTTGTTCTTCACCAAGACGCTGCCGTTCCTGCTCCAGGGGCAGGACGCGTACGCGCTGCCCTGGGACGCCTCGCCCATCGCGGTGCTGCCCCGGCTGGGGGTGCCGGAGCCGGTGGCGGTGCTGGTGGCCTTCGCGGGGGCCGGGGCCGGGCTGTGGGCCGCCTGGACGCGGTGGCGGCGCACGGGGGAGGAGACGGACGGGGGAGAGCTGCGGCTCGTGGAGACGGCCTGCATGGTGATGCTCACCGCATTCCTGGTCTCGCGGCCGTCCTTCGACCACTACCTGCTGGTGGTGCTCCCGCTGCTGCTGGCCTCGGCGGTGCGGCCGGGGTCGATGCCCCGCTCGCCCTGGTTCTGGCTGGCCTTGACGCCCCAGGTGGCGCTGGTGCCGTGGCCCTCCGAGCTGGCCCACAAACGGCGCGCGTTCAAGGACTGCGCCACCCTGTGCGGGCTCGCGATCCTGCTGGTGCGTCGTGCGGCGCGCTCGGTTCGGGTTACTCTGGAGCCCGTAACAACTGCGGGGTCCCCACCCAGGACCGAACCGGAGTGCGCCGCGACGCCAGCAGAATCGGCATCGCGGACCGCGTTTTGACCCGTACGGGTCTGCTTGGGTATCCTGCTGGTTTGTTATGCGTATTGGCTTTCTCATTCTCACGTGAAAGGCCTTACGCCGGTCCACCGGACCGATGACCAGCGGTTCACACGGGTTGCGTCCCCGATGTGAACGAGGGCTGTCGTGATCGTCCGTGGTGACCCTGTCAGGACCTTCCCGTGGGGGCTTGCGCCCTTGGGATACCACCACTGAAGAAGCGAAGGCATACGCGTGCGTACGTTCAGCCCCAAGCCCGGCGACATCTCGCGCCAGTGGCTCGTCATCGACGCCCAGGACGTTGTCCTCGGCCGTCTGGCGACCCAGGCAGCTGCCCTCCTGCGCGGCAAGCACAAGCCGACCTATGCGCCTCACATGGACATGGGCGACTTCGTCGTCATCATCAACGCCGACAAGGTTCACCTGTCCGGCAACAAGGCGTCCCAGAAGATGGCGTACCGCCACTCCGGCTTCCCGGGCGGTCTCCGCTCCGTGCGCTACGACGACCTCCTGGCGAACAACCCGGAGAAGGCCGTCGAGAAGGCCGTCAAGGGCATGCTCCCCAAGAACACCCTGGGCCGTCAGATGCTCTCGAAGCTGAAGGTCTACTCGGGCGACCAGCACCCGCACGCTGCCCAGCAGCCGGTGCCGTTCGAGATCACCCAGGTCGCGCAGTAGTTCCGGCCACCCCCTAAGACGTAGAAAATTCTGAGGAGCATCGTGGCCGAGACCACCGCCGAGACCCCCGTCGAAGAGTTCGAGGGCGTCGAGGAGTACACCACCGAGTCTGAGGTCGTCGTCGAGGGCGACTACACCTCCGAGTCCCTTGCCGGCCGCTTCGGCGACCCGCAGCCGGCCGCCGGCCTGGGCCGTCGCAAGAACGCCATCGCCCGCGTCCGGATCGTTCCGGGCACCGGCAAGTGGAAGATCAACGGTCGCACCCTTGAGGACTACTTCCCCAACAAGGTGCACCAGCAGGAAGTCAACGAGCCGTTCAAGCTCCTTGAGCTCGACGGTCGCTACGACATCATCGCCCGCATCGCGGGTGGCGGCGTCTCCGGTCAGGCCGGCGCCCTGCGCCTCGGCGTGGCCCGTGCCCTGAACGAGGCCGACGTCGACAACAACCGCCCGGCGCTGAAGAAGGCCGGCTTCCTCTCCCGCGACGACCGTGCGGTCGAGCGCAAGAAGGCCGGTCTCAAGAAGGCCCGTAAGGCTCCGCAGTACAGCAAGCGTTAATCTGCGCCTGCTGTTCAGCAACAACCGCCCCGGCAGCACTCTCCGTGCTGCCGGGGCGGTTCGTTTACCGCCACAAGCGGCAAATACATGTCACAAGCGGTCACAAACGAAGTGTGAACTCGGGAGGACAACAGTGGGACAACTCTTCGGGACGGACGGTGTACGCGGCGTCGCCAACGCGGATCTGACGGCTGAGCTCGCGCTCGGCCTCTCCGTGGCAGCTGCCCACGTACTCGCCGAGGCGGGCACCTTCGCGGGCCACCGCGCGACCGCGGTCGTCGGCCGCGACCCGCGGGCCTCCGGCGAATTCCTGGAGGCCGCGGTCGTCGCCGGCCTCGCGAGCGCGGGCGTGGACGTCCTGCGCGTCGGTGTGCTGCCCACCCCGGCGGTGGCGTATCTCACCGGTGCGCTGGGTGCCGACCTCGGCGTGATGCTCTCCGCCAGCCACAACGCGATGCCCGACAACGGCATCAAGTTCTTCGCCCGCGGCGGCCACAAGCTCGCCGACGAGCTCGAGGACCGGATCGAAGCCGTCTACGAGGAGCACCGCACCGGCGCCCCCTGGGACCGGCCCACCGGCGCCGGCGTCGGCCGTGTCTCCGACTACGACGAGGGCTTCGACAAGTACGTCGCGCACCTCATCGGGGTCCTCCCCAACCGCCTCGAAGGCCTCAAGATCGTCCTGGACGAGGCGCACGGCGCGGCCGCCCGCGTCTCGCCCGAGGCCTTCACCCGGGCGGGAGCCGAGATCGTCACCATCGGTGCCGAGCCCGACGGCCTCAACATCAACGACGGCTGCGGCTCCACCCACCTGGAACTCCTCAAGCAGGCCGTGGTCGAGCACTCCGCCGACTTCGGCATCGCGCACGACGGCGACGCGGACCGCTGCCTCGCGGTCGACGCCACCGGCGCCGAGATCGACGGCGACCAGATCCTCGCGGTGCTGGCCCTGGCCATGCGCGAGGCCGGGCAGCTGCGCGGCAACACCGTCGTCGGCACCGTGATGTCCAACCTCGGCTTCAAGCTGGCCATGGAGGGCGAAGGCATCGACGTCGTGCAGACCGGTGTCGGCGACCGGTACGTGCTGGAGTCGATGAAGGAGAACGGCTACGCGCTCGGCGGCGAGCAGTCGGGCCACGTGATCATCCTCGACCACGCGACGACCGGCGACGGCACGCTCACCGGCCTGCTGCTCGCGGCGCGCGTCGCGGCCACGGGCCGCTCGCTCGCCGAGCTCGCGGGCGTCATGCGGCGGCTGCCGCAGGTGCTGATCAACGTCCCGGACGTGGACAAGTCCCGGGTCGCGACCTCCGGCGAGCTGGCCGCGGCCGTCGCCGACGCCGAGCGCGAGCTGGGCACCACCGGGCGCGTGCTGCTCCGTCCGTCCGGTACCGAGCCGCTCGTACGGGTGATGGTCGAGGCCGCCGACATCGAGCAGGCCCGCGCGGTCGCCGGCCGGCTGGCGGACGCCGTGAAGTCGGCGCTCGGCTAGTCCTGTTCCACCGCTCGGCCCCGCCCCCTCGATCAGGGGGCGGGGCCGACGGCGTTCCCGGGACCGCTCAGGTGGTCTTGGGGCGGCGGGACCAGCGGCCGCGCTGGGTCCGCCACAGCGCCTTCTGTCCGTACAGGGTCAGGACACCGGCCAGCATGATCCCGCCCAGGTTGATCAGCAGCTGCTCGACCGATCCCCACATCTGGGCGAGGTCCCCGTAGCTGAGGGCCACGGCGGCGTTCGCGCCGGCCGGGACGGTGGTCACGGAGATGGCCACGCCGACCAGCGCCCCCGACTTGGCGGAGGTCAGGGACAGTACGCCCGCCATGCCCGCGAGCACCGACACCACGAAGGACAGCGGGTCCGGCTGCCAGATGAAGCCGGTGTTGGGGCGGGGCCGCTCCAGCATCTCCGCGTGGAACTGCCCGATCGCGTCCATCCCCAGGCTGAACACGGTGGTGGCGATGATCGCCGAGACGAAGCCGATCAGCAGCGCGCCCAGGGAGCGCAGGGCGTGCCGCGGCTCGCGCTGCACGACCGCGGTGCAGACGCCCGCGAGCGGCCCGAACTCGGGGCCGACCGCCATCGCACCCACGATCAGGACGGCGTTGTCCAGCACCACGCCGCAGGCCGCGATCATCGTCGCGAGGATCATGAACGCGGCGTACGTGATGCTGAGCGTGGACTCCTCGTGGGTGACCTCGGTCAGCTGCTCCCACAGCACCGCGTCGGCCGCCTCGCCCGGGGCCTCCTCCTCGGCCGCCTCGGCCCGCCGCGACAGGACGAGGTCGATGTTCTCGACGGCGATCGAGCCGTCCCGCTCGATGCTGAGCTCCCGCAGCTTGCGCAGCAGCTCGTCCCCCGCCTCCCGGGCGACGTCGCACAGCACCAGGTCGCCGCGGGGCTCGCGGGCGGCGCCCGGCAGGACGACCAGATGGGTGGTGCCGACCATCGACTCGATGGCCGAGACCACGGCGTCGGTCCGGTCGCCCGGCGTGATCAACCGCAGGTGCAGCATGGCCGCACCCTAGTGGCGAGGGGGTCAGAGCTTGCGGAGGCTGAGCTTCTGGACCTTGTGGTCAGGGCCCTTGCGGACGACGAGCGTGGCGCGGCCGCGGGTGGGCGCGACGTTCTCCAGCAGGTTGGGCTTGTTGATCGTGCGCCACATCGTCTGCGCGTACTCCATGGCCTCCTCCTCGGAGACCTGGGTGTACTTGCGGAAGTAGGAGAAAGGATTCTGGAACGCGGTCTCGCGCAGCTTCCGGAACCGGTTGAGGTACCAGCGCTCGATGTCCTCGGGCCGGGCGTCCACGTACACGCTGAAGTCGAAGTAGTCGGCGAGCGCGACGCGCGTGCGGCCGTCCTTGCCGGGCAGGGCCGGCTGCAGGACGTTGAGCCCCTCGACGATCAGGATGTCCGGGCGGCGCACGACGAGCTTCTCGCCGGGGACGATGTCGTAGATCAGGTGCGAGTAGACCGGGGCGCTGACCTCGTCCTTGCCCGCCTTGATGTCCGCGACGAAGCGGGTGAGCGCGCGCCGGTCGTAGGACTCCGGGAAGCCCTTGCGGGAGGTCAGCCCGCGCCGCTGGAGCTCCTTCATGGGGTAGAGGAAGCCGTCGGTGGTGACCAGCTCGACGCGCGGGTGCTCGGGCCAGCGGGCGAGCAGGGCCTGGAGCAGGCGGGCCACGGTGGACTTGCCGACGGCGACGGAGCCGGCGACCCCTATGACGAACGGGGTCCCCTGCTGGGCGCCGTGGCCGTTGCCGGCGTCGCCGAGGAAGGTGTTGAGGGTGCCGCGCAGGTTGCTCGTGGCGCCGACGTAGAGGTTGAGGAGGCGGGAGAGCGGCAGGTAGACGTCCCGGACCTCGTCGAGGTCGATGACGTCGCCGAGACCGCGCAGCCGCTCGACCTCCTCGGCGGTGAGGGGCAGCGGGGTCCGCTCGCGCAGCGCGCTCCACTCGTCGCGGGTGAGGTCGACGTACGGGGAGACCTCGGCCCGGCGGTGGGGTCGCTCGGGGCGTTCGGGGCGCTCCGTCGCGCTGTCCGGTTGCGTGCTTCGTGGCGGCGAAGTGATCACAGGGCCATTGTCGTGGCTCGGGGCCGGTTGTGGGTGGTGGGGTCGGTCACGTGGTGCGGGGCCGGGCGGGTGCGGAGGGTATCGCCCCGGTCACGATTGGCGGCATGCCGCGGAAAAGGCGCGGACCTTGATCGGATCGCCCCGTAGATTTGCCCGGGCGTTGCGGTCTTTTTGCAGGCCGCCGCCCTTTTCATTGGTGTGTTCTCTGGGGGAGATCCTTCGTGCGTAGCACCCTTGTCCGTCGTTCCGTCCTGACCGCTTCCGCGGTCTCCCTGGTCCTGCTGTCCACCGCCTGTGGTTCCGACAAGGCGGACGACAAGGTGGGCGGCGCCACGCCGACCCCCTCCGGCGCGGCGACGTCGGCGGCGCCGGCGGCGAAGGCGAAGACCGACGCCGAGCTGGTCGCGCTGCTGGTGACGCAGGCCGAGCTGCCGACCCACGCGGTCCGGGCGGCCACCCCGGCCGAACTCGCGGCGGCGGCGAGCGCCGGGAGCGACAAGCCCGAGTGCCTGCCGCTGGTCAAGGCGCAGTCCACGGCCCCGGTCGGCACCCCGGTGGGCAGGGCGGGCACCAAGGCGGTCGCCCTGCCGAAGTCCGCGGGCGACGTCCTGGGCGCCACCGTCACGTCCATCGCCCTCGCCTCGTACGAGGGCAAGGGCGCCGACGCGGCCTTCGCCTCCGTCAAGGCCGCGGCCACGGCCTGCGCCGGCGGTTACACCGGCAGCCAGGCCGGCGACTCCCTCAAGATCTCCAAGGTGGTCCCGGGCGCCGCGGTCACCGCGGGCGACGAGGCGCTCGCCTACACCGCCGTGGCGGACGTGGACGGCGAGAAGGCTTCCACGGAGCTCGTGGTCGTGCGCAAGGGCAACATCATCGCCACCTTCTCGGCCGTGAGCCCGAGCGGCTCCGCCGAGCAGCCGAAGGCCGTCGTCGAGATCCAGACCAAGAAGCTCGGCTGACCGTTCGAAACATGCGTCAACCCGCTCCGGCGCATTTCGCCGGGGCGGGTTTTTCGTCTTGTTCAGGTACGGGGCACGGAGCCGACATCCGCGTACGCTGCGCCGTATGTGCGGAATTGTGGGTTACGTGGGAGCGCAGTCGGCGCTCGATGTGGTCATCGCCGGACTGAAGCGGCTGGAGTACCGCGGCTACGACTCGGCGGGCGTCGCCGTGCTCGCCGACGGGGGGCTGGTCGCCGCCAAGAAGGCCGGAAAACTGGTCAATCTGGAGAAGGAGCTGGTCGGGCATCCGCTGCCGGCCGGTTCCACGGGACTCGGGCACACCCGCTGGGCCACCCACGGCGGGCCCACCGACGTCAACGCCCACCCCCACCTCGACAACGCGGGCAAGGTGGCCGTCGTCCACAACGGCATCATCGAGAACTTCGCCGCGCTGCGCGCCGAACTGGCCGAGCGCGGGCACCGGCTGGAGTCCGAGACGGACACCGAGGTCGTCGCGCACCTGCTGGCGGAGCGGTTCGGGGCCTGCGGGGACCTCGCGGAGGCCATGCGGCAGGTGTGCCGACGGCTGGAGGGCGCGTTCACGCTGGTCGCGGTGCACGCCGACGCGCCCGACGTGGTGGTCGGGGCCCGCCGGAACTCCCCCCTGGTGGTGGGCGTCGGGGAGGGGGAGAACTTCCTCGCCTCGGACGTGGCCGCGTTCATCGCCCACACCCGGTCGGCGATCGAGCTGGGCCAGGACCAGGTCGTCGAGCTCCGCCGCGACGGGGTCACGGTGACCGACTTCGCCGGCGCGCCCGCGGCCGTGCGGGCGTACCACGTGGACTGGGACGCCTCCGCGGCCGAGAAGGGGGGGTACGACTACTTCATGCTCAAGGAGATCGCCGAGCAGCCGAAGGCCGTCGCCGACACCCTCCTGGGCAGGATCGACGCGAGCGGCTCGCTGAGCCTGGACGAGGTGCGCATCCCCGTCTCGGTGCTCAGGGAGGTCGACAAGGTCGTGATCGTGGCCTGCGGTACGGCGTACCACGCGGGCATGATCGCGAAGCTGGCCATCGAGCACTGGACCCGCATCCCGTGCGAGACGGAGCTGGCGAGCGAGTTCCGCTACCGCGACCCGATCCTGGACCAGCGGACGCTGGTGGTCGCGATCTCGCAGAGCGGCGAGACCATGGACACCCTGATGGCGCTGCGGCACGCGCGCGAGCAGGGGGCCAAGGTGCTGGCCATCTGCAATACGAACGGGTCGACGATCCCGCGCGAATCGGACGCCGTGCTCTACACGCACGCCGGCCCCGAGGTGGCCGTCGCCTCGACCAAGGCCTTCCTGACGCAGCTGGTGGCCTGCTATCTCGTCGCGCTGTACCTCGGGCAGGTGCGGGGCACCAAGTGGGGCGACGAGATCGAGGCGGTGATCCGCGAGCTGTCCGACATCGCCGGGGCCGTGGACACCGTACTGGAGACCATGGAGCCGGTCCGGGAGCTGGCGCGCTCGCTGGCGGACAAGAACACCGTGCTGTTCCTCGGCCGGCACGTGGGCTACCCGGTGGCGCTGGAGGGCGCGCTCAAGCTCAAGGAGCTGGCGTACATGCACGCCGAGGGCTTCGCGGCGGGCGAGCTCAAGCACGGGCCGATCGCGCTGATCGAGAAGGACCTGCCGGTGGTCGTGGTCGTGCCGTCGCCGCGCGGGCGCTCCGTGCTGCACGACAAGATCGTGTCGAACATCCAGGAGATCCGGGCGCGCGGGGCCCGGACCATCGTCATCGCCGAGGAGGGCGACCAGGCGGTCGTCCCGTACGCCGACCACCTGATCCGGATCCCGGCGACGCCCACGCTGCTCCAGCCCCTGGTGGCGACGGTGCCGCTGCAGGTCTTCGCCTGCGAGCTCGCGACCGCGCGGGGCAACGAGGTGGACCAGCCGCGTAACCTCGCAAAGTCGGTAACGGTGGAGTGAGCGAAGCGGGTTGGCGTTGTGATCATCGGAGTGGGAATCGACGTTGCCGAGATCGAGCGGTTCGGTGAGTCGCTGGCCCGGACGCCGCAACTGGCGCGGCGGCTGTTCGTCGATTCCGAGTTGACGCTGCCGAGCGGCGAGCGGCGCGGGACCGCCTCCCTCGCCGCCCGGTTCGCAGCCAAGGAGGCCCTCGCCAAGGCGCTCGGCGCGCCCGGCGGGATGCTCTGGACCGACGCCGAGGTGTACGTCGAGGAGACCGGGCAGCCGCGGCTGCGGGTGTCCGGGACGGTCGAGGCCAGGGCGGTGGCGCTGGGCGTGAAGTCCTGGCACATCTCCCTGAGCCACGACGCGGGCATCGCCTCGGCCGTGGTGATCGCCGAGGGCTGA
This sequence comes from Streptomyces sp. NPDC001903, assembly GCF_042891345.1. Lineage (NCBI taxonomy): Bacteria > Bacillati > Actinomycetota > Actinomycetes > Kitasatosporales > Streptomycetaceae > Streptomyces > Streptomyces sp. NPDC001903. The sequence goes on from NZ_JBIASZ010000006.1 coordinate 294,870, forward strand.
GCCCCCTTTTCGGGCAGGCTGGTGCCATGCGTACTGCTTACAGCGTGGAGACCGTACGGGCCGCCGAGCGCGAGCTGATGGCCCGGCTGCCCGAAGGCGCCCTGATGCAGCGCGCGGCGGCCGGGCTGGCCGCCGTCTGCGCCGGACTGCTGGGCCGGGTGTACGGGGCGCGCGTCGTGCTGCTCGTCGGCCCCGGGGACAACGGCGGCGACGCGCTCCACGCGGGCGCCCGGCTGGCCCGGCGCGGCGCGGGGGTGACGGCCGTCCCGATGGATCCGCAGCGGGTGCACGCGGGCGGGCTGCGGGCGCTGCTGGCCGCCGGGGGCCGCGTCGCGCAGGCCGTCCCCGGCCGGGCGGACCTCGTACTGGACGGGCTCGTCGGCATCGGCGGCCGGGGCGGGCTCCGGCCGGCCGCGGCGGCGCTGGTGGAGCGGATCCCGGCCGGAGCCGCCGTGGTGGCGGTGGACCTCCCGAGCGGGGTCGACGCGGACACCGGCGAGGTGGCCGGAGCGGCCGTCCGCGCCGATGTCACGGTGACCTTCGGGGCGTACAAGCCGGGGCTGCTCATCGACCCGGGGGCCTCGCGCACCGGGGCGCTGCGCCTGGTGGACATCGGCCTGTCGCTGCCGGACCCGGACGCCGAGGCCCTGCAGCACGCCGATGTCGCGGCGCTGCTGCCGGCCCCGACGGCGTCGAGCGACAAGTACCGCCGGGGTGTGGTCGGCATCGTCGCCGGGTCGGTGCAGTACCCGGGCGCGGCGGTGCTCGCCGTCGCGGGGGCGCTGCGCGGCGGCGCGGGCGCGGTGCGGTACGTCGGCCCGGCGGCCGACGCCGTGCTGGCGCGCTACCCGGAGACGCTGATCGGGCGGGGCCGGGTGCAGGCGTGGGTGGTCGGTCCGGGGCTGGGCGAGGGCCGGGCGGCGGAGGTCGCCGAGGCCCTGGCCGACCCGGTGCCGGTGCTGGTGGACGCGGACGGGCTGCGCGGGCTGGAGCCGGCGGTGCTGCGGGCCCGGCCGGCCGAGACCCTGCTGACCCCGCACGCGGGAGAGGCGGCGGCGCTGCTCGGGGTGGACCGGGAGGCGGTGGAGTCGGGCCGGCTGTCGTCCGTGCGCTCCCTGGCGGCGCGGTACGGGGCGACGGCCCTGCTGAAGGGCTCGACGACGCTGGTGGCGCGCCCGGGGGGCGGGCCGGTCCGGGTCAACCCGACGGGAACCCCCTGGCTGGCCACGGCCGGCAGCGGCGACGTCCTGTCGGGCCTCGCGGGATCCCTGCTCGCCTCGGGCCTGGCGGCGCAGGACGCCGCGTCGGCGGCGGCGTACGTGCACGGCCTGGCGGGGCGCCTGGCCGCCCGCGGGGCCCCGCTGCTCGCCGGGCGGATCGCGGAGTCGCTCCCGGAGGCCTGGCGCGACATCCGCGAGGAGGCCGACCGCCCTTGATACGTCATCAGGGGTGAAAAACATCCAATATGTCGCCGTGCGAACGGCGGTCGCGCAGGCCACGGCCTCGCTCTGAGAGACTGGGGGCGATGAACGAGACACCGACGCGCGTGTACGCCGAGATCGATCTTGACGCCGTACGGGCGAACGTACGCGCCCTGCGCGCGCGGGCACCCCGGGCCCAGCTGATGGCCGTCGTCAAGGCGGACGGCTACGGCCACGGCGCGATCCAGTGCGCCCGAGCGGCCCAGGACGCCGGTGCCACCTGGCTCGGAACCGCCACCCCCGAGGAGGCGCTCGCCCTGCGCGCCGCCGGGATCGAAGGACCGGTCCTGTGCTGGCTGTGGACCCCGGGCGGGCCCTGGCAGGCAGCCGTCGAGGCCGAGGTGGACATCTCCGTCAGCGGCGTCTGGGCCCTCGACGAGGCGCGCAAGGCCGCGCTCGCCGCCGGCCGCACCGCCCGGGTCCAGCTCAAGGCCGACACCGGCCTCGGCCGCGGCGGCTGCCAGCCCGCCGAGTGGACCGAGCTCGTCGGGGCGGCCGTCGCCGCCCAGGCCGAGGGCACCGTCAAGATCACCGGCGTCTGGTCCCACTTCGCCTGCGCCGACGAGCCGGGCCACCCCTCCATCGCGCTCCAGCTGGCCTCCTTCCGCGAGATGCTGGCGTACGCCGAGAAGGAGGGCCTGGAGCCCGAGGTCCGGCACATCGCCAACTCGCCCGCGACCCTGACCCTGCCCGAGAGCCACTTCGACCTCGTGCGCTGCGGCCTCGCCGTCTACGGCGTCTCCCCGGCCCCCGAGCTCGGCACCGCCGAGGAGCTGGGCCTGCGCCCCGCCATGACCCTCAAGGCCTCCGTGGCGCTGGTCAAGGCCGTGCCCGCCGGCCACGGGGTGAGCTACGGGCACCACTACGTCACCGAGGCCGAGACGAACCTCGCCCTCATCCCCGCCGGGTACGCCGACGGCATCCCCCGGCACGCCTCCGGCAGCGGACCCGTCCTCGTCGGCGGCAAGACCCGCCGTGTCGCGGGCCGCGTCGCCATGGACCAGTTCGTCGTCGACCTGGGCGATGACCTGGTGCGCGCCGGGGACGAGGCCGTCCTCTTCGGCCCCGGCGAGCACGGCGAGCCCACCGCCGAGGACTGGGCTCAAGCGGCACACACGATCGCCTATGAGATCGTCACCCGTATCGGGGTGCGCGTTCCCCGGGTCTACCGGGGCGGCTGAGGGCTGAGTGAGGACGGCGTGAGCGAGAACTGGCGCAAGGCGGGGTGGGCCGGCGCCGCGATCGGCGTGATAGCCGCAGGCGCGGCGGCCGGGGTCGCGGTCGAACGGATCACGGTCGGGCGCGGCATGCGCCGCAAGGCGCGCCTCGCGCTCGACGCCACCGGCGACTACGGCTCCCTGCGCGGGACCCCCGGAGCCTGCTACGCCGAGGACGGCACCGAGCTCTACTACGAGGTCGACGAGCCGCCCGAGGGACCCAAGAAGCGGGGCCGGCTGCGCCGCAAGGACCCGGCCGCGCCGACCGTCGTGTTCTGCCACGGCTACTGCCTCGCCCAGGACTCCTGGCACTTCCAGCGCTCCGCCCTGCGCGGACTGGTCCGGTCCGTGTACTGGGACCAGCGCAGCCACGGCCGCAGTGCGCGCGGCTTCGCCCAGGCCGACGGCGAGCGGGTGACCATCGACCAGCTCGGCCGCGACCTGAAGACCGTCATCGAAGCCGCCGCGCCCGAGGGCCCGCTGGTCCTCGTGGGCCACTCGATGGGCGGCATGACGATCATGGCGCTGGCCGAGCAGTTCCCCGAGCTGATCCGCGACCGGGTGATCGGCGTGGCCCTGGTCGGCACCTCCAGCGGCCACCTCGACCAGGTGACGTACGGGCTGCCCTCGGTCGGCATGGGCGCCGTGCGCCGCATCCTGCCGCCCGTGCTCAAGGCGCTCGGCTCGCAGGTGGAGCTCGTCGAGAAGGGCCGCCGGGCCACCGCCGACCTCTTCGCGGGCATGATCAAGATGTACTCGTTCGGGGCTCCGCGCGAGGTGGACCCGGGCGTCGCGCGCTTCGCCGAGCGGCTCATCGAGGCCACCCCGATCGACGTGGTCGCCGAGTTCTACCCGGCCTTCCAGATCCACGACAAGAGCGACGCCCTCCAGAGGTTCGCCGACATCCCCGTCACCGTCATCGCCGGCGACCGCGACATGGTCACCCCGGCCGCGCACAGCCAGGCCATCAAGGACGCGCTGCCGGCCGCCGAGCTCGTGGTCCTGGAGTCCGCCGGGCACCTGATGATGCTGGAGTACCCCGACACGGTGACCGGGCTGCTGACCGACCTGCTGGCGCGCACGGGTGCGGTGCCCGCAGCGACTAACGTTGGCGGGCATGGAAGAAGTACCGCTGGAAGCGCCACGAGCACCGCACCGTCAGGCACCGCAGCAGGCACCTGAGGCGGCCGACGCGCAGGCGCGCATCACCGTCGACTCGCCCGAGGCCATGCAGGAGCTGGGCCGCACCCTCGCCGGCCTGCTCCGCCCGGGCGACCTCGTCCTGCTGACCGGGGAGCTCGGCGCGGGCAAGACCACGCTGACCCGGGGCCTGGGCGAGGGGCTGGGCGTACGGGGCGCCGTGACCTCGCCGACCTTCGTGATCGCCCGCGTCCACCCCTCGCTGCGCGGCGGGCCGGCGCTGGTCCACGTGGACGCGTACCGCCTCGGCGGCGGCCTCGACGAGATGGAGGACCTGGACCTCGACGTCTCGCTGCCCGACTCCGTGGTCGTCGTGGAGTGGGGCGACGGCAAGGTCGAGGAGCTCTCCGACGACCGGCTGCACGTGGTGATCGCGCGGGCGGTCGGCCACGAGGAGGTCCTGGACGACGTACGGGAGGTTTCGGTGCGCGGGATCGGGGCGCGCTGGGCGGCGCCGGGCGCGCTGGCGGCTCTCTAGAGCCGTGTCCCGCCGGCCCGGAGGTGACGTCCCGGACCCGCGGCGGGGAAAAGGTACCGACAACTCGTCGGCAAGATATTGCGCCGATGGAGTCCGGCGTGGTCACATGGTACAGAGGGCTGGTTAGGTATACCTAAGTACGGGCCGCCCCGAGCCAGGAGGAGCCATGTCCGCAGCAGGAGTGCAGCGCGACCCCCGCCCGTCCGTCGTCTCCATGGGGGCGCTGCTCGCCGCGGGCGCGGCCGCCACCGCCGTCTCGACGCCTCCCGCGCGGGAGGACTCGGACGCGCCGGGCGCCGACCCGGTGGACGTACGCGAACAGGCCGCCCCGGAGTCCGAGGCGGCCTGAGGACCCGCGTGTCCCGTCTGCCGCGGTAGCCCGTACGGGTGAATCCGCGACCTCGGTCCGAGCACGTCGGTCAGGGGACGACGACGACCTTCGAGTTGATCGTCGCGAAGGCCCACATGGCATCGCCGTCGGCCCGGGCCATCCGGATGCCCCCGGTCTTCTTGCTCTGGTCGGGCTCCGGCATCTCGCCGTCGACCCGGGCGCTGAACCCGACCACGACCCCGTCCGCCGTGGCGAACCGTACGACGTGCTCGATCGGCACCCCGTCAGAGCCGGTGACGGCGCCCGAGCGCGAGTTCACCAGGTACGTGCCCGGCTTCGGGTGCGCCGTGCTGGGCTTGACCGGGAACGACTTCGGCTCCTGGCCGTTCTCGCCGACCAGCCACACCCGCTTCTGGCCAACCGAGTACACGACGCGCGAGCCGGTGCCCGACTCGGCCGGCACGGCCGCCGGCTTCGCCGCGTCGGCCGCCTGCGCGGACGGGGCGGGGGAGGGGGCCGCGGGCTGCTGGGCCGAGGCCTTCGGGGGATGCGCGGGCGCGGTCGCGGAGGCCTGGTAACCGAGGAAGCCGACGGCGGCGATCGCCACCACGGTGAGCCCGGCCACGATTCCCGAGCTGCTGCGTGCCACCTTGCTCCACCTCTCCCGTGCTTCCCCTGTGCCGAAATGCGCCCGCCGGGCGCTTGCGCGCGCCCCGGCCCGCGGCTCGGCCGATACCTGGGTCGAAGGTAGCAGCCGGGGTGCCCCGCGACCGGCCGCGAGGGCCCGGCCCCCCGGAGTCGTAGGCTGTTCGCGTGCTCTTGCTCGCTGTAGATACCGCCACGCCCGCCGTCACCGTCGCCCTGCACGACGGCGAGTCCGTCCTCGCCGAGTCGAACCAGGTCGACGCCCGCCGCCACGGGGAGCTCCTGCTGCCCTCCGTCGACAAGGTCCTCGCGGAGGCCGGGCTGAAGCTCGACGCCCTCACCGGCATCGTCGTCGGCGTCGGCCCCGGCCCCTACACCGGGCTGCGCGTCGGACTCGTCACCGCCTCCACCTTCGCCACCGTGCTCGGCATCCCCGTCCACGGCCTGTGCACCCTCGACGGCCTCGCGTACGCCGCGGGCGCCGCCGGGATCGAGGGCCCCTTCACCGTCGCCACCGACGCGCGGCGCAAGGAGGTCTACTGGGCCCGGTACGAGGACCCGCGCACGCGCGTCGGCGATCCCGCGGTCGACCGCCCGGCCGACATCGCCGAGCGGGTCGCCGGAGTGCCCGCGGTGGGCCAGGGCGCGCTGCTGTACCCGGACGTCTTCACGGACGCCCGCGCCCCCGAGCACCAGAGCGCCGCCGCGCTCGCCTCCCTGGCCGTGGAACGGCTCGCGGCGGGGGCCGGGTTCCTGCCTCCGACGCCGCTCTACCTGCGCCGCCCCGACGCGCAGGTGCCCAAGAACTACAAGGTGGTCACCCCGCAGTGACGGCACCGACAGCGGTACTGCGCGAGATGCGCTGGTGGGACATCGAGCCGGTGCTGGAGCTGGAGCGCGAGCTGTTCCCCGAGGACGCCTGGTCCGCGGGGATGTTCTGGTCCGAGCTCGCCCACGCCCGGGGCCCGCACGCCACCCGCCGCTACGTGGTCGCCGAGGTCTTCGCCGACGGCGACCCCGCCACGGGCGGCTCCGGCCGTCTCGTCGGCTACGCCGGGCTGGCCGCCGCCGGCGACCTGGCCGACGTACAGACCATCGCGGCCGCGCGGGACCAGTGGGGGACCGGGCTCGGCGCCCGGCTCCTCACCGACCTGCTGCGCGCCGCCACCGCCTTCGAGTGCGCCGAGGTGCTGCTGGAGGTACGGGTGGACAACACCCGGGCCCAGAAGCTCTACGAGCGCTTCGGCTTCGAGCCGATCGGCTTCCGGCGGGGCTACTACCAGCCCGGCAACGTGGACGCGCTCGTGATGCGCCTGACCGACCCCGCACAAGCGACGACTGAAAGCACTGAGAGCAATGGCTGACGAACCGCTCGTCCTCGGCATCGAGACCTCCTGCGACGAGACCGGCGTCGGCGTGGTCCGCGGTACGACCCTGCTGGCCGACGCGATCGCCTCCAGCGTCGACGAGCACGCCCGCTTCGGCGGCGTCGTGCCGGAGGTCGCCTCCCGGGCGCACCTGGAGGCGATGGTCCCGACCATCGACCGCGCGCTGAAGGAGGCCGGGGTCAGCGCCCGCGACCTCGACGGCATCGCCGTCACGGCGGGCCCCGGCCTCGCGGGGGCCCTGCTGGTGGGCGTCTCGGCGGCCAAGGCGTACGCGTACGCGCTCGGCAAGCCGCTGTACGGGGTGAACCACCTGGCCTCGCACATCTGCGTGGACCAGCTGGAGCACGGGCCGCTGCCGGAGCCGACCATGGCGCTGCTGGTGTCCGGCGGGCACTCCTCGCTGCTGCTGGCCCCGGACATCACCTCCGACGTACGGCCGCTGGGCGCGACCATCGACGACGCGGCGGGCGAAGCTTTCGACAAGATCGCGCGCGTGCTGCAGCTGGGCTTCCCCGGCGGCCCGGTCATCGACCGGCTCGCGCGCGAGGGCGACCCGAAGGCGATCAACTTCCCGCGCGGGCTCACGGGGCCGCGCGACGCCGCGTACGACTTCTCCTTCTCCGGGCTCAAGACGGCGGTCGCCCGCTGGATCGAGGCGAAGCGGAACGCGGGCGAGGAGGTGCCGGTGCGCGATGTGGCGGCGTCCTTCCAGGAGGCCGTGGTGGACGTGCTCACCCGCAAGGCGATCCGCGCCTGCAAGGACGAGGGCGTCGACCACCTGATGATCGGCGGCGGCGTGGCGGCCAATTCCCGGCTGCGCTCGCTGGCGCAGGAGCGCTGCGACGACGCGGGGATCATCCTTCGGGTGCCGCGGCCGAAGCTGTGCACGGACAACGGCGCGATGGTGGCGGCGCTGGGCGCGGAGATGGTCAAGCGGAACCGTCCGGCCTCGGACTGGGACCTGTCGGCCGACTCCTCGCTGCCGGTGACGGACCCGCACGTGCCGGGTACCTCGCAGGCGCACTCCCACGCCCATGCGCACTCCCACGATCACGACCACGTGCACGAGTTGAGCAAGGACAACCTGTACTGATGAGCACCGTCGCGCTGATGTGGGAGGCCCGGGCCGCCGCCGGGCGGGGCAACGAGCTGCTGGAGTGGGCCCGTTCGCAGGTGCTGGAGCGCGAGCCCGTGCGCCGCGAGCTGCTGCGGGCCCCGCAGGAGAGGGTGTTGGTCGTCACCTGGTGGGAGACGGCCGAGGGCGTGGCGGCGCAACTGCCCGAACTCCCGGAACCCGCGGCCGATCTGATCACCCGTCCGGTGCACCGCTGGCGGTTCGAGTCGGTGGAGACCAGCGGGACCTGACACACGAGGCGTGCTCCAGCGGCTCGTGAGCGGGACTCGGGTCCGCTGCCGTTATCGTCATGAGCATGCCTCGCCGTGACCTGCCGCCTCCACCGCCTCCGGCCCACTTGCGCGACTGGCTGGACGAGAACGCCGTACGCGCCGACCGCGCCCGTTTCCTGAAGGACCTCGGCCGGCGCAGCCTGGGCCTGGGGCGGCTGCTGCTGCTCTGGGCCGTCGCCGCCGTCTTCGCGCTCGGCTGGTCCTTCGTCGCGATGGCCCTGATGTCCTTCGAGACGCCGGGCGACCCGCTCTCGTACGTCTTCGGCCTGATCTTCGGCCTGCTCGGCGCGGGGGTGCTGATCCCGGCGGGGTTCTGGTTCGCCCGCGGCGCCCGGCGCGACCGGCTGGTCCACCAGCTGCTGTGCGCCTGGGCCGAATCGGACCGCGACCCCGCCGCGGACGCGCGCGTGCGCGCCCCGGGGCTGAGCCTGACCTGGCTGCTGGCCTCCTTCGCGCTCGGCGCGTTCGGGCTGTACGTGACCTTCGGCTCGGCGGCCGCGGCCCGCCCGGGCGTCACCACGTACGGGGAGGTCACGTACTACATGGGCCTCGGCATGATCCTGTGGATCACCGGCCTGCTGGGCCTCGGCAAGGCCGGCGCGCACTACCGGTGGGCGGTGCGCGCCTTCCGCGGCGGCGCCACGGCGCGCTGAGGGACGCTGCGGCGCGCTGAGCGCGCCGACGGGCGCTACGGCGCGGAGACGGGCGAGCCGATCAGCATCGACGGGGCTCCCGCGACCCGGGTCAGGAAGACGGTCGCGGAGTGCGGCCCCTGCGGCTTGACCTTCCTGCGCAGCTCCTCGGGCTCGATGGCCGACCCGCGCTTCTTGACGGTCAGGATGCCGACCCCGCGCTCGCGCAGCAGGGCCTTCAGCTTCTTGAGGCCGAACGGCAGCACGTCGGTGATCTCGTACGCGGTGGCGTACGGGGTCGCGCGCAGCTCGTCGGCGGTGACGTACGCGATGGTCGGGTCGATGAGCCGGCCGCCCAGCTGCTCGGCGACCTCGGCGACGAGGTGGGCGCGGATCACCGCGCCGTCGGGCTCGTAGAGGTAGCGGCCGACCGGGCCGGCCTCGGGATCGGGCAGCGGATCGGCGGTGTGCAGGGTGCGCGGGCCCGGCAGCAGGGTGGCCCGTACGGTGCCGGGCGCGGTCCCGAACCACAGCACGGCCTCCTTCACGTCCCCCTGGTCCGAGATCCACTCGGCCTCGGCCTCCGCCGGCACGGCCTCGTGCGGGATCCCGGGGGCGATCTTGACGGCGGCGTACTCGGCCGTACGGGCGGCCTCGACGGCCCACGACAGCGGCGGCGAGTAGCTCTCGGGGTCGAAGATCCGGCCGCGGCCCCCGCGCCGGGCCGGGTCGAGGAAGACGGCGTCGTACCCGGAGGTATCGACGTCGGTCACATCCGCCTCGCGGACCTCGATGAGCTCCGCCAGCCCCAGCGCCTCGGCATTGGCGCGGGCGACGGCGACGGTCAGCGGGTCGCGGTCCACGGCCAGGACGCGGATGCCGAGCCGGGCCAGGGCGAGGGCGTCCCCGCCGATGCCGCAGCAGAGGTCGGCCACGCTGCGCACCCCGAGGTCCGCGAGGCGTTCGGCGCGGTACGAGGCCACCGAGGCGCGGGTGGCCATCTCGCCGCCGCCGGGCGTGAAGAACATCCGGAACGCGTCCTCGGCCCCGAACTTCGCCACCGCGCGCTGCCGCAGCCGGGCCTGCCCGAGCGCGGCGGAGACCAGTGCGGCGGGGTGCTCGCGGCGCAGCCGGGTGGCGACGGCGATTTCCCGGGCCGGGTCGTAGTCGCGGATCGAGTCGAGGAGGGCGCGGCCCTCGGGGGTGAGGAGCGCGGCGAAGTCTTCGGGGGTCACGCCCCCATTGTCGGCTCCCTCGCCGGCGGCGGTGCCTGTGGGCCGGTCGGAGGAACGTGGCGGCGCGGTGCGCGGTGTCGTCCGCGTGGCGTGCGCGTCGGGTGCCAGGATGCGCTGCTATGCAGCTAGTCGGACAAACGGAACATAAGACGCTTCATGGTCACCGGTCCGCGGCGGGTCCGCGCGGCCGCGTCGGGGTGGCGCTGGCCGCACTGCTGGTCGCCGCCCTCGGAACGGGATGCGGCTCCGCCGCCGACACCGCGCCCGCCCGCAAGGGCGGCAAGGCCGCGGACGCGCCCGCGGGCGCGGCGGGTGCGGTCGCGAACCCCGCAGAGCAGCAGAAGGCCGCCCGGCAGGCCGTGATCGCCGCGGCGAAGAAGTGGAAGCTGGCCAAGCCGCCGCTGGCCGCACCGGCCGCCCCGACGACGAAGCCGGAGATCACCACCCGAGAGGGCTTCGAGGTCGAGGGCCAGGACGAACTCCCCCCCGTCTTCACCACCGTCCCCACGGAGGACAAGGTCGTCTTCCTGACGATCGACGACGGCGCGGAGAAGGACCCCGAGTTCCTGAAGATGATGCAGGAGCTGAAGATCCCGTACACGGCGTTCCTCAGCGACTACCTCGTCCGCGACAACTACCCCTACTTCAAGCAGATGCAGGCCGCCGGCGTCTCGCTGAACAACCACACGCTCAACCACCGCTACATGCCGGCGCTCTCCTACGAGGAGCAGCACGAGGAGATCTGCGGACAGCAGGACACGATCCAGAAGCAGTTCGGCAAACGGCCGACACTCTTCCGGCCGCCGTACGGCAACTACAACCAGGACACGCTGCGCGCGGCGAAGTCCTGCGGCATCAAGGCGGTCCCGCTGTGGAACGCGGAGGCCTTCGTGAACCGCATGGACTGGCGGGAATGGGACCGGGACCTCCACCCTGGAGACATCATCCTGACTCATTTCCGAGGGCGGGAGGACTGGAAGGGCACCATGCCTGACATGATCCGTCATGTCATGAAGACCGTCACGGACAAGGGGTACGCCGTGGCCCGCCTGGAGGACTACTTGTGAGGTACGCGCGCCGGTTGACAGCCGGAACGCTGGCGGCCGGCGCGCTCGCGCTGTCCCTGACGGGGTGCGGGGGCAGCGTGGACCCGGTCGAAAGACTGGGCACGAAGACACCGGAGGCGACACGGCCGACGACGACCGCGTCGCCCTCCCCGTCCGGCGTACCGGGGGACGAGGCCTACCGGAAATGGGGCCTGAAAGCCCCCCTGGAATTCGCCCCGAAGCCGGCCCAGAAGCCCGTCCTCCCCCCGGCGGCCCCGGGCAAGGCCCAGGTGGTGGACCGAATACCCGTCCCGCCCGCCGACAAGGTCGTCTTCCTGACCTTCGACGACGGCGCGGAGAAGGACCCCGAGTTCCTGAAGATGGCGGCCGACCTCAAGCTGCCGATCAGCATGTTCCTGACGGACAACATCGCCTCCTCGGACTACGGGCACTTCGAGAAGCTCCGCGACAACGGCTCCGGCAGCACGATCAACAACCACACCCTGACGCACCCGAACCTCCGGACCCTGCCCTTCGCGGCGCAGAAGAAGGAGATATGCGGCCAGCAGGAACACCTGGAGAAGCGCTTCGGCGCCAAACCGGTCCGCTTCCGCCCGCCGTACGGCAACTACAACGACGACACCCTGAAGGCCGCCGCCGAATGCGGCATCTCGCAGGTGGTCCTGTGGCGCGTGTCGATGCAGATCAACAACTTCCAGTACGCCGAGGGCTCCGCCCTCAAGCCGGGCGACATCATCCTGGCCCACTTCCGCGGCCCCTCCGAGCTCAAGGGCTCGACGGAGATCCAGATGACCACCCGCATGCTCCAGCGCATCCAGGAGCAGGGCTACCGCATAGGCCGCCTGGAGGACTACCTCTGACGGTCCTCAGCCGACGCGGCGCAGGGTCCAGCGGCGCGAGGGGTGGCTGTCGCAGTCGAACTGGACGAGCGGGTGGTTGTTGTCCGTGGTGGTCCCGCCGGCGACCGTGGCGCACTTGCCGGTCTGGGCGTTGACGAGTTGGTAGAAGCCTTCGGAGATCACGGCGGGCCCGTCGCGTGTGACCGCCTGTCCGGTGGCGGGGACGGGCAGCAGCAGGACTCCCGCTCCCGCGAGGACCGTCGTGGCATTCAGCAGACGTCGTATCCGGGCGTTCTTGCGCATGGCGTACTCCTCGTGCTGACTCCGCAGAGGCGGAGTGTCGTGGAGGAACGTCGAGGTGAGAGAGGAAGGCCCCGCCGGCGGACTGCCCGTCCGGCTCAGGGGCCCCTCCACTGTCGGAGCGGGTGCCCGACCCCGCAACCCGCCGCTGCCGCGCCTACCGCCGATCCCCGCCCGGCAGGGCGTTCTCGGGCTGTTGCGGTACGGCCATTGGAGTGATCGTCGTTTCCGCCGGGCCCCGGGCGTCTGCCTCGCGTTGGCGCTCCGCGCTGTCGCTGATGCGCAGGAGGAGCGCGATCATGATCCAGTTGGCCAGGAGGGACGAGCCGCCCTTCGCCAGGAACGGCAGCGCCTTGCCGGTCAGCGGGATCAGGCCCGTCACGCCGCCCGCCACCACGAAGACCTGGAGCGCCAGCGCCGCCGACAGGCCCACCGCCAGCAGCTTCCCGAACGGGTCCCGGGCGCCCAGCGCCATCCGCAGCCCGCGCTGGACCAGCAGCGCGTACATCAGCAGCACCGCCATGACCCCGGCCAGCCCGAGCTCCTCGCCCACCGTGGTCAGGATGAAGTCGCTGCGCCCCGCGAAGCCGATCAGCTCCGGGTGCCCCATCCCGAGCCCCGTCCCGGACATGCCGCCCGTGCCGAAGCTGAACAGCGCCTGGGCGGACTGGTCCGAGATGACCCCCGGCGGCCGCTCCTTCCAGTAGTACGACAGCGGCTCCAGCCAGGCGGCCACACGCCCCTTCACGTGCGGCTCCGTGGAGCCCACCACGAAGGCTCCGGCCCCCGCCATGAGCAGGCCCGTCACGATCCAGCTCGTGCGCTCGGTGGCCACGTACAGCATCACCACGAAGACACCGAAGAAGATCAGCGACGTGCCCAGGTCCCGCTCGAAGACCAGCACCAGCAGCGACACGATCCACACCGTGATGATCGGCCCGAGCTGGCGCATCGGCGGCAGCCGCATCCCCAGGAACTTCCGGCCCGTCAGGGCCAGCGAATCGCGGTGGATGACCAGATAGCCCGCGAAGAAGATCGAGATCATGATCTTCACGAACTCGCCCGGCTGGAGCGAGAACCCGAACAGGATGATCCAGCGCTTCGCGCCGTAGGTGTCCGCGCCGAAGAACGCCGGCGCGATCAGCAGCACCAGCGCGACCGCCATCGTGATGTAGATGAACCGCTGGAGCAGCCGGTGGTCGCGCAGCAGCGCCACCACCGCCAGGCACGCGGCCACGCCGATGACCGTCCACTGCAGCTGCCCCGGAGCGTTCGCCTCGCCGCCGTACCGCGCGATGTACGACTGGTCCAGCCGGTGCAGCAGCACCAGCCCCAGCCCCGAGAGCAGCATGGCGAGCGGGAAGATCAGCGGATCCGCGTACGCCGCGAACCGGCGCACGCCCAGGTGCCCCACCAGCGCCAGCAGCGTCATGCTGATCGTGAAGCCGGTGAGGTTGGCGGGCAGCTCGCCGTTCATCGCCAGGCCGGCGCTCGCGTGGCCGAAGACGGTGAGGGCGACGACGAAGACGAGGAGCAGCGCCTCGGTACGGCGGCGCGCGCCCGCCGTCGTCAGCGGTCTCAGTCCACGCACGGGATGCCGCCACCGTCGATGGCGGGGGCCGGGCCGTCCGCGCCCGCGCCGGACCCCGTGCCCGGGTCCGTGCTCGCCGAAGGAGGCGCCTGCGGTGCGTCGCTCGGGCTCGGAGCGGACGCGGAGGCGGAAGCCCCCGGTCCGATCTGCTCGGCAATGAGGCGCTTTATCTTCATATCGTCTACGACGTTTATGTCCTCGCCATGGTTCCTTCCGAACCGCTCGACGGGCAGTGTCGTGAACACCACCTTCCCGCCCGACAGGTTCTTGGCCTGCTTCACGAACGACAGCAGATCCCAGCCCTGGTCGGTCACGACGTCCTGTTTCGCGGTGTCGATCAGCTTCATCAGCTTGACCGGATCGGTGAAGGTCCCGGCCGAGTTCAGCTTCTGCGTGGCACCCGCCAGGAAGGCCTGCTGCCGCTTGGTGCGGTCCAGATCGCCCATGTCCAGGCCGTGCCGCTGGCGTACGAAGGCCAGGGACTGCCGGCCGTTCAGGGTCTGGCGGCCCGCCGGGAAATCGGCGCCCGAGTACGTGTCCCGCACAGGCTTCTTCAGGCACACCGGTACGCCGCCCAGAGCGTCCGCCAGGTGGTGGAAACCGGCCAGGTTGAGCTCGGCGAAGTGATCGATCGGGACGCCCAGGAAGTTCCGCACCGTCTCGATCTGCGCCTTGCGGCCCGCCTCCCGCCCCGCGCGCTCCAGCTGCCGCGGGTCCTTGACCCCCTGGGCCGAGAGCCGCTCCTCCTGCTTGGCCTTCGCCAGCCCGTACGCCTTCTTGATCTTGTCCTTGCCGGGGCCCGGCGCGCCCGGCCCGCCCGATATCTCGACGAAGTCGTCGCGCGGGACCGAGAAGGCCTTCGCCCGACTGCCGTCGCCGGGGACGTGGAGCAGGATCAGCGTGTTCGCGTTGTAGCCGCCGATGTCGGAGCTGCCGGCGTGCAGTTCGTCGAGGACCTCCTGCGGCAGTTTCTCGCCGTTCTGGTCGCGGCGGCTGTCCAGGCCCATCAGCAGGATGTTGGTGTCGCCGTACTTCGACTTCTCGGCGCCCTCCAGGGCCTTGGAGCTGCCGATGCTGCCGGCGAGGTCCCGGTACGCGTACCAGGCGCCGGCGGCGGCCATGACGGCCAGCGCGCAGACGGCGACGAGCAGGGTGCGGGCGACCCGGGCCCGGCGGGGCCGGGGGTGGCGGCGGGGCCGGCGGGCGGGTTGGCTGGACTTCCTCCGGTGCGCGCTCATGCCAGTCGATGGTGGGGGAGGGGGCCTGAAGGAGTCCTGAGAGTCCTGAAGGGCCGTTCAGGACCGGTCGGCCGCGGACCGGTCGGACGCCCCCTAGGGCCCGCCGGCCGGCACGCGCAGGACGAGGCGGATTCCCGAGCCGCCGCCACGCGAGGGCAGCGC
Source organism: Streptomyces sp. NPDC001903 (assembly GCF_042891345.1). NCBI lineage: Bacteria > Bacillati > Actinomycetota > Actinomycetes > Kitasatosporales > Streptomycetaceae > Streptomyces > Streptomyces sp. NPDC001903. The sequence continues at coordinate 310,081 of NZ_JBIASZ010000006.1, forward strand.
ACGCGCCTCGCCGCCGTGCGCCCGGGCGATCTCGCGGACGATGGCGAGGCCCAGGCCCGTGCCGCCGCCCGCGCGCCCGCGGTCCGGGTCCAGGCGGACGAACCGTTCGAAGACCCGGTCGCGGTCCGCCGCCGGTATGCCGGGCCCGTCGTCCTCGACCTCCAGCACCGCCCAGCCGCCGCCCGCACGGCCGTCGGCCGGCGGCGCCGACTCGGTGGCCGCCCGTACGACGACCCCCGTACGGGCGTGCCGCAGCGCGTTGTCCACCAGGTTGGCCAGCGCCCGCTCCAGCCGCGCCGGATCCCCGGCCGCCGGTACGGGCGCCTGCGCGTCGAGCCGGAGCGGGACCCGGGGGCCGGGGCGCCGGGCCAGGTCCTCCGCGGCCAGCAGCGCCAGGTCCACCGGCTCGGTCCGGGGTACGGGGCCGCCGTCGAGGCGGGCGAGGAGCAGCAGGTCCGCCGCGATGCGCTGGAGCCGCTCGGTATCGGCCAGCGCGGCCGCGACCGACTCCCGGTCGGGGTTGCCCTGGGCCAGCGCCACCTCCAGCCGGGACCGGACCGCGGCCAGCGGATTGCGCAGCTCGTGCGAGGCGTCCGCGGTGAACTGCCGCTGCCGGGCGTCGGACCGCTCCAGCCGGTCGAGCGTGTCGTTGACGGTCCGGGCCAGCCGGGCGATCTCGTCCGCCCCGCCGGGATCCGGAACGCGGCGGTCCAGCTCGCTGGCGGTGACCGCCGCGAGCTCGGTACGGATCGCGGTGACGGGGCGCAGCGCATGGCCCGTCACCCACCAGGCGAGTGCCGCCGCGAAGCCGATCAGCGGCGGTGCGCCGGCCAGCAGGCCGAGGGCGATGGCGCGGGTCGCGTCGTCCACGTCGCCGAGCACGGTGACGGCGTACACCTCGTACCCGCCCGGCGCCTCGACCGCGACCACCGCGCGCCGTTCCGCGCCGGGTCGCGCGGGCGGGAGCACGGCGGAGCGGGAGTCCTCGCCGGACGCGCCCGGCGCTCCGGGCCCCGGCGGGCGCAGGCCGCCCAGGTCGGGGGCGTCCCCGAGGTCCCCGGTGGAGGCGACGGTCCGCCCCTGCGCGTCCCGCACGAGGACCAGGTCCACCCCGCTCTCCGGCGCGGGCAGCCGCCCGCCGGGGGCGGCGTGGCCGTCGAGCTGGGCTGCGGCCTTGCGGGCGGCGAGCTCGGTGCGGCCGGTGGTGTTGTCGAGGAGGTTGGCCCGGAGCAGGGTGTAGAGCCACAGCCCGCCGGCGCCCAGGACGGCGGCCATGGCGAGCGCGGCGGCCAGTGCCGCCCGGCGCCGGAGCGGCCCGGGCCGTGTCTTTCGGATCATGCCGGGCCCGCGGCGCAGCCACCGTCGGGGGCCATGCGGTACCCGGTCCCGTGGACGGTGAGGATCGAGCGGCGGCCGAAGGGGGCGTCGATCTTCTTGCGCAGCGAGGAGACGTACACCTCGACGATGTTCGGGTCGATGGCGTGCGGGGCGTCCCAGACCTCGTCCAGGATGTCCTGCTTGGCGACGGCCCGGCCGGGCTGCTCCATGAGGCAGGCGAGGACGCCGAGTTCGCGGGCGGTGAGCTCGATGTCGTGCGTGCCGCGGCGGCAGCGGCGGCCGGCGGGTTCGAGGACGAGGTCGCCGGCCTGGAGGGTGTGGCGGGGGCCGGCGGCCCCGGCGGGCCCGGCCGCCCGGCGGGCGAGGGCGCGGAGCCGGGCGGCCAGCACCACGAACGAGAACGGCTTGGTGAGGTAGTCGTCGGCGCCGGAGTCGAGGCCCTCGGCCTCGTCGTACTCGCCGTCCTTGGCGGTCAGCATGAGGACGGGGGTCGGGTCGCCGTCGGCCCGCAGGCGGGCGCAGATCTCGTAGCCGCTCAGGCCGGGCAGCATCAGGTCGAGCAGGACGGCGTCGTACGAGCCGGTGCGGGCGAGCTCCAGCCCGCGGTGGCCGTCGTGGGCGATGTCGACCCAGTGGCCGTCGGCGCAGAGGCCGCGCCGCAGGGACTCGGCGAGGCCTTCTTCGTCTTCGACCACGAGAATGCGCACGCCCCCAACTGTCACATACCGCGCACCCGGGGCCTGGGGGCCCGGCCCCCGGGCGGGGCGTCGCGGGGGCGCGGGGACCCCCCGATCCGGACGACCCGGCGGAGCGTGTTGGCACTCCGCTTGACCGAGTGCTAATCGCCGGAATAGTCTCGCACCTGGCACTCGCCACCGGTGAGTGCCAACACAGCGACGGGCAGGTCCGGCACCCGCGACGACGGATCCACCTGGTCGCCACCTCAGACAGTTAGCCCCGTGAGATCTCCGAAGGGGGAGGTCGGATCGTGACGACCACCAGCTCCAAGGTTGCCATCAAGCCGCTCGAGGACCGCATCGTGGTCCAGCCGCTCGACGCCGAGCAGACCACGGCTTCCGGCCTGGTCATCCCGGACACCGCGAAGGAGAAGCCCCAGGAGGGCGTCGTCCTCGCCGTGGGCCCGGGCCGCTTCGAGGACGGCCAGCGTCTCCCGCTGGACGTCAGCGTCGGCGACATCGTGCTGTACAGCAAGTACGGCGGCACCGAAGTGAAGTACAGCGGCGAGGAGTACCTCGTCCTCTCGGCTCGCGACGTGCTCGCGATCATCGAGAAGTAATTCACCGAAGCATTGCTTTGAGCTGCGCCCCTGGTCACCCCGCTGATTGCCGGGCGGCAAGGGGCGCAGTTCGTTAAACCCGAGTTTTCGAGAGGGCTGAACCGCTCCCATGGCGAAGATCCTGAAGTTCGACGAGGACGCCCGTCGCGCCCTCGAGCGCGGCGTCAACAAGCTGGCCGACACGGTGAAGGTGACGATCGGCCCCAAGGGCCGCAACGTCGTCATCGACAAGAAGTTCGGCGCCCCCACCATCACCAACGACGGTGTCACCATCGCTCGCGAGGTCGAGCTGGACGACCCGTACGAGAACCTGGGCGCGCAGCTCGTGAAGGAGGTGGCGACCAAGACCAACGACATCGCGGGTGACGGCACCACCACCGCCACCGTGCTGGCCCAGGCGCTGGTCCGCGAGGGCCTGCGCAACGTCGCCGCCGGCGCCTCCCCGGCCGCCCTGAAGAAGGGCATCGACGCCGCGGTCAAGGCCGTGTCCGAGGAGCTCCTCGCGACCGCCCGCCCGATCGAGGATAAGTCCGACATCGCCGCCGTGGCCGCGCTCTCCGCGCAGGACCAGCAGGTCGGCGAGCTCATCGCCGAGGCGATGGACAAGGTCGGCAAGGACGGTGTCATCACCGTCGAGGAGTCCAACGCCTTCGGCCTGGAGCTGGAGTTCACCGAGGGCATGGCCTTCGACAAGGGCTACCTCTCGCCGTACATGGTCACCGACCAGGAGCGTATGGAGGCCGTCCTCGACGACCCGTACATCCTGATCAACCAGGGCAAGATCTCCTCCATCCAGGACCTCCTGCCGCTGCTCGAGAAGGTCATCCAGGCCGGCGCCTCGAAGCCGCTGCTGATCATCGCCGAGGACGTCGAGGGCGAGGCGCTCTCCACCCTCGTCGTCAACAAGATCCGCGGCACCTTCAACGCGGTCGCCGTCAAGGCCCCCGGCTTCGGCGACCGTCGCAAGGCGATGCTCCAGGACATGGCCACCCTCACCGGTGCCACCGTCATCGCCGAGGAGGTCGGCCTCAAGCTCGACCAGGCCGGTCTGGACGTGCTCGGTTCCGCGCGCCGCGTGACCATCTCCAAGGACGACACGACCATCGTCGACGGTGGCGGCAGCCACGACGAGGTCCTCGGCCGCGTCAACCAGATCAAGGCCGAGATCGAGTCCACCGACTCGGACTGGGACCGCGAGAAGCTGCAGGAGCGCCTGGCGAAGCTCGCCGGCGGCGTCTGCGTCATCAAGGTCGGCGCCGCCACCGAGGTGGAGCTCAAGGAGAAGAAGCACCGCCTCGAGGACGCCATCTCGGCGACCCGCGCCGCGGTCGAGGAGGGCATCGTCTCCGGCGGTGGCTCCGCGCTCGTCCACGCCGTGAAGGTGCTGGAGGGCAACCTGGGTCTGTCCGGCGACGAGGGCACGGGTGTCGCGGTCGTCCGCCGCGCCGCCGTCGAGCCGCTGCGCTGGATCGCCGAGAACGCCGGTCTCGAGGGTTACGTCATCACCTCGAAGGTCGCCGAGCTCGACAAGGGCCAGGGCTTCAACGCCGCCACCGGCGAGTACGGCGACCTGGTCAAGGCCGGCGTCATCGACCCGGTCAAGGTCACCCGCTCCGCGCTGGAGAACGCCGCTTCCATCGCCTCCCTGCTGCTCACGACCGAGACCCTGGTCGTCGAGAAGCCGGCCGAGGAAGAGGCCGACGCCGGTCACGGCCACGGTCACGGGCACAGCCACTGATCGCGCCCCACACTGAGAAGGCCCCGTTCCGCATCGGCGGAACGGGGCCTTCCCGTAGGCGGGGTGACGTCACATCGCGCCCAGTTCCCTCATCAGGCGCATGGCGTCGTAGTGCCACCAGCCTTCCTTGATCATTCCGTCCTCGCACCGGAAGACCGTCGTGCCGGTCATCGTGCAGTCCTTGCCGGTCGGGGCGATCCCCATGAACTCGCCCGTGTGCCGTCCCCGCCAGGTCCACATCGTGGTGACGTAGTCGTCCTGCGCCATCTGGGCGTCCTGGGTGAAGGTGAAGTCGAAGGCGGCGCGCCACATCCCGACGTCCTCGCGGATACCCTCGCGGCCGATCTTGTCCACGGGGTTGCTGATGTCGTGGTCCAGGTAGTCCGCCGCGAAGATCTCGTCCACGACGGACATGTCGCCCTTCACGGCGACCTCGTCGAACATGCGGCTCGCGAGCAGTGTGTTGAGGTGCTCGTCGCGGACGACGTCCAGGTTGGTGAACCGGGGCATCCCGTCGCAGAGGGCCATCATCTCCTGGAACATCGTGTCCGTCTCGGGGAGGTGAGAGTTCTTCATGGCCGCTTCGTACGACGGGAATTCGACGATGTCGAGGAAGTGGGTGTCGGATTCCCGGTCCCGGCCCACCACCGAGTGGGACACGGTGCGCTTGCCCTTCGTCTTCGCCAGGTACCGGTCGATGACCTCGTTGACGGCCTCGGGCTTGCTGGTCTCGTAATCGACTATTTGTACGAATGTCATGGCGTACTCCCGCGCTGGATGGGACACGTCCAGTTTAGGGAGATTTCACCCGCTCGGCCGGTTTCGAGAGCGGCCCAGCCGCCCGTCGCCCGGATTTCCGGGGATCCGCCGGGTGTCCACGGGGATCCGCCGGGCGTCTACTGGGGGCCGTACTTGCGGCCCGTGCGCGAGGACACCCCGCCCAGCAGCCCGCGCGGGGTCAGCTTCACGAGACCCATCAGCGCCTTGTATCGCGGGTCCGGGATCGAGACCGTCTTCCCGCGCGCCAGGTCCTCCAGCGCCGCCGCCACCAGCTTGTCCGCGTCCAGCCACATCCAGTTGGGGATGTTGTCCGTGCCCATGCCGGCGCGCTGGTGGAACTCGGTGCGGACGAAGCCGGGGCACAGTGCCATCAGCCGTACGCCCGATCCGGACAGGTCCCGCGCCGCGCCCTGCGTGAACTGGACGACCCAGGCCTTGCTCGCCCCGTACGTCCCGCGCGGCACGAAGGCCGCCACCGAGGCCACGTTGACGACGCCGCCGCGGCCGCGCGAGCGCATCGACTCGGTGGCCGCCGAGGTCAGCCGCAGGACGGCCTCGATGTGCACCTTCAGCATGGTCAGCTCGTCGGTCATGGAGACTTCGAGGTAGCGGCCCTTGTTGCCGAAGCCCGCATTGTTGACCAGCAGGTCCACCGGGTGCGTACGGTCGCCCAGGCGCCGCTCGACCGCCGCGATGCCCTCGTCGGTGGACAGGTCGGCGGCCAGCACCTCGGCCTCGATGCCGTGCCGGTCGTGCAGCTCGGTGGCCTGCTCGCCGAGCCGCGACACATCGCGGGCCACGAGCACGAGGTTGTGGCCCTGGGCGGCGAGCCGCCGGGCGAATGCGGCGCCGATGCCCGCCGTGGATCCCGTAATCAACGCAGTCGTCATAGGCGCAACCTAGCCGCCCCCGGCGACAGCTCAAGGGGAGCCCGCCGGGCGGTACACCTTCGTGATCGTCGGCGGCGCGCACCGTCGCTTCCCGCTGCGGAACCGCTACTTCCGGCTACGAAAGCCCCTGCTCGTGGCCGTGTGCGCCGCTACTTCCGTCCTACTGCCCGTACTTCTCCAGGTGGGCGAGGGCCATCTCGTGCCACTGCGGAGCCATCGCCGCGCCCGCCGCACGCGTGCGCGCGAGCAGCGACCGCTCGGTGGTGAAGGCCCGGAACCAGAGCTCCACCGTCACGTCGTGGTCCGGGCGGTGGACGATCTCGACGCGGTCGCCGGGGGAGACCGGCCCCTCCTGGACCACGCGCAGGTACGCACCCGGGCGCGCGGCCCGCGTGTACCGCTTGACCCAGCCCTTCTCGCCGAGGGCGCCCTGGAAGGTGCGGCACGGGATGCGGGCCGAGGCCACTTCGAGGACGAGCCCGCCCGAGCCGACCCGCCAGCGCTCGCCGAGGCGCGCGCCCGTCAGCTCCAGTCCCGAGGTGGTGAGGTTCTCGCCGAAGAGCCCGGCGGGCAGTTCGCGGTCCAGCTCGCCCTCCCACCAGTCGAGGTCCTCGCGCGCGTAGGCGTAGACGGCCTGGTGGTCCCCGCCGTGGTGGCGCAGGTCGCAGACGGCGTCGCCCTCGAGGCCGCTGGCGCCGATGCCCTTGGGCCCGGGCGGGAACACGTGGACCGGACCGGGGACGGGGCGCTTGCCGATGCCGGTCAGCCCGCCCTCCGCGTCGGTGTGGTCGACGGCCGTCGCACGGCCGAGGTTCACGGAGACGATGCGCGGGGCGGCAGCGGGCGCGCCGGGAGCAGTGGGGGCCATGCGGGCCACGGTAATCCAGCCTCCTCAAAGAGGCGAGGGAATATTCGCGCTTCGCTCAAAGCCTGGCTTATGCTCAAAGGATGATCGAGGCACGTCATCTCCGGGTGCTGCGCGCCGTCGCCGGCACCGGCTCCTTCTCCGCCGCCGCCCGCGAGCTCGGCTGCACCCAGCCCGCCGTCTCCCAGCAGATGAAGGCGCTGGAACAGTCGGCCGGCACCCCGCTGCTCGTCCGCGCCGGCCGCGAGATGCGGCTGACCCAGGCCGGTACGGCCCTGGTCCGGCACGCCGCCGGGATCCTCGCCGGGCTGACCGCCGCCGAGGAGGAGGTCGCCGCCATCGCCGGGCTGCGCGCGGGCCGGGTCCGGCTGGTGTCCTTCCCCAGCGGCAGTTCCACGCTGGTGCCGACCGCGCTGGCCGCGATGCGCGCCGAGCATCCCGGCACCCGGATCTCGCTGGTCGAGGCGGAGCCGCCGCGGTCGGTGGAGATGCTGCGCGAGGGCGACTGCGATCTGGCGCTGGCCTTCCGGTACGGCTCGGTGTCCCCGGCGGCCTCCGGTTCGGCCGCCGAGGGCGAGTGGGAGGACCTCGTGGTGCGGCCGCTGCTCACGGACCGGCTCGTCGGGCTGGTCCCCGAGGGGCACCGGCTGGCGGGGGCCGAGCGGGTGGGCATGGCGGAACTGGCCGACGAGCCCTGGATCGCGGGCTGTCCGCGCTGCCGCCGCCACCTGGTGGAGGTGTGCGAGGAGGTGGGCTTCACCCCGCGCATCGACTTCGCGACCGACGACTACCCGGCCGTGGTCGGCCTGGTCGGCGCCGGGCTCGGCGTCGCCGTGCTGCCGGAGCTGGCGGTGGAGTCCGTACGGGCCAAGGGCGTGAGCACGGTGGCCGTGGAGCCGGCGGTGGAGCGGGAGGTCGTGGCGCTGACCCTGCCCGACCTGGCGCGCGTACCGGCCGTGGCGGCGACCCTGGCCGAGCTGGAGCGGGCCGCCACGCGCTGACCGTACGGCGCACGGCGTCGACTCGACGTGGCGCGGTACGGCCGATCGCGTGACGTTCCCGGTCGGTTCGGCTCCGCGAGCAGGCTGGTGAAACGTTCCTTCGTACGTTTCGTCGCCTCGCGGATCAGTGCGGCGGAAGGGGTCCGATCGTGCTCGAAGCGGGGATCAGGCGGTGGCGCGCGCGTCCCATCAGCTCTTCGCGCTCATCCTCGGTGAGACCGCCCCACACCCCGTAGGGCTCGCGGACGGCCAGTGCGTGCGCGGCGCATTCCGAGCGCACCGGGCATCTCATGCAGACCTCTTTAGCCGAGGCCTCGCGCGCACTCCTCGCCGCGCCCCGCTCGCCTTCCGGGTGGAAGAAGAGGGAGCTGTCGACCCCCCGGCAGGCGGCCAGCAGCTGCCAGTCCCAGAGGTCGGCGTTCGGTCCGGGGAGGCGGGAGAAATCTGCCATGGGTAGTCCTCTTGGTGCCGGTACTGAGACGGATACGGTCCAAGTCTCCACACCTACTGTCGTAGTAGATGTAAATATGACTCATTGGGAATCTAGCCTCAGACACGTGCCAAACGGAAGAAAAGCCGCCAAATAGGGCATAGCTCCAGATGGAGGACACGCCGAGAGTGGCACCCGCGTCGTGATCGCTTCCTCACGTAGAGTGCCGAAGGTGTCCGTCCGACCCGTAACTCTTTCGAGTGACCATCGTTGAGAGTGCGAAGGCGGTTGAACCAAGAAGTTCTCGGACAGGTGTCCGGGGGCATCGACCGCACAGGTGACGATACGTACCAGCCTGGAGGCTCAAGGTGACGCGCATCAGCAGCTGCGGAGGGCGGTCATGACTTCCGTCCTCGTCTGCGACGACTCCCCGCTTGCCCGAGAGGCGCTCCGTCGCGCGGTTGCCACCGTGCCCGGCGTCGAGCGTGTGACGACGGCTGCCAACGGCGAGGAAGTCCTCCGCCGCTGGGGTGCCGACCGCTCCGACCTGATTTTGATGGATGTACGGATGCCGGGGCTGGGCGGTGTGGAGACGGTGCGCCGGCTGCTCTCGGCCGATCCGGGCGCCCGCATCATCATGCTGACGGTCGCCGAGGACCTGGACGGGGTGGCCCTCGCGGTCGCCGCCGGAGCCCGGGGCTATCTGCACAAGGACGCCTCGCGCGCCGAACTGCGGGCCACGGTCACCCAGGCCCTCGCCGACCCGACCTGGCGACTGGCCCCGCGCCGGCTCCGCTCGGCCGAGATGGGCGCCGCGCCCACGCTCACCGCGCGCGAGATCCAGGTGCTGGAGGGCATGAGTCACGGTCGGTCCAACGCGGAGATCGGGCGAGAGCTCTTCCTCTCCGAGGACACGGTCAAGACGCACGCCCGCCGGCTGTTCAAGAAGCTGGGCGCCTCGGACCGGGCGCACGCCGTGGCGCTCGGGTTCCGCTGGGGCCTGGTCCGCTGACCGCGAGGCCGCAGGCCGGACGCTGAGAGCGGTCCCGTCCGCCACCGGCGGGCGGGGCGGCGCGCGGTGCGCCCGGCCGCCTGCGGCCGTCCCCGGCCTTCCCCGCGCGTGCCCGTCGTGCGCCCGCCGCGGCGTCGTCCGATTCCGTCCCGCCGTACCCGGTGCGTACCCGGGGACGGGCGGGGCACAATCGGGGGACGTGTCGCTTCGCGCGCGATGCCGCATGCTTGAGGTGTGGCGCATTTTCTGGGATGGGGCCTCGGGGAGTATTCGGTCGAGCGGGAGGGGAGGGTGCAGTGACGAGCTCAGGCGCACCCGCTCATAACGCTTCGACGCACAACACGGGCCGTGGCGGCGCGAATGCTCCGGCGCCAAGGCACCATGGATTGATGCGCGACGACGAGGCCCAGGGGTCACCCACGGCCACAGGCTCCACCGGCGCCGCCAAAAGCGGCAGCGCCGGGGCCGTCAGCGCGCTCGTACGCCGAGCGGTCGAGGGTGACGAGCAGGCGACGCACGACCTGCTCGCCTTCGTGCACCCGCTCGCCATCCGCTACTGCAGAACCCGGCTCTCGCGGCTCCCGGGCGACGCCCGCCACTTCGTGGAGGACCTCGCGCAGGAGGTCTGCGTCGCCGTCCTGATGGCGCTGCCGCGCTACCGGGACACCGGCCGGCCCTTCGAGGCCTTCGTCTTCGCCATCGCCGCGCACAAGGTCGCCGACCTGCAGCGGGCCGCCATGCGCCATCCGGGCAGTACGGCCGTGCCCTCCGACGAGATGCCGGAGCGGCCGGACGACTCGCTGGGCCCGGAGGAGCGGGCGCTGCTGAGCAGCGACGCCGCCTGGGCCAAGAAGCTGCTGGCCAACCTTCCGGAGAACCAGCGCGAGCTCCTCGTCCTGCGGGTGGCGGTCGGCCTGACGGCCGAGGAGACCGGGCAGATGCTCGGGATGTCCCCCGGCGCGGTGCGGGTGGCGCAGCACCGCGCGCTCAGCCGGCTGCGCGCGCTCGCCGAGCAGTGAGATTCGTAGGAACAGACGAATCTTCTGCTTGACCTTGGTCGTGGAATGAGACGCGTCGGGATCCCGTTAGCATGGACATCCGCGCTGAGCAAGACCATTTGGGAAGGTGTCATGACCGCCGACGGAGTGCCCGACAAATTCGCCACGCTCGGACTGACCTACGACGACGTCCTGCTGCTGCCGGGCGCGTCGGACATGGCGCCCGACGAGATCGACACCTCTTCCCTCATCTCGCGCAACGTCCGCGTGAACGTCCCGCTGCTGTCCGCCGCCATGGACAAGGTCACCGAGGCCCGCATGGCCATCGCGATGGCCCGCCAAGGCGGCGTCGGCGTACTGCACCGCAACCTGTCGATCGCCGACCAGGCCAACCAGGTCGACCTGGTCAAGCGCTCCGAGTCCGGCATGGTCACCGACCCGATCACGGTGCACCCCGACGCGACGCTCCGCGAGGCCGACCAGCTCTGCGCGAAGTTCCGCATCTCCGGCGTCCCGGTCACCGACTCCGCGGGCAAGCTGCTCGGCATCGTCACCAACCGCGACATGGCCTTCGAGTCGGACCGCAGCCGCCAGGTGCGCGAGGTCATGACCCCGATGCCGCTGGTCACGGGCAAGGTCGGCATCTCCGGCGTGGACGCCATGGAGCTGCTGCGCCGCCACAAGATCGAGAAGCTGCCGCTGGTCGACGACGCGGGCATCCTCAAGGGCCTCATCACGGTCAAGGACTTCGTCAAGGCCGAGAAGTACCCGAACGCGGCCAAGGACAAGGACGGGCGCCTCCTGGTCGGCGCCGCCGTCGGCGTCGCCGGCGACGCGTACGACCGCGCCCAGGCGCTGATCGAGGCGGGCGCCGACTTCATCGTCGTCGACACCGCCCACGGCCACTCCCGCCTGGTCGGCGACATGGTCGCCAAGATCAAGTCGAACGCCTCCGTCGACGTCATCGGCGGCAACGTCGCCACCCGCGACGGCGCCCAGGCGCTGATCGACGCCGGCTGCGACGGCATCAAGGTCGGCGTCGGCCCCGGCTCCATCTGCACCACCCGCGTCGTCGCCGGCATCGGCGTCCCGCAGGTCACCGCCATCTACGAGGCCTCGCTCGCCGCGAAGGCGGCCGGCGTCCCGGTCATCGGCGACGGCGGCCTGCAGTACTCCGGCGACATCGCGAAGGCGCTCGTCGCGGGCGCCGACACGGTGATGCTCGGCTCGCTGCTCGCGGGCTGCGAGGAGTCCCCGGGCGAGCTGCTCTTCATCAACGGCAAGCAGTTCAAGTCCTACCGCGGCATGGGCTCGCTCGGCGCGATGCAGTCCCGCGGCGACCAGCGCTCCTTCTCCAAGGACCGCTACTTCCAGGAGGGCGTGGGCGGCGACGACAAGCTCATCCCCGAGGGCATCGAGGGCCAGGTCCCGTACCGCGGCCCGCTCTCCGCGGTCGTGCACCAGCTCGTCGGCGGCCTGCGCCAGTCGATGTTCTACGTCGGCGGCCGCACGGTGCCGGAGCTCCAGGACCGCGGCCGCTTCGTCCGCATCACCTCGGCGGGCCTCAAGGAGAGCCACCCGCACGACATCCAGATGACGGTCGAGGCGCCGAACTACAGCCGCAAGGGCTGAGCCCACAGCGAGCGAAGGGGGCGGGTCCGGCCGGACCCGCCCCCTTCGCGTTGCGTCCGTACAGCGGTCACCGGAACGCGGGGCGCCGGGGTTCGGGGATACTGGACGGGCAGACCCAGAGGAAAGGCCACCACACGTGACTGAGATCGAGATCGGGCGCGGCAAGCGCGGCCGCAGGGCGTACGCGTTCGACGACATCGCCATCGTCCCGAGCCGGCGTACGCGGGACCCGAAGGAGGTCTCGATCGCCTGGCAGATCGACGCCTACCGCTTCGAGCTCCCGTTCCTCGCCGCCCCCATGGACTCGGTCGTCTCCCCGCAGACCGCCATCCGCATCGGCGAGCTCGGCGGCCTCGGCGTGCTGAACCTCGAAGGCCTGTGGACCCGGTACGAGGACCCGCAGCCGCTGCTCGACGAGATCACGGAGCTGGACGAGGACGCCGCCACGCGCCGTCTCCAGGAGATCTACTCCGCCCCGATCCAGGCGGACCTGATCCGCCGGCGCATCAAGGAGGTCCGCGACTCCGGTGTCGTGACCGCCGCCGCGCTCTCCCCGCAGCGCACCGCCGAGTTCTCCAAGGCCGTCGTCGACGCGGGCGTGGACATCTTCGTGATCCGCGGCACCACCGTGTCCGCGGAGCACGTCTCCGGCGCCGCCGAGCCGCTGAACCTCAAGCAGTTCATCTACGAGCTCGACGTCCCGGTCATCGTCGGCGGCTGCGCCACCTACACCGCGGCCCTGCACCTGATGCGCACCGGCGCGGCCGGCGTCCTCGTCGGCTTCGGCGGCGGCGCCGCGCACACCACGCGCAACGTGCTCGGCATCCAGGTCCCGATGGCCACCGCCGTCGCGGACGTGGCCGCGGCCCGCCGCGACTACATGGACGAGTCCGGCGGCCGCTACGTGCACGTCATCGCCGACGGCGGCGTGGGCTGGTCCGGCGACCTCCCCAAGGCCGTCGCCTGCGGCGCCGACGCCGTGATGATGGGCTCCCCGCTGGCCCGTGCCACCGACGCGCCCGGCAAGGGCCACCACTGGGGCATGGAGGCCGTCCACGAGGACGTGCCGCGCGGCAAGAAGGTCGACCTGGGTACGGTCGGCACCACCGAGGAGATCCTCACCGGGCCGTCGCACACCCCGGACGGCTCGATGAACCTCTTCGGCGCGCTGCGCCGCTCGATGGCCACCACGGGCTACAGCGAGCTCAAGGAGTTCCAGCGGGTCGAGGTCACGATCGCGGACTCGCAGCACAGCCGCTGACCCGTACGCCGTACGTGCGCGAAGGGCCGGCTCCTCGGATCGGGAGCCGGCCCTTCGGCGTTCGGTTCAGTTCAGGCCCTGCTTGCGGCGGCGCACGAGGATGCTCCAGGGGATCACGAACACCGCCGAGAGGATCAGGCAAGCGAACAGGAAGCGCGCGTCCTCGGCGGGGATGCCTCCGTCCCCGGCGGTCCGGGTCGCCACGTAGGCGAGCAGCGCGGTGAAGCCGCCCACCAGGACCGCGGGGATGCCGAGGACCCACAGCAGCACGGTGAACCAGGTGTGCCGGGCCGTGCCGGGCTCGGCCTTCGGGGCGGTCTTGCGCGGCTGCGGGATGCGCTCCGGATCGCGCGGCGGCATGCGGACCACGGAGGCGGCCGGGACCACGCGGTCCAGCGCGGCGAGTTCGGCCGCGGTGACGTGGAACAGGGTCGGCTCGATGGTGAGGGTGAAGCCGTCGGCGCCCACGAGGTGGCGGGCGCCGTCGGGGTAGACCTGCATCAGCGTGCAGTCGGCGTACGGGATGGTGACCTGGCCCCGCGGCGCCACGAGGCTGATGCCCTCCCTCCCGAGGAGCAGGGAGCCGTTGCCCTCATTCACGGCGGAGTAGCGCCGTCCGGTGGCGATCCCGGCGGACTCGGTGGGCGCTGCCGCCAGGCCCGCCCAGTCCACGCCCCGGCCGGGCACCTGCATCAGGGCGTCGTCCCACACGGCGCGCGCGACCCGGTGGAGGTCGGCGACGGTGACCGCCTCGATCTCGGCCCTGGCCTCGGCGGCGGTGAGGTTGCGGTGGCGCAGCAGCAGGTTCATGGCGTGCCCGGGAAGCAGGCAGGCGGCGAGCTCCGGCGTGTCGAACTGCGCCAGCGCGGAGGCCCGTACGGCGTCCAGGTCGGCCTGGTCGATCCGGCCGGCCCGCAGCTTCGCGAACACGTCGATGAACGCGCCGACCAGGGCGTCCTGCTTCTGCGGGAGGGCGTCGGCCATCGCGGTGACGGTCGCGGAGTCGGTGTCGCGGGAGGAGTAGTCGGCGGTCGCGGTGTACGAGTAGCCGCTCTTCTGGCGCAGCTCGCGGAACAGCTCCTTGCCCAGGACCTCGGCGAACAGCCCCGCCTCGGTGGAGCGGGGCACGACGGCGGTCAGGACGACCCCGCCGTCGTCGCCCTGGAAGTAGGCGGGGGTGACGGGCAGCGCGGAGGTGGCGGCCGGGGCCGGGTGCCACGCGCCGGTCGGGAGCGTGAGGTCGAGGCCCTCGGGGACGCGGTCGCCGGTGATCCACAGGACGGCGTTCTCGGCGGTGAACCGGGTCCGCGCCCACGCGCGGACGTCGTCCGCGGTCAGGCGGTGCAGGCCCGCCTCGGCGTAGCCGACGAGTCCGTACGAGCGGGATCCGTAGCGCCACAGGGCGGCGGCCTGGCCCGGGCCGTGGCTCCTGCCGGCGGCCTCGGTGCGCAGGATCTCCTTCTCGGTCTCCAGCCGGTCCATCGGCAGGTCGCGCAGCGCCGCGCACACGCCGTTGAGGTACTCGACCACGTCGGCGGGGGTGCCGGTGACGTGGAAGTGGGTGTACGTGGCGGCGGTGGCCCCGTTGTAGTGCAGGTCGCCGAGGCCGTGCCGGTGCAGGGCGAGGTGCTCGACCAGATGGGTGATGCCGCTGGTGGCGAGGGTCTCGTCGGCGCGTCCGACGCGGAAGAGGAGCCCGGCGGTGAGCAGTCCCGAGCGGGGGGCGAGGACGGTGCGGATGCCGTCCACCGTGGTTTCGGTGATGCCGTCGGTGTCGGTCGCGGAGGCGGTTTCGTGCGTGGTCATGGTGTCCCTCGGCCCTTCGCCAGGGCGGTCTTGCGGTGGCGGACGAATTCGGCTTCGTGGTCGTAGCCGCCGAGGTAGCCCCACGGGAACTCGCTCGCACGGTCGCCGAGGGCGCGGAAGTGCGGAGCGGCCTCGGCGTGCCGGCCGGCCGCGCAGTGGGCGGCGGCGAACGCGCTGTGCGCGCCGACGAGCTGGAACGCGTCGGCGCGGGCGGCGGGGTGCAGGACCGAGCGGGCGGCGGCGTCGAGGAGGGCCTGGTGGGCGTCCGCACCGCGCAGATACGTTTCTGCGACCTTGTCGCCCTGCTTCTCCCGCAGCTCCAGGTAGTGCTCCATCTGCGCGATGGCGACCAGGGCGCCGTTCGGGCCGCCGGGCGGCGCGGCCTTCGCGCACTCCTCGGCGAAGCCGTGCGCGGACTCCCAGCTGCCGCCCCACTTGGGGCAGATCTGCTGGAGCAGCTGCTGCTGGCCGCTGTAGTGGTGCGGGTGGTGCTCGGCGAGCCGCTCGTAGCGGCGCCGGGTTTCGCCCGCGCCGAGTTGGAGGCCGCGCGAGGTGATGACGCGCAGGTACCAGGCGAGGGCGTGGTCGGGGTACTCGGCGCAGACGTCGATGAGCAGGATCTCGGCGCGCCGAAGGAAGGCGTGGAACTGCTGGAACTGCTCCCGCGAGACGTGCTGGGCCCGGTGGCCCGTGCGGATGCCCCAGCCGATCTGGATCAGCCGGTCGGCGAGCAGGGTCCGGGCGAGCGGATCGCGCGGGTCGCCGGCCATGGCCTGGTTGAGGAACGGCTCGGCGTTCTGCTGTTCGGCGACGACGCGGCAGGCGAGGGCACGGTCGTCCTCGTCGGTGAGCGCGGCGAAGGAGCCGGCGACGGCGTCCCAGTTCCGGCCGTGGACGTGGCCACGCAGGGTGGTGAGGGCGGGGATGCGGTCGGCGGGTTCGAACACGGGCCGGCCGAGCGGAGGATGAGCGGACACGCGGCGGATCATATGGCCGGTGATCAAGCCGTCAACAGGGGTTTGATCGCGATCGTGCCTGCTCAGCGCTGTGCGGCGGGCCGGCCGCACAGCCGGCCGACGGGCATGGCCGCGACGCCGGGCGGCCGCGCTGCGGCCGGTCCGGCGTCGTCGGTCGGGCGGAGCCTCAGTCGCTGGCCTTCTTCGCGGCGCCGAAGGCCACGAAGCCGCCGATGGCGAGGAAGACGTAGTCCATCGCGTCCGCGCCCTCCTGCCAGATGTCGTTCAGGCCGCCGACGCCCGCCTTGTCGAGGACCTCGCCGAGGCCGACGTTGCCGTAGTCGGCCAGGGCCAGCGCGATGAAGAACAGCTGGCCGAGGTAGACGGCGCCGAGGGAGAGGACCGCGCCGACCACGGGGAGCACCGGGTTCCGGCCGCCGAGCTTTCCGGCGGCGAAGCCGATCAGCAGGCCGACGCCGACCGCCGCGTAGCCGACCTGGCGGTCGATCGCGTTCATGATCCCGCCGTACGCGGCGGCCGCGACCAGGGCGGCGACCACGGCCGCGGCGATGCCCAGGCCGATGTTGCCCGTGCGGGCGGGCTCGGCGGGGTACGGGACGGCGGCGTCCGGGATCGCGGAGCCGGCGGCGGCGTCGGACTCGGGCGCGGGCGGCTGGATGTGCTGGCTCATGGTGGAAATCCCCCCCAGGGATTCGGGCATACGGGTGTCCGCGGAGGTCGGCCGGGGACGTATGGATGAGATAAGTCGCCGCAGGCTAGCAGGCGGCTCCGACATCCGCTGACGCCTTTTCCGGGCGGGGTCCGTCCCGGTCAGAGCCGGTGGGCCGCCCCCGCCGGGCTGGCCCCGCGGGTGTCGAGCAGCAACTGTGCCTTCACCGCGAGGCCTTGGAGGTCGTAGGTGCGGTGGTGCTGCAGCAGGATCGTCAGATCGGCGTTCGCGGCGGCCTCGTACAACGATTCGGCACGGGGCACGGGCCGGTCCCTGACGCGCCATCCGGCGACGTACGGGTCGTGGTAGCTGACCAGCGCCCCGAGGTCGAGCAGCCGGCTGGCGATCTCGCGGGCCGGCGAGCCCTCCTGGTCGCCGAGGTCCGGCTTGTACGTGACGCCGAGCAGCAGGACCCGGGCGCCGCGGGCCGATTTCCCGTGCTCGTTCAGCAGGGTGGCGGAGCGTTGGATGACGTACTGGGGCATCCGGCCGTTGATCTCCTGCGCCAGGCCGACCATGCGCAGGGGGTGGCCCGGGGTGCGGGTGGTGTGGGGGAGGTAGTTGGGGTCGAGGGGGACGCTGCGGCCGCCGACCCCCGGGCCGGGCCGGAAGGCCTGGAACCCGTACGGCTTGGTCTCGGCGCAGCGGATGACGTCCCAGAGGTCGACGCCGAGGTCGTGGCAGAGCACCGCCATCTCGTTCATGAGGGCGATGTTGACGTGCCGGTAGTTGGTCTCCAGCAGCTGCACGGTCTCGGCCTCGCGCAGGCCGCGCGCCCGGACCACCTTCTCTGTGAGGCGGGCGTAGAAGGCGTGCGCGGACTCGGTGCAGGCGGGGGTGAGGCCGCCGATCACCTTGGGGGTGTTGGCGATGCCGTGCGTCCGGTTGCCGGGGTCGAGGCGGCTGGGGGAGTAGGCGAGGTGGAAGTCCCGGCCGGCGCGCAGGCCGGAGCCCTCCTCCAGGACGGGGCGCAGGTAGTCCTCGGTGACCCCCGGGTGCGCGGCGGATTCGAGGATGACGGTGGTGTGCGGGCGCAGCCGGGCGGCGAGCGTGCGGCCCGCCTCGCCGACAGCGGAGAGGTCGAGCGCGCGGTCGGCACCGAGTTGGGTGGGGGCGCAGATGACGGCGGTGCGGACCCGGCCGAGTTCGGCGGGGTTGGTGGTGATCCGGAAGCCGGCGGCCGACATGCGGCGGATCTCGGCGGCGGTGAGGGTGGAGTCCGTGGCGGCGGCCGTGGCCCCGGTGGGTCCCGTGGCTGCGGCCGTCGCCGGACCGCTGTCGTAGCCGACCGTCTCGATTCCGGCGGCGACGGCCGCTTGGGCCAGCGGGAGGCCGAGGTGGCCGAGTCCGATGACGGCGAGATCTGCGGGCATGGGGTGCCGTCCCTTCCCTGACATGCATGAGGGGGCTGGGTGCGCAACTCCTGTGGACCGTGCAGGTGGAGTGTGGAGCTGGCGCGATGTCAGACTAGGCGTATATATGACCGATGTGTCGTATTACGGGGTGATGGTCACCGTTGTGTTGTCCACAGGCGGTGGCTGATGTCGGTACGGCGGGTCAGAATCGTGAGCGGGGGATGTGAGCGGGGTCACCCGCACCGAGCGGGAAGGACCTGCGCCGAGCGGGGACGACCCGCACCGAGCGGGGATGACCCGCACCGACGGGAGGCAGCCGTGAGGACAGCGACACTGGGGCCGATCCAGCGTGAAGAGGCGCTCGCCCGGATGGCCGAGCGGGAACTGGACGTGCTGGTGGTGGGCGCGGGCGTGGTCGGCGCCGGCACCGCGCTCGACGCCGCGACCAGAGGGCTCTCGACGGGGCTGGTGGAGGCCAGGGACTGGGCGTCCGGCACCTCCAGCCGGTCGAGCAAGCTGATCCACGGCGGCCTGCGCTATCTGGAGATGCTCGACTTCGCCCTCGTGCGGGAGGCCCTGAAGGAGCGCGGCCTGCTCCTGGAGCGGCTGGCTCCGCACCTGGTGAAGCCCGTGCCGTTCCTGTACCCGCTGCAGCACAAGGGCTGGGAGCGCCTCTACGCCGGATCGGGCGTCGCGCTGTACGACGCGATGTCGGTCTCCAGCGGGCACGGGCGGGGGCTGCCGGTGCACCGGCACCTCTCCCGCAAGCGCGCGCTGCGGGTCGCCCCCGCGCTGCGCAAGGACGCGCTGGTGGGGGCCCTGCAGTACTACGACGCCCAGATGGACGACGCGCGGTACGTGGCCACGCTGGTGCGGACGGCGGCGGCGTACGGGGCGCAGTGCGCCAACCGGGCGAGGGTGGTCGACTTCCTGCGCGAGGGCGAGCGGGTCGTCGGGGCGCGCGTGCGGGACGTGGAGGGCGGCGGCGAGTACGAGATCCGCGCGCGCCAGATCGTGAACGCGACAGGGGTGTGGACGGACGACACGCAGGCGCTGATCGGGGAGCGCGGGCAGTTCCACGTCCGGGCGTCGAAGGGCATCCATCTGGTCGTACCGAAGGACCGGATCCACTCCTCGACGGGGCTGATCCTGCGGACGGAGAAGTCCGTGCTGTTCGTCATCCCGTGGGGCCGCAGCTGGATCGTGGGGACCACGGACACGGACTGGGACCTGGACAAGGCCCATCCGGCGGCGTCGAGCGCGGACATCGACTACCTGCTGGAGCACGTGAACTCGGTGCTGGCGGTGCCGCTGACGCGGGACGACGTCCAGGGGGTGTACGCGGGCCTGCGGCCGCTGCTGGCCGGGGAATCGGACGCGACGAGCAAGCTCTCGCGCGAGCACACGGTGGCGCATCCCGTACCGGGGCTCGTGGTCGTGGCGGGCGGCAAGTACACGACGTACCGGGTGATGGCGAAGGACGCGGTGGACGAGGCGGTGCACGGGCTGGACCAGCGGGTCGCCGAGTGCGTGACGGAGGATGTGCCGCTGGTGGGGGCGGAGGGGTACCGGGCGCTGTGGAACGGGCGGGCCGGGATCGCGGCCCGGACGGGCCTTCATGTGGCGCGGGTGGAGCACCTGTTGAACCGGTACGGCTCGATGACGGACGAACTGCTGGACCTGATCGCGGCGGACCCGGGACTGGGGCAGCCGCTGGGCGGGGCGGACGACTACCTGCGGGCGGAAGTCGTGTACGCGGCCTCGCACGAGGGGGCGCGGCATCTGGACGACGTGCTGACGCGCCGGACGCGGATCTCGATCGAGACGTTCGACCGCGGGACGCGGTCCGCGCGGGAGTGCGCGGAGCTGATGGCTCCGGTTCTGGGGTGGGACAAGCAGCAGATCGAGAAGGAAGTGGAACACTACGAGAAGCGGGTGCAGGCGGAACGGGAATCGCAGCGCCAGCCGGACGACCAGACGGCGGATGCGGCGCGGTTGGGGGCGCCCGACATCGTTCCGTTGTAACTCCGGGACGCGGAGGGCGGAACCGCGGACCCGGGGCGCCCGTCCGTTGCGGAGTGAGGAACAATGAGGGTTCTGCCGGGGCGGGTTACCGCACGGGTTCTCCCGGAGCGGGCCACCGGGGTTCCCGGGGGCAGCAGGCGGCACGATCGCAGAGGGGACGCATGTCGAAGCCGGAGCACACCGAGTCGCCCGCCGAGTCGCCTGCGGCGAAGCAGGAGGCTGCGCGTGCGGCGAAGCCTGCCGTCTCGCCCGTGGCGGAGCCGGCCGTTCCGTCGGCGGTGAAGCCGGGCCCCGAGAAGCCTGACGCCGCGCCCGCGGCGGGCCCTGACGCGGCGAAGCCCGACCGGGACGAGTCCGCCGCGGCGACTGCCGGGTCGGCGGAACCGAAGGACGAGGAGCCGGCTGCGGCCAAGGCCGACCTGGCCAAGACCGGTGCGGGCAAGCCCGAGCCGGACAAGGCCGACATGGTCAAGCCCGATCCGGCCAAGGCCGAGCCGGCCAAGCCCGACCTGGCCAAGGCCGGTGCGGGCAAGGCCGAGCCGGACAAGGTCGACGTGGTCAAGGCAGACCTGGCCAAGGCCGGCGCCGCCGACTCGGTGGCCGGCGCGGGTAGAGCCGGGGAGTCCGCGTCCGAGGGCGGGAAGCGCGCGGCCGCGGCCGCGGCGAAGCCGGACCTCGGCAAGCCTGCCGCCGAGGCGGTGGAGGACAAGAGGCCCGCCGCGGGCAACTCCGTCGTCGAGAAGGCCGATGCCGTCGCCGCCGCCGTCAAGGCCGCCGCGGCCAAGGCCGCCGAGGGCGGGCAGGACGAGGGGCGCCTGCTCGCGCGGCGCTACCGGCTGCGCGAAGTGCTCGGCAAGGGCGGCATGGGCACCGTCTGGCGCGCCGAGGACGAGACCCTCGGCCGGACCGTCGCCGTCAAGGAACTCCGCTTCAGTACCGGTGTCGACGAGGACGAGAAGCGCCGCCTCATCACCCGTACCCTCCGCGAAGCCAAGGCCATCGCCCGGATCCGCAGCGGCGGCGCCGTCACCGTCTTCGACGTCGTCGACGAGGACGCGCGCCCGTGGATCGTGATGGAGCTCATCGAGGGCCCCTCGCTCGCCGAGTTCATCCGTGAGAACGGCCCGCTGACCCCCCACCGCGCCGCCGAGGTCGGCCTCGCCGTCCTCGACGTGCTCCGTGCCGCGCACGGCCAGGGCATCCTGCACCGGGACGTCAAGCCGTCCAACGTCCTCATCGCCCGCACCGGCCGGGTCGTGCTCACCGACTTCGGCATCGCCCAGGTCGAGGGAGACCCCTCCGTCACCTCCACCGGCATGCTCGTCGGCGCCCCCTCGTACATCTCCCCCGAGCGCGCCCGCGGCCAGAAGCCGGGCCCGCCCGCCGACATGTGGTCCCTCGGCGGACTGCTGTACGCCGCCGTCGAGGGCGTGCCCCCGTACGACAAGGGCTCCGCGCTCGCCACCCTCACCGCCGTGATGACCGAGCCGGTGGAGCCGCCCAAGAACGCCGGCCCGCTGACCGAGGTCATCTACGGCCTGCTGGCCAAGGACCCGGCCCGCCGTCTCGACGACGACCGCGCACGGGCGATGCTCACCGCCGTCGTCAACGCGCCGGAGCCGGTGGCCGCCCCGGTCCTCGCCCCGGCCGTCGAGGAGACCCGGCAGATCTCGCTGGCCGACGCCAAGGAGGCCGTGGCGAAGGCCGCCGCCGAGAAGGCGGCCGAACGGGCCGCGGAGAAGGCCGAGAAGGCGGAGAAGAAGGAGCGCGAGCGGCTCGAGCGCGAGCAGCGCGAACGGGCCCGCGCGGCGCTGAAGGCGACCCGCAAGGCCGCGGCCGCCGCGGCGGCGGCCACGGCGGCCACGGCCGCCGAGTCCCCCGTCCCCGCGCCGAAGCCGGGCCGGCCCTCGCCGGTGGCGGCGCCGCTCACCGACGTCATGTCCCGCCGTACGATCGCCCTCGCGATAGCGGGCGTGGTCGTCGCGCTCGCCGTGATCGGCTCGCTCATCGCCTACGCGTTCAGCGGTGACGACGCGCCGGACAAGAAGAAGGAAGAGGGCAAGGGCGGTCCGGCCACGACGGTCTCCGGCAGCCCGAACCCGTCCCCGTCCGCCAAGACCGGCGAGACCAACGCCACGACGGGCAAGGGCGGTACCGGCAGCGCAAGCGGCGAGCCGAGCCAGGGGCAGTCCCCGGGCGGGCAGCAGGGCCAGAGCCAGGGTCAGGGCCAGAACCAGAGCCAGGGCCAGGGCTCGGCTCCGGGCGGTCCCGGAGCCGGGCTCCCCGACGGCTACGCGAAGGTGACGGACCCCGGCTTCCACTTCTCGATGGCGATGCCTTCGGGCTTCAAGGTGACGGGCATAGCCGGCGAGAACTCCGGCGCCATATACAGCCGCGACGGCGGTTTCCCGCGCATCCAGGTCGACTACACCAACAGCCCCGGCAACGACGCCCGCGCCGCATGGGCCGAGGCGGTCGCCGGAACCGCGAGCTCCAGCACGAACTACCGGACGATCCGGATCGACCCGACGGAGTACAACGGCTACCCGACCGTCGCGGACTGGGAGTTCGAGCGGGAGCAGAAGGGCATCAAGGTCCGCGTGCTCAACCGCGGCTTCAAGGTGGACGCGAAGCACGGATACGCCATCATGATCAGCTGCCAGGCGGACCAATGGGACGCCCCGGAGTGCACGACGATGCGCAACACGGCGTTCCAGACGTTCCAGCCCCTGGGCTGAACCGCCCCGCCGGATCGACGGGTGACGCGCCGCCGCGTCCGCCGCGGTGGCGGCCCTCGCACTGACGGGTGACGAGCCTTTCCAGGCCCGGGACGCGGGCGGCCTGCGCGACGTATCGTGGCAGTGGGGCCATGGGGGACGTGCGCCCCGGCACTCGGGGGAGGCGAAGTGGAGGACTACGCGGGCCGGATCCTGGCCGGCCGCTACCGTCTGCCGCTGCCGCCGTCGGACGAGTACGAACTGGTCGAGACCCGCGCCTTCGACACGCGCAGCGGGCAGGAAGTCCTGGTACGGCAGGTGCCGTTACCGGAGATCGTGGACGCCGAGCTGCCGGACGGGCGGACGCCGGGGCCCCCGGCGGCCGCCGGGGGAGAACTCCCGGCCGTGCGCCGGGCGATCGCCGCCGCGCAGGCGGCCGCGTCCGTGCCGGACCATCCGCGGCTGGACCAGGTCTTCGACGTGTTCGCCGAGGGCGGGTCCCTGTGGATAGTGAGCGAGTTGGTCCCCGCGCGTCCGCTGGCCGCGCTGATCGCCGAGGAACCGCTGAGCCCGTACCGGGCGGCGGAGGTGGCGGCGGACGTGCTGACCGCCCTGCGGGTCCTGCACGCGCACGGGTGGACGCACCGGAACATCACGGTCCGGACCGTGTTGATATGCGATGACGGCCGGGTCGTTCTGACGGGCCTGGCGGCGGGCGCCGCGGAGGACGCCCTGTGCGGCTACGACCCGGTGCCCCCGGAGTCCGCGTCGGCCCCTGCCGAGGCCTGGGACGCCCCGTCGCCCCCGGTCAAGGGCTGGGTCCGGGAACCGAGTTCCGTTGCCGGTCCGGGCGGGGCCGGGGCCACGGCCACCGCGGGCGGTGCTCCGGGGCGGGACGCGGCGCCCGGGCCGGTACCGAACTCCGGCGGGGCCGCCCGGGACCGGGACGCGGCTCCCGGTGCGGGGCTCGCCGCACGGACCGGGTCGGCGGGCGACGGGGCGGAGGGCGCTCCGGGCGCGGGCGGTTACGCGCCGCTCGTGGCGCCCGGGTACGACACCGGCCCGCGGTACTCCGACCACATCACCCCCGGGTCGGCGCAGGAGCGGCCCGACCTGAAGGCCGCCGCCCGGGCCGGGGCCATCGCCGCGTACCGGGCCGGGGCGCAGGCCGCCGCCGCGCGCGTCACCGAGCAGCGCAGGGGCGGCTCCGAGCCGGCGCCGGAGCCGAGGCCGCAGGGGTCGAACCTCCCGCAGGGGTACTCGTACCCGTACGGAGGGCCGGCGGGCGGTACGAGTGCGCCGTGGCACGGGGCCACACCGCGTCGGCAGGCCGCACTGCCGCCGGCCGGGCCGTCGGAGCCGGCTCCGGAGCCCGTACCCGAACCGGCGCCCGTACCCGAGCCGGCACCGGACCCCGAGCCGCGGCCCGAGCCGTCGCCGCAGCCCGAGTCGCGGCCCGAGCAGGCGCCGGCCCGTCCCGCGCTGCCCGCACAACTGGCCCTGCCCGAGGGCTACCGCCAGGCCGAGGCCCCGGAACCGGCCGCGGCGCCGTACGCCCTGCCCGGGCAGCCCGGGCAGCCCGGGCAGCCCGGGCAGCCCGGGCCGCAGGGCGCCGAGGGCCCGACCATGGCCTCGTACCTGCCGTCCGGCGACCCCGGCCGGCCCCTGCCGAACGGCTACGGCACCCCGGGCCCGGCCCCGTACGTGCTCCCCGGGCGGCCGGATGACCGGCAGGGCCCCGGGCAGGGCGCGCCCCGGGGCGCCGGAGGCCCGGAAGCCCCGTCGGCCGACCAGGTCCGGCCCGGTCGGCCCGGTCGGCCCGGGGCGTCGGGCGAGGGGTGGGGCGGGGGCGAGGGCGAGGGCGGGCTTCGCGGGCTGGGGGCCGAGCGGGCCCGGCTGACCCGGATGGCCGTCGTCGGAGCCGTCACAGAGCGGTGGGCTCCCGAGCAGGCCGGGTCCGTCACCGGCCCCTGGCAGCTGGCCGCGCCCGTCGGGCCCGCCACCGACCTCTGGGGGCTCGGCGCGCTGCTGTACCGCGCCGTCCAGGGGCACGCCCCGTACCCCGAGGACAGCGTCACCGAGCTCGTCGACATGGTCTGCGCGGAATCCCCCGCCTTCGCCGAGGAGTGCGGCCCGCTGCGTCCCGTCGTGGAGTCGCTGCTGCGCCAGGACCCCACCGAGCGCCCCGACTTCGAGGAGCTGCGCGGCTGGCTGCGCTCGCTCGTACG
The DNA here is from genome assembly GCF_042891345.1 of Streptomyces sp. NPDC001903. Lineage (NCBI taxonomy): Bacteria > Bacillati > Actinomycetota > Actinomycetes > Kitasatosporales > Streptomycetaceae > Streptomyces > Streptomyces sp. NPDC001903. The sequence goes on from NZ_JBIASZ010000006.1 coordinate 335,140, forward strand.
GTCCGCCCCCGAGCCGGACGGCGGCTCCGGCGCGCTCCCGATGCCGGAACCCGATCCCGCGCGGCTGCCCGTCGTACGCCGGCGCGGCGACCTGCACGGCCGCCACCGCAATCCCGCCGCCTCCCGCAAGCCCCGCTCCCTGGGGCGCAGCCTGCTCCTGGGCGTCCTGGCCCTGCTCGCCGGAGCCGTCGCCTACGCCCTCCTCTTCCTGCCCGAGCGGTCCGAGCAGCAGCCCGCCGCCGCCAAGACCCCCACGCAGGCGCCGTCCGGGGCGCCTTCGCCCTCCGCGTCGCCGAAGCCCTCGCCCAGCCAGCCCCCGGCCGCCACCGCCGCACCCGCCTCCGCCCCGCCCGGTTACACCACCCAGCAGGACCCCGAGCACTTCGAGATCGCGGTCCCGAGCGGCTGGGAGCGGCGCGGGATGAACGAGGCGGGGCAGGTCCGGTACACCGACGGCCAGTACGTCCTGACCGTGGTCCCCGGCCGGGACAAGGTCGAGGGCAATCCCGACCCGGCGACGTACCAGAAGGACAAGGAGCCGGAGCTGGCCCCCTACCGGTCCTCCACCTGGGCCAGCGGCGGCGACGTCAAGACCACCAAGGTCGGCGACCAACTCCGCGTCACCGGACGCTATACGTGGATCGACGGCAACGGCCGCAGCGTCGTCGCCCGGAATTTCGTCGTGGCGCTCGGCGGCAGCTACCACGTGGTCATGGTGACCGGTCCGCAGGACGGGGAGGGCAAGGTCACCGAGGTCTTCGAAAAGGCCACGGGGAGTTACAAATCGGGCGGCTGAGGCCGACTGACGGTGACTCAGTACGGCGATTGCGTCACAGTGCTGCCGGAACCGCGCCTTCACGGTTCCAGGAGCCCCGGGCGCTCCGTAATCTGGCCCGAAGTGCACAGAGTGGCGGGGTTTCGTGGAACAGCAGACAGGTGCGGGCGCGGTGCTCGCTGGCCGGTACCGGCTCGTGGAGCCCATCGGCAGCGGCGGCATGGGCAAGGTGTGGCGCGCGCATGACGAGCTGCTGCACAGGACCGTCGCCGTCAAGGAACTGACGGCGGGTCTGTACGTGGCGCAGGCCGACCGGGAGGTGCTGCACGCCCGGACCCAGAAGGAGGCCCGGGCCGCGGCCAGGATCCAGCACCCGGCGGTCGTGGTGGTCCACGACGTACTGGAGCACGACGACCGGCCGTGGATCGTCATGGAGTACATCGACGGGCCCTCCCTCGCGGACGCGGCCAAGGCGGCCGGCCGCATCGAGCCCCCCGAGGCGGCCCGGATCGGCCTTCACGTCCTGGGTGCCCTGCGCGCCGCGCACGCGGTCGGCGTCCTGCACCGGGACGTCAAGCCCGGCAACGTGCTGCTCGCCAAGGACGGCCGGGTCCTGCTCACGGACTTCGGGATCGCCGCGATCGAGGGCGACTCCTCCATCACGCGGACCGGCGAGATCGTCGGCTCCATCGACTACCTGGCCCCGGAGCGGGTCACCGGCGGAACCCCCGGCACCGCGTCCGACCTGTGGTCGCTCGGCGCGACCCTGTACACGGCGGTCGAGGCGCGCTCGCCGTTCCGCCGCACCTCGCCCATCTCCAGCCTCCAGGCCGTCGTCAACGACGAGCCGCCGGCGCTGCGCCAGGCGGGTGCCCTGGGCCCGGTCATCACGGCGCTGCTGCGCAAGGACCCCGACGGGCGGCCCTCGGCGCAGGAGACCGAGCGGATGCTGATCGAGGCGATGGAGGGCCGGCAGCCGAAGGCGGCGCAGGCGTACGTGCCCACGCGCGCGGTGACCCCGGAGGAACTCGCCGACGCCTCCGACGCCGAGGAGGCGAAGCCGGAAGCGGCGCCCGCCCCGGCGCCCGCCCACGCTGCCGCGCCCGACTCGGCGCGCACCGCGGCTCTGCCCGAACAGCCCGGCCCCGCGCCAGCGGCCCCGGGCGGCGGCTGGATCAAGCGTGCCGCCGCCATCGCCCTCGTGGCGGCGCTGGTCGGCGGCGGCGCCGTCTTCGGCGTCCTGAAGTTCACCGGGGACGATGCGGGCAACGGCGGCGGCGACAAGAACGCGAGCGCCCCGGGCCGCCAGGACGGGGCCGACGAGCCCGCCCCGCCCGCCGGCTACACCAAGGTCGTCGACCCCCTGGCCGGCTTCACGCTGTTCGTCCCGGACGGCTGGACGCGCAAGGCGAACGGCGACCAGATCGACTACACCCCGGACGACGGGAAGCACTTCATCCGCATCGCCGCCGACCCCACCCCGGACTACCGGGACCCGTACGCGCACCTGCTCGACCTGGAGACGCAGGTGGCGAAGCGGATGGACTACAAGAAGGTGCGGCTGAACCAGAACACCTTCCGGGACAGCACCCGGGCCGCGCTCTGGGAGTTCACCTACACGGAGAAGCAGACCTACCCGGGTCCGCGCCGGGCGAAGGAGCAGATGTACATCGCCCCGGACGGCACCGAGTACGCGGTCTACATCTCAAGCCCGACCGCCGACTGGGCCACGATCGAGCAGCAGTTCGACGTGGCGCTCAGCGGCTGGAAGCCGCCCGCCGCGAAGCCCTGATTCCGCCACCCTGCCAGCGATCGCTGGCAGAAATGGCAAAATCCGGTTACCGACGGGTACCCAAAGCCCCCCGGGCGGAATACGCTCACCGCCATGACGGACTCGCAGGCCCCGGCCCCCCTCCGCAGCGCACCGCAGCCCACCAACCCGGTCGCCCCGGCCCCGGCCGGTGCCCGCACCGCCGCCGACGTGGTGACCCCCGACCTGGTCGCCCGGCTCACCCGCGGAGTGCTCGGCTCCGGCCGGACCGCCAACCACAGCCCCTTCACCGGGGCCAAGCTGGCGGACCTCCCCGAGGCCACCCCCGAGGACGTCGCCGAGGCCTTCGACCGGGCCCGCGCCGCACAGGGCGCCTGGGCCGCCGTACCCGTACGCAAGCGGGCCGCCGTACTGCTCCGCTTCCACGACCTGGTCCTGGCCCGCCAGGCCGAGGTGCTCGACCTCATCCAGCTGGAGACCGGCAAGGCCCGCCTGCACGCCCACGAGGAGGTGCAGGCCGTCGCCGTCGCCGCCCGCCACTACGGCCGCAAGGCCCCCTCGTACCTGCGCCCCAAGGGCCACACGGGCGCCATCCCGACCCTCACCAAGGTCACCGAGCTGCGCCAGCCGCGCGGGGTCGTCGGCCAGATCGCCCCCTGGAACTACCCCCTCGAGCTCTCCGTCGGCGACGCGCTGCCCGCCTTCGTCTCCGGCAACGCCGTCGTCATGAAGCCCGACACCGAGACCGCGCTCACCGCCCTGTGGGCCCGCGACCTGCTGATCGAGGCCGGACTGCCGGCCGAGGTCTTCCAGATCGTCCTCGGCGACGGACCCGTCGTCGGACCCGAGGTGGTCCGCCACGCCGACTACGTCTCCTTCACCGGCTCCACCCGCACCGGCCGCGAGGTCGCCCAGGGCGCGGCCGCCCGCCTGGTCGGGGTCACCCTCGAACTCGGCGGCAAGAACGCCATGCTCGTCCTCGCCGACGCCGACGTGGAGAAGGCCGCCGCGGGAGCCGTCCGCGCCTGCTTCTCCTCCGCAGGCCAGCTGTGCATCTCCATCGAGCGGCTGTACGTCCACGCCTCGATCGCCGACGCGTTCGTCGAGCGGTTCGCCGCCCGTACGAAGGCCATGCGGCTCGGCGCCTCCCTCGCGTACGGCGCCGACATGGGCTCGCTGGTCGGCGAGCGCCAGCTGGAGACCGTACAGCGGCACGTCGACGAGGCCGTCGCCAAGGGCGCCACCCTGGTCGCGGGCGGCACAGCCCGTCCCGACATCGGCCCGCTCTTCTACGAGCCCACCATCCTCGACGGGGTCGAGGCGCCGATGGCGGTCTGCGGCGAGGAAACCTTCGGGCCGGTCGTCTCCGTCTACCGGTTCACCGACGAGGACGAGGCGATCGCGCAGGCCAACTCCACCGCGTACGGCCTCAACTCCAGCGTCTGGACCAAGGACGCCCGCCGCGGCCACGCCGTCGCCGCCCGCCTGCGCACCGGCACGGTCAACATCAACGAGGGCTACGCCCCCGCCTACGGCAGCGCGCAGGCCCCCATGGGCGGCATGAAGGACTCCGGCCTCGGCCGCCGGCACGGCTCCGAGGGCATCCTCAAGTACACCGAGGCCCAGACCGTCGCCCACCAGCGGCTGCTCCCGATGGCGCCCTCGCTGGGCATGGACGACGAGAAGTACGCGGCGTTCATGACCCGCAGCCTCAAGGTCATGAAGACGCTCCGATTCCGTTAGGCACCACCGCTCGGGAGGCACCGCAGTGTCGGACAACACCGACGAGTACGACAGCGAGAACGCGTACGACTACGACGTCATCGTCATCGGATCGGGCTTCGGGGGATCGGTCTCGGCGCTGCGGCTGACCGAGAAGGGCTACCGGGTCGGCGTCCTGGAGGCCGGGCGCCGCTTCACCCGCGAGAGCCTGCCGCGCAACAGCTGGGACCTGCGCAACTACCTGTGGGCCCCGGCCCTCGGGCTGTACGGGATCCAGCGGATCCACCTGCTCGGCAACGTGATGGTGCTCGCGGGCGCCGGGGTGGGCGGCGGCTCGCTCAACTACGCCAACACCCTGTACGTGCCGCCCACCGCCTTCTTCGAGGACCGGCAGTGGGCGTCCATCACCGACTGGCGCGAGGAACTCGCCCCGTACTACGACCAGGCCAAGCGGATGCTCGGCGTACGCCTCAACCCGACGATGACCCCCTCCGACGTCCACCTGAAGGCCGCCGCCGAGAAGATGGGCGTCGGGGACTCCTTCCACATGGCCCCGGTCGGCGTCTTCTTCGGCGACGGCGCCGACGCGGAGGGCGGCCGCACGGCCCGCCCCGGCGAGGAGGTCCCCGACCCCTACTTCGGCGGCGCCGGCCCCACCCGCAAGGCCTGCACCGAGTGCGGCGAGTGCATGACCGGCTGCCGGCACGGCGCGAAGAACACCCTCAACGAGAACTACCTGCACCTCGCCGAGCGCGCGGGAGCCGTCATCCACCCGATGACCACCGTCACCGCGCTCGCCGAGCACCCCGAGGGCGGCTTCCGCGTCCGCACCGTCCCCACCGACGCCCGCCGCCGGGGCGTCACCAGGGAGCTGCGCGCCCGGTACGTGGTCGTCGCGGCGGGGACGTACGGCACCCAGACGCTGCTGCACACGATGAAGGACAACGGGCTGCTCCCGCGCCTCTCGGCCCGGCTCGGCGAGCTGACCCGGACCAACTCCGAGGGGCTGGTCGGCGCGCAGACCGACGACCGCCGCTACCGCAGGCGGCACGGGCACGGGAACGGCCCGGGCGGGGAACGGCGGGCCGACTTCACCCGCGGCGTCGCGATCACCTCGTCCGTGCACCCCGACGCCGACACCCACATCGAGCCCGTCCGCTACGGCAAGGGCTCCAACGCGATGGGGTTCATGACCGTCCTGCAGGTGCCGTACGCCAAGAACCGGGTACGGGCCTGGTTCGCCCGGACCGCCAAGCACCCGGTGCAGCTGGCGCGCTCGCTCTCCAACCGGCGCTGGTCGGAGCGGACGATCATCGGGCTCGTGATGCAGTCGCTGGACAACTCGCTGACGACGTACCGCAAGCCCGGCGGCCTCGGGAAGGGGCTGCTCACCGCCCGCCAGGGGCACGGCGCCCCGAACCCGGTGCAGATCAAGGAGGCCACCGAAGCCGCCACCCTGCTGGCCGAGGAGATCAACGGCTTCCCCGGCAGCAACATCGGCGAGCTGATGGGCACCCCGCTGACCGCGCACTTCCTCGGCGGCTGCCCGATCGGCGCCTCCGCGGAGGACGGCGTGGTGGACCCCTACCACCGGCTGTACGGACACCCGGGCATCTCGGTGGTGGACGGCTCCGCGGTCTCCGCGAACCTCGGCGTCAACCCGTCGCTGACGATCACGGCACAGGCGGAGCGGGCGATGTCGTACTGGCCGAACAAGGGGGAGCGGGACCCGCGGCCGGAGCAGGGCGCGGCCTACATCCGCCTGGCAGCGGTGGAACCGGCCCGTCCGGCGGTGCCCGAGGAGGCCTTCGGCGCCCTGCGGCTGCCGCTCCTGCTGCCGGTGCCGGAGGTTCCGAAGAAGGCCTGACGGCGGTCGGCCGGGGCCGCCCGACACATGTCGCGGCGGCGGGTTCTGCGCTCCCCCTCCGAGCGCAGAACCCGCCGCCGCGTACATAAGTGACAGGTGATCAGTCCGGATGGTTGCATGTGATGCCCGTCACCCTCCGAAGGGGGCAACCGAGACCCCTACTCGGCGGTCTCGATCTTCATGGACAAGCGCATCTCCCTTATGGCCGCTACGGGCTTGGCGGCGCTGAGCCTCGGCGCAGCCGCCCCCGCGCTCGCCGCGGAACCGGTCTTCCCCCTCGGCGGCCCCTCCGCCCTGGTGCTCCAGCCGTACCCGGACGCGGGCTCCCCGAAGGAGCGCAGCCTTCACTACCAGCTGGACTACGTGGGCCCCGGGAACAGCTTCCCGGGCGAGTTCACCGTCACCGTCGACCTGACCAAGGTCGCCGGGACGGCGTCGGTCCGGCTCGACCCGGCCAAGCCCCGGCCGAACTGCACGACGAGCGCCACCGCGATCGTCTGCAGGCAGCAGGGCCTGTCGGTCGCGAACGGCGTGAACGCCAACCGCTTCGACCTGCTCGTCTCGGCCGCCAACGGCAGCAAGAACGGCGCGAGCGGCGAGATCGCGGTCACCGCCCGGGTGGCGGGCGCGAGCGTCACGCCGGTCACCACCAAGCTGACCGTCGGCGGCCCCGACCTGCACCTGGGCGAGCTGCGTCTGGGGTCCGAGGTGACGGCCGGCCAGCAGCAGGACCTCCCGCTGGCCTTCGCGAACCGGGGCACGCTGCCCGCCAAGTCGGTGGCGCTCGAGCTGGACACCTCGGCCGGCGTGGAGCCGGCGGAGACGTACGACAACTGCCGGCGCCAGGACCACGGGGGCATGGGCGCCACCACGGTCTGCCGCGTCGAGGGCGAGTTCCTGCCGGGCGAGTCCTACCAGCTCGCCCCCGACTCCCCGCTGCACCTCAAGACGACCGAGCGCGCCTACCAGGACCGGCTGCACTACGGGGTCGTCCCCGACCCGGCGCCGGGCAAGGACGCGCCCGAGGGCAAGCCGGCCACCGGCAAGACGCTGAAGCTGGTCAAGGCCGCGGCCGCGGTGCCGGTCACGGACTCCAACGTGGACCCGAAGAACGCCCGCCGTGCCGAGGACACCGACCTCAACCCCGGTGACAACGAGCGCGGCTTCGAGTTCACCGCCCGGGGCGCCCGGGCCGACTTCGAGGCGGTCACCGCCTCGCCCTCGGGCAAGGCGGGCGACACGGTCGTGGCCGAGCTCGGCTTCCGCAACAAGGGCCCGGCCGTGATCAGCCACCTGCGCTCGGGCGAGAGCGTGGCCCGTACCGACATCGTGATCCCCGCCGGGGTGCAGGTCACGGACGTGCCCCGGAACTGCCGGGCGGTCAACGCCGACGGCAGCGACCGCGCGGAGCAGCAGGGCGCGCCGCGCTACTTCTGCGACGGCGGGGTGTTCGCGGACGCCCCGGGTACGTACACCAGCCGGTTCTCGATGAAGATCGAGAAGGCCGTGGCGGACGCCAAGGGCTCGGTCACCGTCGGCGAGCCGGTCGCGGGCGGCACCAGGCCGCTCTCCTTCGACCCGGTCGCGGCCAACGCCAAGGCCGTGTTCGCGGTCGAGGTCAAGGGCGGTACGAGCCCGAGCCCCTCCGGCTCGGCCTCCGCGTCGCCGTCCCCGTCGGCCTCCGCCTCGGCTTCGGCGTCGGCCTCGCCGAGCACGTCCGCGTCCGCCAACGGCGCCGCGGGCGGCAACCTGGCCTCGACCGGCAGCTCCGTCGGACCGATCGCGCTCGGCGCGCTGGGTGCGGTGGCCGTCGGCGGTGCGCTGTACGTGGGGGTGCGCCGCCGGTCCGGCGGGCACGCGTAAGCGGCCGGGACACACGGAACGGCCGGCTCGGGGCGTCCCCCGGGCCGGCCGTCCTTTTCGGGGTGACCGGGCTGCTGTCCCCTGCCGTCCGGTCACGCGAAGGAGCGAGGTCCCACGACGTACCTCCCGAGGGGCCGTACGTCTCATCGCTCCCGAAGAGCCACGCGTGGTGCTGCGGTCCCGCGCCTGGCTGACGCGGCCATCCACACCAACGAAGGGTGCCGGGGCCGGTCACGGTCCGGACGAGTGAAGAACAGGCGTGAGACCCGAAGGGGCCCCGGTCCCGGAACGGCCTCAGACCCGGCCGCGGCACAGCTCCAGCAGCGTCATCGCGAGGGTGGTGCCGGGCTTGCCGAGGGCGTCGCTCCAGTGCGCGAGCACCTCCATCTCCCGGGAGAGGTGCACCCGGCGGCCGCCCGAGGCGATCCGGGCCTGCTGGATGACGGTCGAGACGGCCATCCGCTCCTGGATCAGTCCGATGATCCGGTCGTCGATGGCGTCGATCCGCTCGCGGGACTCGGCGATCAGCTGCGCGGGGGTGGTGGTCACGGTCATTTCCTACTCCTGTGGTTCGTGCCGGCAGGAGCGGAAACGCCAGAGCGCCCCGGTCCTGTCGGACCGGGGCGCTCTGGGAAGTCAGCGGCTCAAGCGAGCATCACACGGACCCATGGCGACCGGACCGGCCGGTGCCATAGGTAAAGAGGAAGCTCAGCTGCTTGCGCATGGACAGGATTATGGCCGCCCGCCCCTTCCCGAGCCAACCCGGCCCGGATCGTGAGACGTGGGCCTCGGATGGTGCGACAAAGTGGCGGCCTGCGCCACCGGTAGAATCGACAAAACAGCCACCCTCTTCCGCCGGAAGGCCGCCCCGTGCCAGAAGCACCCTCCGCCGCCCACGACAGCGCCCCGGACACGGTTCTCGTCGTCGACTTCGGCGCCCAGTACGCCCAGCTCATCGCCCGCCGCGTCCGCGAGGCACGGGTCTACAGCGAGATCGTCCCCAGCACGATGCCGGTGGCCGAGATCCTCGCCAAGGACCCCAAGGCGATCATCCTCTCCGGCGGCCCGTCCTCCGTGTACGAGGAGGGTGCCCCGCGCCTGGACGACGCCCGCGCGCTCTTCGAGTCCGGCGTTCCCGTCTTCGGCATGTGCTACGGCTTCCAGCTGATGGCGACCACCCTCGGCGGCACCGTCGACAACACCGGCGCCCGTGAGTACGGCCGTACGCCGCTCGCCGTCTCCAAGGCCGGCTCCACCCTCTTCGAGGGCACCCCCGAGAACCAGTCGGTGTGGATGTCCCACGGCGACGCCTGCTCCGCCGCCCCCGAGGGCTTCACCGTCACCGCGTCGACGAACGTCGTCCCGGTCGCGGCCTTCGAGAACGACGAGAAGAAGCTGTACGGCGTGCAGTACCACCCCGAGGTGATGCACTCCACGCACGGCCAGCAGGTCCTGGAGCACTTCCTGTACCGCGGCGCCGGACTGGAGCCCACCTGGACCACCGGCAACATCGTCGAGGAGCAGGTCGCGGCCATCCGCGAGCAGGTCGGCGACAAGCGCGCCATCTGCGGCCTCTCCGGCGGCGTGGACTCCGCGGTCGCCGCGGCCCTCGTACAGAAGGCCATCGGTTCGCAGCTGACCTGCGTGTACGTCGACCACGGCCTGATGCGCAAGGGCGAGACCGAGCAGGTCGAGAAGGACTTCGTCGCCGCCACCGGCGTGCAGCTGAAGGTCGTCGACGCGCAGGAGCGCTTCCTGAACGCGCTGGCCGGGGTCTCCGACCCGGAGACCAAGCGGAAGATCATCGGCCGCGAGTTCATCCGCGTCTTCGAGCAGGCCCAGCTGGAGATCCTCCAGGAGGACGGCCCCGCGGTCGCCTTCCTGGTCCAGGGCACCCTGTACCCGGACGTCGTCGAGTCCGGCGGCGGCACCGGCACCGCGAACATCAAGTCCCACCACAACGTGGGCGGCCTGCCCGACGACATCGAGTTCGAGCTCGTCGAGCCGCTGCGCCAGCTGTTCAAGGACGAGGTCCGGATGGTCGGCCAGGAGCTCGGCCTGCCCGAGGAGATCGTCCAGCGCCAGCCCTTCCCCGGCCCGGGCCTGGGCATCCGCATCGTCGGCGAGGTCACCAAGGAGCGCCTGGACCTGCTCCGCGAGGCCGACGCCATCGCCCGCCACGAGCTGACCGCGGCCGGCCTGGACCGCGAGATCTGGCAGTGTCCGGTCGTCCTGCTCGCGGACGTCCGCAGCGTCGGCGTCCAGGGCGACGGCCGCACCTACGGCCACCCGATCGTGCTGCGCCCCGTCTCCTCCGAGGACGCGATGACCGCGGACTGGACGCGCATGCCGTACGAGGTGCTCGCGCGGATCTCCACCCGCATCACCAACGAGGTGCCGGACGTGAACCGCGTGGTCCTCGACTGCACGAGCAAGCCCCCGGGCACCATCGAGTGGGAGTAGTCCCCACCGTTCGCACGTACATGGTCGAAGCCGCCGCTCCCTCCGGGGAGCGGCGGCTTCGCCGCGTGTATGGCCACTTCGCGCGGCCGCCGGTACCTTGCGCGGCGAGCCGAAGGAGGGGGCCATGCCGGACCAGCCCGAACCCGTACCCGCACCGGTACGCGCACCCGCACCCGCACCCGTGCCGGTGGACCGGCTAGGGTTCGCGCTGCCGCCCGTCCACGCCGACCCTGCCGAGGAGCGCGCGTACCGCAAGGAGCGGCTCGCCGGGGCGCTGCGGCTGTTCGGCCGCCTCGGGTACGAGGACGGGGTCGCCGGGCACATCACGGTGCGGGACCCGGAGTTCGCGGACTGCCACTGGGTCAACCCGTTCGGGCAGGCCCTGTCCGCCCTCACCGCCGCCGACCTGCTGCTCGTCGACGGGGACGGGCGCGTGCGCGAGGGCGCGCGCCGGGTCAACGAGCTGGCCTTCGCCGTGCACGCCGCCGTGCACCGGGCCCGCCCCGACGCCGTGGCGGTGGTGCACGCGCACGCCCCGTACGGCAGGGCGCTCGCCGCGCTCGGCGAACTGCTCGCCCCGATCAGCGAGGAGGCTTGTGCCTTCTACGAGGACCACGCCCTCCTGGACGGGTTCGCCGGGCCGCAGGACGCCGGGCGGATCGCCCGCGCCCTGGGCCCGTACAAGGCGCTGGTCCTGCGCAACCGCGGGCTGCTCACCGTCGGCGACTCCGTGGACGCGGCGGCCTGGTGGTTCATCGCGGCGGAGCGCGCGGCGCAGGTGCAGCTGATCGCGCGGGCCGCCGGGAAGCCGGTCCCGGTCGACCACCGTGCGGCGCTCGCCGCGCGGGAGCGTTTCGGCTCGGATCTCGCCGCCTGGGTCAGCTACCAGCCGCTCTGGCAGACCGTCGCGCCCTGAAAGCACCGGGCCGGGCGGGTGGCGTCAACATCATGAACGGTTAATCACCTGCTCTGACATCGTGCGCAATCCGGAGCACTGTCGCAGTGGTGCACAATTCGCTGGCATTGCACCGTAGTTCAGAGAGGCGGCACGCACGTGGCTGTCCAAGAGATGTCCCGAAGCACCCACGGCGGCGGCTGCACCTGCGACGACTGCCCGCACGGCGCGCAGGAGGGGCACCGCCGCGCCGTCGCCGCGTTCACCGAGAAGCGGGACGAGTTCGCGGCCGGGCAGGGGCTGCCGGCCGCGGTGGCCCGCTCCGCCGGGGCGTCCCGGCAGTGGGTCTCCGACGAGCTGACCCTCTCCGCCCGTACGGTCGCCGACCGGGGCCGGGAGGCCGGCAACTCCTGGCTGTACCTGTTCTCGCGGCGGGCCGTCCTCGCCGTGTGGATCGCTGCCGGGGTGCTGCTGCTGGTGCAGGTCGGCACCGCGCTCGGCACCGGCTGGTCGACCGCCCGCACCGCCGGGCTGCTCGCGGCGGTGGTCCTGGCCGGGCTGCTCACGGTCGCCGCCCGCGCCCAGTCGCTGCGCGGCGGGCTGCTCGCCCCGCTGGTCGGCGAGGACAACCGGCTGTCCACCTCGAAGGCGGTGCCGAGCGCCTGGGTGGTGCTGACGGCGTTCGCCGCGCTGCTGCCCGCGCTGCGGCTGGCGGCCTCCCCGCCCGGCCCGCAGCGGCAGGCCCTGTACGCGGGGCTCGCGCTCGGACGCGCGCTGCCGCTGCTGGCGGTGGTCGCGCTGACCTCGGCCGTGGCGGTGCTGGTGCGCCGGGTGGTCACCGTACGGATCATGGGCCAGCGGATGCAGAAGCTGCCGGCGGACCGGCCGCGCGGGGTGGACCTGCTGACGGACGACGCGGGCCGGGGGAGCTTCCCGGACGCGCAGTACGTGCTGGTCTCCACGGTGGTGCTGGCCTTCGCGGCGGTGTCGATGGCCCGGTTCCCGGACCGGCTGCCGCGGCTGCCGTGGGCGCTGGCCATGCTGGTGGCCCTGTCGGCGGCGGTGTACCTGGCGGCGAAGTACGCGGAGGTCACCCGCCCGCTGATCCTGTCCGTGGTGCGCAGACGGGAGCCGGGCGACCTCGACGCGGCCATCCGGCCGGGCGACGACATCGAGATCCGCGGGGTGGGCTTCGTGCCGCCCGGGGCGCAGACCCCGGAGATGCTGGCCCGACTGGTCGTACGGGTCGGGGCGGTCCACGTGCACGTGCCGCTGGTGCCGGTCGCCGGCGGGTTCACCAACCCCTCGGACTCGGCCCTGACGGTGCCGGTCCCGGCGGAAGTGGAACCCGGGCGCATCGAGGTGCAGGTGGTGACGGCCGCCGGAGTGGAATCCAACCGCTGCACCATCGACGTGGCCGAGTGAACCGGGGTACACATGGGACGTGACCCGAACTGACGTCCCTTCCGCCGGTTCTTCCGGCGCTTCCGGTCCCGCCGGCCCTTCCGGCCCGTCCGGACTGCGGGAACAGGCCGCCCGGTACGCCCTGCTGCCGCTGCGGATCTTCCTCGGCGTGACCTTCGCCTACGCGGGACTGGACAAGCTGACCGACTCCGCGTTCCTGCACGCCTCCGGCGCGGGCTCCATCGGCGAGCAGATGCACGGCGTGCGCGACACCGCCGCGATCCCCGCCCTGGTGGACTGGGCGCTGCTCTCGCCCGTCGGGTTCGGGGCGGTGCTGGCCATCGGGGAACTCCTGGTGGGCCTCGGCGTGCTGGCCGGCCTGCTGACCCGGGTCGCGGCCACCGGCGGAGCGCTGATCTCGCTCAGCCTGTGGCTCACGGTGTCCTGGCAGGTGACCCCGTACTACTACGGCAACGACCTGGTGTACCTGATGGCCTGGATCCCGATGATCATGGCCGGAGCGCCCTATCTCTCACTGGACTCGCTGATCCGGTCCCGGCGGTCCCGCCGGATCGCATAGGTCACGATGCCCACCAGCGCGGCCAGGCAGAGCCCGCCCACGGTCATCGGGATGACCAGGAACCAGGGCAGGTCCGCCTCGCCGGTCGCGTCGAGCAGGTACAGCACGCCCGCCGCCACCAGGATCAGGCCGGCCAGCAGCCGCCCGGGCTGGAACTCATGACGCGGCACGGGCCACCTCCACCTGTCCGAAATCTGCGCTCAGGTCCAGCTCGATCGTCCCCCCGGCCTCGGTGCCGGCCGCGGGCTTCAAGGTCGCCTGTCGGGTTTCCCCGCCGCTCTTGATCCGTACGTCCTGGCTGGTCTCGCCGGGCATGTGGATGTCGCCCAGCTTCACCGAGACGTCCGCCTGCGCGGTGACCTCGCGGGGCACGATCACCTTGAGCCGGCCCGCCTCCACGGAGGCGCGGACGGACAGCGTGGTGCCCTTCGGCACGTCCAGCCGGCTGAGGTCCAGCGTGGCCAGCCCGGTACCCGCCGTGTAGACGGGTCTGACGTCGGCCACCGCGGCCGGCCGCCATTCCACGGACTTCCAGTCGGTGCCGATCTCGCGGGGCAGCGCGGAGGCGCCGGCCAGCAGCCCGGCCGTGATCACCGCCAGCAGGACGGTGCCGAAGCCGGTGCGGCCCCTGACCGAGCTGACCGCGAGGCCCATCCCGAACACGGCGAGCGCCGAGGCCAGGCCGATCTGCAGCGCGTGCGAAAGGGTGCTGCCCTGCCAGACCGCGGCCGTGGCGCCGCCCCCGGCCAGCAGGGCCAGGACGAACACCCGGCCGCCGATGCCGCCGCGCGGGGCCCTGGGGGCGGCGGACCGCTCGGAACCGTCCTCGACGCGGCCGCCCCCGATGTTCCGGGCGGCGTTGGCATCGGCCGAGTCGTCCGGCCCCCACAGGTACCCGGTGGATCCCACCGGGCCGGTCGTACCGTCCTTGACCAGCGGATCCCGCCACCAGGACGGGCTGCCGGGCACGGGCGGAGCCTGGGTCTCCGGCGGGGCGGGGGCCGGACGGTGCACCGCCTGCGGCTCCGCCTCGGGAGCGGCCGCCTTGCGGCGGCGCTGCGACCAGTACCCGGCCCCGCCGAGGGCCAGGATGACCAGGACGGAGAACACGGCCAGCCCGCCGTTGTCCAGCATCGACAGGAACAGCGCGCAGCCGACCAGGGCCGCGAACACGGCGGCGAGGGTGGCGCCCTCGACCCGGCCGGTCAGCAGCTTCTTCGCCTCGCTGTCCTCCTCGCCCTCCACCGGCAGCAGCAGCCAGGCGAAGCCGTAGAAGATCAGGCCGACCCCGCCGGTGACCGCGAGGACGCCGAGCACGATCCGGAAGATCACCGGGTCCAGGTCGAAGTACCGGCCGAGGCCGCCGCAGACGCCCGCGAGGACCTTGTCTCGCTTGCTGCGGCGCAGCGGCGGCCGCTCGGCGGCGCGGTCCGCGGGCCGGTCCGCGGGCCGGTCTGCGGGCCGGTCGCCGGGCGGCGGCGCGGTGGCACCGGCCGGCGAAGGCGGGGAGTCGTGCTTGGTCATGGCTCCATGGTGACAACCCGTCGCGCCCCGCGGCACCGGGCCCGACCCTGGCACAACCCTGATATCCCCCCGACGGAACTGGGGGGCTGCCCTGATGTCCCCCACCCCGCCCGCGTGTGACCATCAATGGCATGCCCGTCTCCGCCGCCCCCCGTCCCCCGCACACGACAGACGCCGACGAACCGCCGCAGCGCAAGCTCTACCGCAGCGCCGACGGCCGGATGCTCGGCGGTGTCGCGCGCGGTCTCGCCGGGCACCTCGGGCTGCCGGTCGTCTGGGTCCGGCTCGCCTTCCTCGGCCTGTTCATGTGGGGCGACGGGCTGGGCGTGCTGCTCTACGCCGCGTTCTGGGTCTTCGTACCGCTGGGCGTCGGCGGCCGCACCGGCCACCGCTCCTTCTTCGAGACCCTGGCCGACGGCAGCCGCCGCCTGCGCAAACCCGACCGGGGGCAGATCACCGCCCTCATCGCCCTGTGCATCGGCGCCGGCATCTTCATCTCCAAGGTCCAGCTCGGCGGCACCTCCGGCCGGTACGTGTGGCCGACGCTGCTGGTCGGCGCCGGCGTGGTCCTCGTATGGCGCCAGGCCGACAACGCCCGCCGCGCCCACTGGGGCGCCGCCGCCGGGCGCAACGCCCGCCTGCTCCAGATCGCCCGCGGCTTCGCCGGGGTCGCCCTGGTCGGCGTGGGCCTGACCGTCTTCATCGTCGTGCGCGGCTCGGCGGCCCAGCTCGGCAACGTACTGACCGCCGCCCTCGCCGTCCTGGTCGGCATAGCCCTGCTCGCCGGGCCCTGGCTGATCCGGATGACCCAGGACCTCTCCGAGGAGCGCCTCATGCGCATCCGGGCCCAGGAGCGCGCCGAGGTCGCCGCCCACGTGCACGACTCGGTGCTGCACACCCTGACCCTGATCCAGCGCAACGCCGAGGACGTGGGCGAGGTGCGCCGCCTCGCCCGCGCGCAGGAGCGGGAGCTGCGGAACTGGCTCTACAAGCCGGAGGGCACCGGCAAGGACGAGGCCGAGGAGCCCGCCACCCTCGCGGAGGCCGTCAAGAAGACGGCCGCCGAGGTCGAGGACCACCACGGGGTCCCGATCGAGGTCGTCGTGGTCGGCGACTGCCCGCTCGACGAGAGGCTGGGCGCACAGATCCAGGCCGCGCGCGAGGCGATGGTCAACGCCGCCAAGTACGGTGGCGAGGGCGGGCCGGTGCAGGTGTACGCCGAGGTGGAGGGGCAGACGGTGTTCGTGTCCGTACGGGACCGGGGGCCGGGCTTCGACATCGACGCGGTACCGGACGACCGCATGGGCGTACGAGAATCGATCATCGGCCGGATGCAGCGCAACGGCGGGACCGCACGACTGCGGTCCGCGCCCGACGGCGGCACGGAAGTCGAGCTGGAGATGGAGAGGGCGGCGAACGCAGCATGACCGAAGAGACGACCGGCAGCGCGGCAGTGGGCAGGCACGTCCGGGTGGTGCTCGTCGACGACCACCGGATGTTCCGCACGGGCGTGCAGGCGGAGATCGGCGAGACCGCCCGGACCGGGGTCGAGGTCGTCGGCGAGGCCGCCGATGTGGACCAGGCCGTCACCGTCATCACCGCCACCCGGCCCGAGGTGGTCCTGCTCGACGTGCACCTGCCGGGCGGCGGCGGGGTCGAGGTGCTGCGGCGCTGCGCCCCGCTGATGGCGGCCGCCGAGGACCCGGTGCGGTTCCTGGCCCTGTCGGTGTCGGACGCCGCCGAGGACGTCATCGGGGTCATCCGGGGCGGCGCCCGCGGGTACGTCACCAAGACCATCACCGGGACCGACCTGGTGAACTCGGTCTTCCGGGTGCAGGAGGGGGACGCGGTGTTCTCGCCGCGGCTGGCGGGCTTCGTGCTCGACGCCTTCGCCTCGACGGACGCGCCGCCGGTCGACGAGGACCTGGACCGCCTCACCCAGCGCGAGCGCGAGGTGCTCCGGCTGATCGCGCGCGGGTACGCGTACAAGGAGATCGCCAAGCAGCTCTTCATCTCGGTGAAGACCGTGGAGTCCCACGTCTCGGCGGTGCTCAGGAAGCTCCAGCTCTCCAACCGGCACGAGCTGACCCGCTGGGCGACGGCGCGCCGCCTGGTGTGAGCGCCGGTATGACGTCTGATCAGGCGTGATGCGCGCGCAGATGTGACCCACGCCGCAGGGGGAGGGGGCAACCGCGCGGCGCTGCGGCGCCCTCTTGGGTGGCGTGATGAGCTTGACGGGGTTCCCCCTGTTCGTGACGGCGATCGCCCTGACGGCGATCGCCGTTCTCCTGCCGCTGTTCGTGTGGAGCAAGGTGCGCGGCCCCGCCGTCGTACGCGTGTCCACCCGGGCCCTGATGGTGGTGTTCGCCCAGGTCACCGCCGTCGCCCTGGTGTTCATCTCGGTGAACCGCGAGGAGAACTTCTACGCCTCGTGGGGCGATCTGCTCGGCACCGGCAAGTACGTCACGGCCGCCCCCGACCTCGGCGCGGACGGGCTCGGCGGGAAGAAGGCGGCGGAGGTCAAGGCGGAGCCGAAGGTGCTCCAGGAGTTCCAGCCGGTCGAGGGCCTCGGCGGCCGGGTCAAGAAGACCGAGCTCGACGGCAAGATCTCCGGGGTCAAGGGCGACGTCATGGTGTGGCTCCCGCCGCAGTACGACGACCCGGCGTTCAAGAACAAGAAGTTCCCGGTGGTCGAGCTGATCCCGGGCATACCGGGGACGGGCAAGTCCTGGTTCCAGGGGCTCAAGGCGGCCGAGGTGCTGGAGCCGCTGATGAAGAGCGGCAAGGTGCAGCCGTTCATCCTGGTCTCGCCGCGCGCCATGCTGCTGGGCAACGGCGACACCGGATGCGCGAACATCCCGGGCAAGGTCAACGCGGACAGCTGGTTCAGCGTCGACGTCCGCAAGATGGTCACCGACAACTTCCGGGCCTCCGACGAGGCCCGCACCTGGGGCGTGGCCGGGTACTCGGCGGGCGCGTACTGCGCCGCCAAGCTGGCGATCCTGCACCCCGACCGCTACAGCGCGGCCGTCTCCCTCTCCGGCTACAACGACCCGGGCCAGGAGCCCACCTCGCTGGTCGCCCAGGACCCGGAGATGCGGCGCACCCACAACCTGAAGGCCCTGCTGAAGGCCGCGCCCACACCGCCGGCGGTCGCGCTGTGGATGTCGGGCGCCGAGCAGGACGGCTACCTGTCCGGCACGGACCTCAAGGCCATCGCGCAGAGCCCGACCACGGTGCACGCGGAGAAGGTCACCGGCGGGCACAACCTCGACTCCTGGTCGAAGCAGCTCCCGCAGGCCTTCGGCTGGCTGACCATGCAGGTCAAGGCGCCGTAGGGCTCTCGCGCCCCCGGCTCACGCCGGGCGGGAGGCGCCCGCCCAGGGCATGGAGTCGATCGGGGCCACCCGGACCGTCGACCCGGGGCGCGGGGCGTGGATCATCTGGCCGTTGCCGATGTACAGGCCGACATGGGTGACCCCGGAGTAGAAGAACACCAGGTCACCGGGGGCCAGCTGATCGCGGGAGACCCGCTGCCCGGCATTGATCTGGGTGTAGGTGGTGCGGGGGAGGGAGACCCCGGCCGAGCGCCAGGCCGCCTGGGTCAGTCCGGAGCAGTCGAAGGAGCCCGGTCCCGTCGCGCCCCAGACGTACGGCTTGCCGATCGCCCCGTACGCGAAGGCCACCGCCCGGGCCGCGCGCGTGCCGTCCGAAGGCGGCGCCGGGGTCGTGGTGCGCGGACCGGCCGGGGCCGCGCCGCCCGACTGGGCCTCGTACGCGGCCCGCTCCTCGGCGGTGAGCTTGGCCAGCAGCCGCTTGGCGGTGTCGAGCTTGGCCTCGACGGTGGCCTTGTACCCGGCGAGCTCGCCCTCGCGGGCGCGCAGGTCGGCGAGCCGGCCGGCGGCCTTGTCCCTGAGCTGCCCGACCTCGTCGAGCTGACGCCGTACGGAGGAGACCTCGGCGGCACTGCGGTCGCCGGTCCGGGTGAGGAACGAGGCCTGGTCCAGGTAGTCCTGCGGGTCCTCGGCCAGCGCCAGCCGCATGGCGGGCCCCAGGCCGCCCGTGCGGTACTGGCCGGCTGCCAGGGAACCGAGCGCCCGGCGGGCGGTGTTGAGCCGGTCGGTCTTGCGGGCGGTCTCGTCGCGCAGTGCGTCGAGCGCGCGCTGGGCCTCGTCGGCCTGCTCCTTCGCCCCGTTGTACCGCTCGGCGCTCTCCTCGGCCTCCTCGTAGAGCCGGTCCACCTCCGCCTTCACCTGGGAGGGCGTCTGCTGGGGGTCGGCCTGCGAGGTGCCTTCGAAGGCGGTGGCGGTGGCAGCGCCCGCGAGGGCGAGTGTCGCGGCGGTCCGCACGGTGCCGCGGGAGAGCGGGTGGAGCGGGCGCTGCCTGGGCTTTCGGTGACTGGCCACGAGGGCCTCACGTCCTTCCTCGCTCGGGGCTCGGTGCTTGGAGGAGGACGCTAGACCGGAAGGTAACGGCCGGATGACGAGATGATCGTAAGTGCCCCGACGTGAACTGATGTGGCCGGATGTGGCTGTTGTGGTTCGGTACCGGGATCAGTGCCAGAGGACGGCGATGAAGATATTGACCACGGTCAGCCCGCCGACCGCGCCGAACAGCGCCTTGTCCACGTGCTCCTCGTCCCGCTTCACGTAGACGAGCGCGAGGATCACGAAGAGGACGGCGAGCTTCACGCCGATCTTGATGTTGTTGACGTGGCCGCCGTCCATCTCGCGGAAGCCGACCAGCAGGACGCCCGTGACGAGCATCGTCAGCGCGCCGTGCAGCATCGCGGGCACGAAGCGGGCGGTGCCGGCGCTCATCGCCTTCATCTGTGTCAGGAAGCCGCCCAGGAGGGAGGCGATGCCGATGATGTGCAGGCCCACGAAGACACTGATGAGAACGTCCATGGCGTCGAGCGTACGGTGGCCGCCGGTCAGCCCAGGAAGCGGGTCAGCTCCCGTACGACCACCTCCGGCCGCTCCTCCGGGAGGTAGTGCCCGCTGCCGTCGACGCGGACCACCCGGGTGTCGGTGCCGAGGGCGGGGACGGCGGTCACGAGGCTGTCGTAATTGCCGTACTCGCCGCCCAGGGCCAGGATCGGCGCGGTCACCGGGGCGTACGTCGCCAGGTCGGCGATGTCCTGCGCGAAGGTCCGGTACCAGTCGTTCGCGGCGCGCACGGCCTCCGGTGCCTCGTAGGCGCGGGCGTACACCGCGCGGGCGTGCGCGTCGACGGAGGCGGGGTCGGTGGCGGCGTTCTCGAACAGCCAGTCCAGCAGGAGGTGGAAGCGGCCGGCGAGCAGCTGCTCGGGCAGGCCCTGGACCTGGTTGAAGGCGAACCACCACTTGTGCCGCTGCCCCTGCCGGGGAAGCAGGGTCTGCCGGGCCCAGCTCTCCTCGGGGTGGGACACGTCCAGGAGGGCGATCTTCCGGGTGGCCTCGGGGTGGTTGGCGGCGAAGGCGTAGGCCACCATCGCGCCGATGTCGTGGCCGACGACGTGCGCGGAGGCGATGCCGAGCCGGCCGAGCAGCGCGTGGACGTCGCGGGCGAGGGTCTTCTTGTCGTACCCGGAGG
Source organism: Streptomyces sp. NPDC001903 (assembly GCF_042891345.1). Lineage (NCBI taxonomy): Bacteria > Bacillati > Actinomycetota > Actinomycetes > Kitasatosporales > Streptomycetaceae > Streptomyces > Streptomyces sp. NPDC001903. The sequence goes on from NZ_JBIASZ010000006.1 coordinate 355,578, forward strand.
CGGGCTTGCCGGAGCCGCCCATGCCGCGCAGGTCGACGGCGATGACGCGGTACCGGGCGGCGAGGGCGGGCAGCACCTTGTGCCACTGCCACCAGGTCTGCGGCCAGCCGCCGAGCAGGACGAGCGGTTCGCCGCTGCCGCCCTCGACGTAGTGCAGCCGGGTGCCGTCGACGTCGGCGTGGTGGCTGGTGAAGCCGCCGTCGAGGGAGGCGGCGAGGGCGGCGTCGTCGAGCGGGGCCGTCGTGGGCGCGGTGGTGCCGGACATGGGAGGTCCCCCTGCTGCTGGTGCGGCGGTCGACCGTTCGAGGATTTCGTACGGTCGCGATGGAGAGACTGTACGAGATCTTCGAACGGTCTGGCAATGTCCGTACGAGATCTGCGTACAGTGAGGGCATGCCTGCCGCTGCCGAGCTGACCCACCCCCGCGCCGAGGACCTCGACCTGGCCGAGGTGCTCGCGGCCCTGGGGCATCCCGTCCGCCTCGAGATCGTCCGCAAGCTCGCCTCCGGCGAGGAGACCTTCTGCGGCGAAGTGGTCCCCGACCTGCCCCGATCCAGCGTCACGCACCACCTCAAGACGCTCCGCGAGGGCGGGGTGATCTGCCAGCGCCCGCAGGGCCGCAAGCTCTACCTCGCACTGCGCCGCGACGATCTGGAACTGCGCTTCCCCGGTCTCCTGGAACTCGTGCTGGCGTGTCGGTCCCGACCCCTAGACTCGGAAAGCGATGAGCAGCCTCTTTGACGACAGTTTCCTGGCGGACCTCACCCCCTCCGACGAGGTCCCCCCGCCGCCCGAGGATCACCCCGCCCCGGAGGAGGGCGCGGACGATCTCTTCGGGGGCCGGTTCGACGTGCCCATGAGCGGCGACGCGTACTACCGCGACGGCGCCCCCAAGCCCGTCATCGATCCGGCGACCCTCCTGGAGGGGCTGAACGAGCAGCAGGCGGCGGCCGTCGTGCACGCCGGCTCCCCGCTGCTCATCGTGGCCGGCGCCGGCTCCGGCAAGACCCGGGTGCTGACCCACCGCATCGGCCACCTGCTGGCCGCGCGGAACGTCCACCCCGGCCAGATCCTGGCGATCACCTTCACCAACAAGGCCGCCGGCGAGATGAAGGAGCGCGTCGAGGGCCTGGTCGGCCCGCGCGCGAACGCCATGTGGGTGTCCACCTTCCACAGCGCCTGCGTACGGATCCTGCGCCGCGAGTCGAAGCGCCTCGGCTTCACCTCGTCCTTCTCGATCTACGACGCGGCCGACTCGAAGCGCCTGATGGCGCTCGTCTGCCGCGATCTGGACCTGGACCCGAAGAAGTTCCCGCCGAAGGCCTTCAACGCCAAGATCTCGAACCTCAAGAACGAGCTCATCGACGAGGACGCCTTCGCCGGGCAGGCCGCCGACGGCTTCGAGAAGACGCTCGCCCAGGCGTACGCGATGTACCAGGGGCGGCTGCGCGAGGCCAACGCGCTCGACTTCGACGACATCATCATGACCACCGTCCACCTGCTCCAGGCGTTCCCGGACGTCGCCGAGCACTACCGGCGGCGCTTCCGCCACGTCCTGGTGGACGAGTACCAGGACACCAACCACGCCCAGTACACGCTGGTGCGCGAGCTCGTCGGCACCGGCTACCCGGACCTGCCGCCGGCCGAGCTGTGCGTGGTGGGTGACGCCGACCAGTCGATCTACGCCTTCCGCGGCGCGACCATCCGCAACATCCTCCAGTTCGAAGAGGACTACAAGGACGCGACGACGATCCTGCTGGAGCAGAACTACCGCTCCACGCAGACCATCCTCTCCGCCGCCAACGCGGTCATCGAGCGCAACGAGAACCGCCGCGCCAAGAACCTGTGGACCCAGGCCGGCACCGGCGCCGTCATCACCGGCTACGTCGCCGACACCGAGCACGACGAGGCGCAGTTCGTCGCCGACGAGATCGACCGGCTGACGGACGCCGGGGACGCCAAGGCGGGCGACGTCGCGATCTTCTACCGGACGAACGCGCAGTCGCGTGTGTTCGAGGAGATCTTCATCCGCGTCGGACTGCCCTACAAGGTCGTCGGCGGCGTCCGCTTCTACGAGCGCAAGGAGGTCCGCGACGTCCTCGCGTACCTGCGCGTGCTCGCGAACCCCGAGGACAACGTCCCCCTCCGCCGGATCCTGAACGTGCCCAAGCGCGGCATCGGCGAGCGCGCCGAAGCGATGATCGACGCGCTCGCGATGCGCGAGAAGATCACCTTCCCACAGGCGCTGCGGCGCGTGGACGAGGCGTTCGGCATGGCCGCCCGCTCGACCAACGCGGTGAAGCGGTTCAACGTGCTGATGGAGGAGCTCCGCACGATCGTCGAATCGGGCGCGGGCCCGGCGGTGGTGCTGGAGGCGGTGCTGGAGCGTACGGGCTACCTGGCCGAGCTCCAGGCCTCGACCGACCCGCAGGACGAGACGCGCATCGAGAACCTCCAGGAACTCGCGGCCGTGGCCCTGGAGTTCGAGCAGGCCCGCGGGGAGGACGCCGGGACACCGGCGGCTCCCGCCGCGGGCGGCACGCTCGCGGAGTTCCTGGAGCAGGTCGCGCTCGTCGCCGACTCCGACCAGATCCCGGACGAGGAGGAGGACGGCTCGGGCGTCATCACGCTGATGACCCTGCACACCGCCAAGGGCCTCGAATTCCCGGTGGTCTTCCTGACCGGCATGGAGGACGGGGTCTTCCCGCACATGCGCGCGCTGGGCCAGACCAAGGAGCTGGAGGAGGAGCGCCGCCTCGCGTACGTCGGCATCACGCGGGCGCGCGAGCGGCTGTACCTGACCCGCTCCGGCATGCGCAGCGCGTGGGGCACCCCCTCGTACAACCCGCCCTCGCGGTTCCTCGAGGAGATCCCGGCCGAGTACCTGCAGTGGAAGCGGACGGGCGCGGCGCAGAAGCCGGCGGGCCCGATGCGCGGTTCGGGGTACGGGTCCTCCGGCGCGGGCGGCGGCAAGGCCACGTTCGGGACCTCGCCGGAGGCCTTCCTGTCCTCGTCGCGTGCGAAGTCGGGGCCGTCCGGGTTCGCGACGCGCCGGGCCGCCGACAAGCCGGTCGTCGCGCTGGCGGTCGGGGACCGGGTCACGCACGACCAGTTCGGGCTGGGCACGGTCATGGAGGTCCGGGGCGCCGGCGCGGACGCGCAGGCCACCGTCGACTTCGGGGACGACAAGCCGAAGCGCCTGCTGCTGCGCTACGCGCCGGTGCAGAAGCTGTAACGGGGGGTGTGTGCGGGGCCCGGGCTCATGCCCGGGCCTTCACGCCGAAGGGGCTCAGGTCGGGTCGAGACCGTGGCTGCGGAGCCAGGGCAGGGGGTCGATCGCCGAGCCGCCGCCGGGCCGGACCTCGAAGTGGAGGTGCGGGCCGGTGGAGTTGCCGGAGTTGCCGGAGTAGGCGATGACGTCGCCCGCCTTGACCTTGCCGGACCGGATCTTGGTGCTGCTGAGGTGGCAGTACCAGGTCTCGGTGCCGTCGGGCGAGGTCACTATCGCCATGTTGCCGTAGGCGCTGTTCCACTGCGTGCGCACGGTGCCGTCGGTGGCGGACATGACCGGGGTGCCGTAGGAGACCGGGAAGTCGATGCCGGTGTGCACGGACATCCACATGCCGCCGGCCTGCCCGAAGCTGGCGCTGAGGCCGTGCTGTTCGACCGGGATCGCGAACTTGGGGCGGGCCGCTTCCTTGGCCGCCTCCTCCTCCGCCTTCCGCTTCTTCTCGTCCTCCTGGCGCTGGCGCAGGTCGATGCGCTCCTGCGTGCGGCTCGCGCGGTCCGCGAAGTCGCCCGCGTCGGCGCTGAGCGCCGTCAGCTGGGTGTCGAGCTTGCTGTTCGCCGCAACGGGCTTCACCGAGGCCGGGTCGGGCGCGGCCATCGTGGTGGTGTCTTCGGCGGGCTTGTCCGTGCCGGTGAGTCCGCCGACGGAGGCGGCCGCGACACCGGCGACACCCATCACGCAGGCGGAGGGAACGGCCACGGTCAGCAGGGCGGAACGCTTCGCCGGGGTGCGGCGGCGGGAGGCGGCGGCAGTGGTGGACGCCGACTTCGTCTTGGCACCGGCGCGGCGCGAGGCGCGGGGCGCCGGCGCGACGTCCGGGGTGACCGGCATGGCCTGGGTGGGCAGGTCGTGCACGGGTTCGGGCGCGGGGTCGAAGTCGGACCCGACGTTCTCGGCGCCCTCGGTGTCGAGGACTTCGAAGACGGCGGTCTCGCTGTACTCGGCGGCGGCCGGCGCCTCGTACGCGTAGGCCGTCTCCTGGTGCTGCTGCTGGTACTCGTACTGGTGGTGGTCGTACGAGAAGGTCTGGGTCTGCTGCTCGTGCTGGGGGACCGTGTTCCAGGCGGTGGCGTCGTACGCGCCGGTCTCGGTGCCCGTGGTGCCGTAACCCGGCATCGCCCACTGCCCGGTCTGCTCGTAGCCGAGGGCGGTGGCCTGGTAGTCGGCGGAGCCGCTCTGCTGGTTCCAGGCACTCGCGTCCCACTGCCCGGTGCCGGCGTCCTCGGGGATGCCGCCCTGGGCGGGGATGGTCGGCAGGTAGCCGCCGTCCTGCGCGTAACCGTCTTGTGCGGACCAGGCGGTGGAGTCGTATGCGCCGGTCTCGTACGAGGGGTAGGAGGAGGCGTAGTCGTACCCCTGGCCCTGCGTTTCATAGGAAACGTAGGTCGAATCACCAGCGAAAGTGGTGTTGGAAAGGCCGTCGTACCCGGAATCGGGGTACAGGCCCGACGAGGGGCGGTCGTTCACCAACTTCTCTTTCGCCTCGGCAGTGGGGGGCCTGGGTGGCCAGGGAACGGGAGGTTCCTTGGGGAGAGCAGTGGCGTGACTGTACCCGGCGGTTACTGGCAACGACAATCTTCCAGGGGTTTCGAGCTTTGCGGAACCGGGCATTCGGCCGTCTTTCGGTCGCGGCAAGGCCGAGCCTTGGCCTTGAGTTCGAAATCCGTTCGAGTTTCGGAGGGTTGGCGTTCACGCGACGGAAGCGGTGTCCCCGAGGCTCGGGAGGGCGGTCGGACCGGGCCCGTCGAGCGCGCGCCGGACCGCCGCCGTGACGGCGGGATGCGCGGGCAGGGCGAGGTGTCCGATGCCGGTGACCTGCACGTTCTCCGCTCGGAGGTCCGGGTGCTCGATACGGGCCGTCTCGATCGGGTCCATCAGCTCGTCGAACTCGCTCCAGAACGCCACGCATCGGGTCCGGCAGCCGGGCGCGGGCGCCCGCAGCTCGGCCATCACCTCGGAGTCCGGCCGTATCTGCCGGATCAGCGGATGGGCGTCCATGAAGGGGGCGACCCGCGTACCGGAATGCGGAGTGCCGAGCGTGACGAGCATGCGGACGCGGGCCTCGCCGCCGAGCCGCTGGACGTAGTACCGCCCGACCAGCCCGCCGAGGCTGTGCCCGACGAGGTCCACCCGCTCCTGCCCCGTGCGCTCGCACAGCTCCTCGACGCGCCGGGCGAGGTGGCGGGCGGTGACGCGCAGGTCGCGGGTGAAGGGGGAGTAGTTGTACGTCTCCACGTGCCGCAGCCCGCCGGCGGCGAGGGTGCGGCGCAGCAGGACGAAGACGGACCGGTTGTCGGTGAACCCGTGCAACAGCAGGACGGGCGTCCGCCCGAGGCGTTTCGCGTCCACGGCGGCGGGCTTCTCGGACCGGATCCCGGTCGGGTAGAGCAGCAGGTGGCCGCCGAGGACCACTGCCTCCAGCACGCCCGCCCGCAGCGCGGCCCCGGAAACGGGTACGGGTATGGACACCCCCATCGACGGCCCCCCTCAGCCTTCCGGGACGCGCCTGCGGAATGCGCCTTCGGAATGCCCCTGCGGACCTGCGGCCGGCCGCGCCACCGTGCCGTGCGGCTGTCGGTACGGTGACGCGGCGCCCCGGTGCGGCTCCCCTGGCGGTGAATCAACGCCGTCCCACGTGTGATTTCCCCCTCGTGGTTGACCGTGAAACGGGGGTGTGCGCGATGCTGTACTTAACGTTCGTTCACTCGGGAGGCAGTGCGATGGGTGTGACCGGTCCGATCCGTGTGGTGGTGGCCAAGCCGGGTCTCGACGGCCACGACCGCGGGGCCAAGGTGATCGCGCGTGCGCTGCGGGACGCGGGCATGGAGGTCATCTACACGGGCCTCCACCAGACCCCCGAGCAGATCGTGGACACCGCCATCCAGGAAGACGCCGACGCGATCGGCCTCTCGATCCTCTCGGGCGCCCACAACACGCTGTTCGCGCGTGTTCTGGAACTCCTCAAGGAGCGCGAGGCGGAGGACATCAAGGTCTTCGGCGGCGGCATCATCCCGGAGGACGACATCGCCCCCCTGAAGGCCAAGGGCGTGGCCGAGATCTTCACCCCGGGCGCCACGACGACCTCGATCGTCGACTGGGTCCGCGCCCACGTCCGCACCGCCTAGCCGCCGACGCGGGCCCGCCGGCCCCGGCCCCCGTGCCAGGGGCCGGCGGTCCCGGCGGCCGTCGGCGACGGGCGGGCGCGGGTCGGGCGGCGGTCAGGCGGGAGCCAGTTCCGACAGCATCGCGGCGCGCAGGCGCAGCGTGGCGACCAGGCGCTGGAAGGCCTCGGCCCAGTACGCGGACGCGCCGGAAGAGGCCTCCGCCGGGTCGGCGAAGCCCGCGCCCCGCGCCACCACCGCCTCCAGCCGCTCCGCCTCCGCGGGATCCAGGCAGCGTTCGGCCAGTCCCATCACCCCGCTGAAGCTCCACGGGTAGCTGCCCGCCTCCCGCGCGGCGTCCAGCGCGTCCACCACCGCCCGGCCCAGCGGCCCCGCCCACGGCACTACGCACACCCCGAGCAGCTGGAAGGCCTCCGAAAGGCCGTGGGCCCGTATGAACTCCGCGACCCACTCCGCCCGTTCCCCCTCCGGCAGGACCGACAGCAGCTTCGCCCGCTCCGCGAGCGACGCCGTGCCCGGGGCCGTCGCGGGCGGCGCCGACGCCGAGCCGAGGAGCGCCTTCGACCACTGCGGATCGCGCTGGCGCACCGCCGCCCGGCACCACGCCGCGTGCAGCTCCTCCCGCCAGCTCTCGCCCCCGGCCACCGGCAGCGCCACGATCTCCGCCGGGCCGAGCCCGCCGAACCGCTCGCGCCAGCAGGACAGCGGCGCGGCCTCCACGAGCTGGCCCAGCCACCAGGCCCGTTCCCCGCGCCCGGCGGGCGGCCGTTCGACCACCCCGTCGCGGAGCATCCCCGCATCGCATGCGGCCGGCGGAGCCACCCCCTCCGGCCCCACACAGGCCAGCGCCCGCTCCGCCATCCGTGCGGCCAACGCAGATTGCGGCAGTGCGGACAGCAACTCGGCGGCCGTCGAGCGGACATTGCGGCTCCGGTCGCCCAGGGCCGCCTCCAGGAAGGGTTCGTCCCCTCCGGTCAGCCCCACCCGCAGCGAGTCGAGGAACATCAGCCGGTCCTCGGCGCGTTCCGTGGCCCAGGTCGTCTCCAGCAGCCGCGTCGCGGCCGCCGCCTCGTGCGCGCGTACGGCGCCCAGGAGGGCCACGCGCTCCGCGAACAGCCCCTCCTGCCACAGCCGTTCCACCTCCACCCGGTCGTCGGGGTCGGGCGATTCCCCGGCGCCCGCCGCCCCGCCCCGCAGGGCGAACCGCCAGTCCGGATTCAGCCGGGCCAGCCACAGACCCCGGGCCCCGGCCAGGGCCAGGGCGGGGGCGCGCAGGTCCGTACGGGCCCGCGCCGCGTCCAGCAGCGCCGGCACCAGAGCGTGCGGCGCCCGGTACCCGTGCCGGCCGGCGGCGGCCAGCCACTGCGGCAGCAGCTCCGTCAGGTCCGGGGCGGCCCCGCGCCGCCCGCCGCCGCTGCCCGCGCCGGTCCGGCCGGCCAGCAGCTGCGCGAGCCGCCGCCGAGCCGCGGGCGGGGGAGCCGGGCGCGGATCCCGCGGCGCGGGATCCGGCCGTGGCCCCGCCTCGGCGGGCCGCAGCCCGGCCCGCCGCCGTACGGTCTGCACCGCCGCCGCGTCGAGCAGCGCCCCCGGACTCCCCTGCGACCGTCCGGTACCCAGCACCGCGACCCGGACCAACTCCTCCCAGTCGCCGTGACCGCTCCCCGCGGCCCCGCCCTCGCTCGTGTCCGTGGCCGTCTCCGCGGGCGCGGACCTGCCCGCGGCCGTCGAGCACGTACCCGCGGCCGTGTTCCTCGCCGTCTCCGTCGTGGTCACCGTGCCCCTCCCTCTCGTCCTGCAGTGCTCCGGTCCCGCCCCCTCCGCGGGACCGGAGCCGCTTCGTGCCCCGTCGGTCGACCCTTCAGCTTGCGTGGTTGTCGTTCACAAAAGCCCCCCGGCTTCGTCGTTCGTGCACGTCAGCGCCCCCGCGCTGACGTTTCCTCCCCTATGAGGCCCCCCGGCCCCGTCACCCCAGGGCGACCGGTTCCGGGCAGCCCGGATGCCACGCCGCCAACGGAGTGAATCCGCGGTGTCCGCATTCGCCGAACACCGTGACCGGGCCGCCGCCCGAGAGCGCGGCCAGCTGCCACAGCCCGGACCGGGGCCCGCCGCCACCGGCGACCGGCAGCGCGGAGCCGCCCTCCGCGTCGGCCAGTTGCCAGCCCGTTTCCCCCGGTATCGGGATCACCGGACCCAGCACCACCGGCCACGCGTCGAGCCACGGGTCCTCCCGCAGCGCCGCCCCGTACGCCTCCAGTGCCGCGTCCGTACCGACCCCGGCCGGGGCCCGGGTCGGTGCGGCCGCCGCGGACCTCTCCCCGAGATCCGCCCGCAGCCCCGCCGTACCGGGCCGGAAGCGGACTTCCGCCTCCACTACCAGCCCCACGGGCAGTGCCAGAGCCGGAGGCCGTCCCGGCGGTCCGAAGTCCAGTACCAGGGCCGGGCGACCGCTCCCCAGCCCCTGCATCCACGTCCGGCGGGTGGTGAGCCTGCCGTCCGGTGACACCGAGTCGTACTGGGCCAGCACCAGCCAGCGGTCCCGTACGACCTCCCCCTCCGCGGCGGAAACCGGTAGCCCCACCCGACTCCGGACCGTCGCGGCGAGCGGCTCCGGCAGGCCCGCCAAACCGAGCCAACCCCGGTTCAGCAGGTGCAGCAGCGCGCCCTCCTCCAGCATCCGGGCGGGCCATCCGGGACCGCAACCGGGTATCGTCCCCAACTCCCGCACCCGCGCCGCCAGTCCCGGCGCCTGGGCGTCGACCATCCGGGCGGCGGTCTCCTCCCAGGGCGCGTACCCGGCCTGCTGCTGGCCGGCCAGGCCGCCGCGCATCACGTCCTCCAGCCGCTGCTCCAGCTCGCCGACCCCCGCCCCGATCCGGGCCGCCCTCCGCTCGGCCCGGCGCTTCGCCGCCTCCCCGTCCGCCGGTCCGCCCGGCGCGGCCGCCGGGCCCGCGGTCCTCGCCGCCCGCCCTGCCGACCACTGCGCCGCCCAGTCCGGCGCCCCGGCGGGCTCGCCGAACCCCTCCGCCGACCAGAGCAGCAGCAGCCCGAGCGCGTGCTTGCACGGGAACTTCCGGCTCGGGCAGGAGCACATGTACGCCGGGCCCCCCACGTCCACGGCGGTCCGGTACGGCGTGCTGCCGCTGCCCTTGCACAGACCCCACACCAGACCGGAAGCGGAACCTCCGGTCTGCGACCACGGACCCGCCCTGCCCAGCCTGGCCCCCGACGTGCGCGACGCGCCGTCAGGAGCCAGGGCCAGTACCTGTTCCGCTGTCCAGCGGACCCCCTGCTCAGTCATGTGTTCCACCGTAGAGACCCCCACTGACAATCGCCCTGACCTGCAACAACGTTGTAGGGAAGGGGCGTTGTCAGTGCCGTGGTGCACGGTTGTTCCAGCGGCCGGGAACGGCTGCCGAGCATTGGAGGGGGACATGACCATGCCCGAGAACGACAAGGGCGCGGACGCGCTGCGCCAGCACGCAGAAGACGCCTTCGCGGAAGAACTGAAAGCCCTCGCGGCCGCCGACGACAAGCCGCGCCCGGCGCGCTGGAAGCTCTCCCCGTGGGCCGTCGCGACCTACCTCCTGGGCGGCACCCTCGCCGACGGCACCGTCATCACGCCCAAGTACGTCGGCCCGCGCCGCGTCGTCGAGGTCGCCGTCACCACCCTCGCCACCGACCGCGCGCTGCTCCTGCTCGGGGTTCCCGGCACCGCCAAGACCTGGGTGTCCGAGCACCTGGCCGCGGCCGTCAGCGGGGACTCCACCCTCCTCGTCCAGGGCACCGCCGGCACCCCCGAGGAGGCGCTGCGGTACGGCTGGAACTACGCCCGCCTCCTCGCCCACGGGCCCGGCCGCGAAGCCCTCGTGCCGAGCCCCGTCATGCGCGCCATGGCCGAGGGCTCGACCGCCCGCGTCGAGGAGCTCACCCGCATCCCGGCAGACGTCCAGGACACCCTCATCACCGTCCTCTCCGAGAAGACGCTCCCGATACCGGAGCTCGGCCAAGAGGTGCAGGCCGTGCGCGGCTTCAACCTCATCGCCACCGCCAACGACCGCGACCGCGGGGTCAACGAGCTCTCCAGCGCGCTGCGCCGTCGCTTCAACACCGTCGTCCTGCCGCTGCCCGCCACCGCCGACGCCGAGGTCGACATCGTCGCCCGCCGCGTCGACCAGATGGGCCGCTCCCTCGAACTGCCGGCCGTGCCCGAGGGCCTGGAGGAGATCCGCCGCGTCGTCACGGTCTTCCGCGAGCTGCGCGACGGGGTCACCGCCGACGGCCGTACGAAGGTGAAGTCGCCGAGCGGCACGCTGTCCACCGCCGAGGCCATATCGGTCGTCACCGGAGGGCTCGCGCTGGCCGCCCACTTCGGGGACGGCGTCCTGCGCCCCTCCGATGTGGCCGCCGGAATCCTCGGCGCCGTGGTCCGGGATCCGGTGGCCGACCAGGTCGTCTGGCAGGAGTACCTGGAGGCCGTGGTGCGCGAGCGGGACGGCTGGAAGGACTTCTACCGCGCCTGCCGGGAGGTGACGGCATGAGCGGGCCGCTCGCCGAGCGGCGGGGGCCGCTGCTGCTGGGCGTACGGCACCACGGGCCGGGCTCGGCCCGCGCGGTGCGGGCCGCCCTGGACGCGGTCCGGCCGGCGGCCGTGCTGATCGAGGGCCCGCCGGAGGGGGACGCGCTGCTTCCGCTGGCCGCCGACCCCGGAATGCGCCCGCCCGTCGCCCTGCTCGCGCACGCCGCCGACGATCCGGGCAGGGCCGCGTTCTGGCCGCTGGCCGCGTTCTCGCCGGAGTGGGTCGCCATCCGCTGGGCGCAGGAGCAGGAGGTGCCGGTTCCGGTCCGGTTCATCGACCTCCCGGCCGCGCACACGCTGGCCGCGCGGACCGCCGCCGTCCCGGACGAGGCCGACTCCGTACGGCTGGATCCCCTCGCGGCGCTGGCCGAGACCGCCGGGTACGACGACCCCGAACGCTGGTGGGAGGACGTGGTCGAACACCGCGGCCCGGGGGCGGCGGATCCGCTCGGCGCGTTCGAGGTGCTCGGGGAGGCCATGGCCGCCCTGCGCGAGGCGTACGGGGACGGCGGCCACGCCCGGGACCGGGTGCGCGAGGCGTACATGCGGCAGCGGATGCGCGCCGCCCGCCGGGAGTTCGGGGACGCGTACGCCGTGGTGTGCGGGGCCTGGCACGTGCCCGCGCTGAGCGCGAGGACCACGGCCGCCGCGGACCGGGCGCTGCTGACCGGGCTGCCGAAGGCCAAGGTGGAGACCGCGTGGGTCCCCTGGACCCACCGCCGGCTCGCCCGGGCCGGCGGGTACGGCGCGGGCATCACCTCGCCCGGCTGGTACGCGCACCTGTTCGCCGCCCGGGACCGGCCGGTGGAGCGCTGGCTGACCAAGGTCGCCGGGCTGCTCCGGGAGGAGGACCGGCAGGTCTCCCCGGCGCACGTCATCGAAGCGGTACGGCTGGCCGGGACGCTGGCCGCGCTGCGGGGAAGGCCGCTGCCCGGGCTGACGGAGACCCTGGAGGCGGCCCGGGCGGTGATGTGCGACGGCTCCGACGTGCCGCTCGCGCTGATCGAGGACCGCCTGGTCGTCGGGGACGTGCTCGGCGAGGTCCCCGACGGGGCCCCCGCCGTCCCGCTGCAGCGGGACCTGACCCGGCAGCAGCGCTCGCTGCGGCTCAAGGCCGAGGCGCGGGAGCGCGAGCTGGAGCTGGACCTGCGCAAGGAGACCGACGCGGCGAAGTCCGTGCTGCTGCACCGGCTCCGGCTGCTCGGCATCGACTGGGGAGCGCCGGCGGCCTCGCGGGGGAGTACGGGGACCTTCCGCGAGACCTGGCGGCTCCGCTGGGAGCCGGAGCTGTCGGTACGGGTCGCCGAAGCCGGGATCTGGGGCACCACGGTGGTGGCGGCCGCCACCGCCAAGGCCGAGTCGGACGCGGCGGGTGCGGCGGAGCTCGGCGAGGTGACGGAGCTGGCGGAGCGGTGCCTGCTGGCCGGGCTCCCCGACGCCTTGCCCGCCGTACTGCGGGCCCTGGCGGACCGGGCCGCCCTGGACACCGACGTGGCGCGGCTCGCCAAGGCCCTGCCGGCGCTGGCCCGTGCGCTGCGCTACGGGGACGTACGGGGGACGGACGCGTCCGCGCTGGCCACGGTCGCGGAAGGACTCGCGGAGCGGATATGCGTGGCGCTGCCGCCCGCGTGCGCGGCGGGTCTGGACGCGGACGCGGCGGCGCAGCTGCGGGGCCATGTGGACGCCGTGCACGGCGCGATCGGACTGCTGGACGGGGAGGGCCTGCGGGAGCGCTGGTCGGCGGTGCTGCGGGTGCTGGCCGGCCGGGAGAGGGTGCCGGGGACGATCCGCGGCCGGGCGGCCCGGCTGCTCCTGGACGAGGGACGCCTCCCGGCCGAGGAGGCGGCACGCCTGATGGGTCTGGCCCTGTCCCCGGCGGCGGCGCCGCCCGACGCGGCCGGCTGGATCGAGGGCTTCGCCGCGGACGGCACGCTCCTCGTCCACGACGAGCGGCTGCTCGCGCTGATCGACACCTGGCTGGCCGGAATCCCGGAGCAGGCCTTCACGGACGTGCTCCCGCTGCTGCGGCGGACGTTCGGGGCCTACGGGCCGGGCGTCAAGCGGAGCCTGGGCGAGCTGGTGCGCCGGGGCCGCTCGCCGCGTGCCGAACCGGGCGGGGCCCCCGAGGGCTTCGGCCCCGCCCTGGACCCGGCCCGCGCCGACGCGGTCCTCCCGGTCCTCGGCCTCCTCCTCTCCGGCCTCTCCGGCCCGCCGCCGTGACCGCCACGGGGGCCGGGGCGGCCGGGTCGGCGGCGGACGGCACGAAGCAGCGGAAGCGGATGCGGAAGGGGACGGGGAGATGACCGGTACAGGGGATTCGGCAGCGGCGGACGCCTCCGCGCAGGAGCGGCTGCGGAGGTGGCGGCTGGTGCTCGGCGGCGAGGAGGACGGCACCGGCTGCGCGCTCGGCGGGCGCGATGCCGGGATGGACGCCGCGCTCTCGGCGCTCTACGGGAAGGGCGGCCGGCGCGGTGCGGGGCTCGGCGGGTCCGCGCCGCACGTGGCCCGCTGGCTCGGGGACATCCGTACGTACTTCCCCGGCTCCGTCGTCCAGATCATGCAGCGCGACGCCATCGAGCGGCTCGGCCTCTCCTCCCTCCTCCTGGAGCCCGAGATGCTGGAGGCCCTCGAGCCCGACGTACACCTCGTCGGCACGCTCCTCTCCCTCAACAAGGCCATGCCCGAGACCACCCGCGAGACGGCCCGGGCGGTCGTCCGCAAGGTGGTGGAGCAATTGGAGAAGCGGCTCGCGTCCCGCACCCGGGCCACCCTCACCGGCGCCCTCGACCGCTCCGCGCGCACCAGCCGTCCCCGGCACGCGGACATCGACTGGAACCGGACCATCCGGGCGAACCTGAAGAACTACCTGCCCGAGCACCGGACCGTCGTTCCCGAGCGGCTCATCGGCCACGGGCGCACCGCCCGGGCGGTGCGGAAGGAGGTGATCCTCTGCATCGACCAGTCCGGCTCGATGGCGGCCTCCGTCGTCTACGCCTCCGTCTTCGGCGCGGTGCTCGCCTCGATGCGCGCGCTCGCGACCCGGCTCGTCGTCTTCGACACGGCCGTCGTGGACTTGACGGATCACCTGACGGATCCGGTCGACGTTCTCTTCGGCACGCGGCTCGGCGGCGGCACCGACATCAACCGCGCCCTCGCCCACTGCCAGTCCAAGATCACCCGTCCCGCCGACACGGTCGTCGTCCTCATCAGTGATCTCTACGAGGGCGGCATACGCAACGAGATGCTGGGCCGCGTCGCGGCGATGAAGGCCTCCGGCGTCGAGTTCGTGGCGCTGCTCGCGCTGTCCGACGAGGGGGCTCCCGCCTACGACCGCGAGCACGCCGCAGCCCTTGCGGCACTTGGGGCCCCCGCCTTCGCCTGCACCCCCGACCTGTTCCCGGAGGTGATGGCCGCGGCCCTGGAGAAGCGCCCCCTGCCGGTTCCCTGACCACCCCCCGGCCGCCCCGCCGGACCCCTCCCGCCGGGCCCCGCGTCCCGCCCCGCCGACCGGTCGCGACCCCTCCCGCGGCGGGGCCGGAATCCACCCCCGCCGGGCGCCGCGGCGCCTGGCGGATCGCACGAATATCCAGCTCAACCGTGAGGGGATCTGTGACAGGTATCACCGCTCAGGTGTGATCTGCGATTTAGGGACGCACGTCCCACGGGGATAACCTGCGGGACGGACATGCCGCGTCCACGGTCACCGTGTGCGCCTCCCTAGTGACAGCGCCGTCACGTTGCCCTCCGCGGCACGCCCACGCAGACAACCGCGAATCACTGCGAATCTTTGAAGACAAGGGACGGACGCGCGTGGACCTGTTCGAGTACCAGGCGAGGGACCTCTTCGCCAAGCACGGTGTACCGGTGCTGGCCGGTGAAGTCATCGACACGCCTGAGGCGGCTCGCGAGGCCACCGAGCGGCTGGGCGGCAAGTCGGTCGTCAAGGCGCAGGTGAAGGTCGGTGGCCGCGGCAAGGCCGGCGGCGTCAAGCTCGCCGCCACCCCGGACGAGGCCGTCGCCCGCGCGACGGACATCCTGGGCATGGACATCAAGGGCCACACGGTCCACAAGGTGATGATCGCCGAGACCGCTCCCGAGATCCTCGAGGAGTACTACGTCTCGTACCTGCTGGACCGTACCAACCGCACCTTCCTGGCCATGGCCTCGGTCGCGGGCGGCATGGACATCGAGCAGGTCGCCGAGGAGACCCCGGAGAAGCTCGCCAAGGTCCCGGTGAACGCCAACGAGGGCGTGACCATCGAGAAGGCCCGCGAGATCGTGGAGCTCGCGCAGTTCCCGGCCGAGGTCGCCGAGAAGGTCGCCGAGGTCCTCGTGACCCTGTGGGACACCTTCATCGCCGAGGACGCGCTCCTCGTCGAGGTCAACCCGCTCGCGAAGGTCGCCTCCGGTGACGTCATCGCCCTCGACGGCAAGGTCTCGCTCGACGAGAACGCCGAGTTCCGCCAGCCGGGCCACGAGGAGTTCGTGGACCACGCGGCCGCGAACCCGCTCGAGGCCGCCGCCAAGGCGAAGAACCTCAACTACGTGAAGCTCGAGGGCGAGGTCGGCATCATCGGCAACGGCGCGGGTCTCGTCATGAGCACCCTCGACGTCGTCGCGTACGCCGGCGAGAACCACGGCGGCGTCAAGCCCGCCAACTTCCTGGACATCGGCGGTGGCGCCTCCGCCGCCGTCATGGCCAACGGTCTCGAGATCATCCTCGGCGACCCGGACGTCAAGTCCGTCTTCGTCAACGTCTTCGGTGGCATCACCGCGTGCGACGAGGTCGCCAACGGCATCGTCCAGGCGCTGCAGCTGCTGAAGGACAAGGGCGAAGAGGTCACCAAGCCCCTCGTCGTCCGCCTCGACGGCAACAACGCCGAGCTGGGTCGCAAGATCCTCTCGGACGCCAACCACCCGCTGGTCCAGCGCGTGGACACCATGGACGGCGCGGCCGACAAGGCCGCCGAGCTCGCGGCTGCGAAGTAAGGGCAGAGGTCACAGACTCACATGGCTATCTTCCTCAACAAGGACAGCAAGGTCATCGTCCAGGGCATGACCGGTGCCACGGGCATGAAGCACACCAAGCTGATGCTGGCTGACGGCACCAACATCGTCGGCGGCGTGAACCCGCGCAAGGCCGGCACCACCGTCGACTTCGACGGCACCGAGGTCCCGGTCTTCGGCTCCGTCGCCGAGGCGATGAAGGAGACGGGCGCCAACGTCTCCGTCCTCTTCGTCCCGCCGGCCTTCGCCAAGGCCGCCGTGGTCGAGGC
This sequence comes from Streptomyces sp. NPDC001903, assembly GCF_042891345.1. Lineage (NCBI taxonomy): Bacteria > Bacillati > Actinomycetota > Actinomycetes > Kitasatosporales > Streptomycetaceae > Streptomyces > Streptomyces sp. NPDC001903. The sequence goes on from NZ_JBIASZ010000006.1 coordinate 371,841, forward strand.
GATCGACGCCGAGATCCCGCTGGCCGTCGTCATCACCGAGGGCATCGCGGTGCACGACTCCGCCGCCTTCTGGGCGTACGCGACCGCCAAGGGCAACAAGACCCGGATCATCGGCCCGAACTGCCCGGGTCTGATCACCCCCGGCCAGTCCAACGCCGGCATCATCCCGGGCGACATCACCAAGCCCGGCAAGATCGGTCTCGTGTCCAAGTCCGGCACGCTGACCTACCAGATGATGTACGAGCTGCGCGACATCGGCTTCACCTCCGCCGTCGGCATCGGTGGCGACCCGGTCATCGGCACCACGCACATCGACGCCCTGGAGGCCTTCGAGGCCGACCCGGAGACCGAGCTCATCGTCATGATCGGCGAGATCGGCGGCGACGCCGAGGAGCGTGCGGCGGACTTCATCGCGAAGAACGTCACCAAGCCGGTCGTCGGCTACGTCGCGGGCTTCACCGCCCCCGAGGGCAAGACCATGGGCCACGCCGGCGCCATCGTCTCCGGCTCCTCCGGCACCGCGCAGGCCAAGAAGGAGGCCCTCGAGGCCGCCGGCGTCAAGGTCGGCAAGACGCCGACCGAGACGGCCAAGCTGGCGCGCGAGATCCTGAACGCCGCGAAGTAGCGCTTGCCGCTGCCGTACGCACGCGTGCGGTCGTACGGGCGTGGCCCGCATCCCCGAAGTGGGGTGCGGGCCACGCCCGTTTGCGCTGTCACTCCAGGCTGGGGGCGATCCGCTCGGGCCGGTGGGCCGGGTGCGAGCGGAGCTTTTCGCGCAGCTGCCGGGTCTCGTCGGTGAGCCGCTGGGGGCCAGCGAGCGGGGGGACCCCGGAGACGCTCGCGCCGGGCGCGATCGGGGGCTCGTACTGGCGGGGCGCGGTCGCGGTCGTGTACGCGGTCGCGACGGCGATCACGGCCGTCAGGCCGAGGAACACGCGGGTCCAGCGCGTGGCGCGGTACTCGGCGGCCATGCGTACGGTGACCGCGGGGCGGGGCTCCAGCGGGACGGCCGGAGTGACCGCGCCGAGCCGCTCGCGCAGCACCGCGGACTGCTTCTCGGGGGGCGCGGCGGCCAGTTCCGGGATGCGGTCGGCGAGGGCGCCGTGCGCGTGCAGCAGGCGGTTGCCGGCGGTGGGGGTGCTGGCCTCGGTCTCGGCGGCCGTGTCGGGGAGGTCGAGCCCGACGCCGTCGTAGAGCAGGACGGTACGGCGGTGGGCCGGCGGGAGCGCCAGCATGGCGTCCATCAGGATCCGGTCGGCGGGCGCGGCGGGGGCCTTGTCGGGGTGCTTGTGCGCGCGGCGGAACGCGTGCCAGGGGGAGAGGGCGTACTCGTACGCGGCCGCGCGCACCCAGCCCACCGGGTCGGGATCGGCCGCCACCTCGGGCCACCGGGCCCAGGCCTGCTGGAAGGCCCGCTCGACGGCCTCCTCGGCGAGCCGGCGGCGGCCGGTGAGCAGGTACGCCTGGCGCGCGAGCGCGGGTGCGGAGTACTGGTACAGGGCATCGAACACGGCCCCGGGTCCGGGCGCCGGCGCCGGCGCCGCGGCGGCCGCCTGCCCACCGGCTTCGCCGGACTCCGGCTCGGCCCCGCCGACTTCGCCGGCCGCGCCTTCGGCGGGTACCTGCCCGGCCGCCCCGCCGGGTGCGGGCCCGCCCTCCGGGCCGACCGGGTGTCCTTGGTGCCCGCCGGCCCCGGATGTGGTGGCTCCGGTGGGCGCCTGCCCGCCCGCCGGAGCGGACGCGTGCCCGTCGCCCGCCCGGGCCCGCGCTTCGGCGGGGGCGGTCGGCCAGGAGGTTCCGGGGCCGGGCGTGCCGATGGCCCGGGCGGCTGCCCGGACGGTGAACCCCGCCTCGTGCCGGGGCACGGCCACGGGCGGCGGCGGGGCCGGCCGTCCGTGCCCGCTCATGCCGAAGGGGCGCAGGGCCCCGAGCATCCACACCGCGGCCTCGCCCCGCGCGTCCGCCTCGGCACCCGGATCGGACGGGGCGTCACCCGGGTCGGCCGTCGAGTCCGCTCGGGCGGGTGCTGCGGCGTCCGGCGGGGCCGCGTCCGGTGCTGCGGCCTCCGGTGCTGCCGCGTCCGGCGCCGCGGCGTCCGTGCCTGTCGGACCGGCGGCGGGTGCCGGGGCCGCCAGGGAGCCCAGGAGAGCGGCGTAGGCATCGAGTTTGCTGCCCCGGGGGTGGGTGCGGCCCGATTCCCAGGAGCGGACCGTGTTGGCCCTGACGCCCACCGCCGTCGCGACGGCCTCGTACGTCAGACCCGCCGCCTCGCGCAGTCTGCGGCGTTCCTTGGGCGAGGGGAGCCTCGGCTCCTCGACGCTCTCTGTCATGCCACACTCCCCGTGACCTGCCGACAGACCTGGGCGGAAAAGTACATAAAACGTATATTGAGCGACACCACGGACATTCGCCTGTTACCCGCCCATAGCGCGTGTCGTTGGCACCATGGCGGGGTGACCCAAGTGACCGAACGCGGGACCCCGTTGCCGGCGGCCCCCCGGGCCGCCGCCGGGCGGCGCCGTTCGCCGGCCGCCGCCGCCTGCGTGCTGGGCGGGGCCGTCGCCGCCGGGCTCGGGCTCGGCTTCCTCGCCGTGCTCGTCATCGTGCTCTGGATCAGCTCCCCCTACCCCGACAGCGGCCCCGGCGGCGCCCTGCACCTGGCCGCCGGGCTCTGGCTGCTCGCCCACGGGACCGAGCTCGTCCGGTACGACACCCTCTCCGGGGTGCCGGCACCCGTCGGCGTGACCCCGCTGCTGCTCGTCGCGCTGCCCGCCCTGCTCATGCGCCGGGCGGCGCGGCTCGGCAGCGCCTCCGGGGATGGTGGCGACGGGGATGAAGTGCTGCCCGCCTCCGCCGTCTTTTCGGCCGTGACCTGCGGATATCTCTCCGTCGGCTCCCTGGCGACCGTCTACGCCGCCGCCGGTCCGATGCCCGCCGACCCCCTCAGCGCCGCCTGGCACGTACCGCTCGTCGCCGTGCTCGCCGCCGCCGGCGGGGTATGGGCGGCCAAGGGGCGCCCCGTCGGGCCGCTGCCGCAGTGGGTTCCGGGGGCCGTGCGCCGGGCCGCCGCCCGCCCCCGCTATCCCCTCGCGCTGCGCGCCGGAGCAGCCGGGGCCCTCGTACTGCTGGGCGGTGGCGCGCTGCTCGTCGGGGCCTCGCTGGCCTGGCACGCCGCCGAGGTGCAGGCGTCCTTCCTGGCGCTGACCGGGGTCTGGTCGGGCCGCTTCGCGGTCCTGCTCCTGTCCCTCGCGCTGCTCCCGAACGCCATGGTCTGGGGCGCCGCCTACGCCCTCGGCCCCGGCTTCGCCCTCGGCGCCGGCGCGACCGCGACCCCGCTCGGCTTCGCCGGCTCGCCCGCGCTCCCGAGGTTCCCGCTGCTGGCGGCGCTGCCGCCCGAGGGGCCCGGAACCCTGCTGACCTGTGCGACCACCGGGGTGGCGCTGCTGGCCGGGCTGGCAGTCGGGTGGTTCGCCGTACGCCGGGCGCGTGAAGTCTCGTACCGGGAAACCGCCCTGACGGCGGCTCTGGGCGCGCTGGTGTGCGCGCTGCTGCTGGCCGGGCTCGCGGCGGCCGCCTCGGGGCCGCTCGGCTCGCGGGGGCTGGCGAGCTTCGGCCCGGTGTGGTGGGCGACCGGAGCGGCGGCCTTCGCCTGGACCCTGCTCCCGGCGGTGCCGGTCGCGGTGGCGGTGCACTCCTGGCGGACCCGGCCCGCCCGGCAGGCGGATGCCCTCGCGCTGGACGCGGAGGACGAGTGGCACGACAGCGGCGTACGGGAACTGCGCTGGGAGGCCCTGCGCCGGGCGGCGGGCGCCCTCGTCCCGGACCTGGCCCAGGACCCGCCCCGGGTCCAGACCCCGGCCCCGGCCGATCCGGCCCCGGCCGCCGCACCCAAACCGCCCCGCCGGCTCACCGTCGTGACGGGGATTCACCTGAACCTGACGCCGGCTCCGGCCCCGGCTCCGGCTCCGGCCCCGGCTCCGGCCCCGGCTCCGGTTCTGGTCCCGCAACCGGCGGGGCCGGCGCAACCGGCGCAACCGGCGGGGCCGCCGGAGCCGGCGGAGCCGCCGCGCGCGGCGCCCCGGCCCCTCGTCCCGCCCGTGTCCGGCGCCCGCGTACTGCCCCGCCGCAAGCCGCAGGCCTGACCGGCGCCGCTGCGACTACTGCTGCACCTTCAGGATCTTGCCCAGCACGTTGTCCGGCAGCAGGTTGTTGCACTGGAGCTCCGCCGACTTCGTGAGGGCGTCCTCGCGGCAGACGTAGAAGTCCTTGTAGGCCAGCTGCAGGCCGTACGAGCTCAGCGCCAGCAGGATCGCCAGCGAGGCCGTCACCAGCCCGCCGATCGCGGCCGTCCGCTGCGGGCGCGCCGCCGGCCCCAGGGCCGCCAGGCCCCCCTGGGGCGCGGGGTCGGGGGCGGGAGCGCGGCCCGTCAGGGCGTCCACCGCGGCCGAGGAGGAGGACGCGGACGCGGCCGGCTTCCCGCGCAGTCCGCTGATCCCCCAGTACATGGCCAGCGCGCCGAGCAGCAGGCCCACCGACGGGATCCCGAAGATCCCGAAGAAGAAGCCCCACATGCCGGCCAGCAGCGCGTACCGGGCGCGCCGCTGGACCGGGTCCGTCGGGTCCCAGCGCGCCGGGCCGCCGGGGCCGGATCCGGGATCCCGGCCCGGGCCGCCGTCGCCACTGTCGCGCGGCTGCCACGGCTGGTCGGGCCGGCCCTCCGGGGGAGCCGCGAAGGGGTTGTCGTCGGTGGAGGAGTCGGGCTGGCGGCGATCCGGCATCGAGTGCGTTACTTCCCCTGTGTCGTGGACGTCCGAGGACGTCGTGGGCCTCTTGAGCGGCGTGCGTCGAAGGGCTGTTGACGTGCGGCACGGTGCTGCGCACCGCGCCGTATGCGGCTTGTATGCCAGACGCTACCCCTCGGCCGTCCCCCCGTCCCTCGGGGGCCGTCCGGTGTGCCGGTATCGTTGCAGGCGGTCGGCGGCTTCGTAGGGTCACCCGTATTCACGGGCACCCTGCTTTCGTCTGATCACACAAGATGTATGCCGTCGCGTGAGGGTGCGCGACGTGCGTATGGACGCATTCCCGCAGAAAGGGCCTCCCATGGCCGCCTCCCGCCTGGTCGTGCTGGTCTCCGGTTCCGGCACCAACCTCCAGGCCCTGCTCGACGCCATCGACGCCCATCCCGGCGGAGCCGAGGGCTTCGGCGCCGAAGTCGTCGCCGTGGGGGCCGACCGCGAGAACATCGCGGGCCTGGAGCGGGCCGAGAAGGCCGGGATCCCCACCTTCGTGTGCCCGGTCAAGGCCTACGCGACCCGCGAGGAGTGGGACACCGCACTCACCGAGGCGACCGCCGCCCACGCGCCGGACCTCGTCGTGTCCGCCGGGTTCATGAAGATCGTGGGCGCCTCGTTCATCGGCCGCTTCGGCGGCCGCTTCGTCAACACGCACCCCGCCCTCCTCCCGGCCTTCCCGGGGGCCCACGGCGTGCGCGACGCCCTCGCCTACGGCGCGAAGGTCACCGGCTGCACGGTCCACTTCGTGGACGCCGGCGTGGACACCGGTCCGATCATCGCCCAGGGTGTGGTCGAGGTCCGGGACGGGGAGGACGAAGCCGCTCTGCACGAGCGCATCAAGGAAGTCGAGCGCCAGCTGCTCGTCGACGTCGTGGGGCGCCTGGCCCGGCACGGCTACCGCATTGAGGGACGAAAGGTAACAATCCAGTGACCGCCGTAGAGAGCAGCACCACCTCGTCGAGCTCGTCGAAGCGACCGATCCGGCGCGCGCTCGTCAGTGTCTACGACAAGACGGGACTGGAGGAGCTGGCCCGCGGCCTGCACGAGGCGGGCGTCGCGCTCGTCTCCACCGGCTCCACCGCCTCCAGGATCGCCGCGGCCGGCGTGCCCGTCACCAAGGTCGAGGAGCTCACCGGCTTCCCCGAGTGCCTGGACGGCCGGGTCAAGACCCTGCACCCGCGCGTGCACGCCGGCATCCTCGCCGACCTGCGCCTGGAGGACCACGAGAACCAGCTCGCCGAGCTCGGCATCGAGCCCTTCGACCTGGTGATCGTCAACCTCTACCCCTTCCGGGAGACCGTCGCCTCCGGCGCCACCCCCGACGAGTGCGTCGAGCAGATCGACATCGGCGGTCCGTCGATGGTCCGCGCCGCCGCCAAGAACCACCCCTCGGTCGCCGTCGTCACCAGCCCCGCCCGGTACGCCGACGTCCTCGCCGCGGCCCAGGGCGGCGGCTTCGACCTCACCGCGCGCAAGCGGCTGGCCGCCGAGGCCTTCCAGCACACCGCCGCCTACGACGTCGCCGTGGCCTCCTGGTTCACGAATGCGTACGCCCCGGAGCCGGAGGCCGTGCTCCCCGAGTTCCTCGCCGGCGCCTGGGACCGCAAGTCCACCCTCCGCTACGGCGAGAACCCGCACCAGGCCGCCGCCCTGTACACCGACGGCCAGCCGGGCGGGCTCGCCAACGCCGAGCAGCTGCACGGCAAGGAGATGTCCTTCAACAACTACGTGGACACCGAGGCCGCCCGCCGCGCCGCGTACGACCACGAAGAGCCCTGCGTCGCGATCATCAAGCACGCCAACCCGTGCGGCATCGCCGTCGGCGCGGACGTCGCGGCCGCGCACCGCAAGGCGCACGCCTGCGACCCGCTGTCGGCCTTCGGCGGCGTCATCGCCGTCAACCGCCCGGTGACCGTCGAGCTCGCCGAGCAGGTCGCGGAGATCTTCACCGAGGTCATCGCCGCCCCGGCGTACGAGGACGGCGCGGTCGAGATCCTGGCCAAGAAGAAGAACATCCGCGTCCTCAAGGTCGACGGCACCCCGCACCAGCCCGGTGACCTGAAGCCGATCTCCGGCGGCGCGCTGCTCCAGCAGAGCGACCTCTTCCAGGCCGAGGGCGACGACCCAGCCAACTGGACCCTCGCCACCGGCGACGCCCTCTCCCCGGAGGAGCTCGCCGAGCTCGCCTTCGCGTGGAAGGCCTGCCGGGCCGTCAAGTCCAACGCGATCCTGCTCGCCAAGGACGGCGCCTCGGTCGGCGTCGGCATGGGCCAGGTCAACCGCGTCGACTCGGCGAAGCTGGCCGTGGAGCGGGCGGGCGCCGAGCGCGCGCAGGGCTCGTACGCCGCCTCGGACGCCTTCTTCCCGTTCCCGGACGGGCTGGAGATCCTGACCGCCGCCGGCATCAAGGCCGTGGTCCAGCCGGGCGGTTCGGTCCGTGACGAGCAGGTCGTCGAGGCCGCGAAGGCGGCCGGCGTGACCATGTACTTCACCGGGACCCGGCACTTCTTCCACTGAGTCCGGCTCCCCGAACACGGCGAAGGCCGCCACCCCTTGCGGGTGGCGGCCTTCGCCGTGGTGCGCTCCACGGCTCCCGGGAGCGTACGGGGATCAGTAGCGCGGGCGGTTGAACCAGGCCACCGAGTCCTTGTTGACCGCGGCGATCAGGATGACCACGCCGATGGCGAGGCCGATCACGCCGCCCGCCATCGAGGGGCCCGCGGCACCGTTGCTGCTCATCGTCGCGAAGTTGGACAGGCTGCTGAGCAGGAAGAGCACGGAGTACACGATCGTCGTGATCCGCGTGGCGTTGCCGCCCTTGCCGAACTTCACGCCCAGGACGATCGCCCACACGGCGAACGCGATGGCGATCAGCGCGATGACGGCGATCAGGCCGGCGGCCATCTGGCCCGAGTCGGTGCTGCCCAGGCCGCTGGCGGAATCGGCGCTGGAGAGGAAGGCCGCCCCCAGCAGGGCGAAGGCGCCGATGATCAGCTGAAGGCCCGCGATGATGAAGAGGAGCACGCGCGCGGTCTTCAGCAGACCCGGCATCTGCATGGGCATGCCCGGGTAGCCGCCGGGGCCGGCCGGGTAGGCCTGGTTCGGGTATCCGTAGCCGGGCTGGCCCTGCGGGGCCTGCTGCGGGTAGGCGTAGCCGCCCTGCGGCGGGATGCCCTGCGGGGCCTGCTGCGGGTAGCCGTAGCCGGGCTGGCCCTGGGGGGCCGGCGGCTGCTGCTGCCCGTACGGGTTGTTCGGGTCGCCGAAGCTCATCTTGGGGTGTTCCTCCGTGGAAGTGCGGGGACGCACGGCACGCACGGAGGAATCACTGCTGTGTGCGGTACGCCCCCCGGCACTGCCCGCGGCACTCTTTCCGTCATCGTGGTCCGCTCGGGCCGGAGTTGTCCAGCGACGGCGCGCCGGGCCGGTCACTTGTTGTGCAAGTGCAATGAACGGGTCAAGCCTGTGACAGAGTGCCCGCCGGACCCGTGACGGGGCGCCCGCCCGGGCCCCGCGACTGGAAGCGAAGCCGGTCCATCCGGGAGGATGGGTCCATGACCGCCCAGATTCTCGATGGCAAGGCCACCGCCGCCGCGATCAAGTCCGAACTGACCGCCCGCGTGGCGGCGCTCAAGGCCCGGGGCATCACCCCCGGCCTCGGCACCCTGCTGGTCGGCGACGACCCGGGCAGCCGCTGGTACGTCAACGGCAAGCACAAGGACTGCGCCGAGGTCGGCATCGCGTCCATCCAGCGCGAACTGCCCGCGACGGCCTCCCAGGAGGACATCGAGGCGGTCGTACGGGAACTCAACGCGAACCCGGAGTGCACCGGCTACATCGTCCAACTGCCGCTCCCCAAGGGCATCGACACCAACCGGGTGCTGGAGCTGATGGACCCGGCGAAGGACGCCGACGGCCTGCACCCGATGTCGCTCGGCCGGCTGGTGCTGAACGAGCCGGGACCGCTGCCCTGCACCCCGTACGGGATCGTGCAGCTGCTGCGCCACCACGGCATCGAGATCAACGGGGCGCACGTGGTGCTCCTCGGCCGCGGCATCACCGTCGGGCGCTCCATGGGCCTGCTGCTGACCCGCAAGTCGGAGAACGCCACCGTCACCCTGTGCCACACCGGCACCCGGGACCTGGCGGCCCAGCTGCGCCAGGCGGACATCATCGTGGCGGCCGCGGGCGTCCCGCACCTGGTCAAGCCCGAGGACGTGAAGCCTGGCGCGGCCGTGCTGGACGTGGGCGTCAGCCGCGACGAGAACGGCAAGATCGTCGGCGACGTGCACCCGGGCGTCGCCGAGGTGGCCGGCTGGATCTCCCCGAACCCGGGCGGTGTCGGCCCGATGACGCGGGCGCAGCTGCTCGTGAACGTCGTCGAGGCGGCGGAACGGACGTCGAACAGTGCGGGCTGAGCACGAAGCGGAAGCGGGGACCGGCGCGGAGCCCGGCGCCGGGACCTCGGCCGGCACGGCCGGAGCCGGGGCCTCGGCCGGCGCCGCCGGAGCCGGGGTCGGCGCCGGAGCCGGTGGTGAGGCCGCCGCCCCGGCCGCCCCCGACGCCGCCAAGTCGCGCCGCTTCCCCTCCATCACCAAGGACACCGCCCGCCCCGAGGGCCACGGTCGGGCCGCGCCCGGCGACGCCCTCGCGGCCCGCCAGTGGCCGATGCTCAGCGTGCTCGCCGCCACCGCGGTCGGACTGCTCCTGACCGCGCTGAACCACCCCCGCGCCGGTGTCCTGGTGATCGGCGTGGCCCTGATCGCGGCCTCCGTGCTGCGGCGCGTACTGCCGCAGGTGGGGATGCTCGCGGTGCGCTCCCGGTTCACCGACATGGTCACGTACGGGCTGCTGGGCGTGGCCATCACGCTGCTCGCGCTGGTGATGGAACCCAAACCGTGGCTGGACATCCCGTTCCTGGAGGACGCGGTCCGCTTCACGGTGCGCTGAGCCCGCCCGCCGCCGGAGTGCCCGGCGGGGCCGGGGCACCTGACGTACTCGCACCCCCTCGTACACCCGTCCGGCGGTGTCCGACGGTCGAAAAGAGCGGGGAAATCCCCCTCCGCGCCTTCGAACTCCCGGTCCGTGTGCCCTGCACCACACAGACCGGGGGATTGGGCCGCCGGAAGGTCGGATAGCCTGACGCCGGATGTCTCTTCACGTCAAGATTCGCAGGGGAGCGGCGTCCGCCAGCACATGGGGCAGCGACGCCCCACCGCCAGCTGTCTAACGGAGAAGGCCATGACCCGCACTCCCGTGAATGTCACCGTCACCGGCGCCGCCGGCCAGATCGGCTACGCGCTGCTCTTCCGCATCGCGTCCGGCCACCTGCTCGGCGCGGACGTGCCGGTCAAGCTCCGCCTCCTGGAGATCCCCCAGGGCATGAAGGCCGCCGAGGGCACCGCCATGGAGCTCGACGACTGCGCCTTCCCGCTGCTGAAGGGCATCGACATCTTCGACGACCCGAACGCGGGCTTCGAGGGTGCGAACGTCGCCCTGCTCGTGGGCGCCCGCCCGCGTACCAAGGGCATGGAGCGCGGCGACCTGCTCTCCGCCAACGGCGGCATCTTCAAGCCGCAGGGCAAGGCCATCAACGACCACGCCGCGGACGACATCAAGGTCCTCGTCGTCGGCAACCCGGCCAACACCAACGCGCTCATCGCGCAGGCCGCCGCCCCGGACGTACCGGCCGAGCGCTTCACCGCGATGACCCGCCTCGACCACAACCGCGCGATCTCGCAGCTGGCCGCCAAGACCGGTGCCGCCGTCTCCGACATCAAGCGCCTCACCATCTGGGGCAACCACTCGGCGACCCAGTACCCGGACATCTTCCACGCGGAGATCGCCGGCAAGAACGCCGCCGAGGTCGTCAGCGACGAGCTGTGGCTCGCCGACACCTTCATCCCGACCGTCGCCAAGCGCGGCGCCGCGATCATCGAGGCCCGCGGCGCGTCCTCGGCCGCCTCGGCCGCCAACGCCGCCATCGACCACGTCCACACGTGGGTCAACGGCACCGCCGCGGGCGACTGGACCTCCATGGGCATCCCGTCGGACGGCTCCTACGGCGTCCCGGAGGGCATCATCTCCTCCTTCCCCGTCACCACCAAGGACGGCAAGTACGAGATCGTCCAGGGCCTGGACATCAACGAGTTCTCCCGTGCGCGCATCGACGCGTCCGTGGCGGAGCTCGTCGAGGAGCGCGACGCGGTCCGCGAGCTCGGCCTGATCTGACCGGTCCGACGCGAACCGGCCGAGACCCCGAAGGGTCCGGCCGGCCCGGCCGATCCGATCCCGTGACACCTGAAAGGCCCCGGCGCACGCGCCGGGGCCTTTTGGCGTGAAGCGCCCTGTCCCGCGCCCCCCGCGCGCCGTACGGTTGCCCTCCTCCCGAGCGAGGAGAACACGTGAGTGGTACACCCGACGGCAGGGCCCCCGTGGACCCGACGGCGACGGAGGCGGGACGCCTGCTGTGCGCCGGCACCTACCTCGACCCCGCCTACCGCGACCGGGTGATCGAGGAGCTGTACGTCCACGAGGAACGGTTCCCCGCGCCCTCCTACGGGTTCGACGCCGCCCGCGTCCTCGCCCACGCCCTGCGCGCGCTGCGCACCGAAGTGGCCTGGTCGGCGGGGATCGTCGCGGTGTGGGTGCTCGGCCTCCTCCTCACCCGCGCGTTCTTCCTCTTCCTGCTCGTCCCCGCGCTGCTCCTGAGCGGGGCGGGCCACCTCAAGAAGCGCCGTGAGCGGACCGGCCGCGGCGTCCGGTTCTTCGAGTGGATCCTGCGCGCCTGCGCCGCCTACCTCCTCGGCCGGATCCTGTGGGGCGTGCTCCGCGGCTTCTTCTCGGACGACGCGGGCTTCGGGGGCTTCGGGGGCAACCCGGACCTGAGCTATCTCGGCCTGTACCTCGGGCACGTCCTGGAGGTCGATCCGCTCGGCGTCTTCACGGAGGTGCCCCGGATCGGCCAGGGCTACGGCGAGGCCTACTCGTGGACGGTCATCCTGATCGCGGTGCTGGTCACGCTGCTCGTCTACTTCCAGCGCGGGCACTTCGCGCACACCATCAACTCCAAGCTCAGCCGTGAGCACTACGCGGACTGGGAGGCCGACCCGGTCGGGGGCCCGCGCTTCCACCGGGCCCAGGACCGGATCCTGCGCCTGCAGCACGCCCAAGTGGTCCTGTATGACATCGACAACCCGTTCTGCGGGGCGGGCCAGCCCCGTCTGCCGTGGCAGCTGACGGTGGAGCTGCGCCCGCGCGCCGGAGCGGGGGCCCGCCGCCTCGACAACGCGGGGATCATCGAGCGGATCCGGCCCAGGCTGGAGGCCCTGCGGGTGCCCTCGCCGGGCGGCTCCGAAGATGCGGAGGCGAGCGTCCTGGACCGGCTGCGCGAGCTGGTCATCGACGAGTGCGTGTTCCTGCCAGCCGCCGGACTGCCCGACGTGGACGCGGCCGACGTGTCGCAGGAGGCCTTCGCCGAGCACCGCGCCGCGGCGGTCGAGGAGGGCGGGGAGCGGCGCCGGCACTTCCTGCGCGTCCGGATCGGCGGCTGGGACGAGAACCTCGTCATCACCGTCTTCATCCGGGTCCACACGCAGGGCGGCATGCTGATGCTGGAGGTCGCGCCGCACGTGCTGCTGCCGGTGCGGCCCGATTTCCAGCGGGCCGACGACATCGCCCGGCGCCACCGTCGCAACACCCCCGTCGCCAAGGCGCTGCTGGCCCTCAGCAACGCCCCCGGCTCGCTCGGCGTCGCCCTCGCCACCCTCGGCAGGGCCTGCCGGGTCCCGTGGCGGCTGGCGACCGCCGGGCACGGCGTCGCCTACGCGGCGGGACCGGCCGCGTCCGTACGCGAACTCGCCTCGAAGCAGGAGCCGTCGCTCTTCCAGCTGATGGACCTGGACCGGTACGTGAAGACGATCCAGGAGCGCATCGTCGGCGGGGTGACGCAGGCGCTCCACGACGCGGGCTGGCACACCGAGGAGTTCGCGGAGCGCGCGGTCAACGTCGCGGAGGGCGGGGTGTTCATCCAGTCGGTGAGCAACAGCGCCTTCGGCATCAACGGAGTGAGCCACAACAGCACGGTGAACCAGGGCAAGGACACGTCGGACCGCAAGGACGGGCGCGTGCGCGCGGGCAAGGAGAGCAGAAGTGGCCAATAGCGAAGGCGAAGGCGCCGGGCTGCCCTCGGTGCGGATCGGCGAGGTACGGGGAAGCGCCTTCAGCATCGGCGGTACGAACGTCGGCAACAGCACGGTCAACCACGCCGGTACGGGGGCGGACGCCGGCGCCGCCGGGCCGAGCGCCCAGGAGCTGCTGGAGGCCGTACGAGACCTGCGCGCGGCCCTCGTACGGCTGCCCCGCAGCGACGGGAGGACCGCCCTCGACGCCGAACTGGACTCGGCGGCCGAGGAGTTGGAGGCGGCGGGCGAGGAGGTCCGGCCGGGCCTGCCCGCCCGGCTGCGCGGGGCGCTGGAACGGTGGGCCCCGCTGGTGGAATCGGTGAGCGCGGCCACCGCGCTGGCCGCCCTGCTGACCTCGTTCGGGGGGTGATCAGTGGCCCCGGGGAGCGGCCCCGCCCGCTGGAACCCGCAGTCGCAGCAGTGGGAGCGCCCGCAGGGCCCGGAGCGGCCCCGCCGGGGGCGTCCGGAGCCCGGGGCCGGGCGTGCGGAGCCGCGTCGCGCGGAGCCCGGGCCCGGCGGGGGACCGGGGCTCCCGCCGATGCCGGCCTACCCGCCGGGCACCGAGCCTCCGGGCGGCCATCCGCCGGGCGCCGAGCCGCGCAGCCCGTGGGCCGCTCCGGAGGGCGGGGAGCCCCGGGACACCCCGCCCGCGCGGCGCGCGGGGCGCCGGTGGGGGCTGCGGCTGGGCATCGCCGTCGGCGTGGCGGTGGTCGTCGGCGGGGCCGCGCTGGCGGCCCCGTACCTGACGGCGGACCGGGCGGCCCCGCCCGACGGGTACAAGGTGCTGCGCAGCGCCGGGGCGGGCTTCCAGGTCGCGGTCCCGGACGACTGGCAGCTCAGCTCGTCGGAGAGCGGGACCGCGGCCGGCACGGTGTTCCGCCCCGAGACGGGCCGGGACAAGCTGCTCCAGGTCTTCCGGGTGACCGGCGGCCCCGACAACCCGTGCGAGGTCCTGGTCGAGGGCACCAAGGAGCTGAGCTCCCGGGACGGCTTCCGGCGGATCTCGCTCGAATCGAGGGACACCACCGGCTGCGAGATCGTCTACGAGCTCCCCGACGGGGGCCTGAACGAGACCATTCACGCCGTCGGGCGGCTGACCGTCGCGTCCGACGGCAGCCGCTGGGTGCTCATGGGCTTCGGCCCGGTGGCCGAGGCCAAGGCCGTCCGCACGCGCATGGCGGCGGCCCTGGGCTCGTTCCGGCCGGACTGACGGCGGCCGCCGGTCCGGCCGCGGCCACGCCGCCGGACCGGCCGCCGGCTACTTGAACATGCCCGGGGTGTAGTGGCCCGGGACCATGCGGGTGGTGACCGCGAAGCGGTTCCAGACGTTGATCGTCGAGATCACGGCGATCAGGTGGGCGAGTTCCTTCTCGCCGAAGTGCTTCGCCGCCTTCTCGTACACCTCGTCGGGAACGAATCCCTCGGTCAGGACGGTCACGGCCTCGGTCAGTTCGAGCGCGGCCACTTCCTTCTCGGTGTAGAAGTGGCGCGACTCCTCCAGGGCGCTGAGCTGGATGATCCGCTCGACGCTCTCGCCGGCGGCGAGAGCGTCCTTGGTGTGCATGTCCAGGCAGAACGCGCAGTGGTTGAGCTGCGAGGCGCGGATCTTGACCAGTTCGATCAGGGCCGGGTCCAGGCCCTTCCTCGCGGCCATCTCCAGGCTCACGATCGCCTTGTAGACCTCGGGTGCGTGCTTGGCCCAGCCCATGCGGGGGGTGTGCTCGGGTGCGTGTGCGGTGGTGTCTTCGTACGTGGTGGTCATGCGTCCACTTTAAGAAGCAGGCGGCCCGCCCGTATGGTCCATATCCATGAAGGAATCTTGGGCCAATTCCGATGCGGGGGCGAATGGCGCGGGCACCGGTCCCGCTGCCGATTTCGGCGCTGACCTGCACCTGGACCTCTCCGCCGGGCGCGGCCTGCGCGCCGGGCTCGTCGACGCGCTGCGCGAGGCCGCGCGCAGCGGGCGGCTGGCTCCCGGGACCAGGCTGCCGTCCTCGCGGACCTTCGCCGCGGACCTCGGGATCGCCCGGAACACCGTCGCGGAGGCGTACGCCGAGCTGGTCGCCGAGGGCTGGCTGACGGCCCGCCAGGGCTCGGGCACCCGGGTCGCGGAACGGGCCCGGCCGCTGCGGCCCGCGGGGTCCGCCCGGGTCCGCCACCCCGCACCCAAGCGGCACTCGTACAGCCTGGTGCCCGGCACCCCGGACCTGGGCGCCTTCCCGCGCGCGGCCTGGCTGACGGCGGCCCGCCGGGCCCTGGCGGAAGCGCCGAACGACGCCTTCGGGTACCAGGTCGACGCGCGCGGCCGGGTGGAGCTGAGGGAGGCGCTCGCCGGGTACCTGGCGCGGGCGCGCGGGGTGTACGCGGATCCGGAGCGGATCGTGCTGTGCGCGGGGTTCGCGCACGCGCTGATGCTGCTGGCGGGGGTGCTGCGGGCGCGCCGGGTCCGGGACGTGGCGGTGGAGGGGTACGGCCTCTACATGCACCGGGAGACCCTGACCAAGGCGGGGCTGCGGACCAGGCCGCTCCCGGTCGACGACGCGGGGGCGCGCACCCCGGACCTGTCGGGGCCGGTGGGCTCCGGCGCCGGGGCGGTGCTGCTGACGCCGGCGCACCAGTTCCCCACCGGGGCGGCGCTGACCCCGGCCCGCCGGGCGGCGGCGGTCGACTGGGCCCGGAGCACGGGCGGGATCATCGTGGAGGACGACTACGACGGGGAGTTCCGCTACGACGGCCAGTCGGTGGGCGCGCTCCAGGGGCTGGACCCGGACCGGGTGGTCTACCTGGGTACGGCGAGCAAGTCGCTCGCTCCGGGGCTGCGGATGGGGTGGATGGTGGTGCCGCCGGGGCTGCTGGACGAGGTGGTCGCGGCGAAGGGGCGGACCGACTGGACGTCGAGCGCGGTGGACCAGCTGACGCTGGCGGAGTTCATCCGGTCCGGGGCGTACGACCGGCACGTGCGCGGCATGCGGCTGCGGTACCGGCGGCGCCGCGACGAGCTGGTCGCGGCCGTCTCCGGCCGGGTGGCCGTGTCGGGCATCGCGGCGGGCCTGCACGCGGTGCTGGACCTCCCGGCGGGGACGGAGGCGGGGGTGCTGCGGTCCGCGGCCTGGCAGGACCTGGCGGTGGTGCCGCTGTCGTTCTTCGCCCACCCGGACGCGGAACTCCCGCGGCGGGAGGCCCTGGTGGTCGGCTACGGCACCCCGCCGACGAGCGCCTGGTCGGCGACGCTGACCGCCCTGCTGGCCGCTCTGCCCTAGGGCGTGTCCGCAAAGTCCCGCCTGCCCCGCGGCGTCCGGCACGCGCTCTCGGCGCACCGGGCGAAATCCCGAGTACGTCCAGTACACGGGCTTCCGCCCGGCACACCGAGAGCACGCACCGGACGCCGCGGGAGCGCCCTTCGGGCGCACGGCGCTACTTCGCGGACACCCCCTAGGGGTGTCCGCAAGGTCCCGCCTGCCCCGCGGGAGCGCCCTTCGGGCGCACGGCGCTGGTTTCCGGACACCCCCCAGGCGGTGCCTTCGGCGGGGCGGCTTCAGGCCGCGGCGGGGCCGGGGGCGGCGGGCGGGGCCGTCGCCGGCGGTTCGCCGAAGCGGGCCAGCGCCAGGGCACCGGCCACCGCCACCGCGAAGCCGAGGACCGCCAGCCAGGTCAGGCCCTCGCGGGTGCGGTCGCCGAGCCAGACCACGCCCACCACCGCCGGGCCGATCGTCTCGCCGAGCACCATGCCCGCCGTGGCCGCCGTCACCGAGCCGCGCTGGAGCGCCGAGGTGAGCAGCAGGAACCCGGCGCCCCCGCCCAGCAGCAGCGCGTACAGGGCCGGGTTCGCGAACGCCGCGAGCGAGACGTCGTCGATGAGGCGGACCGCCACCTCCACCACCCCGAAGCCCGTCCCCGACGCCAGGCCCAGGACCAGCGCCCGCGAGCGGTCCGGGAGCCCCCCGGCCACCGCCCCCACCAGCAGTACCAGCCCCGCCACCGCCAGCAGCCCCAGCTGCAGCGCGAACGACCCGGTCCCCGAGCCCTCCTCGCCCGAGGCCAGCCCCAGCATCGCCAGCCCCGCGCACACGGCCCCCACCGCGCCCCACTCGGCCCCGCTCAGCGGTACGTGCAGCAGCCGCGCCGAGACCACCGCCGTCACCGCGAGGCTGGCCGCCAGCGCCGCCCCCACCGTGTAGATCGGGATGTTCCGCAGCGCCACGATCTGGAGGAGGAATCCGGCCGCGTCCAGGCCCAGGCCCACCACGTACCGCCACTGCCGGGCCGCCCGCAGCAGCAGCGCCGCGTCCACCCCGGACCCGGTCCCCGGCTCCGCCGCCCGCGCGGCCATCGCCTGCAGCACCGACGCCGTACCGAAACAGACCGCCGCACCGAGTGCGCAAACCATCCCAAGGAGCACGAAAAGACTCTAGATCATGGAGGTCGTGAGGGGGTTTCGACGGCCGGATTCCATCGGTTCGCCGCCCCGTTCTAGTCTGTCCGCCATGGACGACAGCAGTACGGGCAGCAGAGCAGGCGACAACACCACCACCCGACGACGCATGCGCTCCGGCGGCGTCGCCCTCGGCGGCATGGGGCTGCTCGCCGCCGCCCTCGTGGCCTGCGGCAGCAGCAGCGAGCCCGACAAGCGCTGCGCGGACCGCGTCACCCTGGAGAAGCTGAACACCAAGGAGTGCAAGAGCGGCGGCCGCGGCTCGTACTACTACGGCGGCTCCGTCGCGAGCAACAACCGCGTCAGCGGCGGCAGCTTCGACAAGTCCGCCGTCACCCGCGGCGGCATCGGCGGCAGCCACAAGAGCTCCTCGGGCGGCTGATCCAGCGTGCAGCGCCACACCATCGAGCCGCGCCCCGACTGGCAGAAGACCGTCGAGGAACAGGGGCTGATCTATCCCCTCACCCGCTTCCCCGACGACTCCCTGCGCCCCTACTGGGACGAGAGCGCGTACTACTCCTTCTCGCTCCCCGAGGTGGAGGCGCTGGAGAACGTCGTCGAGGAGCTGCACGCCATGTGCCTGGCCGCGGCCGCGCACATCGTCGAGCACGACCGCTTCGCCGACCTAGGCATCACCGACCCGAAGCTGGCCGCCCTCATCGCCGAGTCCTGGCGCCGGCGCGCCGAACAGCCTTCCCTCTACGGCCGGTTCGACCTGCGCTACGACGGCGCCGGCGGCCCGGCCAAGATGCTGGAGTACAACGCCGACACCCCCACCTCCCTCGTGGAGGCGGCCAGTCCGCAGTGGTTCTGGATGGAGGAGCGCTTCCCGGGCGCCGACCAGTGGAACTCCCTCCACGAGCGGCTCGTCGAGGCCTGGCGCCGGCAGGCGGAGCTGCTGCCTCCCGGCCCGCTGCACTTCGCGCACTCCGAGACCGACGAGCTCGGCGAGGACCTGATGACCGTCGCCTACCTCCAGGAGACCGCCGAGCAGGCGGGCCTGGAGACCGAGGCGCTGTCCGTCGAACAGATCGGCTGGGACAGCCTGTCGGGCCGGTTCGTCGACCAGAAGCTCGGCTTCATCCGCAGCTGCTTCAAGCTCTACCCGTGGGAATGGCTGGCCACCGACGCCTTCGGCCCGCAGGTCCTCGGCACGTACGACCACGGCGGCGGCTCCGGGACCACCGCCTGGATCGAGCCGCTGTGGAAGATGCTGCTGTCCAACAAGGCGCTGCTGGCGATCCTCTGGGAGCTCTTCCCGGAGCACCCGAACCTGCTGCCCGCCTACCTCGACGGACCCCGCGAGCTCGCGGACACGACCGGGTACGCGGCGAAGCCGCTGCTGGGCCGCGAGGGCGCGGGGGTCACCCTGCACCCGGCCGGCGGCGCCGAGCCCTTCACCCCGGCCGAGGGGGAGACGTACGTCTTCCAGGGGCTGGCCCCGCTGCCCGACTTCGACGGCAACCGCGTGGTGCTCGGCGCGTGGGTGGTCGAGGAGGAGGCGGCGGGTCTGGGCATCCGCGAATCGGCGGGCCCGGTGACGGACGAGTACGCCCGCTTCCTGCCGCACGTCATCCTGTAGCGCCGCCGCCGCCGCCGCCGCGGGCCCGGCCGGACGGCCGGCCGGGCCCGCGGCGCACGCGTCAGCCCGCGGCCAGCACCTCGCGCAGCTGGTCCAGGCCCCAGTCCAGGTCCTCCTTGCCGATCACCAGCGGGGGCGCGATGCGGATCGTCGACCCGTGCGTGTCCTTGACCAGCACGCCCCGCTCCATCAGCGCCTCGGAGATCTCCCGGCCGGTGCCGTGCGCCGGGTCGATGTCGACGCCCGCCCACAGCCCGCGCCCGCGTACGGCCGTCACCGCGCCCCCGCCGACCAGCAGGTTCAGCTCCCGGTGCAGGTGGTCGCCGAGCTCGGCGGCGCGCTGCTGGTACTCGCCGGTGCGCAGCATCGCGATCACCTCCAGGGCGACCGCGCAGGCCAGCGGGTTGCCGCCGAAGGTGGAGCCGTGCTCGCCGGGCCGGAACACCCCGAGCACGTCCCGGTCGGCGACGACGGCCGAGACCGGGACCACGCCGCCGCCCAGCGCCTTGCCGAGGATGTACACGTCCGGGACGACGTCCTCGTGCTCGCACGCGAAGGTCTTCCCGGTCCGGCCGAGGCCCGACTGGATCTCGTCCGCCATGAACAGGACGTTCCGCTCGCGCGTGAGCTCCCGTACGCCCTGCAGGTAGCCGGCGGGCGGCACCAGCACCCCGGCCTCGCCCTGGATCGGCTCCAGCAGCACGGCCACGGTGTTCGCCGTGACGGCCGCCGCCAGCGCGGTGAGGTCCCCGTACGGAACGATCTCGAACCCGGGGGTGTAGGGCCCGTAGTGGTCGCGCGCCTCGTGGTCCGTCGAGAAGCTCACGATGGTCGTCGTACGGCCGTGGAAGTTGTTGGCCGCGACCACGATCTTGGCCTGGCCGTCCGGCACGCCCTTGACCTCGTAGCCCCACTTGCGAGCGGTCTTCACGGCCGTCTCCACGGCCTCCGCACCGGTGTTCATCGGCAGCACCATCTCCTTGCCGCACAGCGCGGCGAGTTCGCCGCAGAATTCGGCGAACCGGTCGTGGTGGAAGGCCCGCGAGGTGAGGGTGACCCGCTCCAGCTGCGCCTTGGCCGCATCGAGCAGACGGCGGTTGCCGTGGCCGAAGTTGAGCGCCGAGTAGCCCGCGAGCATGTCCAGGAACCGGCGGCCCTCCACGTCCGTCATCCACGCGCCCTCCGCGGTCGCCACGACGACGGGCAGCGGGTGGTAGTTGTGCGCGCTGTGCGCCTCGGCGGAACGCAGGGCTTCAGCAGTGGTCGACACGGGGTCTCCGATCGTCGGTGCGGGCGGGATGGAGGTGACGGGGGCGATGGAGGCGACGGGGGTGGCGTCACCGGCGTCACGTCACCTTGTATACGGCTATACGTCGCTCGTATACCGGACGGGGAAACCTTTCTTGTGGACCGCCCGCTAAGGTGAGCGGTACGCACGGCGACTGGCGTACGGAGAACCAACTCCGGGGGAGTCGTGCGCGCACGACCGCATACAGGGCCGCTCGCCTGGGCCTCGCGGGGACGAGAACTGACATCGACCCCGGAGGAGCCGCCATGAGTGCGAGCCGCCACCCCGCCCTGACCGCCGTCGACCCCGAGCTGGCGTCCTTCGTCGCCGCCGAGGAGACCCTGCAGGCGCAGACCCTGCGCCTGATCCCCAGCGAGAACTACGTGTCCGCCGCCGTGCTCGAAGCCTCCGGCACGGTGCTGCAGAACAAGTACAGCGAGGGCTACCCGGGCCGCCGCTACTACGAGGGCCAGCAGAACATCGACCGCGTCGAGGCGCTGGCCGTCGAGCGGGCCAAGGGCCTGTTCGGGGTGGACCACGCCAACGTCCAGCCGTACTCCGGCTCTCCGGCGAACCTCGCGGTGTACCTGGCCTTCGCGAAGCCGGGCGACACGGTGATGGGCATGGCCCTGCCGATGGGCGGGCACCTGACGCACGGCTGGGGGGTCTCGGCGACCGGGTCGTGGTTCCGGGGCGTGCAGTACGGGGTCTCGGCCGGGACGGGCCTGATCGACTACGACGCCGTGCGCGACCTCGCGCTGGCGGAGCGCCCGAAGATCATCTTCTGTGGCGGCACCGCGCTCCCGCGCACGATCGACTTCGAGGCGTTCTCCTCGATCGCCCGGGAGGCCGGCTCGGTCCTCGTCGCGGACGTGGCGCACATCGCCGGCCTGATCGCGGGCGGGGCGCACCCCTCGCCGGTCGGGCACGTGGACGTGGTCTCCACGACCACGCACAAGACGCTGCGCGGGCCCCGGGGCGCCATGCTGATGTGCAAGGAGGAGCACGCGAAGGCCATCGACAAGGCGGTCTTCCCGGGCCTCCAGGGCGGTCCGCACAACCAGACGACGGCGGGCATCGCGGTGGCCCTGCACGAGGCGGCGCAGCCGTCGTTCGTGACGTACGCGCACGCGGTGGTCGCCAATGCCAAGGCCCTGGCCACGGCCCTGCTGGCCCGGGGCTTCGACCTGGTGTCGGGCGGTACGGACAACCACCTGATCCTGATGGACCTCACCTCGCGCGGGGTGCCGGGGAAGGTGGCGGCCAAGGCGCTGGACCGCGCGGGGATCGTCGTGAACTACAACACGGTCCCCTTCGACCCCCGCAAGCCGTTCGACCCGTCGGGCATCCGCATCGGCACGCCGTCCCTGACCTCGCGGGGCCTGGGGACGGACCACATGCCGCTGGTGGCGGAGTGGATCTCCCGGGCCGTGGACGCGGCCGCGAAGTCGGACGAGCCGGCCCTCGCCGCGATCCGCGCGGAGGTCGCGGACCTGATGGCGGCCCACCCCGCCCCGGGTCTCCCGCTCTCCTGACCGGTCCCCTCCCCGGGGCCGCGGCCCCGGGGGGTTTCCGGACGGGTGAGGACCGGCGGGGCCGCCGTACCTGAGAGAATGAAGCCATGGCTTCTGATCGTCCTCGCGCGCTCTCCGGCATCCAGCCCACCTCCGGCTCGTTCCACCTCGGGAACTACCTCGGAGCCATCCGCCAGTACGTCGCCCTGCAGGAGACGCACGACGCGTTCTACATGGTCGTCGACCTGCACGCGATCACCATGCCGCAGGATCCGAAGGATCTGCGCGCCAATACCCGCCTCTCCGCGGCCCAGCTGCTCGCCGCCGGCCTCGACCCGGACCGCTGCACGCTCTTCATCCAGAGCCACGTCCCCGAGCACGCACAGCTCGGCTGGGTCATGAACTGCATCACCGGCTTCGGCGAGGCCAGCCGGATGACCCAGTTCAAGGACAAGTCGGCCAAGGGCGGTGTGAACAGCGCGAGCGTCGGCCTGTTCACGTACCCGATCCTCCAGGTCGCCGACATCCTGCTCTACCAGGCGAACGCCGTCCCGGTCGGCGAGGACCAGCGCCAGCACATCGAGCTGACCCGCGACCTGGCCGAGCGCTTCAACCAGCGCTACGGCCGGACCTTCACGCTCCCGGCCGCGCACATCGTCAAGGAGGTCGCGAAGATCTACGACCTCCAGGACCCGTCGATCAAGATGTCGAAGTCCGCGTCCTCGCCCAAGGGTCTGATCAACCTCCTCGACGAGCCCAAGGTCACCGAGAAGAAGATCAAGAGCGCGGTCACCGACACCGAGGCCGAGATCCGCTTCGACATCGAGAACAAGCCCGGCGTCAGCAACCTGCTCACGATCTACTCCACCCTCACGGGCGAGTCGATCCCGGCCCTGGAGGCCTCGTACGAGGGCAAGGGCTACGGCGCGCTGAAGACCGACCTGGCGGCCGTGATGGTCGATTTCGTCACACCCTTCAAGCAGCGCACCCAGGAGTTCCTGGACGACCCGGAGACCCTGGATTCCATCCTGGCCAAGGGCGCGGAGAAGGCCCGGGCGGTCGCCGCCGAGACCCTGGCACAGGCCTACGACCGCCTCGGTCTGGTGCCCGCGAAGCACTGACCGCCGGAGGCCCTGGCAATCCGGGGGGTGCTGGCCCCACACTGGGTCGGCAGGACCCGTACGCAACCCGTACGCGACCCGTACACACCAGAACGACGGAGGAGACATACGTGGGGACCGTAACGCTCGGCGTTTCGATCGCGGTCCCGGAGCCGTACGGCAGCCAGCTCCAGCAGCTGCGCGCCGGCTTCGGGGACGCTGCCGCGCACGGCATCCCCACGCACGTCACCCTCGTACCGCCCACCGAGGTGGAGGCGGACCGGCTGCCGGAGATCAGGGCCCACCTGGCCGAGGTCGCGGCCGCCTTCGGCCCCTTCGGGATGCGGCTGGAGGGGACGGGAACCTTCCGCCCGCTCTCGCCGGTCGTCTTCGTCCAGGTCGTCGAGGGCGGTACGGGCTGCACCCGGCTCCAGGGCCTGGTCCGCGACCCGGCCGGGCCGCTCAGCCGGGAGCTGGCGTTCCCGTACCACCCGCACGTCACGGTCGCCCACGGGATCTCCGAGGAGGCGATGGACCTGGCGTTCGCCACCCTCGCCGACTACGCGGCGCAGTGGACCTGCACCGGTTTCGCACTCTACGAGCAGGGCTCGGACGGGGTCTGGCGCAAGCTGCGTGAATACCCTTTCGGCACGGGCCCGATCGCCGGAGTCCCGGCGCAGCTGGGCTCACCGGTCGATGAGGCGGCGCCGGCCGCCGGGGCCGCGGGCGACGGCGCCGTACGCCGCTCCTGACGCAGGGGCCCGAGGGTCTTGCGGGCGTGGAAGCGGAGCGTACGTAGGACCAGAGTGGGGAATGAACAGCCCGTCGGAAGCACTTCGCGAAAAGTCACAATCGACGACCGTAGTGCCCAAACCCGGCAATCCCGGCTATTTCCGTCTCCTCATTTACCGTGACCCCATGGACTGGCTGACGAAACTCCCGGTGATCGGCCCGCTCGTGCTCCGCCTGATGCGGACCCACGCCTGGCACTCCTACGAACGCCTCGACCGGGTGCACTGGAGCCGGCTCGCCTCCGCGATCACCTTCATCAGCTTCCTCGCGCTCTTCCCGCTGCTCACCGTGGCCGCCGCCGTCGGCGCGAGCCTGCTCAGCAAGGAGCAGCTGGACCGGCTCCAGAAGAACCTCGCCGAACAGGTCCCCGGCATCTCCGACCAGCTCGACATCAACGGCCTCGTCGCCAACGCGGGCACGGTCGGGCTCGTCGCCGGCGCCCTGCTCCTCGTGACCGGCATCGGGTGGGTCGGCTCGATGCGGGACTGCCTGCGCGCGGTGTGGGAGAAGGACGACGAGGACCAGGGGAACCCCATCCTCCGCAAGGGGAAGGACGCGCTCGTCCTCTTCGGCCTGGGCGCCGTGGGCCTGGCCTCGGCGGCCGCCTCGATCCTCGGCTCCAGCGCGGTCGGCAAGTTCGGCTCCTGGCTGGGCGTGCCGCAGCAGGGCGCGGGCGGCGCGCTCCTGCGCAGCGGAGCCTTCCTCGTCGGCGTCCTCGCCGCCTTCCTGATGCTGCTGTACGTGCTGACCCTGCTGCCCGGCGTCGAACCGCCGCGCCGCCGCCTCGTCCAGGCCGCCCTCCTCGGCGCGGCCGGCTTCGAGCTGCTGAAACTGCTGCTCAGCGGCTATATGCGCGGGGTCGCCGCGAAGAGCATGTACGGGGCCTTCGGCGTGCCCGTCGCCCTGCTGATCTGGATCAACCTGATGGCGAAGCTGCTGCTGTTCTGCTCCGCCTGGACGGCCACCGGCGCCGACGCGGACGGCGACGGCGCGCAGGACGCGGAGGAGCCCGAGGCCCCCGCGAACACGGGGACCACGGGGACCACGGGGAAACCGGAGGCCACGGGGACCACGGAGGCCTAGGACACCTGGTCCCCGCCGCCGCCGGCGCCGCCGCTGCGGCGGCCGCGCGGACTGCGCGGCCAGCGCCGGTTAACCGCGTACGCCCCGCCCGCGATCACGGCCAGCGCCCCGCCCGCCACCCCGAGCGCGGTGCCGACACCTCCGCCCGCGCCCGCGCCGGCCGCCGACGAGTCGTGCTCGTGCGACTGGGCGGGGGAGCCCAGCGAGGAGGTGTCCGCGCTCTTCGGCGGGACCAGCTCGCCCACCGGCTTGACCTTGCCGATCGCCGCGAAGCCCCAGTCGAAGAGGTCGGCGGTCTCCTCGTAGACCGAGTTCAGCCCGCCCGCGGCCGGGTTCATCACCGTGACCAGGAGCTTCTTGTTGCCCTGCTGCGCCGCGCCGGTGAAGGTCGACCCGGCCATGGTCGTGTTGCCGTTCTTCACCCCCGCGATGCCCTTGTACGGGGAGAGCCCGCCGGAGCCCGTCATCAGCCGGTTGGTGTTCTGGATCTCGAAGTACTCCCGCGGCTTCCCGGCCTCCTGGCGTCCCGGGAACTTCGCCTCCGCCGTCCCGCAGTACTCCCGGAAGTCCTGCTTCTGCAGCCCGGAGCGGGCGATGAGGGTGAGGTCGTACGCGCTCGACACCTGCTCGGGGGCGTCGTACCCGTCCGGGGACACCACGTGCGTGTCGAGGGCCTGGAGCTCCTCGGCGTGCGCCTGCATGTCCTTGACGGTCTTGTCGATGCCGCCGTTCATGGCGGCCAGCACGTGCACGGCGTCGTTGCCGGAGCGCAGGAACACCCCGAGCCACAGGTCGTGCACCGAGTACTCGTGGTCCTCCTTGACGCCGACCAGGCTGGAGCCCGCGCCGACGCCCTCCATCTCCTGCTCGGTGACCTTGTGGACCTGGTCCTTCGGGAGGCTCGGCAGCACCGTGTCCGCGAAGAGCATCTTCAGGGTGGACGCCGGGGGCAGCCGCCAGTGCGCGTTGTTGGCGGCCAGCACCTCGCCGGTGTCGGCGTCGGCCACGATCCACGAACGCCCCGTCAGACTCGTCGGCAGGGCGGGGGCCCCGGCGAGCGGGTTGACCTGCACCCCCGGCTTGCCGAGGAGGCTCCCGCCGACGGTGGACATCGACGCCGGCGGCGCGGCCGCGGCCGGAGCCTTGGGCGGCTGTCCCTTCCCGTCCGGCGGCGGGGTGGGCGCGGCGTGCGCGGGCACCACGAGCATCGCGGGGACGAGCAGCCCGGCGGAAAGGACCGTCAGCGCGGTCTTCTTTGCAGACACGCAGGTGAAAGTACATCCCGATCGGCTCTCCGCCGCCAGGGACCGGCCAACATGGCCGAACCACCGCCGGTACAGCCCACCCCGACGCGTCCGTCCCGGGGACCGAACCGATACTTGGGGCATGAAACTCAGCCGCGCCGTCTCCTGGTTCCTGCTCGCCTTCGGAGTGTGGAGCTGGTTCATCTGGGCAACTTTCGTCCGGAACCTGTGGAAGGACGCCAGTGGTCTGGCATTCGACGCGGCGGGCGAGCCGACGGCCTACTTCTGGGTACACCTTCTCCTGGCCATCGCCTCCTTTCTCCTGGGGACGGCCGTTGGTGTGATCGGGTTGCGCGGAGTCCTCGCGCTGCGGCGTGAATCACGCCGGGGTCCGGACGCGTGAAGATCCTGCTCTTCGCGGTGATCGCGCTGGTGGTCCTGGCCCTGCTGGTGCTGGTCCACCGCTGGCTGTGGGTCCGCCTGGTCCGCGATACGACGGGTCCGGGCGGCACGGCGCGCCGCATCGGCACCACCCTCGCCTTCACGCTGCCGCTCCTCTCGCTGGCCGCCCTCGTCTCGGGCCGCGCGGGGGCCCCCTTCTGGCTCCAACAGTCGGTGGCCTGGCCGGGTTACATGTGGCTCGCGGTCCTGCTGTACCTGAGCCTGGCGATGCTCCTCGCGGAGCCCGTCCGGGCGTTCCTGCTCCGCCGGCAGCCGCGTACGGCGCATGCCAGCGCCCCTGCCCCGGCCGGCACCCCCGACACCCCCGTCCCGGCCGGCGCCCCTGCCCCGGCCGCCACGCCCGCCACCGACCCCGGCACCCCCGCCACCGACCCGGCCTCCCCGGCCGCGCCGACGCGGGCCCCGGCCGAAGCGGCCGAGCCGGACCGGGCCAACCCCGCCGGGGCGACCCGCCGCCAGTTCGTCGCGCGAGCGGTCGGCGGCGCGGCCGCCCTCGCGGCCACCGGCACCGTCGCCCACGGCACCTACGGGGTCCTCCGCGGCCCCCGCGTCAAGCGGGTCCACGTCCCGTTGGCGAAACTGCCCCGCGCGGCGCACGGCTTCCGCATCGCCGTCGTCAGCGACATCCACCTCGGCCCCGTCCTCGGCCGCGCCCACACCACCCGCATCGTCGAGACGATCAACCGCACGCAGCCCGACCTCATCGCCGTCGTCGGCGACCTCGTCGACGGCAGCGTCCACGACCTCGGCAGCGCCGCCGAGCCCCTGCGCCGGCTCTCCGCCCGCCACGGCTCGTACTTCGTCACCGGCAACCACGAGTACTTCTCCGGCGCCGGACAGTGGGTCGACCACGTCCGCGAGCTCGGCCTCACCCCCCTGGAGAACGCCCGCCGCTCCCTGCCGTACTTCGACCTCGCCGGCGTCAACGACGTGGCGGGCGAGACGGAGGGCCACGGCCCGGACTTCACGGCCGCCCTCGGGGACCGCGACCCGTCCCGCACCGCCGTGCTCATGGCCCACCAGCCGATCGTCATCCACGACGCGGTCCGCCACGGGGTCGACCTCCAGCTCTCGGGCCACACGCACGGCGGCCAGCTCTGGCCCGGCAACTACCTGGCCGAGCTCGCCAACCCCACCGTCGCCGGGCTGGAGCGCTACGGCGACACCCAGCTCTACGTCTCGCGCGGCGCCGGCGCCTGGGGGCCGCCGGTCCGGGTCGGGGCCCCGTCCGACATCACGGTCGTCGAACTCGCCTCATACCAGGCGTGACCGGGCGCAACCGGTAACGACCCGCCGTGAACCGGCCTTCCCGAGGCTGAAATTCCGTGATGGGATGACCGTTAATCGGACATGGGGATCCGGTGAGCGAGTCAAACCATGGCATTTTCATGGGTGGGGTGGGGTCAAGGGTGAAGTCTGTCCGCACGAAGGTCATCGCGGCGGGGCTGGTGATCGGCGCGGCCGGCGTCGGCGCCTGGCAGCTGCTTCCGGAGGAGGGCCGCGGCAGCGGGACCGCCCTGCGGGTCGGGACGAGCGACGTGGTCTCGTCCCTCGACCCCGCCGGGGCGTACGACGCGGGCTCCTGGGCCCTGTTCAGCAACGTCTACCAGTCGCTGCTGACCATCAAGACCGGCTCCGACACCCCGGTCCCGGACGCGGCCTCCGCCTGCAAGTTCACCGGCGCGCAGCTCACCACGTACCAGTGCGAGCTCCGCCCCGACCTGAAGTTCTCGAACGGGCGCGCCATCACCGCCGAGGACGTCAAGCACTCCTTCGACCGGATCAAGGCGATCAACTCCGACCAGGGACCGGCGCCCCTGTTCAACACGCTGCAGTCGGTCAAGGCGGACGGCCGCACCGTCACCTTCACGCTCTCCGCGCCCGACGCCACCTTCCCCTTCAAGATCGCGACGGGCGCCGCCTCGATCGTCGACAAGGAGAAGTACCCGGCGAACTCGCTCCGCCAGGACGGCAGGGTCGACGGCTCCGGCCCCTTCACCCTCGGCGCGTACCAGGCCGGCACCAGTGCCGAGCTGAAGCCCAACCCGGCCTACCGCGGCCAGTCCAAGCAGCCGGCCAAGACGGCCGTCACCGTCCGGTACTACAAGGACTCGGCGCAGCTCAACCAGGCCTGGACCGAGCACCAGGTCGAGGTCGCCCACCGCGACATGCCGCCGGAGGTGCTCGCGGGCCTCAATCCGGGCCTGAAGGACACCAAGTACCAGGCCTCCGGCGGTTCCGAGACCCGCAGCATGGTCTTCAACGTCCGCCCCGGGTCCACGACCGCGCCGCTCGCCGTGCGCCAGGCGATCGCCGCCGTCATCGACCGCTCCAAGGTGGCCGGCGAGATCCACCGCTCCACGGTGACCCCGCTCTACTCCCTCGTCCCGGCCGGCATCTCCTCGCACAGCACCCCGTTCTTCGACACGTACCCCTCGCCCAACGGCGCGGCCGCGAAGAAGCTGCTCAAGGACGCCGGGATCACCGCCCCGGTCTCCATCACCCTCGGCGTGAACACCCGCGGCCCGAACGTCGCGGAGGCCGACGAGATCGCGAAGCAGCTCACGGCCACCGGCCTCTTCCAGATCAAGATCAAGGCCGTCGACCAGTGGGCCGACTTCCAGAAGGCGTACGCGGCCGGCGAGTTCGACGCCTACACCATCGGCTGGATCGCCGACTTCCCGGACGCGGACAACTTCCTCGCCCCGCTCGTCGGCGCCGACTCCAGCATGAACAACGGCTTCTCCGACAAGGGGATCGACTCCCTCATCGCCCGGACCCAGTCCTTCTCGGACCGCGGCCAGGCCGCCGCCGACTTCCGCGAGCTCCAGAAGCTGGTCTCCCAGCACGTCCCGATGCTGCCCATCTGGCAGAAGAAGGACTACGTGATGTCCCGCGACGCCGTCTCCGGAGCCCAGTACCTCTCCGACGGGACCGGTGTCTGGCGCCTGTGGGAGCTCAACTGGCTGTAGCCGGTCCGCCCGCCGAGGGGTCGAAGTCGGCATCCGGGTCGGATGCCCGCTTCTTCTTCGACACCACCGTCTGCGCCATCCCCGGCAGGAAGTCCGCGAACAGCTCGTGGACCTCGCGCACCAGCGGCCGCAGCACCCGGAACCGGGCCAGGACGATGCCCCGCGTCGTCAGCTGCGCGCCGCGCTCGGCGAGCCGCCGCGTCTTCTCGCTGTTCGGGGACCGGTCGAAGACCCAGTACAGGACGAGTCCCATCTGCGAGAGCCACATCAGCTCCGGCAGTACGTCGGCCAGTTCGGCCGGGACCTTGGTCTTCGCGCCCGCCAGCACCTCGCGGTGCATGTCGATGGCCTGCTTGCGGGCCGGCTCCGACTCCGGGGAGAAGGGGCTGAGCGGACTCTCCGGGTCCGCGGCGTTCTTGAAGAACTGCGAGGCGAACTCGTGGTACGGCGCCGCGATGTCGAGCCAGCTCGTCAGCACGCCCGCGAGCCGCTTCTGCAGATCGGTCTCGCTGTCCAGGATCGGCCGGACCGCGGCCAGGTGCGCGGCGCCGATCCGGTCGTAGAACCCCTGGACCAGGTGTTCCTTCGACTCGAAGTAGTAGTAGGCGTTGCCGACCGAGACCCCTGCCTCCTTGGCGATGGCCCGCATGGTCGTCTTGTCGAAGCCGCGCTCCTGGAAGAGGCGGAGCGCGGTTTCGAGGATGAGCGTGCGGGTCTGCTCGCTCTTGGGAGCCTTCTGATCAGTCACGGTGTACGAGCCTAGCCGGGTACGGAGCAGTGGTCGCCACAGGCCGGGGTCTCCGGCTCCGCTTCGCTCTCCGCGCCGGGCTCGGTCCGCACGGCCTGGCGCCACGCGGAGGCCGTGTACATGGCCGCCCGGGCGAAGGGCCGGCCCGCCGCGGTGGCGAGCCAGTTCGCCTTCGGCCGGTGCTCCGCCAGCGCCCACAGACAGACGATGAAGGCGTCGGTCCCGGTCCACACCTGCCCCGCGTCCCCGATGACGGTGATCTCGCGGAGCGTCGACGCGTGGTCGAGCTGCGGGAACTTCCCCCGCGCCGCGAAGGACCCGGCCGGGATCAGCCGGAGCGGCACCAGCCAGCGCTGCCCGAGGAGCCAGTGCCGGATGTGGACGCAGAGCGGACAGTCGGCGTCGTAGAGCACGGTCAGGTGCCGGGTCGCCCGCGCCGTCGCGGCCGTGGTGGCCGTCGTGGCCGTCGTCATCGCTCAGGCCCCGGCCGGAGCGGTCCACCCCTGCGGGGCGACGGGCGGGGTCTGCTGGCGCTCCATGATCCCGCGGCGGCGCATCTTGTTCAGCACCCAGACGTTGCCGAGGTGCATGACGCCGAGGACGAGCAGGACGACGCCCAGCTTGACCGACAGGGCCTCGAAGAGTTGGCGGGCCGAGTCGATGCCGACGTCCGAGCGCAGGTAGAGCGTCACGAAGCCGATGTTGACGAGGTAGAACCCCACCACCAGGAGGTGGTTCACGGCGTCCGCGAGCTTCTCGTTCCCGTGCAGGACGTCGGCGATGAAGATGCGGCCGTTGCGGCTGAGCGTACGGGCGACCCAGACGGTCAGTCCGATGCTGATGAGCAGGTAGATGACGTATGCGACGACGGTGAGGTCCATTGCCTCTGCCCCCTTGAACGTGTTCAACTCGTTGGCAGGACTGACTGTAGACCTCTTTTTGAACAGGTTCAAGCCTTCTTGGTGCCGGTGGCCGCCGACGCCGGCGGAGCCGCTGCGGTCAGCAGGGCGGCCGGGGCCCCTCGCGGTCGGTGTGGTCGGGGTCGGCCGCGAGGATCGCGGCCTCGGGGCGGGGCAGGGGGCTGCCGTCGGGGTAGAGGAGGGGGCCGCGGTCCAGGGTGATGCCGGTGTCGGCGCCGCGGCGGGTGGTGTTGGCGGCGGTGACGCGGTTCAGGGGGGCCGGGGTGAGGGTCTGCGCCTCGCGGACGTAGGCCACGAAGCTCTCGAAGTCGCGCTGGTGGCGGTACGGGGCCTGGCAGTCGCTCAGTGCCCCGTAGCCGTCGTTCGCCAGGAAGGTGTACGAGGGGGCGGCGAGGCGGTAGGTGCCGGTGAGGTCGAGCGCGACGCCGTCGACGAACACCTCGGCCGGGTCCACCCGGTCGCCGACCCGGCCCAGGGTGTCGAAGGTGTAGCGGACGTTCCCGGAGACGGCCAGCGGCGCGAAGAGCAGTTCACCGCTGGCCGCGGTCGTCCACTGCTGCTCCAGCGCGTCGTGGATCTGCTGCCCGGTGACCGTGGCGCTGACGATCGGGTCGCCGAAGCCGACGGCCCTCCAGGCGCGGCCGAAGGTGACGGCGCCGCCCGAGGCGGCGTCCCGTACGAGATCGCCCGCGATCACGCTCACGCCGACGCGCGGGGCCGCGGCGACCAGGGCCAGCCGGGCCGGGACGTTGGGGTGGACGTTGGCGTCGTTCTCGGGATCGGTGGGCCTGCTGCCGGCCCACAGCGCCCAGTCGGCGGCGAGGTCGCCCATCGTGCTCTCGCCGGCGGCGTTGCGCGTACGGACGAACGAGCCGGTCTGCTTGCCGATCTTGGAGGTGTCGCGGGCCGCGGCCTGGCCGGCCCAGTAGTCCACGACCTCCTTGAGGGCGGGGTCGGGGGTGACGTCGCGGGTGTTGGGGTGGTTCGTGGAGACCGTCAGCTCGCGCACCACCTTGCCGGTGGCCGGGTCGAGGCGGAGGTTGATCTCGTTGATGAGCTGGCCGTAGCAGCCGGCCTCGACGAAGGGGCGCGGGACGCCGTTCGGGTCCGGGAGCATCATGTTGAACCGGGTGTGCCAGTGGCCGGTGACAATGGCGTCGATGTCGGGGGAGACGCGCAGCGCCAGGTCGAGGGCGGGCCCGGAGGGGTCGGTTCCGCTGTTGAAGTCGGCGCCGGCGACGGCCCCGTCGTGCATGCTGAGGACGATCGCGTTGACCCCCTGGGCCTTGAGCTCGGCCGCGCACCGGTCGGCGGTGGCGACCTCGGCGAGGGTCGCGAGGCCGGGCTGGTAGGAGCAGGGGAAGAGCTCGGTGCCGAGGGCGGTGAGGTGGATGAACCCGATCCGCAGCTCCTGGCCCGCGGCCGTCCGTACCGTCTCGATGTTGTAGGCGGGCAGGACGGTGCTGGTGCGGTCGGCGGAGCGCACCACGTTGGCGCTGTGGAAGCGGAACGCGGCGCCGTGGAAGCGGGTGCCGGAGGAGTCCGTGAACGTGGCGTCGCGCCCCTCGACGGGGAAGGCGACCCCCTGCTCCATGTGCCGCTGGAGGAAGGCCGGGGACTTGTCGAACTCGTGGTTCCCGGCGGTCGCGAAGTCGAGGCCCATCCGGTTCAGTGCCTCGATGGTGGGCTCGTCGGCGAAGGCGGCGGCGTCGAACTCCCAGCCGGAGAAGGCGTCTCCGGGGGTGAAGAAGAACGAGTTGGCGCGGCCGGCCCGGAGGCGGGCGAGGTGGGCGGCCATGTGGGCCACGCCCCCGACGGTGTACTTCTGTGAACCGTTCCCGCTGATGGTGGCGTTGGTGCCGGGGGCGGCCTGGAGGTAGCCGTGCAGGTCGGTGATGTTGAGGAGCTGGACGTCGACGTACTCGACGGCGGAGGCGGCGTCGCGCGCGTGCTCGGTGGCGTGGGCGGGGACCCCGGTGGCGAAGGTGGCCGCGGCGGTCCCCAGGGCGGTGAGGAAACCCCGCCGCCCGAGGTGAGGTGAACTCCGGTCCGGACAGTGGGTCGTGGAGTACGAGTGCCTCGTCACGGGGGCATGTTCCCGCGCCCGGGCCCCCCTGTCGACACGCCCCGCCGCCGCTTACCCGCCCTCGGTCTCCCGTGGCGTCCCGGGCTTCCCCGGCTGCGGCCGGCCGGCGGCCAGCAGCTCCCCGACGTCGAGCGTGACCTTGGCGCCGAGGCTGTCGGGCAGGCTGGCCAGCTCGCCGGCCGCGTACACGCGGTGGCTCCCGCACTCGCCCCCTGCCGGCTCGGTGAGCACGTGCACCCGCTGGTGCTTCCGGTTGACGATCACGTAGATCGGGATCATGGCCTGCGCGTACGCGCCGACCTTGAAGCGCAGGTCGGTGTTGAAATTGCTGGACGTCACCTCGAGGACGAGGCGGAACACGACCGGGTCGTAGCAGTTGTTCCTGACGAGGTGCCCGTCGCTGTCGGCATCGACGACGACGAGGTCGGGGATGGCGTAGTCCTCCGGCCCCTCCGGCAGCCACAGCCCGATCCCCTGATGCACCTCTGTCTCTCCGTCGTCCAGGCCCGCGGCGACGAGCGGTCGGGTGATCTTGTTCAGCACCCTGGAGTGGGGGATGTCCGCAGGCGGCGTCGCAGTGAGCTGGCCTCCGATGATCTCGACGCGGTAGCCAGGGTTCTGCTCGATGAGTCTGTTGGCCTCTTCGAGCAAGGTCAGCGGAGTTCCGTGTGGCGGGCGCCGGGGACGCGGTCGGGGAGGCCGGCGGCGAGGATGCGGAAGTCCTCGACGTCGTGGGCGCCGCCGATCACGAGGGTCGGGGCCGTGACCGCCCCGAGGTCGCTCTCGCGCTCCGGGAGTTCGTGGCCGGCGGCCGGGAGCCGGGCCGCCTCGAAGATCCGGCGCTGCATCGTGCGGACCGGCGCGGCCACCCGCTCCTGATGCCGCGACGCGATCCCGAGCGCGACGCGGCCACCGTAGGAGGACCCGACGAAGGCGGCCCGTCCGATGCCCAGGGAGTCCAGCAGGTCCAGTACGTCGTCCTCGTCGCGGTAGGGCGCGACGGCCGCCGGGCCGGCCAACGTCGTGCGCGAGGAGGGGGTTCACGGGGGCATGGTCAGATGCTGAGCGAGCGGGCGTAGTTGATCTGGTTCATGACCCAGGGGTACGTGCTCGCGTCGACCGCCGGGATCATCGTGGAGTGGTGCCGGCCGCCGCTGGTGACGGTGACCTGGACGTAGCCGGTGGTGGTCTTCTCCTTCATGAGGAGGAAGAGCAGACCGAGCAGGCAGAACAGGAAGAAGATCACCGCGAGCACGATGGCGTGGGCCGGGATCTTCGTCTCGGTGCGCGAGAGGTCCGAGGCGTTCCACATGGCGCCCTTGAGCGGCATCGGGCCCGAGGGGGTCATGATCTGGTCCCCGGCGATGGTGATGTCGCCGAGGGCGAACCCGGACCCGCCGCCGTACGCCTGGGGCTGCGCGGGCGGCATCACCGGGGGCAGCCCGGGGGCCGGAATGCCGGCGCCGCCGACGGTCGGCTGGTAACCGGGCGCGGGCGGAGTGGCCGGGTACCCGTAACCGGGAGCCCCCGGAGTCGCCGGATATCCCTGCGGATATCCATAACCCGGGCCCCCTGGGGCCCCGTTGTCACCTGAGTACGGATTCGGCTGCTGCTCGCTCATGCGCTCGATCTTTCCACAGCCACCCCCACCCGAGTACCCCGGTCGGAGCAGCCGCCTATTCGCTCTCGGGTTTGCGCCGCGCCGCCGCGAGGACGGCCTCGACGTCCAGGGTCACCTTGGCGCCGACCGACTCGGGCAGGGTGACGAGCTCCCCGGCGGCGTGGACGCGGTGGGTGGCGTACTCGTCCTGGACCGGATCGGTGAGGACGTGCAGGCGGTTGTGCCGGCGATCCACGATCACGTAAACGGGGACCTTGGCGTTGGCGTAGGCGGTGGCCTTGGTCCGCAAATCGGTCTGGTGGTTGCTGGAGGTGACCTCCAGGACCAGGCGGAAGGCGACGGGGTCGTAGCAGTTGTTCTGGACGAGGTGGTCCCGGAAGTCGGCGTCCACCAGGGAGAGATCGGGGATCGCATAGTCCTCACGACCGTCGGGGAGCCAAATGCCGACGGCCTGCACCACCCTCGACTCCGGGCCGTGCAGTCCCACCGTGAGGAACGGAACCATGAGGTCGGTCAGGGCCTCGGCGTGGTTGCCGTCTGCCGGTGGGGACACGAGGATCTGCCCTCCGATGATCTCGACTCGGTACCCCGGGCGCCGATCCACGATCTCGTTGGCCAGATCGATCAGTGGCCATTCACTGTGGGGACGCTCAGCGGGTGCTGCGGACATCACGTGCCTCCCGTGGGCTGCTGTCGAGAGCATCATCGTAGGACGGGTACGGGCCCCGCGGCCGGAAGCCGCGTGCTCACCCGAACGGGCGAGGGCCCCGCCCTCCGGTGGAAAACCGGGGAGCGGGGCCCTCGTACGAGCGCGGCCGCGTCGGGAATCAGAAGCGGCGCGTGATCAGGGCGCGCTTGACTTCCTGGATCGCCTTCGTGACCTCGATGCCGCGGGGGCACGCGTCGGTGCAGTTGAAGGTCGTGCGGCAGCGCCACACGCCGTCCTTGTCGTTCAGGATCTCCAGGCGCTGCTCGCCGGCCTCGTCACGCGAGTCGAAGATGAAGCGGTGCGCGTTGACGATCGCCGCCGGGCCGAAGTACTGCCCGTCGTTCCAGAACACCGGGCACGACGAGGTGCACGCCGCGCACAGGATGCACTTCGTGGTGTCGTCGAACCGCTCGCGGTCCTCCGCCGACTGCAGGCGCTCGCGCGTCGGCTCGTTCCCCTTGGTGACGAGGAACGGCATGACGTCGCGGTACGCCTGGAAGAAGGGCTCCATGTCGACGACAAGGTCCTTCATCACCGTGAGGCCCTTGATGGCCTCGACCGTGATCGGCTTCTCCGGGTTGATGTCCTTGATCAGCGTCTTGCAGGCGAGCCTGTTCTTGCCGTTGATCCGCATCGCGTCGGAGCCGCAGATGCCGTGCGCGCACGACCGGCGGAAGGTCAGCGTGCCGTCGAGGTCCCACTTGATCTTGTGGAGACCGTCGAGCACGCGCTCCTTCGGGTCGATCTCGATCTGGAAGTCCTGCCACTGCGCCTCGTCCGAGATCTCGGGGTTGAAGCGGCGGATCCGGAAGGTGACCGTGATGTACGGGGAGGCCGCGGCCGCCTCTTCCATCTTTTCCAGGGTGGGGGTAGCCATCAGTACTTACGCTCCATCGGCTGGTAGCGGGTCGTCACGACCGGCTTGTAGTCGAGCCGGACCGAGTCCGAGCCATCGGCTCCGACCTCGCGGTACGCCATGGTGTGGCGCATGAAGTTGACGTCGTCGCGGTTCGGGTAGTCCTCGCGGTAGTGACCGCCGCGGGACTCCTTGCGCGCGAGCGCGGACACGGCCATGACCTCGGCCAGGTCGAGCAGGTTGCCCAGCTCGATGGCTTCCAGCAGGTCCGTGTTGAAGCGCTTGCCCTTGTCCTGGACGGACACGTTCTTGTAGCGCTCGCGCAGCTCCGCGATCTTCTCGACCGCGGTCTTGATGGTCTGCTCCGTACGGAACACCATCACGCAGGCGTCCATCGTCTCCTGGAGCTCCAGGCGCAGGTCGGCGACCCGCTCCTTGCCCGTGGAGTTGCGCAGGTGCTCGACGAGGTCGATGACCTGCTGCGCCGGGTTCTCGGGGAGCTCGACGTAGTCGTTCTCCTGCGAGTACTTCGCCGCGGCGATGCCCGAGCGCTTGCCGAACACGTTGATGTCCAGCAGCGAGTTGGTGCCGAGGCGGTTGGCGCCGTGCACGGAGACGCAGGCGACCTCGCCGGCCGCGTACAGGCCCGGGACGACGGTGGTGTTGTCCGCCAGGACCTCACCCTCGACGTTCGTCGGGATGCCGCCCATGGCGTAGTGCGCGGTGGGCTGGATCGGGATCGGGTCCGTGTACGGCTCGATGCCCAGGTAGGTGCGCGCGAACTCGGTGATGTCCGGGAGCTTCGCGTCGAGCTGCTCCGGCGGAAGGTGCGTCAGGTCCAGGTACACGTGGTCGCCGGCCGGACCGCAGCCGCGGCCCTCGCGGATCTCGGTGTAGATGGAGCGCGAGACGACGTCACGGGACGCGAGGTCCTTCATGACCGGCGCGTACTTCTCCATGAAGCGCTCGCCGTCCTTGTTGCGGAGGATGCCGCCCTCACCGCGGGCGCCCTCCGTCAGCAGGATGCCCATGCGCCAGATGCCCGTCGGGTGGAACTGGAAGAACTCCATGTCCTCGAGCGGCAGGCCGCGGCGGTAGCAGGCCGCCTGGCCGTCACCCGTGAGGGTGTGCGCGTTGGAGGTCACCTTGAAGAACTTGCCGGTGCCGCCGGAGGCG
Source organism: Streptomyces sp. NPDC001903 (assembly GCF_042891345.1). Lineage (NCBI taxonomy): Bacteria > Bacillati > Actinomycetota > Actinomycetes > Kitasatosporales > Streptomycetaceae > Streptomyces > Streptomyces sp. NPDC001903. The sequence goes on from NZ_JBIASZ010000006.1 coordinate 409,399, forward strand.
TAGATGACGGCCTTCGCCTGGAACACGTGGATCTCGCCGGTGGCGAGCTCGTACGCGACCACACCGGCCGACTTCTTGACGCCGTCCTCCTCGACGAGGAGCTGGTCCAGGACGTAGAACTCGTTGAAGAACTCCACGCCCTCCTTGACGCAGTTCTGGTACAGCGTCTGGAGGATCATGTGGCCGGTGCGGTCCGCGGCGTAGCAGGACCGGCGGACCGGCGCCTCGCCGTGGTTGCGCGAGTGGCCGCCGAAGCGGCGCTGGTCGATGGTGCCGTCCGGGGTGCGGTTGAACGGCAGGCCCATCTTCTCCAGGTCGAGGACGGCGTCGATGGCCTCCTTCGCCAGGATCTCGGCGGCGTCCTGGTCGACCAGGTAGTCACCGCCCTTGACCGTGTCGAAGGTGTGCCACTCCCAGTTGTCCTCCTCCACGTTCGCCAGCGCGGCGGCCATGCCGCCCTGCGCGGCGCCCGTGTGGGAGCGGGTGGGGTACAGCTTCGTCAGCACGGCGGTGCGGCTGCGCTTCGTCGACTCGATGGCGGCACGCATGCCCGCGCCACCTGCGCCGACGATGACGGTGTCGTACTTGTGGATCTTCATCTTGTTTCGCCTCAGCCCCGTTGCCTAGCGGATGTTCGGGTCGAAGGTGAAGATCACCAGCGTGCCCAGAAGGATGGTGAACACCGTGGCGGTGTAGAGCAGGCCCTTCAGCCACAGCCGCGTGTTGGCGCGCTCCGCGTAGTCGTTGATGACCGTGCGCAGGCCGTTGGCCCCGTGCAGCATGGCGAGCCACAGCATCAGCAGGTCCCAGACCTGCCAGAACGGGGACGCCCAGCGGCCGGCCACGAAGGCGAAGCCGATCTTGGAGACGCCGCCGTCCAGCACCAGCTGGATCAGCAGGTGGCCGATGACGAGGACGACGAGCACGATGCCCGAGAGGCGCATGAACAGCCAGGCGGCCATCTCGAAGTTGCCGCGGGTCGAGCGGGGCGTCTTGCCCGTGCGCTTGCGCGGGGCCTCGATGTACGGCGCCGGGTTGTCGACGTCGTAGAGGCTTACGCCCTCCACGTCGCCGATGGCCTGGGCGGAAGAAGTGTCAGAAGACATGGGTGTCACTTCCCGAACAGTTCGGCAGCTGCGTGGCCCAGGACGGGGTACAGGGCCCCGATCATCAGGATGATCCAGACGATCACGACGCCCCAGAGCATCTGCTTCTGGAGGCGGGGGCCCTTGGACCAGAAGTCCACGGCGATCACACGGAGACCGTTCAGCGCGTGGAAGAGGATGGCGGCCACGAGGCCGTACTCCAGCAGCGCGACGATCGGAGTCTTGTAGGTAGCCACGACATCGTCGTACGCCTCGGGGGAGACGCGGACGAGAGCGGTGTCGAGGACGTGTACGAACAGGAAGAAGAAGATGAGGACGCCGGTGACTCGATGAGCCACCCAGGACCACATTCCTTCCCGGCCGCGGTACAACGTTCCAGCCGGCACGGAAAACCCTCCGGAAGCGGGGCGGGGGCCAGCCGGCTTCTTTGTCGGTCGGGCCCGGCCGGGTACGGTCCTCCGGCCCCGGACATCGTAGCGACGCTTTGTCGGTTCCCTTGCGCCGGGTCCATCGGTGTGATCAAACAGGCACGGACGGACTATCCCACAGGGGCGAATAGCCCTGAATCCTCGGTGTTTACCCCGTCCTGGGAGGTCAGCCAATATGTCAGGTCGGCGAGCCGCACCTGGGCGAGGCGGCGCAGCTCGTCCGCCGAGATCGACCGCTCCTCGTCCGCCTCCAGCTCCATCCGCCGCCGGATCGCCGCGAGCAGCTGGTCCGCCTGCTCCTCCGGGGGGTGCCCGTCCAGGCAGATCACGAAGACGTGGCCGAAGTTGCGCTCGTACTCGGCGTGCGCGGCGTCGAGCGCCAGGAGTGCGGCGTAGGAGGCCCCGTGGTCCAGCTCCACCGGGAACTCCGAGGCCAGCGCCTCGCTCAGGTCCGCCTGGGAGAGGTCGTACGAGGCCTCGTCGGCGGCGGCCAGCAGTGCGCCCGGATCCGGGTACGGTCGGTGCGCGGCCACCCGCTGCGCCCAGCGCCGGCTTCCGCAGCAGTGCAGCAGCACGGCCTCGGCGGCCTCGGGGGAGAGGGCGTTGAACCGCGCCAGTCCGGAGCCGTGGGAGGGATCGGAGCTGCCGCGGGCCTGTGCCGGAAGGTGGCTGGACAGCGGGGGGCTCCTCGGGGCGTGGCGCGGGTGTACCGCCACGCTAGCGACGCCGGGCCGGGTGTGTCGTACCGATCCGAGGTTTTCACCCGGAAGTGAGCCGAAAGGATGACGGGCGTGGCGCGGGAACGGCCGGGTGGGGGAGAGAGGAAGACGACCGAGGCCGCCACCCCCCACAGGAGAGGCCCCGGTCGCCGTCCGTACGGGCTCGTGCGACAAGCCCGTACCCCTGACAGCGCCGCGAGTGCGTTTTGTGTCACACCCCGCTTCGCGCACGATTGGTTGCTCCCCGTACAACTCGTGGACGAAGGTACTTGAAAGCCGTAACGTGCTGATTTGCGCCACAGGTACAGGACAGTGAAACGGTTGGGGACTTTGCTGGGGGACGACGCGGAGCTGACCGCCGCGGTGCTCGCGGCACAGGGCGGCGACGAGAGCGCGTTCCGTGCTGTGTACCGCGCCGTGCACCCGCGCCTGCTCGGTTACGTACGCACGCTCGTCGGAGACGGCGACGCGGAGGACGTGACCTCGGAGGCGTGGCTGCAGATCGCCCGCGACCTCGACTCCTTCACCGGCGACGCCGACCGCTTCCGCGGCTGGGCCGCCCGCATCGGGCGCAACCGTGCGCTCGACCACATCCGCATGCGCGGACGCCGTCCCGCCATCGGCGGGGACGAGACCGAGCTGACGGGCCGCGCCGCCGACAGCGACACCGCCGACCAGGCGATGGAGGCCCTGTCGACGGGCCAGGCCATGGCATTGATCGCCCGGCTTCCGCAGGACCAGGCCGAGGCCGTGGTGCTCCGGGTCGTGGTCGGCCTCGACGCGAAGAGCGCGGCCGAGACCCTGGGCAAGCGGCCCGGGGCCGTACGCACCGCTGCCCATCGGGGCCTGAAGAAACTGGCCGAGATGCTCGGCGCGGAGGGCGGCTTCGCGCCGGAGTCGGATCCGGGCGCGGACGCGGCGGAGCCGGTCGGCCATAATGCCGGTGGCCAGGCGCGGGACGGCGGGGGCGGGAGGGATCTCGACGCGGTGCCCGCGCAACGCGGCCGGGGCGCTGGTCTCGTACAGCAAACCGGTGTGACGCATTCACGTTGGCGGACGCAGAAGGACATGTGATGGCCGACGAGCGCAACAGGTGGCTGGACCGGGCCGCGGCGGAACGAGTGCTGAGCGGCGGCCAGGCCGTACCTGGCGGCGACCGGAGCGCCCGCGAAGCCGAGGCCCGGCTCAGGGCCGCCCTCGACATGCTGGCCGGACCGCAGCCCTGCGCCGGCGCGGAACTGCCCGGCGAGGCCGCCGCGGTGGCCGCGTTCCGTGCGGCGCGCGCCGGGGCCGGGGCTCCGGCGATGTCCGGCACGCCGGCGCTGTCCGGGATGTCCGCTCCGGTCGGCGGCGACACCTCCCCCCTCGTGGAACTCGGCAGGATCCTTCCGCTCGCCGCCCCCGTGTCCCCGGCCCGGCGCAGCCGCCCGGTGCGGTTCGGTCTCGTCGCCGCGCTGGCGGGCGTCGCCGTCGGCGGCCTGGCGGTCGCCGCGGGGGCCGGCCTGCTGGACCAGAACACCCACGATTCGGCGGGTCCCGTACCGGCGGTGTCCCTCAGCGCCGACGAGAACCCGACGCCGCCCGGCGACAACGGGGGCCCGACCCCGGGCCCGCAGCTGTGGCCCACCCCCTTCCGGGGCGCCGACGGAGTGCAGCCCTCCCCGGGCGGCGGGCAGGCGCCCGGCGGCCTGGACTCGGGCGCGCTGCAGGGGTTCGGGACCGGCACGGTGACGGGCCCCGACGCGGCGTCCGGCGGCGGCGCCGACAAGGACGGCCGGGACGGCGCGGGCACGAGGGACGGCAAGGACGCCCTCGCGGGCGGGACCACCTCGCTGAAGGACGGCGACAAGCAGACCCGCCTCAAGGCGGTGGACCTGTGCGAGGCCTACCGGTCGGGGGAGATGAACTCGGACCGCCGCGACAAGCTCTCGAAGCTGGCGAAGGGCCTCGCGCGCATCCCGCACTTCTGCGAGGAACTGCTCGACGGGCCGGCCAGGAGCACCACCCCGACCGTCCCGCGCGGTTCGGACATCGGGGGCGACGTGCTCAAGGCGCCGACGCTGACCCCGGCCAGCCCGGGGATGTCCGCGCCCGCCCGCCTGCCCTCGCGCTGATCACTCGGGGCCGATCACTCGGGGCCGAGCCCTCGGCGCTGAGGGCCGAGGGCGGTTTCCGGCCATCGTTCGGGTGGTCCGTACGGGCTCACCGGACAGGTTGCGCGCGACGTCATGAACGGGCTGTAACACTTTTCGAACCTGCGGCGCAGTACATATCGAGCCGACTGGTCATCGGCCGCGCATGAGCCGGGGTTCCCCCCGTACCCCTGGGCTCTGCGCACCCGGCGCGGGCGGGGTTCGTTCCCCCGGCCCTGCCCGCGCCCTCTACTTCACAGACCGGATCACCGGGGTCACCGGGATCACCGGCACCGCCCGGCCATCGGGGATCACCAGTAGACGACGACCTTGTCGCCGACCTGCACCTGCTCGAACAGCGACGCGAGCTTCCCCTTGTCCCGGACGTTCACGCAGCCGTGCGAGGCGCCGGCGTAGCCGCGGGCCGCGAAGTCGGCGGAGTAGTGCACCGCCTGGCCCTGGCTGAAGAACATCGAGTACGGCATCGGCGTGTGGTAGATCGTCGACGTCCAGTCCTTGGCCTTCCACTCCACCTTGAACTGGCCCTCACGGGTCGGGGTGTTCTCGGAGCCGAAACGGACGTCCATGGTGGAGATGATCTTTCCGTCGATCATCCAGGCGAGCGTGCGGCTCTCCTTGCTGATGCACATGACGCGGCCCGTCATGCAGCGCGGGTCCGGCGCGTCGACCTCGTTGACGGTCGGCGGGCGCAGCTCTTCGGCGGTGGGCTTCTTGCTGACGCTCTGGATCTTCTTCCAGGTGGCCTCGTCGACCGCGCCCGAGGCCGTCAGGGCGTTCTTCGACTGGAAGGACTTGACCGCGGCGGTCGTCTTCGAGCCGTAGAAGCCGGTCGGCGCGACCGTCATGTACTTGAGTTGCTTCAGGCGGGCCTGCAGCTCGCGCACCTGCTCGCTCTCGTCGCCGTTGGCCATGATGGCCTTGACCGTCGGCGAGGGGGACGCGGACGGCGAGGCCGACTGCGAGGCGGAAGCCGAGGCCGAGGGCGAGGCGTCGGCGGGCTTGTTGTCCGCGGACGGGGAGGTCTCGGGGGTGGAACCCGCCGCGGACGCGGACGGAACCTTCGAAGCGGAGCCGGCCGGCTCCGTCTTCTGGGGCCCGCAGGCGGTCGCGGCGAGCGCGACGGCGGTGGCCACCCCGAGCGTGCGGATTATGACTCTCTGGCGAAGCATTGCAGTCCCCCGATTTCTACGTCGTGTATGTAGGTGATGCCTGGCGGGCGTGGACAGTTGCAGACGATCCAGGGATGTTGCGCCATTGTGACCAGCGGCCGTCAGACGACAGCCGGAGCCGCCGCGGGGAGTTGTATCAGCCCCGAGCCCGTTTGCTCCATGGAGGGTTTGGTCACATGGCGAGTACCGAGAGCGGGATCCCGATCGAACCCGTGTACGGGCCGGGCGATCTGACGGGGTGGGATCCCGGGGTCAAACTGGGCGAACCAGGGGCGTATCCGTACACCCGAGGTGTCTACCCGACCATGTACACCGGCAAGCCGTGGACCATGCGGCAGTACGCCGGCTTCGGAACGGCGGCCGAGTCCAATGCCCGGTACCGGCAGCTCATCGCCGGCGGCGGCACCGGACTGTCGGTCGCCTTCGACCTCCCGACGCAGATGGGGCACGACTCCGACGCGCCCCTCGCCCACGGGGAGGTCGGCAAGGTCGGCGTCGCCATCGACTCCGTCGAGGACATGCGCGTGCTCTTCGACGGGATCCCGCTCGACCGGGTCTCCACGTCCATGACGATCAACGCCCCGGCGGCGCTGCTGCTCCTCATGTACCAGCTGGTCGCCGAGGAGCAGGGGATCGCGGGCGCGCAGCTGACCGGAACCGTGCAGAACGACGTGCTCAAGGAGTACATCGCGCGGGGCACGTACATCTTCCCGCCCGGGCCCTCGCTGCGGCTGACCGCCGACACCTTCCGGTACTGCAAGGCCGAGATCCCCCGCTGGAACACCATCTCCATCTCCGGCTACCACATGGCCGAGGCCGGGGCCTCGCCCGCGCAGGAGATCGCCTTCACGCTGGCGGACGGGATCGCGTACGTGCGGACCGCGCTGGCGGCCGGGATGGAGGTCGACGAGTTCGCCCCGCGCCTGTCCTTCTTCTTCGTCGCCCGCACCACGCTGCTGGAGGAGGTCGCGAAGTTCCGGGCCGCGCGCCGGATCTGGGCCCGCGTCATGCGCGAGGAGTTCGGGGCCCGGAACCCGAAGTCGCTGATGCTGCGCTTCCACACCCAGACGGCCGGGGTCCAGCTGACGGCTCAGCAGCCCGAGCTGAATCTCGTACGGGTGGCCGTGCAGGCGCTGGCGGCGGTACTGGGCGGCACCCAGTCGCTGCACACCAACTCCTTCGACGAGGCGATCGCCCTGCCGACGGAGAAATCGGCCCGCCTCGCGCTGCGCACCCAGCAGGTGCTCGCGTACGAGACGGACGTGCCGCACACCGTCGACCCCTTCGCCGGCTCGTACGCGGTGGAGCGGATGACGGACGAGGTCGAGGAGGCGGCGCTCGCTCTGATGCGGCGGGTCGAGGACCTGGGCGGGGCGGTGGCCGCGATCGAGGCCGGCTTCCAGAAGGGGGAGATCGAGCGGAACGCGTACCGCATCGCGCGGGAGACGGACGGCGGCGAGCGGGTGGTGGTCGGGGTCAACCGCTTCACGCTGGAGCAGGAGGAGCGGTACGAGCCGCTGCGCGTCGACCCGGAGATCGAGAACCGCCAGCGCGAGGCGCTGGCGGCGCTGCGCGCGGAGCGCGACAACGCTGCGGTGGCGGCGGCGCTGGGCGCCCTGCGGGAGGCGGCGGCCGGCACGGCGAACGTGCTCCATCCCATGAAGGAGGCCCTGCGCGCCCGCGCCACGGTGGGTGAGGTCTGCAACGCGCTGCGGGAGGTCTGGGGCACGTACGAACCGGCGGATTCCACATGGTGACGTACTTAATGGAAAGCGTAGGCCACGACAGGTGCGTCCCTATGGGACACTCCTGCCCATGCTGGGTGTCACCGATCTGCCGACCTACCTCGTCGGGCTCATACTGATCATTTTGCTGCCGGGTCCGAACTCGCTGTACGTGCTCTCCGTCGCGGCCCGCCGCGGGGTGCGGACCGGGTACAAGGCCGCCGCCGGGGTCTTCACCGGCGACGCCGTGCTGATGGTGCTCTCCGCCGCGGGCGCCGGGGCGCTGCTCCAGGCCAGCCCGGTGGCCTTCGGCATCGTCAAGCTGCTCGGCGCCGGGTACCTGACCTGGCTCGCCGTCGGGATGATGCGCGGGGCGTGGGCGCTGTGGCGCTCGCGGGCCGAGCGGGACGAACGGGCCGAGGCCCCCGCTGCCGCCGAGGCGGCCGAGGGGGAGCGGCCGTACCGCCGGGCGCTGCTGATCAGCCTGTTCAACCCGAAGGCGATCCTCTTCCTCGTCTCCTTCTTCGTGCAGTTCGTGGATCCCTCGTACGCCTACCCGGCGCTCTCGTTCCTGCTGCTGGGCGCGCTGCTCCAGCTCGGCAGCTTCCTGTACCTGACCCTGCTGATCTTCGGCGGGACCCGGCTGTCCGCCGCCTTCCGCCGCCGCAAGCGGCTCTCGGCCGGGGCCACCTCGGCGGCGGGCGTGCTCTTCCTCGGCTTCGCCGCCAAGCTCGCCGTCAGCTAGCGGTCGGCCCCGGGGCAGTGCCGGGTGCCGACCCGGGACTGCCCCGGCACGGCCTGCGGTCAGCTCAGGGCCCGGCGCAGGCGCGGGCCCAGCGGGCGCTCCACCGCGCGGTGGACCGCCCAGGCCAGCGCCAGCATGGCCGCCACCGTCAGCGCGAACACCGCCCCGGGCGGCAGTCCCGCCCGGCGGTGCAGGGCGGCGATGACCACCCAGCCCAGGTGCTCGTGGACCAGGTAGAAGGGGTACGTCAGTGCCCCGGCCACGGTCAGCCACCGCCACCCGGCCCGGCCGAGCCGGCCCAGCGCCACCAGGGCCACCGCCGCGAACCCGGCCGTGACCACCGCGATGATCACCACCGCACTGCGGTACGAGAAGAACCGCGGATCCGGCGCGTGCCACAGCCCCGCCACCGCGTAGTGCTGCCCGAGCAGCCAGCCGGCCCCGGCCACCGCCCAGGCGAGCCGGTCCCGCGGGTCCCGGTGCACCAGGTACAGGCCGATGCCGCCGATGAAGAACGGCGCGTACTCCGGCATCAGGGCCTGGGCGGGGAACCCCTTCCCGCCCGGGTCGGCCGCGTCCGCGAGGACCGCCGCCAGCATCCAGCCGGCGCAGAACAGCAGGGTCCGGCGGCGGCCCCCGCCCGGCAGCACGACACAGAGCGCGAAGAGCACGTAGAACCGCAGCTCCGCCCAGAGCGTCCAGCACACGCCGAGCACCCGGTCGGCCCCCAGCGGCTGCTGGAGCATCGTCAGGTTGACCAGGAAGTCCGACGGCGGCACGGCCCGGGCGCCCACCGCGACCAGGACCAGCGTGACCCAGTACGCGGGGTAGAGCCGGGCGGCGCGCGAGGCGGCGAAGGCGCGCACCGAGCGCCCCTCGGCGCTCAGGCAGATGACGAAACCGCTGATCACGAAGAAGACCTGCACCCCGAGGCAGCCGTACGCCAGCCAGGGCGCGGCGGCGGGGAACAGCTGCCGCGGCGAGGCGCCCCAGGCGTGGGAGATCTGCCCGCCGCGGCCACCGTAGTGGTACCCGGCGACCATCAGGGCGGCGAGCAGCCGCAGGCCGTCGAGGGCCCGCAGCCGTCCGGCCGCCCCGCACCCCGCCCCCGCCGCCCGCTCCCGGTCCCGGGCCCGGGGGGCGGGGACCGCGGCCGCGCCGGCGGTCCCCGTCACCGCGTGCGGGCCGCGCGCAGCCGCTTCAGCCGGCGCACGACGCGGCGCACGGCCGGGCTGTGCGGCAGGAAGGACAGCTGGGCCGGGATGCCGCCGGGCAGCCCGAGGGTGGTCAGCCGGCGGCGCTTGAAGTAGCGCCAGGTCCGGTCGTCCAGATGCGCGGCCAGGTAGCGCTCGGCCTCGGCGCGGCGCGGGGCCAGGATCTGCGGCTGCATGGTGAACCCGACGGCGGTGAGCAGCCCGGTGAGCCGGTCCCCGTTCTCCTCGGGGCCGGGCGTGCTCCAGCCGGCGACGGCCCCGGCGTCCGCGAGGGCGGGCAGGGTCGCGTCCACGATCGTGAGCGGGATCCGGTTGCTGTTCTGGTACGGGGTGAGGCGGGCCAGTATGGCCTCGGTCCCGGTGCGCGCGACGGGCAGCCCGTACAGGGTGGCGGCGGTCAGCAGCCCGGTCGAGAAGCAGCCGACGACGAGCGCCGGGCGCAGCCGCTGGTAGAGGGTCTCGGCCAGGACCGGGGTGGCCATGACGGTGAGTCGGGCGCCGAGCCGCTCGGCCTCGGCCTCGGCGCGGCGCGAGTACGCGGCGGGGGCGCTGGGGTGCGGTTTGAAGACGAGCTCGCGGTGGCCGAGGGCGCATGCGCCGCGGACCATCTCCACGTGGAGCTCCTCCTCTTCCTGCGGGGAGAGGAGTTCGAGCGCGGACAGGTACTGGCCGAGCAGCAGCGCCGGGGCCTCGCCGACCCCGTCGAGCTCGGGCCCGTACGAGGGGAGTTCGGCGAGCACCTTCAGGAAGTCGGGGGTCGGGACCAGCTCCGGGCGTACGTCGAACTCGGTGAGCAGCAGCGGTTCCAGACCCGGCACCAGGTCCAGGTGCAGGACGCGGCGCACCCGCATGCCGAGCTGCGGGTCGAGGCGGAAGCGGGTGGGTCCGTAGCTCATCAGCCCGTCGGCGTAGACGTCGACGGCGGCGCCGGGGAACAGCGTGCACAGGGTCCGGGCGGGCGGGACCTGGATCGATTCCACGATGATCTCGACGCGGTCCTCGCCCAGTCCCCAGATCGCCCGGAGCTGGCGCTCCCACAGCGGGACGTCCTCGGGGCGCGGGGCCCAGGCGCTCGGGTGCTGCGGGGCGATGGCGGCGTTCCAGTCGAGCACCTCGTCGAAGCGGGTGCTCAGCGCGGCGAAGCCCGGCATGTCGGCGAGGCCGGGGGAGACCTCGGCGGTGAGGGCGTGGTTGCTGGTGAGCAGGATGCGGCGGGTGGCGGGCGGGAAGCTGCCCGCGTCGATGCCGGCGGCGAGCGTGGCCGTCCCGTAGAGGGTGGAGGCCAGGAAGATCTGCGTGCAGGGGAGGCTGTCGTGAGCGGCCATCAGAGCGCGGCTCCCGCCCGTGCGGGCCGGCGGCGCAGGCGGCGGAGCACTCCGGCGCGGTCGGCGTCCATCGCGTTCAGGGCCTGGTCCAGTACGTCCTGGGGCATTCGTCCGAGCGCGGCCGTGCTCATCGAACGGAGTTTCTTGGCCACGACCGGCTCATACCTTTCGATGGTCCCGATATGGTGCGCGATAATTGCACAATATGTTCGGACGGCTTTCGGGAGCAGAAGATCACTTTCCCGGTCTTCGGCCGTATCGGCCAGAACCTGGTCGAAAGCCTTGATGAAATCGAGCTGGCGCTCGTCCTTGATCTGCGTGAGCGAGGTCGCGACACCGCGCCGGTAGAAGATCCCCGGCAGCCCGACCGCCGCGAACGAATCGGCCCCCCGGTGCAGCCGCCAGATCCACGGCCGGTCCTCCGCCGTCCGCAGCCCGTCGGTGAAGTGCAGCAGCCCGCGGTCCAGCAGCCGCCGGTGGTACATGCCGGCCCAGGCGTACGGGTAGTCGACCGAGGTGGCCCGGGAGGAGGGCAGGATCCCGGTGCGCGGATCGCCGACGACCAGCTGCGGACCGGAGGGGACGCGCTGCACGCTGCGGGCGCGGCCGGTCACCTGGACGTGGTCGTTTCGGACGAAGTCGCAGCTCAGGGCCTCTATGACGGCCAGTGTGCGGGCGAGGTGGCCGGGAGCCAGCCAGTCGTCGCCGTCCAGGAACGTGACGTACTCGCCGCGCGCCGCGTCCAGGCCGGTGTTCCGGGCGGTGGCCAGGCCGCCGTTCCGTTCGTGTCTGAGGAGCACCGCCCCCGGCAGCTCGCGCGCCGCCCGCTCCAGGAGTTCGGGCGTGCCGTCCGTCGAGCAGTCGTCGACGAGCAGGAACTCGAAATCGTCCCGGGCGTTCAGTTCGAGGCTTTTCAGGGCATCCGGTGCGTATGTCTGCACGTTGTAGAACGGCACGACAACAGAGAGCTTGAGCACCCGCGAGACATTAAGGCGTTGGTCGGCATTCACCATGGCCCGTATGCGGATTCCATGTGAACGAAGCGGGGCGGGCGCGTTAACCGGTGCGGTTTCGCATGGCGTAGACGGGTTGTTAACCCGCTGTTGTGCGCTCGTTGGGCCGATCACCGAAATTGCGGAATAGCTTCTGCCGGGTGCCAGCCAGTAATCGCGCAGCATCTCGTAGTCATCCCCGGACCGCCCTCCGCGTCGCCGTACTCGCCGATTCCGATACGCGATGGAAATGGGGCGCACTCACCGCCCGACGGCTTGCGCCGGAGCCGCACCTCACCGGATTCCTGCTCCGCGGCCGGGCCACCCCGACCGCGCGCCAGCTCGGCGAAGTGGGCGTCCGCGCGGACCGGCTCTCCGAGGTGACCTGCGCACAGTTCCTCGCGGAGATCGAGCGCGAGAAGTACGACGTCGTCGTCCTCGCCCTCGTCGGCGGGGCCGTCCAGGCCGTCCTGCACGGGGTCCGCGCACTGTGGCCCGAGCCGGCCGGGCGCCCGGTGCTCGTCACCGGGTACGTGGGCGTCGTATACGAGAAGCTCGCCGACGGGCTGCTGCTGCGCCACGGGGCCGACCTGGTCCTCGCCAACTCCCGCTACGACGCCGGACGCTTCCGCGCGGTCTACGCGGGAGTCGGCGCGGACGCCGCCGCCGTCACGCAGACGGCACTGCCCTTCCTGGACGGAGCGGCGTACGAGAAGGCCGGCAGCCGCGCGCACACCGTGGTCTTCGCCGTCCAGCCCTCGGTTCCCGAGAGCCGCGCCGACCGCTCCTACCTGCTGGAGCGGGCCGCCCGGCACGCCCGGCTGCACCCGGAGCGCGAGGTGCTCATCAAGCTGCGCAGCCGGCCCGGGGAGCACACCACGCACCTGGAGGAGCAGCCGTACCAGCGGCTCGCCGAGCGGATCCCCGGCGGACTGCCCGCCAACTGCCGCCTGGTGTACGGGAACATGGGCGAGGTCCTGGACGGCACCGACCTGCTGGTCACCGTCTCCTCCACGGCCGCCCTGGAGTCCTTGCACCGCGGGATCCCGACGGCGGTCCTCACCGACCTCGGCGTCCGCGAGGTGCTGGGCAACCACCACTTCCTCGGCTCGGGCTGCCTGGCCTCCTGGGACCAGCTCGACGCGGGCCTGCTCCCGCAGGGGGACCCGGAGTGGCTGGCCGACCAGGGCGTGACGGGGGCCTCCGGCGCTTCCGGCGCTTCCGGCGCTTCCGGCGCCTCCGGTGCTTCCGGCGCCTCCGGCGGCGAGGACCCCTTCACCGACGCCCGCGCCCGGCTCGGCGAACTGCTGGACCTCCCGGTGCTCCCCGCCGTCGCCCCCTACTACACGCAGGTCACCGCGCCCGGGTACCTCCCCGGGATCCTGGCCCGCCACCACCTCGCCCCCGACGGGACCCCGCTGCCCGGCGCCGTCCGCGAGAGCGGCGGGGAGTCCCGGCTGCGCCGCTGGCTCCGCTCGCACCTGCGCGAGGCCGCCCGCGGGGCGTACCGGCACGGAGTCCAGCGCGTGGCCCCGATGATCCGCCGGATGGGGGAGCTGTGACCCTCCACGCGAACACCGCAGCGAACACCGCAGCGAACGCCGCCGTGAACGCCGCCGTGAACGCCGCCGCGGACCCGGCGGCGGACTCCGCCGCCCGTCCCCGCGTACTGGCCGTGATCCCGGCCCGCGGCGGCTCCAAGGGAGTCCCGGGCAAGAACCTCGCCGAGGTGGCCGGAGTCCCGCTCGTCGTACGGGCCGTCGAGGCCTGCCGGGGCGCGGCCACCGTCACCGACGTCGTGGTCTCCACGGACGCCGACCCCATCGCCGAAGCCGCCCGCGCCGCCGGAGCCGATGCGATCCGCCGCCCCGCGGCGATCTCCGGGGACACCGCGAGCAGCGAAGCGGCCGTACTGCACGCGCTCGACTCCTTCGAGGAACTGCACTCCCTCACCGTGGACGTCGTCCTCCTCGTCCAGTGCACCAGCCCCTTCCTGACCTCCTCCGACGTCGAGTCGGTCGCCGCCGCCGTCGCCACCGGCGCGGCCGACTCGGCCCTGACCGTCGCCCCGTTCCACGGCTTCCTGTGGCGGGAGGCGGCCGACGGCAGCGGCGGGACCGGCGTCAACCACGACAAGGCCGTCCGCCCCCGCCGCCAGGACCGGCCCCAGGACCTGCTGGAGACCGGCGCCGCCTACGCCATGGACGCCGCGGGCTTCCGCGGCGCGCGGCACCGCTTCTTCGGACGCACCCTCCCCGTCGCCACCGACCCCGCACGGGTCCTGGAGATCGACGACCCGCACGACCTGGCGCGCGCCCGCCTCCTCGCCCCCCTCTTCACCTCCCCTCAGCACCCCCACGCACCGAACGAAGGACCTCAGCTGCCATGACCGTCGCCACCCCCAACTCCCGCCTGCGCACCTTCGGCTCCCGCACCGCCGGCCCCGGCCGCCCCGTGTACGTCGTCGGTGAGATCGGCATCAACCACAACGGCGACCTCGGCAACGCGTTCGCCCTCATCGACGCCGCCGCCGAAGCGGGCTGCGACGCGGTGAAGTTCCAGAAGCGCACCCCGGAGATCTGCACCCCGCGCGACCAGTGGGACATCGAGCGCGACACCCCCTGGGGCCGGATGACGTACATCGACTACCGCCACCGCGTGGAGTTCGGCGAGGCCGAGTACCGCTCCATCGACGAGTACTGCGCCAAGCGCGGCATCGACTGGTTCGCCTCCCCGTGGGACACCGAGGCCGTCGCCTTCCTGGAGAAGTTCGACGTCCCCGCCCACAAGGTTGCCTCCGCCTCCCTCACCGACGACGAGCTGCTGCGCGCCCTGCGCGCCACCGGCCGCACCGTCGTCCTCTCCACCGGCATGTCCACCCCGAAGCAGATCCGGCACGCGGTGGAGGTGCTCGGCAGCGACAACATCCTGCTCTGCCACGCCACGTCCACGTACCCGGCCAAGGCCGAGGAGCTCAACCTGCGGGTGATCAACACCCTGCAGGAGGAGTACCCCAACGTCCCGATCGGCTACTCCGGCCACGAGACCGGCCTGCAGACCACCCTCGCGGCCGTGGCCCTCGGCGCCACCTTCGTCGAGCGCCACATCACCCTCGACCGTGCCATGTGGGGCTCCGACCAGGCCGCCTCCGTGGAGCCCGGCGGCCTGACCCGCCTGGTCCGCGACATCCGCACCATCGAGACCGCCCTCGGCGACGGCATCAAGCGCGTCTACGACTCCGAGCTCGGCCCCATGAAGAAGCTCCGCCGGGTCCAGGGCGAGCTCGCCTCGGTCTGACCCCCTGCGGTCCGGCCGCGGTCCCACCCCGCGGCCCGCCCCGCTTTCCGTCCGGTACGACGCTCCGCCCCCGCCCCTGACGAGGAGTACGTGGTGACCCCCTCTGCCTCCAGCCTGGCTTTCGTCGAGAGTCCGGTCCAGCTCCTGAACGTGCTGGAGTGGGCGCACGCCGAAGCCGCGTCCGCACCGGGCGGTGCCCCGCTGCTCGACGCCGTCCCGAGCCAGCCCGGCCGGGCCGCCGCCCGCGGCGGCGCCGGTGCCGCCGCGGCCGCGACCGCCGGGAGCGCCGCCGCCCCCGCCCCCGACCGCTCGGCCGGGGCCGGGTCCTGGCTGCGGATCGTCGTACTGCCGCCCACCGACCCCATGTCCCGCGGCCAGCTGCGCCGGATGGCCGGGCTGGCCCGGGACGAGGGGTACGAGGTCGTCTGGCAGGAGGCCCGCGGCGGGCGGCTCGCCCCGATCAAGGCGCTCGCCGCGCTCGCCAGGGACGTGCGCGCGGCCCGCCGGGTCGTGGTCGGCGACCCCTTCTCCCGGTACGTGCAGCTCCTGCTCACCCTCGTACGGGCCGAAGAGCTCGTGGTGGTCGACGACGGCACCGCCACCATGGAGTTCGTCGCCCAGACCGCCCGCGGCGAGCGCCTCGTACGCTGGCACCGGGTCGGCGGCGGCGGCCTGCCCGGCCGGGTCCGCGAGCTGGCGTACGCGCCGGTCTCGGCCACCGCCCGGCGCCGCTTCACCCCGGCCGCGAACGCGGGCCGCCGCGTCGAGGTCTTCAGCTCGATGCCGGTCACCGTCCACGGCGCGATGACGCTGCGGGTCAACGAGTTCGCCTGGACCCGCTCCCGGTTCGGCCCGCCGCGCCTGACCAAGGGCACCGACCTCGTCGGCACCTCCCTCGTGGAGACCGGGGTCGTCGACCCGGCCCGCTACCTGGACGCCGTACGCGCCCTGACCTTGGAACACGGCGCCACCCGCTACTTCGCGCACCGCCGCGAGTCCGCGGAGAAGCTGCGCATGCTCAGCGAGGCGACCGGTCTGGAGATCGTCCGTCCGGACCTGCCGCTGGAGCTGATCGCCCGGCGCGGACCGGTCGGCCGGACGATCGTCAGCTTTCCGTCCACCGTCGTCCACACCCTGCCGTACGCGCTGACCGGAACCGGTGTGACCGTCGCCGTATGCGATGTCGACCCGGCCTGGCTCACCGGCTCCGCCTCGCCGCGGGCCCGCAGCTTCCTCGCCGGGGTCACCGAGACCGCGCGTGATGTGCGCAGACTGCCTGCCCAGACGGCCTCCGCGGCCGGATGAGGGCGCGAGTTTACCCCCGGGCGCATCCCGTCATGCGTCCAGAGGTCTGGTTTTTTTCCCCTAACGGCATGAACTTTTGGTGATCTCCGGCCAGTTGGGCCATTCGTGCGCCTACCCTTCAACGGGTGAACCAGTTGATGTCCCGCGAGTCCCAGACCGCCCTGCCCGGCACGCCTGACCGGCCCGAGCTGCCCGGCAAGATTCCGGACCACCTGCGTGCCGAACTGATCGAGTTCCGCCGGGACTTGCACATGCACCCCGAGCTAGGACACCAGGAGTTCCGCACCACGGCGGCGATCAAGGCCCGGCTGGAGAAAGCGGGACTGCGGCCCCGCGTGCTGAAGTCCGGAACCGGCCTGATCTGTGACGTGGGCACCTGGGACGGGGGCCGGCCGATGCTGGCCCTGCGCGCGGACATCGACGGCCTCCCCATTCCGGACACCAAGACGCACGTGGCGTACCGTTCGACCTCCCCCGACCGCGCCCACGCCTGCGGCCACGACGTGCACACCGCGGTCGTCCTCGGCGCCGGCCTGGTCCTCGCGGACCTCGACCGGCAGGGCCTGCTGCCCCGTCCGGTCCGGCTGCTGTTCCAGCCCGCCGAGGAGGTGCTCCCCGGCGGAGCCACCGATGCCATCGCCTCGGGCGTCCTGGACGGCGTGGGCCGGATCATCGCGGTGCACTGCGACCCGCGGGTCGACGCCGGGAAGATCGGACTGCGCACCGGCCCCATCACCTCCGCCTGCGACCGGCTGGAGATCACGTTGGCCGGTCCCGGCGGGCACACCGCCCGGCCGCACCTGACCACCGATCTGGTGACCGCCGCCGCCCGGGTGGCCGTCGACCTGCCGGCCGTGATGTCGCGCCGGATGGACGCCCGCTCGGGCATGTCGATCACCTGGGGCCGGATCGAGGCCGGGCACGCCTGCAACGTGATCCCGATGCACGCCGAGCTCTCCGGGACGATCCGCTGCCTGGACATCAACGCGTGGCACGAGGCGCCCGATCAGATCCACGCCGCGATCGACGAGATCGCCGGGATGCACCGCGCCAAGTCGGAGATCACGTACGTGCGCGGCGTGCCGCCGGTCGTGAACGACCCGGTGGTCACCGAGCTGCTGCGCGAGGCGATGGCGGCGCGGCTCGGCAAGGAGTCGATCGAGGACACCGAGCAGAGCCTCGGCGGCGAGGACTTCTCCTGGTACCTGGAGCACGTGCCCGGAGCGATGGCCCGGCTCGGCGTGCACACCCCCGGCGCGAGCGCCAAGAGGGACCTGCACCGGGGCGACTTCGACGTGGACGAGTCCGCGATCGGGGTCGGCGTGGAGTTCTTCACGGCCGCCGCCCTGCTCGACGGACGGCGTACCAGGCCCGTCGGGTAGCGATCGGGCAAAAATTTGTACAACATCTGAGCGCCTCCCGTCACACCTGTCCAGCCCTTGGTACACAAGGGCTGGACGCATGGGGAGTTACCGATCGGTCACTGTCCGATTCGCGACGATCCGATAACGACTCATGAACGGCCCTTTAACTGACATCTACGCGCGTTACGATCGCCGCGAAACCAGCGCCGGTCGTGGCGCTTCGGTCAGGTTTTGAAGGAGCCTCCCCTTGCGCCGGATCACCAGGATCGCCACCGTGGGCATCGCGTCCGCGGCGCTGGCCCTCTCGGCCACCGCCTGTGGCGGAAAGAAGTCTTCCGACTCCACCGCGTCCTCCTCGGAGTCCGCGTCGGGTTCGAAGTCCGCAGCCATCGCCTATGACATCGGCGGCCGCGGCGACCAGTCGTTCAACGACGCCGCCTTCGCCGGCCTGGAGAAGGCCGAGAAGGACCTGAAGGTCAAGGGCGCCGAGGCGGAGCCCACCGAGGGCGAGAGCGAGGCGGACAAGGTCCAGCGCCTCACCGAGCTCGCGCGCAAGGGCAACAACCCGGTCATCGGCGTCGGCTTCGCCTACGCCCCGGCCATCAAGAAGGTCGCCGAGAAGTTCCCGAAGACCACCTTCGGCCTCATCGACGACACCTCGGTGACCGCTCCGAACATCGCGAACCTGGTCTTCAACGAGGAGCAGGGCTCCTACCTGGCCGGCGTCGCCGCCGCCAAGGCCTCGAAGACCGGCACGGTCGGCTTCATCGGCGGTGTCGAGGTTCCGCTGATCAAGAAGTTCGAGGCGGGCTTCACCCAGGGCGTCAAGGACACCAACCCCAACGCCAAGGTGCTGTCGGCCTACCTGACCCAGCCGCCGGACTTCTCGGGCTTCGCCAAGCCCGACCTCGGCAAGGCCACCGCCAAGGGCCAGCTCGACGGCGGCGCCGACGTGATCTACTCCGCGGCCGGCCTCGCCGGTTCGGGTGCGATCGAGGCCACCGCCAACGCGGGCAAGTGGGCCATCGGCGTCGACTCCGACCAGTACAACCAGGCCGGTCTGTCGAAGTACAAGGACAAGATCCTGACCTCGGTCACCAAGGACGTTCCGGACGCGGTCTACAACCTGATCAAGTCGGTCGAGGACGGCAAGCCGCAGACCGGTGAGATCCGCTACGGCCTCGACAAGGACGGCGTCGGCCTGGCCGACTCCAACCCCGCCTACAAGCAGATGGCGGACGTCACCGCCGCGGTCGAGAAGGCCAAGGCCGACATCATCGCGAAGAAGATCACCGTCAAGACCGCCCCGTAAGGCCGTCTCTGACATGCAGTAGTGGTCTCCGGGGTCCGGGAAGCGGTCTCTACCGCTCCCGGACCCCGAGCCGTGTTCTGTGATCCTTGTGGCCACTTGGCCGCAAGTTTTCACTTTCGACAGTGCTACGCGCGTAGAGGCATCGTGGACGCGATACCTTCTCTCCCCGCCCTGTCCTCCTGCCAACTTGGCATTTCCAGCTCCTTCCGCGCCAAGGAGAGTGCGTCATCAACGCGTCCAGCCCCCCTCTCGCCGTAGAACTGAACGGCATTACCAAGCGCTTCCCCGGCGTCGTCGCCAACAAGGACATCGCGATCAGCGTCCGCAAGGGCACGGTCCACGCCCTCATCGGTGAGAACGGTGCCGGCAAGTCGACCCTGATGAAGATCCTCTACGGCATGCAGAAGCCGGACGAGGGCACCATCGCCGTCGACGGGGAGCAGGTCTCCTTCTCCAGCCCCGGCGATGCCATCGCCCGCGGCATCGGCATGGTGCACCAGCACTTCATGCTCGCCGACAACCTCACCGTCCTGGAGAACGTGGTTCTCGGCGGCGAGAAGCTCTACGGCATCGGCGCCAAGGCCCGCAAGAAGATCCTGGAGATCTCGGACGCGTACGGCCTGGGCGTGCGCCCGGACGCCCTCGTCGAGGACCTCGGTGTCGCCGACCGCCAGCGTGTGGAGATCCTCAAGGTCCTCTACCGCGGCGCCCGCACCCTCATCCTCGACGAGCCCACCGCGGTGCTCGTGCCGCAGGAGGTGGACGCGCTCTTCGACAACCTGCGCGAGCTCAAGGCCGAGGGCCTGACCGTCATCTTCATCTCGCACAAGCTGGGCGAGGTGCTGAAGGTCGCCGACGACATCACCGTCATCCGCCGCGGCACCACCGTCGGCACCGCCGACCCGAAGACCGCGACGACCAAGCAGCTCGCCGAGCTGATGGTCGGCAGCGAGCTGCCCACGCCCGAGACCCGCGAGTCGACGGTCACGGACGTCGCGATGCTCAAGGTCGAGGACCTGCGGCTGGCCGCCACCGACCCCGACGGAGTCGTGCGCGAGGTGCTCGCCGGCATCGGCTTCACCATCCACAAGGGCGAGGTCCTCGGCATCGCCGGTGTCGAGGGCAACGGCCAGACGGAGCTCATCGAGGCCCTCATGGGCATGAGCCTCCCGGACGGCGGCGCCATCACGCTGGACGGCAAGGACATCTCCACCACGCCGACGCGGGCGCGCCGCGAGGGCGGCATCGGCTACATCCCCGAGGACCGCCACCGCCACGCGCTGCTGCTGGAGTCCCCGCTCTGGGAGAACCGCATCCTCGGCCACGTCACCGAGGCGCCCAACTCCAAGCGCGGCATCCTCGACCCGAAGGCGGCCCGCAAGGACACCGAGCGGATCGTGCGCGAGTACGACGTCCGCACCCCCGGCATCGAGGTCACCGCGGCCTCCCTCTCCGGCGGCAACCAGCAGAAGCTGATCGTCGGCCGCGAGATGAGCCACAACCCGAAGTTCCTCATCGCCGCCCACCCCACCCGCGGTGTGGACGTCGGCGCGCAGGCGCAGATCTGGGACGCGATCCGCGAGGCCCGCCGCGAGGGCCTGGCCGTGCTCCTGATCTCCGCCGACCTGGACGAGCTGATCGGCCTGTCCGACACCCTGCGCGTCATCTACCGCGGCCGCCTGGTCGCGGACGCCGACCCGGCGACCATCACGCCCGAGGAGCTCGGCACCGCCATGACGGGTGCCGCCCGCGGCCACCTGGACGCCACCGACAACCCTTCCGCCGCTGCCGACGGTGACACGACGGAGGACGAGGCCCGATGAAGAAATTCGACAAGGACCGGCTGCTGCTCGCGGCGGCCGGACCCGTGCTCGCGCTGGTCAGCGCCTTCGTGCTGACCATGATCGTGCTGGCCGCCTCGGGCGTGGACCCGATCGACCCGCTGCGCATCATGATCGACCAGGCCGGTTACGAGGACGTCCAGGTCCTGATCGTCAACCAGGCCGGCATCTACTACCTGGCAGCCCTGGCCGTCGCCATCGGCTTCCGGATGAACCTCTTCAACATCGGCGTCGACGGCCAGTACCGCCTCGCGGCGATGATCTCGGCCGTGGTCGGTGCGAAGGTCGCACTGCCCGGTCCGCTGCACATCCTGCTGATCGTGCTCGTCGCCATGGCGACCGGTGCCTTCTGGGCCGGTATCGCGGGCATCCTGAAGGCCCGCCGCGGGGTGAGCGAGGTCGTCTCCACGATCATGCTCAACGCCATCGCGACCTCCGTGATCGCCTGGCTGCTGCTGCCGAAGAACCTCGGCGTCCAGCCGGCCGGCTCCAACGACCTGACCACCGGTGACATCCCCGACTCGGGCTGGTTCCCGGCCCTGTCCCTGCCCGGCGGCGACATCTACGGCTTCACCTTCGTGGCCTTCGCGCTCGGCATCGTCTACTGGTTCGTGCTGAACCGCACCCGCTTCGGCTTCGACCTGCGCGCCTCCGGCGCCAGCGAGTCCGCCGCGCAGGCCTCCGGTGTGGAGCCCAAGAAGATGATCATGACCGCGATGCTCATCTCGGGCGCGGTCGCCGGTCTGACGGGCATGCCGCTGCTGCTCGGCGAATCCCACACGTACAACCTGTCCTTCCCGCTGGGCATCGGCTTCACCGGCATCACCGTCGCGCTGCTCGGTCGCAACAACCCGCTCGGCATCCTCTTCTCGGCCTTCCTGATCGCCTTCATCGACAAGTCCTCGGCCGGCCTCGACCAGAACGGCTACGCCAAGGAAATCGGCACGATCATGCAGGGCCTGATCGTCATCGCCGTCGTCGTCAGCTACGAGCTCGTCCGCCGCTACGGCATCCGCCGCCAGCAGCAGAAGGTCGGCGAAGAGCTGGCCGCCGGCCACGCCCTCAAGACCGACAACAAGGAGGTCGCGGCGTGAGCACCAGCACCGTTTCCGCGACGAGCGCCGCTCCCAAGAAGGGCGGCGGCCGCCGCAAGGTCACCCTCCCCTGGATCCTGCTGATGATCGCGGGCGGCCTCGCCCTGATCTCCCTGGCCCGGGTCATCTCCGGCGCCGACGACCTGACCTCCGTCGGCCAGGTCTCCGGCGCCCTCCAGCTCGCTGTGCCGATCGGCCTCGCGGGCCTCGGCGGCCTGTGGGCCGAGCGCGCGGGCGTGGTCAACATCGGCCTCGAAGGCATGATGATCCTGGGCACCTGGTTCGGCGCCTGGGCGGGCTACCAGTGGGGTCCGTGGACCGGCGTCCTGATGGGCGTCATCGGCGGCGCCCTCGGCGGCCTGCTGCACGCGATCATCACGGTCACCTTCAACGTGAACCACATCGTCTCCGGTGTGGCGATCAACATCCTGGCCGTCGGCTTCACCCAGTACCTGTCGAACTTCACCTTCGACAAGGCCCCCGGCGGCTCCTCCAAGCAGTCCCCGCGCATCGACCCGATCACCGAGATCACGATCCCGGGGGTCTCGGACTGGCTGGCGACGCTCCAGGGCAAGCACTGGTTCCTGATCTCGGACCTCGCCGGCGTGCTCGGCGGCCTGGTCACCAACCTGTCGCTGCTCACGGTCGTGGCGGTGCTGCTGGTCCCGGCCACCTGGTGGGTGCTGTGGCGGACCTCCTTCGGTCTGCGCCTGCGCTCCTGCGGTGAGAACCCCGTCGCCGCCGAAACCCTCGGCGTCAACGTCTACAAGTACAAGTACATCGCCGTGATCGTCTCCGGTGCGATGGCCGGCCTCGGCGGCGCGTTCCTCGCGATCGTCTCCACGGGCATCTACCAGGAGGGCCAGACCGGCGGCCGCGGCTACATCGGTCTCGCCGCGATGATCTTCGGCAACTGGATGCCGGGCGGCATGGCCCTCGGCTCGGGCCTCTTCGGCTTCACCTACAGCCTCCGGCTGCGCGGCGGCTCCGAGAACGTCCACGCGATGCTGCTGCTCCTCGCGATCCTGCTCGTGATCGTCCTCGTGTGGCAGCTGTACAAGAAGAAGTACGTCCAGGGCGCGATCGCCGCGGCCTGCGCCGCCGGCCTGTTCCTCTGGTACGCGCTGACCGACTCCGTCCCGAGCCAGTTCGTCGACGCCGCCCCGTACGTCACCACGCTGCTGGTGCTCGCGCTGTCCGCCCAGCGCCTGCGGATGCCCAAGGCGGACGGCCTGCCGTACCGCAAGGGCCAGGGCAAGTGACGACGGCGATCCACCCCGACTGGGAGGCCCTGCGGGAGGCCGCCCGGGACGCCATGTCCCGGGCGTACGCCCCCTACTCGGACTTCCCCGTCGGGGTGGCGGCCCTCGTCGACGACGGCCGGATCGTCGTCGGCTGCAACGTGGAGAACGCCAGCTACGGCCTCAGCCTGTGCGCCGAGTGCGGGCTGGTCTCCTCCCTGCAGGCCACGGGCGGCGGCCGCCTGACACACTTCACCTGCGTCGACGGCAAGGGCGACATCCTCGTGCCGTGCGGCCGCTGCCGCCAGCTGCTCTTCGAGTTCGGCGGGCCGGAACTGCTGGTGGAGACCCCGAAGGGGATCCTTCCGCTGGCCGAGATGCTGCCGCAGGCCTTCGGGCCCGACCACCTGAGATAGCCGTGCCGACGGCCCTTCGCCCCACCGGGCGAGGGGCCGTCGCGATTCCCTCTTCTTCTCTTCTCTCTCCACCCTCTATGCGCGTAGAAGGAAGCACCACATGGACGTCATCTCCGTCATCCGAACGAAGCGGGATCGCGGCGAGCTGAGCCCCGAGCAGATCGACTGGGTCATCGACGCGTACACGCGCGGTGTCGTCGCCGACGAGCAGATGTCGGCGCTGGCGATGGCCATCCTGCTCAACGGAATGAACCGCGCCGAGATCAAGCGCTGGACCGCCGCGATGATCGCCTCGGGCGAGCGGATGAACTTCGACTCCCTCTCCCGCCCGACCGCCGACAAGCACTCCACCGGCGGCGTCGGCGACAAGATCACCCTGCCGCTGGCCCCGCTCGTCGCCGCCTGCGGCGCGGCGGTGCCGCAGCTCTCCGGCCGCGGCCTCGGCCACACCGGCGGCACCCTGGACAAGCTGGAGTCCATCCCCGGCTGGCGCGCGCTCCTCTCCAACGAGGAGATGCTGCACGTCCTGGACACCACGGGCGCGGTCATCTGCGCGGCGGGCGACGGCCTGGCCCCCGCCGACAAGAAGCTGTACGCGCTGCGCGACGTGACCGGCACCGTCGAGGCCATCCCGCTGATCGCCTCCTCGATCATGTCGAAGAAGATCGCCGAGGGCACGGGCTCGCTCGTCCTCGACGTGAAGGTCGGCACCGGCGCGTTCATGAAGAACATCGAGGACGCGCGCGAGCTCGCCTCCACGATGGTCGCCCTCGGCACGGACAGCGGCGTCAAGACGATCGCCCTGCTCACCGACATGTCCACCCCGCTCGGCCTGACGGCCGGCAACGCGCTGGAGATCCGCGAGTCGGTCGAGGTCCTGGCCGGCGGCGGTCCCTCCGACGTCGTCGAGCTGACCCTGGCCCTGGCCCGCGAGATGCTGGACGCGGCGGGCATCAAGGACGCCGACCCGGCCAAGGCCCTGGCCGACGGCTCCGCGATGGACGTCTGGCGCCGGATGATCTCCGCCCAGGGCGGCGACCCGGACGCGGCCCTGCCGGTGGCCCGCGAGCAGCACGTGGTCACCGCCCCCTCCTCGGGCGTCCTGACCCGCCTGGACGCGTACGGCGTCGGCGTGGGCGCCTGGCGCCTGGGCGCCGGCCGCGCGCGCAAGGAGGACCCGGTGCAGGCGGGCGCGGGCATCGAGCTCCACGCCAAGCCGGGCGACACGGTCACCGCCGGCCAGCCGCTGATGACCCTGCACACGGACACCCCGGAGAAGTTCGAGTACGCCCTGGCCTCCCTGGAGGGCACGTACGACATCGCCCCGGCCGGCACGGCGTTCTCCGCCACGCCGATCGTCCTGGACCGCATCGCCTGATCTGCGGCCCCCCCGAAACGCGTCGGCGCGGCTCCCCGTCCGGAGCCGCGCCGGCGTTTTTTTCACGCCCCCGGAGCCGGGTGCCCGAGCCTAGAGCCGGGGCAGGGCCTCGCCGGGCGCCGGCTCCCGGCGGTGCTCCAGCCAGAAGGCGTAGCCGCGCAGGTAGGCCTCCAGCCCGTCGTCGATGTACGCGACGAAGTCCCGGTGGCCGTCGGCGGCGTCGTGGTAGTGCGGGACGTACATCGGGTTCTCCGTGTAGGAGGACCACACCGCGGCCGCGGCCACCGCCCACTCCCGCACCCGCCCGCGCTCCCGCCACCACGCGCGGACGCCCTCGGGGGTCCAGTGGTCGTCGCCGTCCCAGCCGTAGTTGTTGTACAGCTCCCAGCCCGCGGCGGTCACCAGGGCCTCGGTCTCCCGCTCGTTCACCGGCTGGCGGAAGACGAACTCGTGCACCTCGTCGAAGGCGACGTGCTCCGGTGCGTGCTCCCGTCCGAAGTGCATGCAGTCGGTGTCGGCCCCGTAGAACGGACCCGGGACGTTGCGCCAGTTCCGGTCGGCCCACTCGCCCCGGAAGACGGGCGTGCCGAAGGTGGCGTAGGGCGAGCCGTCGAGCGAGACGAGGCGCCGCGCCGTGGGCAGGGGGTCCCAGTAAGGCGTGATCACCGGGCCCATTCTGCGCGGTGACCGATGACTTCGGTAAGGCCCGCAGGTCAACCCCTCGTGGAGACCATGCGACTTGTGCTGCCCGCGGACGGAGCCGACCGGCCGGATGCGGCCCGGCTCTGCGCCCGGCTGGCCCGGCTGTACGAGGACGGGGCCGCGGCCGTGGAGTGCGACGTCTCCGCCGTCACCGCGCCGGACCTCGCGGTCGTCGAGGCGCTGGCGCGGCTGCGGCTCGCCGCCCGCGGGCGGCCGCTGCGGGTGACCGGGGCCGGGCCCCGGCTACGGGAGCTGCTCGGCCTCGTCGGCCTCCTCCAGCTGCTCGGGGAGGCCGAAGAGCGGGAACCAGCGGGCGGTGTCCAGGAAGGCGTTGAGCCCGGTGATCCGCCCCTCTGAGACCTCCAGGACCTGGAGCGCCCACGGCACGTGACCCGGCTTCCCGTCCTCCCGCGGCCGGTACTGGCCGAAGGCCGGCAGGCCGTTCGCCGTGGTCGGGACCAGCCGGGAGCCCTTGCAGCCGATGCCCTGGTTCAGATGCCAGGCCGCGATGTCCGCGGGCCCCTGCAGCCACAGGTCGAACGGCGGCATCGACAGCACCGCGTCCTCGTGCAGCAGCGTGGTCAGGCGCGAGATGTCGTACGCCTCGAAGGCGGAGAGGTACTGCTCCAGCAGCTTCACCTGCTCCGCGTCCAGCGGGTCCGCCGTCTCGCTCGCGCGCATCCGGGTCGCCGAGAGCGTGGCCCGGGCCCGCTGGAGGGCGCTGTTGACCGAGGCCACCGTCGTGTCCAGCAGGGTCGCGACCTCGTCGGCCTTCCACGCCAGCACCTCGCGCAGGATCAGCACCGCCCGCTGCTTGGCCGGCAGGTGCTGCAGCGCCGCCACGAAGGCCAGCCGTACGGACTCCTTCGCCAGCGCCATCTCCGCCGGATCGGCGGTCTGCGGCAGCACCCGCCCGTCCGGCACCGGCTCCAGCCACGTCACCTCCGGCCGCTCGTTGAGCACCGCGGAAGCCTGGTGCTGCGGAGCGCTGAGGTCCATCGGGCGGGCCCGCTTCTTCCCCGCGCTCAGCAGGTCCAGGCAGACGTTCGTGGCGATCCGGTACAGCCACGAGCGCAGCGAGGACCGGCCCTCGAACTTCTCGAAGCTGCGCCAGGCGCGGACGTACGTGTCCTGCACCGCGTCCTCGGCGTCGAAGGAGGAGCCGAGCATGCGGTAGCAGTAGCCGGTGAGCTCGACCCGGTAGCGGTCCATCGCCGCGTCCAGGTCGGAATCGATACGCGTGGCGACGTCACTCATGGCTGTCTTCCCCCGGTAGGTCCGATACCCCGAAGCTACCCGAGGGGTCCGACAACGGCAGCCGGACGCCGTCCGCTACGTACCCGGCTTGCGGCCGTAGACGTACACGTCGTCCCCCTTGGCCAGCAGGTTCCAGTACGCCTTGGCGTCGGAAAGCCGCATGTTCACGCAGCCGCCCGACCCCGGCGGGTTCCACATGCTCTTCTCCACCGCGTGGAAGGCGATCCCGCCGTCGAAGAACTGCGCGTACGGCATCGACACGTCGTAGATCGTCGACCAGTGGTCGATGCTGCGCTGGTAGATCCGCTTCAGCCCGGTCCTGGTCTCGGTGCCGTCCTTGCCGGTGCGCACCGGCACCGGGCCGTACGCGAGGGCGGCGCCGTCCTGGACCCAGCTGAGCTGTCGGGTCAGGTCGACGCAGGCGATCCGGCCCAGGTTCACCGGGCACTTCCCGTCCTTGTTGGGGGTCGTGCCCGCCGCCCGCTGCGCCAGCATGGTGTTCATCGTCTGCCAGGTGAGCGGTCCGGCGTACCCCGCGGTCGGGGTGATCCCGTACTTCGCCTGGAACGCCTTGATCGCCTGGCAGTCGGCCGCGGACTGCCGGCCGTCGACCGGGCGCCCGAGGAACTGCTCCACCTCCCGCTGGTACGGCCCCGTGGTCACGTTGCACGAGCCGGCCGCCCGCGCCGCGCCGCCTCCGCCGAGCACCAGCGGGACCGAGAGCGCCACCGCCCCGCAGACCACCGCCGCCGCCCGCCGTGCCGTACGCATCCGCTCCGTACGCGTCCATCCCGTACGCATCCGCATCAATGTCACGTCGTACTCCCTCCCACCCCACTTCTTCCCGGCGGGGAGGGGCAACGCGCCGGAGCCCGGGGCGGCTTGCGCCTCCGGGCTCCGTAATTCCGCTCGTACCGATGCCGTATGCACCGGTCCCCGGGCTGCCGTATCAGCGTGCGGCGGCCAGCGAACCGTGGCGCCGCTCGGCGCGCGCCGCGTGCGATCCGTACAGGGTGATCGACACGACGCCGAGCACGGCCAACAGCGCGATGCCCACCGTCGCCGCCCAGCCCGCCGAGTGGTAGGCGAGCGCGCCGAGCGTGCCGCCCGCGCTGGAGCCCAGGTAGTACGCCGACTGGTACAGCGCCGAAGCCTGCGCCCGGCCCGACGTCGCGGTCCGGCTCACCGCCGCGGACGCCACCGCGTGGCCCGCGAAGAAGCCGGCGGTGATCAGGACCAGCCCGACCAGGATCGCGGCCAGGGAGTCCGCCAGGGACAGCAGCAGGCCCAGCGCGGTCGTGGTCACCGCCAGGTACAGCGCCCCGCGCCGACCCGCCCTGGCCACCAGCTGCCCGGCGGCCGCCGAGGAGACCGTACCGACCAGGTAGATCAGGAAGATCGAACCGATCACGCCCTGCCCGAGGGAGAACGGCTCGTCGACCAGCCGGTAGCCGATGACGGTGTAGACGGCCCCGAAGACGGTCATGAACAGGGCGCCGATCCCGTACAGGCGCAGCAGCAGCGGGTCCCGCAGGTGCCCGGCGACCGTACGGCCCACCGCGCGCGGGTTCAGCGAGGCCGGGCGGAAGAACCGGGCCCGGGGGAGCAGGACGAGGAACGCCGCCGCGCAGGCCGCCGCCACGACCCCGACGGCCAGCAGCCCGCCGCGCCAGCCCCACGCCTGGGCCGCCCAGCCGGTGACGAGGCGCCCGCTCATGCCGCCGATGGAGTTGCCCGCCACGAACAGGCCGATCGCGCCCACCAGCGCCTTCGGCTTGACCTCCTCCGCCAGGTACGCCATCGCGGAGGCCGGGATGCCGGCGATCGCCGCGCCCTGGACGGCGCGCAGCACCACCAGCCACTCCAGGTTCGGCGCGAACGGTACGAGGAGGCCGACGCCGACGGCGACCAGCATGGAGACCGTCATCATCCGGGTCCGCCCGAAGCGCTCCGAGAGCGCGCTGAGCGGCAGGACGAACAGGGCGAGGGCGCCGGTGGCCGCGGACACGGTCCAGCTGGCCTGACCCGCCGTCACCCCGAAGCCGTCGGAGATCGAGGGCAGCAGCGCCTGGGTGGAGTAGAGGAGGGCGAACGTCGCGAGGCCGGCGGCGAAGAGCGCGAGGCTCATCCGGCGGTAGCCGGGGCGGCCGGGGGCGTGGGCTTCCGGTGCGGCGGGGGACGACGGGGTGGAGGCACCCGTGGTGACAGGTGCCCCGGTATGAACGGGAGGCATGCAACGACCGTAGACCCGCCCCGTTTCATGCGTCCAATGCACAGAATCGCGATAATCAATCCACTCACGCATGACTGCAGCTCAGAGGGGTGCCTGTCAATGAACCGTTACGAAGAAGACATCGCGGTGACAGGATTGCTGGCCCCGCGACTGGCGTATTTCGCCGCCGTCGCCCGCCACGAGCACGTCACCCGCGCCGCGCACGAGCTGGGCGTCCCGCAGTCCACCCTCTCCCGTGCCATGGTCCGCCTCGAACAGGACCTCGGCGTCACGCTGTTCGCCCGCAAGGGCCGCACCGTCGCCCTCACCACGGCCGGCCGGACCTTCCTCGCCTCGGCCGAGCGGGCCCTGGCCGAGATCGCCCGCGCCGCCGAGTCGGTGCAGCTGGACGCCGATCCGGCCCTCGGCAAGGTGGCGTTCGGCTTCCTGCACACCCTCGGCCCCGAGACCGTACCCGGGCTGATCCGCGCCTTCCGCGCCGACCACCCGCGCGTGCGCTTCTCGCTGGTGCAGAACTACGGCGAGGCCATGCTGGAGAAGCTGCGGGCCGGCGAGCTCGACCTGTGCCTGACCTCGCCCCTCCCGGACGCCCCCGACCTGGTCGCCCGCCGCCTCGACGAGCAGCGGCTGCGCCTGGTCGTCCCCGACGACCACCGCCTCGCCGGCCGCAAGCGCATCCGCCTCGCCGAGGCCGCGGAGGAAACCTTCGTCACCCTGGAGGCCGGCTACGGCCTGCGCCGCATCACCGACGACCTGTGCGCGGAGGCCGGGTTCACCCCGCGGGTGGCCTTCGAGGGCGAGGAGGCCGAGACCCTGCGCGGCCTGGTCGCGGCGGGCCTCGGCGTGGCCCTGCTGCCGCCCCCGGCCGTGGCCCGCCCCGGGGTGGTCGAGCTGACGGTGACGGCCCCCCGCGCGGTCCGCGAGATCGGCGTGGCCTGGCTCGACGGCCACCCCGACACCCGGCCGGTCGCCGAATTCAAACGCTTCCTCCTCTCCCGCCGCGGCCGCCTCATCCCGGAGCTGCACGGCGGGCACCTCGGCCACCCCGTTCAGGATCCGGCGCCGCCCTCCGGGGGAGGGTCCGCCGCCTCCGGGGCGAGCAAGTAGCCCGCCTGGAAACGGGACTTGGCGCCCACCGCCCGCATGATCCCCGCGATGTGGCGCTGGCAGGTGCGCTCCGACATGCCCAGGCGGCGGGCGATCACCTTGTCCTCCAACCCCTCCGCGAGCAGCCGTACGATCAGCTGCCGCAGCTCGTCCGAGAGCGAGCGCGCCGCCTCCGGGCCCACCGTCGTCGGGAACGGCTCCGCCGCCACCCACGACCGCTCGAACGCCGCCGCCATGAAGTGCACCACCGCCGGCTCCCGCACCACCAGCGCCGCCCCGGCGCGGTCCGGCACCGACATCACCCCCGTCCGCCCGTCGAAGACCAGCATCCGCATCAGCCCGTCGCCCAGCGTCCGCACCTGCGCGCCCAGCGCCGTCACCCGCTCCACGTACGCCGCCGTGGGCCGCGAGTAGCGCGCCGTGTGCTGGTAGATCGTGCGCATCCGCACCCCGCGCGCCAGCAGCGACTCGTCCCGCCCGATCGCCTCCTCCAGCGTCTCCACCGGCCGGCCCCCGCCCGGCTGCGAGGCCAGCAGCTCCTGCCCGCAGCCCGCGACCAGCTCCGCGATCAGCCCGCGCACCGCCCCCAGGTCCGTGACCAGCTCCAGCTCGGCCGGCCCCGACCCGTTCCGTTCGAGGTGCGCCGCCCCCGCCTCGTACGCCGGGACCAGCGCCTCCAGCCGTCCGCGCAGCCGGTCCATCTCGTCGTGGGTCTCCCGTACGAGCAGGGCCAGCGGGGCCAGCGCCCGGGCCGCGGCCGCCCGCGGCGCGACCGCGCTCCACCGGTCCGGGCCGCCGCCGGGGGCCCGCTGCAGCAGGTGGGCGGCCGCCAGCTCGGTGATCGCCGCGGCCGCCCGCGCCCCGAGGTCCCCGGTCGCCTCGGCCTCGGCGAACGAGTGCCGTTCGACGGCGTACGCGTACAGCCGCCGGGCGGCGCGGCTCAGGTCGCCCCCGGACGGCGGATCGGCTTCCTCGGCTGGCATATGCATATTCGTCCCGGCTTGCGGATGTTTATAAACCCCTCGTGTTCCCGCAAGGCGGCAAGACGACGCCCGATCGGGCACTGAGCACAGATGCCGAACCGGCACAGTGGTCACACCGGGTGAAGGGGGAAACGCGGTGACGGGGGAGCGGGAGCGGGTACGGAGGACCGGGCGGGGGCCCATGGCGGTCCTGCTGAGCCCGCGCCCCGCCGTGGTGGCCGCCGCCCGACGGGCGGGCGCGCGCACCGTGGTGGTCGCGCCGGGTCCGCCGGCGCCGTCCGACCGTGAGGGGGCGGAGCGGCGGGTGCCGGCGGACTGGCGCGACCACGGCCGCCTGGTCGGCGCCGTCGGCCCGCTGGACGCCGTCCGCCGCGGGCGCGCCCGGGTCTTCGGCTTCGACCCCGCCGGAGCACTCGCCGCCGCCCGCGCCAACGAGGCCCTCGGCCTGCCCGGCACCCCCGCCGCGGCCGTCGCCGCCCTCATGGACAAGGCGGCCCTGCGCGCCCGCTCCAACGCGTTACACGCCGCGCGGCCCGTCTCGTTCGCCCGCTGCGGCCGCGCCTCGCTGATCCCCTTCCTCGCCGCTCTCATCGGCTTCCCCTGCGTGGTCAAGCCCCGGTCGGGCTTCCTCGGCGAGGGGGTGCGGCTGGTGGCCGGTCCGGCCGAGGCGGAGGCCGCCGTCCGCGACTACCCCGAGGTCACCGACCTCCTCGTCGAGGAGTACCTGGAGGGCCCCGAGCTCGCCGTCGAGGCCCTCTCCCGCGGGGGCCGCCACCGGATCCTCGGCTGGACCCGCCGGATCCCGGGGCCGGGAGCGGCCGCCACCACCGCGACCGGGCACGAGCTGCCCGCCGCGCTGCCCGCCGACACCGCCGCGTCCGTACGGGCCCTCGTACGCGCCGTCCTCGACCTCGCCGGACACCGCGACGGCCCCTCCCACACCGAGCTCGTCCTCACCCCGTACGGCCCCCGCCTGATCGAGGCCCACGCCCACCCCGGCGCCGCGGAGCTCCTCCAGCTGCTCCGGCTCGCCCACGGCACCGACGTGCTCGCCCTCGGCCTCGCCGCCGGGCTGGGGCTGCCCGAGCCGGTGCGCCACCCGCGCGCCGCGCACGCCGGACTGCGGTACGTGGACTTCCCGCCCGGCACCCGCGTCGAACGGGCCCGCCCCGGGCTGGCCGCCGCCCGCGCCGTGCCGGGCGTGTTCCGGGTGGGGCTGGAGGTACCGCCGGGGGCCACGGTGCGCCGCGCGCCCACCGGCTCCCTGCACCACGCCCACGTCCTCGCCACCGCCCCCACGGCCGGCTCCCTGGCCCGCGTCCTGGACCGGGCCGCGGCCCTGCTCGGCGGCCGACCGGGACCCCTCACCCCCGATTCACACGGGATTCACGTACCGCCGCCACCGTGGGGGCATGGCCCTCACTAGGCGCGAAGTCCTGGCGACCGGTGTGTCCGGCGCCGCCGCGGTCACCACCCCGCACCTGTCCGCTCCCTCGCCGGACACCAGGATCCTGACCGGCACGATCCCCCCGGGCGCCCCCGACTTCGTCGAGGTCCCCCTCGATGTGCCGCGCGGAGTCAGCGAGTTACGGGTGTCCTACACGTACGGCAAGCCGCCCGTACCGCCCGGCACCCCCGGAAACGCCCTGGACGTGGGCATCTTCGACCAGCACGGCACCGCCCTCGGCGGCCGCGGCTTCCGCGGCTGGTCCGGAGGCGCCCGCAGCGAGTTCTTCCTCCGCGCCGACGAGGCGACCCCCGGCTACCTGCCCGGCCCGATCGGCGCCGGCCGCTGGCACGTCCTGCTCGGCCCCTACACCGTCGCCCCCCAGGGACTCCCGTACGAGATCACCGCGCGCTTCACCTTCGGAGAGCCGGGCCGGACCCCCCGCCCCGTCTACCCGCCCCAGCGCGCCCGCGGCCGCGGCCGGGACTGGTACCGCGGCGACTGCCACATCCACTCCGTGCACTCCGACGGGCGGCGCACCCCGGCGGAGATAGCGGCCCTGGCCCGCGCGGCCGGCCTGGACTTCATCAACTCCTCGGAGCACAACACCCACAGCGCGCACGCCGCCTGGGCGGACGCGCTCTCCCCGGACCTGCTGATCCTGACCGGCGAGGAGATCACCACCCGCACCGGCCACGTCCTGGCCGTCGGCACCGACCCGGGCACCTTCGTCGACTGGCGCCACCGGGCCCGCGAGAACCGCTTCGGCCGGTTCGCCCGTGCCATACGGGGCGCGGGCGGCCTGGTCGTACCGGCCCACCCGCACGCCACCTGCATCGGCTGCGCCTGGAAGTTCGGCTTCGGGGAGGCCGACGCCGTGGAAGTGTGGAACGGCCCCTGGACCCCCGACGACGAGGTCTCCCTGGCCTCGTGGGACGCCACCCTGCGCGGCGGCGTCGACGAGCGGTGGCTGCCGGCCGTGGCGAACAGCGACCACCACCGCGACCCGGACCGCGTCGGCGGCCCGCAGACCGTGGTCCTCGCCGAGGACCTGACCCGGGAGGCGATCCTCGCGGGGATCCGGGCCGGGCGGTGCTACGGGGCCGAGTCCGCGCAGGTCTCGGTCGCCTTCGAGGCGGTGGGCCCGCGCGGAGAGCGCGCCGGCATCGGGGAGCGGCTGCGGGTGGCTCCGGACGCGGACGTGCTCCTCCGGCTCACGGCCACGGGCGCCCCCGGCTGCGAGCTGAGGCTGGTCACCGACCAGGGTCTGGCCCTGACCTCGTCGGACGCCGCGCTGGAGTGGCGCACCACCCCGGCCCGCTCGGCCTACGTACGGGCCGAGGTCCGCCACCCCGCCACGACTCCGCCCCTGCCCGGCGCCATGGCGGCCTTCACCAACCCGGTCTGGCTGCCGGTCTCCTGACGGGCGTCAGCCGGACGCGGGTTTGGCGTAGTCGGTGTAGCCGGTCCAGTCCAGGGCGACACAGGGCTCGTCCCCGAGGACCCAGGCGTCGTGTCCGGGCGCGATCCGGATGAAGTCGCCTGGGCCGATCTCGCCCTGTTCCCCGTCGTCCATGGCGATCATCATGCGGCCGCTCACCACGTACCCGGTGTGGGCGGACTGGCAGCTGTCCGTGCCCGCGAGCGGCTTGATGTGCTGCGACCAGCGCCAACCCGGCTCGAAGACCGCGCGGCCCACCGCGCCGCCTTCGGTGTTGAAGAGATCCAGCCGACCCATGCCGTCCTCGAACGGCCGGGTCTCGTCCGGCTTGTCGAAGTTCCTGGACACCAATCCGGCCATGACCCATCGCCTTCCGGGAGAGGACCACCCCGAGTCCACTCCTCACTGTACGCGCGGCGGGCCCGTCCGCCAGGCCGGGTCAGCCCCGCAGCGAACGCCCGAAGCCCGCCGCGAGCGGCATCCGCAGCCCCAGCGGCGGCGGCGCCGCCAGCGCGTCCGTCACCGGTCGCGAGAACCGCCCGGAGAACATCGACCCCAGGATGAAATCCACGGACAGCGCTACGACTTCCGCCTGGTGCTCGCGCAGCCGGTGGCCGTCCGAGTGCACCTCGAACCGGCAGGTGGAACGGTTTGCCTTCTTCGCCTGCGCCGCCAGCCGAAACGATGCTTCCGGGTCGCTGTGCGCGTCGTTCGTCCCGTGCACGATGAGCACCTGCCGCCCCGACAGCTGTTTCACCGGTTCCGGGGAATCGGGCGAGACCACCTCACCCAAGGAAGGGGCAAGCGCCAGAACCGAGTTGACGGCTTCGTGGCCCGCCGCCCGCAGCGCCGCCCGGCCGCCCGCGTCGTACCCGGCGAGGCACACCGGCACGTCCCCGTACCTGCGCACGACCTCGTCGGCCGCCCACCGGGCGTCGTCCTCCCGGCAGGCGCCCCTGCCGTGCAGCACGGTGTGCGTGACCAGCCCGTCCGCCCCGCCCGCCCGGACCAGTGCCCGCGCGAGCGGACGCACGGGACCGGGGGACAATCTGGATTTACCGGGGAGTAAGAGGACGACCCCGTTGACCGTGTTGCCTTCTGAGACCGGGCCGTTCGCGCCGGCCGCCCGCCCCAGGCGGGCCCCGCGCGCCGGCGGCGCATGCTGTGCCATGGCGGAACAGTCTCAGACTGACAGGTGTACGCGACCCGTCCGTACGGTCTCTGTTACGTATCGACCCCTGTCGTCGACGCGCTGCTCTACGCGCGTAGGAGTAGAGTGCCCGGATGACGAGCGAGACCCCCAACCTGCCGACCCCGGATCAGATCCGCCGCTCCCCGAAGGTGCTGCTCCACGACCACCTCGACGGGGGCCTGCGCCCCGGGACCATCATCGAGCTGGCCCGGGAGGCCGGCTACGAGAACCTTCCCGAGACGGACGCCGACAAGCTCGGCATCTGGTTCCGCGAAGCCGCCGACTCCGGCTCCCTGCCGCGCTACCTGGAGACGTTCGCGCACACGTGCGCCGTCATGCAGACGAAGGCGGCCCTGTTCCGCGTCGCCGCCGAGTGCGCCGAGGACCTGGCCGAGGACGGCGTCGTGTACGCCGAGATCCGCTACGCGCCCGAGCAGCACCTGGAAGCCGGGCTGACCCTCGAAGAGGTCGTCGAGGCCGTGAACGACGGCTTCCGCGAGGGCGAGCGCCGCGCGAAGGCCAACGGTCACCGCATCCGCGTCGGCGCCCTGCTCACCGCGATGCGCCACGCCGCCCGCGCGCTGGAGATCGCCGAGCTGGCCAACCGCTACCGCGACAACGGCGTGGTCGGCTTCGACATCGCCGGCGCCGAGGCCGGGTTCCCTCCCACCCGCCACCTGGACGCGTTCGAGTACCTCAAGCGCGAGAACAACCACTTCACCATCCACGCGGGCGAGGCCTTCGGCCTGCCGTCGATCTGGCAGGCCCTGCAGTGGTGCGGCGCCGACCGCCTCGGTCACGGCGTGAAGATCATCGACGACATCGAGGTCGCCGCCGACGGCTCGGTGAAGCTGGGCCGACTGGCCTCGTACGTCCGGGACAAGCGCATCCCCCTGGAGATGTGCCCCACCTCGAACCTGCAGACCGCCGCGGCCGCCTCGTACGCCGAGCACCCGATCGGCCTGCTGCGGAAGCTGCACTTCAGGCTGACGGTCAACACCGACAACCGCCTGATGAGCGGCACCAGCATGAGCCGCGAGTTCGAGCACCTGGTCGACACCTTCGGCTACACGCTCGACGACATGCAGTGGTTCACCGTCAATGCGATGAAGTCCGCGTTCATTCCTTTCGATGAACGACTGGCCATGATCAACGAGGTCATCAAGCCCGGTTACGCCGAGCTGAAGTCGGAATGGCTGTTCCAGCAGACGGCTTCGACCAGCGGTTCTGTCCTGGCCTAGGCCATGGCGTGACAGGCGGAAGGCGCCCGGGAGGAGCAATTCCCGGGCGCTTTCTCGTATTTACGTATGTTTGCGGGTGGGGGTTTGAAGTGACTAGTTTGCGGAGCCGCTCAATTCCCCGTCGCAAGGACTAAATCTTCATGAAGAAGTCAGCTGCCAAGACCCTCGGTGCCGCCGCCCTCGGCGCCGCCTTCGTCGCCGCCGCCGCGGGCTCCGCCTCGGCCGCCGTGCCGGCGATCGGTCTCTCCGACGCGCTGGGCACCGTGACCGGCGCCGCCCAGGGGCTCACGAGCCAGCAGCACGTCAGCGCGGAGGACGGCCAGCAGCAGAGCGACCCGGCCGCCCCCCTCAACCAGCTCACCGACGCGGTCGGCCCGACCCTCGGCGGCCTGCCCATCGGCGGCGCGCTCGGCGGAAGCTGATCCCTGCCCGATCGGTCCGCGGATTCGTCCGCGGATTTCGTACGCGCACGCACGTGGCGCACGCCGGTTCGATCGGGTGTGTGCCACGTCGTGGCGTGTGCCACGATCACCACCAACTGCCCGCCGACGCACGGGGTATGAGGTCATCGGTCATGCGCTTGAAGGCACGAGTCACGGTCGGAGCGGCCACCGCCGCCCTGCTCCCCGCCCTCCTCCTGGGAGCCGTGGGGTGCAGCAGCAACAAGGACGCCGCCCCCGCCTCGGGCAAGACGCCCGACCCCAAGGGCTCCGCCCCCGCGGGCTCGGCCGCCGCCTCCCCGGGAGCCGCCCCGAGCGGTGCGGCCGCACCGAAGGCCGGGGCGAGCAAGCTGGAGCGCTCCGCGCTCGAACAGGGCGATCTGCCCGGCTACCAGGTCTCCGCGCAGGGCAAGAACCCGAACGCCCCGGACGGTCAGCCGCAGGCCGACCGCAAGGCCTGCCAGCCCCTGGCCGACATCATGGGCGACAAGCCGGACCCGGCCGCCCGCGAGACCGTCAACCGCGGCATCGGCTCCCAGAAGCAGGTCGGACTCGCCGTCTCCGCCTCCGTCAGCTCCTACGCCGAGAGCGACGCCAAGGCGCTCATCGCCCGCCTGGGGAGCGCCATCGGCGCCTGCGGCACGGGCTTCACCGCCACCGTCGACAAGCAGAGCGGCAGCTACCGCGAGGTACGGGCCGCCGACTACAAGACGGCCGGCGACGAGACCGTCAGCTGGACCACCACCGCGGCTGCCCAGGGCGTCTCGGCCCAGGTCCACGTGGTCGTCGTCCGCCAGGGTGCCACCGTCGTACGGCTGATGGCCCTCAACGTCGCCGGGGCCAAGCAGAAGGCACTGGTTCCGCAAGAGGTGGCGGACAAGCAGCTGGAGAAGGTCCGCGGCGCGAGCTGACGCTTCCGCGCGACGCCCCGACGCCCGCCCCGGGCCGGCACCGGCTCACTTGGGATGTGCGCCTCTTCCGCTTTACCAGGCGTTCGAGGCGGACTTCTCGTTCGGCAGGAGCAGCCACAGCGCCAGGTAGATAAGGAACTGCGGGCCGGGCAGCAGGCACGAGACGACGAAAATGACGCGCATCGTGTTCGCGGATATTCCGAAGCGACGCGCCAGTCCGGCGCAGACGCCGCCGATCCAGCGGCCTTCACGGGGGCGGACAATGGCGCTCATGGCGTCTCCTCTGTGGCATTCGGCGGGGGGTTTTCCCGCGATGCCTCAATACTCTCGCGGTACCGCCGACAGAACGTCGGTCCAGGGGCCGAGCCCGACCCTGGGAATTCTCGGGGTGGACCCCTGAGAGGACTGCGCGGAGCGCCGCGAGCGCCGCAGCCGCGCACGCAGCGCCGGCACGACGGCCACGTGCGCGAGGACGACGCCCAGCCCGTTCAGCAGCACCGAGTCCACGTCGACCACCTGCCCGGGCACGGAGCTCTGGAGCATCTCGATCAGGAGCGAGACCAGCACGCCCGCGGCGGCGGTGCGGACCAGCGAGGACCACGCGGCCAGCGGCGAAGGCGCCAGGTTCCCGTTGACGATCGGCAGCAGGACCCCGAGCGGCGCCAGCAGCGCCAGCGCCTCGCCGATCCGCCGGGCCGCCTCCAGCGGCCCGTACGAGAGGTCCGCCCGGATCCCCTCCAGCGGGGTCAGATTCGCCGCGGCCGCCCAGGGCACGTCCAGGGGCCGCAGAGTGAGCCAGCCGACGAGGAGGAGGTGGGCGACCAGCAGCCCCCCGCCCAGGAGCCGGAGCCGGAGGTGAATGGCGGTGGCGGCACTGCGGCCGACCTCGTTGCGCTGCACATGTGCGAGGACGCGTGCCCAGGTCGCCGCGGTTCCGGTCGGATCCTGTGAACGGGCTCGCACCAGCCCGAACGGGGGGCCCGTACGGCTCCGGGACGGCCGGCGACGGCCGGCGACCGCCGGCGTCAGCCGATCGCGAGCAGCACGATCAGCAGCACCGCGCCGACGGCGGCCGGGGCGAGGACCTCGTACGACCACCGCACGCGCACGGCGCCCTGGGCGCCGGTCCGCGAGGCGCCGCGCTCGGCCAGCTCCCGCAGCTCGTTCACGACCTGGTCGGCCTGGGCCCGCTGCGGCTCGGCGGGGGCGGTGGGGCCGGCCGAACCCTCGGCCCCCTTGCCGCTGAGCCCGCCGCGCCGGGAGAGCTCCTGCCGGCCCTGCTGCCGGTTCGCCTTCTTCCGCTCGCGCAGCGAGACCGGGACGGACCACAGCTGGTACTTCGACCCTCCGGCCAGCACCTCCGCCGAGTACCCGGCGCGCACCGCGTCCACGGCGCCCCAGGGCAGCTCGATGACCCGGAAGGGGTTCCGCACGCGCATCCGGTCCTCATTGGCGAAGACGGCCGGGCGGATGGTGAACGCCACGATCAGCGGTACGGCCAGCAGGGCGATCGCCGCGGCGAACCACGGGGCGTTCCCCGACCCGCGCACGACGGCGTCCCCGCACAGCCACGCGACGAGCGCGAGCAGCAGGACCCCGGTGACGACGGCCATGGGGGAGCGGTAGACCCGGTCTTCGTACGCCGGTTCTTCAGGGGGCTGCTGGCTGCTCATGAGGCCGATTCTGCCTCAAGCCGTCTCAGCCGACGAGATCGGCGTACACGATGATGTTGTCGGGCCGGTGGCCGTTCGTGATCTCGCCGCCGCAGGTGATCAGCCGCAGCTCGGGGCGCGCGGTGTTCCCGTACACCTTGGCGGTCGGGAAGCTCTTCTTGTCGACCTGCTCCAGCGCGCGCACCCGGAAGACGGCGGCCCGGCCGTCCGCCCGGGAGACGGTGATCTCGTCACCGGTGCGGATCTTCGCCACGTCGCGCAGGACGGCCGGACCGCGCACGGTGTCGAAGTGCCCGATCAGCACGGCGGGTCCGGTCTCGCCCGGGGTGACGCCCTTGGAGTACCAGCCGATCCGGTCCCCGTCCGCGACGGAGGGCACCTCGACGCTGCCGTCGGCGGCCAGGCCCAGCTTCAGCAGCGGGCCCGTGTCCACCCCGGCCGCGGGGATCCGCACCCGTACGGGCTCGGCGGCGGGCAGCGGGGCGGCCGGCGCGGCCGACGCCGTCGCGGCGGGCGGGGCCGGCGCCGCGGCCGTGGCGATGCGCGGGGCGGGCGGGGGCGCCGGGGCGGCCGGCGCCCCGCCGCAGCCGGTCAGGGCGGCGAGGGCGAGGGGGCCGAGCAGGGCGGCGGCGAGCAGGGGGCGGACGCGGCGGGCCATGGGGTGCTCCGGGAAACGGGGACGGCGGGCCACCGTGGAGGCGGCCCGCCGCTGGGCGAACGGGAAGGGCTGGGGCGGTGCTCAGCCGCGGTTGCGGGCGGCGCGGCGGCCGCGGGCCGTCAGGGCCGCACCGAGCCCGGCGAGGATCGCGAGGAGACCGGCGCCGGCGGCGACGGTGGTGCTGTTGTCGGTGTCCTCGGCGGCGTACTCGGCCCCGGCGGCCACCCCGCCCTTGGGCACGACGACCGTCTGTGCCCCGCCCTGCGGCTTCACGTCGGCGACCGGCTTGGCGTCGACGACCGGCTTGGCGTCCACCGCGGCGGTCGGCTCGGGCTTCGGCGCGGGCTTGTCCCCGGCCAGGTCCTCGGTGATCTCGTAGTTCGGCTTGCAGCCCTTGGGCAGCGCCGGGAAGGAGGTCCGGCCGAGCGGGGTGCCGCCGCCCTGGGTCTTCCACTCAAAGCCGGGCGCGGCGCCGCTCGGGTTCACGATGCGGGCGATGATGCCGGCCGACTCGGGCAGCGACGGGCGGCTGCGGTCCAGGAGCCGCCAGGCGGTGTCCTCGCCGGCGACCCACAGCTCGGCCCGCGGGCCGTCGGGGGACATGTAGAGCTCGGCGCTCATGCCGGCGCCGATGTTCTGCGACGTGTGGGCCGAGCAGACCTGCCCGGCCTTGCCCTCGGGCAGGGGGTAGGACTTGGCGACGCCCTTGGTGGTGACGACGAGCACCGGGGCGGCCGTCTCCGCCTTGGTGAGCTCGAAGGAGGCCCCGTACGCCTCGGCGGTGGTCTGCCCGCGGGTGACCAGGCCCACGACGTGGGTCATGTAGGTGTCGCCCGGCTTCCACTGGTCGCCGACGTAGCGGATCCAGGCCTCCGGACCCTCCGCGGCGTTGCGCAGCACCGCCACCATCCCGTTGCCGACGTAGACCGGCCGGCCCTCGTAGCGCCCGTCGTCGTCGGAGGAGACCGCCCCCGCGGTCGACGCCACGGCCTGGGCCGGCGCCGCCGGCTGCGGGGCGGCCGACGCGATCGCGGTCGCGGCCGGCGCGAGCAGGGCCCCGGCGAGGGCGGCGGTGACGATCGAGGTGCGGAGGGCGGAACGCATAACGACTCCTTGAAGCTGTGTCGCGGGAAGGTGGGAGAGTCGCATGCCCCTTTTCTCTACGGGTTCTCTGCCGAAGGCTTTCATCCGGTGAGGTCTGGCGGGCTGCTGAGAAGAAATTTACGTTTCCTGTTCGACTGGACCATGGGGTTCCTGTCTTCGCCACGTAACAGGAAAAGTGGAGGTCAGCGGTCCGCGGCCGGGCCGTCGCCGGATCCGCGCCGCGCCCGGATGTGCCCAAGTCCGCACATATGTGCGCCGGCGGGGGGTGACAGGCCGCTACGCGCGTAGATATGCTCATCTGGTGACCATGCCCACCACCCTCACCGCATTCGCTGACGTGACGACGTCCGACAGCGCGCTGCGCCGCTTCCTGCACGGGCTGCCCGGCGTAGACGCCGTCGGCCTTGAGGCCCGCGCGGCCGCGCTCGGTACCCGTTCGATCAAGACCACGGCCAAGGCGTACGCCATTGACCTGGCCATTTCGATGATCGACCTGACCACGCTTGAGGGTGCGGACACCCCGGGCAAGGTCCGAGCGCTCTCCGCCAAGGCCGTCAACCCCGACCCGACCGACCGCACGACCCCCATGACCGCCGCGGTCTGCGTCTACCCCGACATGGTGGCCACCGCCAAGGCCGCCCTGAACGGCGCCGACGTCAAGGTGGCCTCCGTCGCGACCGCCTTCCCGGCCGGCCGCGCCGCGCTGCCCGTCAAGCTCGCGGACACCCGCGACGCCGTCGCCGCGGGCGCCGACGAGATCGACATGGTCATCGACCGTGGCGCCTTCCTCGCCGGCCGCTACCTGGAGACGTACGAGCTGATCAAGGCCGTCAAGGAGGCGTGCGTACGCCCCGACGGCACCGCCGCCCGCCTCAAGGTCATCTTCGAGACCGGCGAACTGTCGACCTACGACAACATCCGCCGGGCCTCCTGGATCGGCATGATCGCGGGCGCCGACTTCATCAAGACCTCCACCGGCAAGGTCGGCGTCAACGCCACCCCCGCCAACACGCTGCTGATGCTCGAAGCCGTCCGCGACTTCAAGGAGCAGACTGGAATCCAGATCGGCGTGAAGCCGGCCGGCGGCATCCGGACCACCAAGGACGCCATCAAGTTCCTGGTCCTGGTCAACGAGACCGTGGGCGAGGACTGGCTCTCCAACCACTGGTTCCGCTTCGGCGCCTCCAGCCTGCTCAACGACCTGTTGATGCAGCGCCAGAAGCTGAGCACCGGCCGTTACTCCGGTCCCGACTACGTGACGGTGGACTGATCACCATGGCATCCCTTTTCGAGTACGCACCGGCCCCCGAGTCGCGTTCCGTCGTCGACATCGCCCCCTCCTACGGGCTCTTCATCGACGGCGAGTTCACCGACGCCGCCGACGGCAAGGTCTTCAAGACCGTCTCCCCGTCGTCCGAGGAGGTCCTCTCCGAGGTCGCCCAGGCCGGCGCCGCCGACGTGGACCGCGCCGTCAAGGCCGCCCGCAAGGCCTTCGCGAGCTGGTCCGCGCTGCCCGGCTCCGAGCGCGCCAAGTACCTCTTCCGCATCGCCCGGATCATCCAGGAGCGCAGCCGCGAGCTCGCCGTCCTGGAGACCCTGGACAACGGCAAGCCGATCAAGGAGACCCGCGACGCGGACCTCCCGCTCGTCGCCGCG
Organism: Streptomyces sp. NPDC001903; assembly: GCF_042891345.1. Taxonomy (NCBI): domain Bacteria; kingdom Bacillati; phylum Actinomycetota; class Actinomycetes; order Kitasatosporales; family Streptomycetaceae; genus Streptomyces; species Streptomyces sp. NPDC001903. The sequence goes on from NZ_JBIASZ010000006.1 coordinate 452,267, forward strand.
CACTTCTTCTACTACGCGGGCTGGGCCGACAAGCTCGACCACGCGGGCTACGGCGCGAACCCGCGCCCGCTCGGCGTGGCCGGCCAGGTCATCCCGTGGAACTTCCCGCTGCTGATGCTGGCGTGGAAGATCGCCCCGGCGCTCGCCACCGGCAACACGGTCGTCCTCAAGCCCGCCGAGACCACCCCGCTCACCGCCCTGTTCTTCGCGGACATCTGCCGCCAGGCGGGCCTGCCCAAGGGTGTCGTCAACATCCTCACGGGTTACGGGGACGCGGGCGCGGCCCTCGTCGAGCACCCGGACGTCAACAAGGTCGCCTTCACCGGCTCGACCGCGGTCGGCAAGGCCATCGCCCGCCAGATCGCCGGCACGGACAAGAAGGTCACCCTCGAGCTGGGCGGCAAGGGCGCCAACATCGTCTTCGACGACGCCCCCATCGACCAGGCCGTCGAGGGCATCGTCAACGGCATCTTCTTCAACCAGGGCCAGGTCTGCTGCGCGGGCTCGCGCCTGCTGGTCCAGGAGTCGATCCACGACGAGCTGCTGGACTCCCTCAAGCGCCGCCTGTCCACGCTGCGCCTGGGCGACCCGCTCGACAAGAACACCGACATCGGCGCGATCAACTCCGCCGAGCAGCTGGCCCGGATCACCGCGCTCGCGGAGACCGGCGAGGCCGAGGGCGCCGAGCGCTGGTCCCCGGCGTGCGAGCTGCCGTCCTCCGGCTACTGGTTCGCCCCGACGCTCTTCACGAACGTCACCCAGGCGCACACCGTCGCCCGCGACGAGATCTTCGGCCCGGTGCTGTCCGTGCTGACCTTCCGTACGCCCGACGAGGCCGTCGCCAAGGCCAACAACAGCCAGTACGGCCTGTCCGCCGGCATCTGGACGGAGAAGGGCAGCCGCATCCTCGCGGTCGCGAACAAGCTCCGCGCGGGTGTCGTCTGGGCCAACACGTTCAACAAGTTCGACCCGACCTCGCCCTTCGGCGGCTACAAGGAGTCGGGCTTCGGCCGCGAGGGCGGCCGCCACGGCCTGGAGGGCTACCTCGATGTCTGAGTCTTCTGCGACCCGTCTGAACGTCTTCAAGACCTACAAGCTGTACGTCGGGGGCAAGTTCCCCCGTTCCGAGAGCGGCCGGGTGTACGAGGTGACCGACTCCAAGGGCAAGTGGCTGGCCAACGCCCCCCTGTCCTCCCGCAAGGACGCGCGTGACGCCGTCGTCGCGGCCCGCAAGGCCTTCGGCGGCTGGTCGGGCGCGACCGCGTACAACCGCGGCCAGATCCTCTACCGCATCGCCGAGATGCTGGAGGGCCGCCGGGACCAGTTCGTCCGCGAGGTCGGCGAGGCCGAGGGCCTGTCCAAGTCGAAGGCCGGCGCGGTCGTCGACGCGGCCATCGACCGCTGGGTCTGGTACGCGGGCTGGACCGACAAGATCGGCCAGATCGTCGGCGGGGCCAACCCCGTCGCGGGCCCGTTCTTCAACCTCTCCACCCCGGAGCCGACGGGCGTCGTCACGGTCGTCGCCCCGCAGGACTCCTCGTTCCTGGGCCTGATCTCGGTCATCGCCCCCGTCATCGCGACGGGCAACACGGCGGTCGTGATCACCTCGGAGAAGTCCCCGCTCCCCGCCCTCTCCCTGGGCGAGGTGCTGGCCACCTCCGACCTGCCGGGCGGTGTGGTCAACATCCTGTCCGGCAAGGCCGCCGAGATGGGCCCGCACCTGGCGTCCCACCAGGACGTCAACGCGATCGACCTGGCGGGCGCCGACGCGGCGCTGGCCAAGGAGCTGGAGATCGCGGCCGCGGACAACCTCAAGCGCGTCCTGCGTCCACAGCCTGTGGACGACTGGAGCGCCGACCCGGGCACGTCGCGCATGACGGCGTTCCTGGAGACGAAGACGGTCTGGCACCCGACGGGTTCGCTGGGCTCGGGCGGATCCTCGTACTAGGGGATCCCCCTCGGAAACCGGCCCCGGCAGTGTCCCCCGCGCTGCCGGGGCCTTTCCGTGCCCGCCTACGACTGCTTCGGCAGCAGCGGGCCGAGCAGCGAGGACGCGGCCGCCTCGGGCAGCTCGCCGACGGAGGGGCCCTGCGTCAGGATCCCCGTCACCATCGTGGTTCCGACCGCGGGGAAGTCGGCGACCCGGGTGGCCACGCCGTTGTCGAGCGGGTCCACGCCGGTGTGGGCCAGCGGGTTCACCTTGAGGTTCGCGATGGGGTCGGTGACCCCGGCGAGGGCCGCCGGCACCGAGAGCTCACCGGCCTGGGCGCCGCCGGCGGCCATGGCCAGGGCCGCACCGGCCATGGAGAGCGTGATGCCTGCGGAGCGCAGCGTGGAGCTGCCGGGGGCTGCGTGACGTGCCATGGGGATCCCGCCTGAGGTCGTAGTCGCGTGCGCACGCAGCGTAGTTGAGGTGTGATCCTGGATACCAACCGGCCACCGGGGGCATCCCCTGCGCGGGGGAATGGTTCACACTGGTGTCCCGTGAGCTCCTCCTCTCCTTTGCCTACGCGTGTCGTCCTGTTGACCGGGCCTTCGGGTTCCGGAAAGTCCAGGCTGGCGGCCCGTTCCGGGTTGCCGGTGCTGCGCCTGGACGACTTCTACAAGGAATGCGACGACCCGACCCTCCCGCTGGTCGAGGGCAGTTCCGACATCGACTGGGACTCCCCGCTGTCGTGGGACGCCGACGCCGCGGTCGCCGCGATCGAGGAGCTCTGTGCGGTCGGCCGCACCGAGGTCCCGGTGTACTCCATCGCCACCTCCTCCCGTACGGGTACGGAGACGCTGGACATCTCCCGCACCCCGCTGTTCATCGCGGAGGGGATCTTCGCCGCGGACATCGTGGCCCGGTGCCAGGCGACGGGGCTGCTGGCCGACGCCATCTGCCTGCGCGGCCGGCCGTCCACGACGTTCCGGCGCAGGCTCGCGCGGGACCTGCGCGAGGGCCGCAAGTCGCTGCCGTTCCTGCTGCGCAGGGGATGGCGGCTGATGCGGGCGGAGCGGGGCATCGTGGCCCGGCACACCGCCCTCGGCGCGTACGCCTGCGCCCGCGACGAGGCCCTGGGCCGCCTGGCCGCCTGCGCGGCGGGCCGCCACCGCACGACGGCCGCGGCCTAGGGGGTGTCCGCAAAGTCCCGCCTGCCCCGCGGCGCCCGGCACGCGCTCTCGGCGCACCGGGCGAAATCCCGAGTACGTCCAGTACACGGG
>NZ_JBIASZ010000007.1:0-381213 GCF_042891345.1 Streptomyces sp. NPDC001903
ATGGCCGCCGAAATCATCGCCAGCTCCCCCGACCTCGGACTCGGACTCGGCCAACTCCTCGAAAACGGCCGCAACAACATCGACCTCCCCGGCGTGTTCCTCGCCATCCTCCTCATCCTCGTCGTCGGCATCGCCATCGACCTCCTCATCTTCAGCCCCATCGAACGCCGGGTCCTGCGCACCCGCGGCCTCCTGGTCAAGAGCTGAGCCGCGCCATGCTTCCCCTCTTCCGCGCCCCCGCACCGGTGAGCGCCCCCGTCCTGCTCGTCATCGCCCACGGCAGCCGCGACCCGCGGCACGCGGCGACCGTGCACGCCCTCACCCGGCGGGTGCGGGCGCTGCGGCCGGGGCTGCGGGTGGAGACGGCGTTCCTGGACTTCGACACCCCGACGGTGGCGCAGGTGACCTCCGCCCTGTACCGGTCCGGCGTACGGGAGGTGGTGGCCCTCCCGCTGCTCCTGACCCGGGCGTTCCACGCGAAGTCCGACATACCCGCGGTGCTGGCCGAGGCCACCTCCCGCATGCCGGACCTCTCGGTCCGGATCGCGGACGTCCTCGGCCCGTCCCCGCTGCTGGTCGGCGCCCTGGAGCGCCGCCTCGCGGAAGCGGGCCTCGACCCGGCGGACCGGGCCACCACCGGTGTGGTGCTCGCGTCCGCCGGTTCCTCCGACCCGGAGGCGATCGCAGTGATCGCTGAAATCGCGCGGGAGTGGCGGCACACCGGTTGGTGCGCCGTGCGGCCTGCGTTCGCCTCCGCCTGCCTGCCCCGTACGGAGGACGCCGTACGGGCCCTGCGCGCCGAGGGCGTCCGCCGGGTGGCGGTGGCCCCGTACGTCATCGCCCCCGGGCGCCTGCCGGACCGCATCGCCGCGGGTGCGGAAGCCGCCGGGGCGGACCTGGTGTCCGGCGTCCTCGGCGCGGCCCCCGAACTGGCCCGCCTGCTGCTGCGCCGCTACGACACGGCCCCGCGCAGCGCGCCCCTCCTCGCCGCGGCCTGATTCCCGTTCGAGTGAACCAAGGGCTCGGGACGGTGGATCACGGGTAGTCCAGCCGCGAGGTTCCGTGCATCACACAACGGGATCGATCGTCCTGGCCGCCCCTGGAGGGCTGATGTCCATGTCACGCCGTACGCGCAAGCTCCTCGCCACGTCCGCCGCCGCCCTGATCCTGTCCGCCGCGGGGGCGGGTCTCACCGCCCCCGCGAACGCCGCCCCCTCCGGTGCGCCGAGTGCGGTGCGGGAGGTCAGGGCGGCCGGGTTCAACGCCACAGGCGTCTGGACCATCTACCAGAGCAACGCCACCGTGCGGGTGGACCTGCGGCAGGACGGCAGCGGGAACCTCTTCGGATCCACGTCGTCCGGGAACACCGTGGGGACCGTGCAGGAGGGCTCCGTCACCGGGAACGACATCTACTTCGTCGTCCAGTGGAACCACGGGCCCAAGGGCCGTTACACGGGCTCCCTCGGCCCGGACCGCCGGCTCTCCGGCATCACCGTCGACCTGAACAACCCGTCCAGCCAGGCCACCTGGCGCAGCGACCGCACCTTCTGACGCACCGCCGCTAGGCCGTGTCGGCCCTGGCCGCCGCCTCGTCGGCCAGGGCCGTCAGGTCCTCGATGCTCATCGCGCCCGGCGGAAGGCCTTCGCGGGCGAAGATGTTCGCCGCGTGGCGCAGGGTGTCGTTCACCGGGGTCGGGACCCCGTGGAGGCGGCCCAGCAGGGAGATCTCGCCGTTGAGGTAGTCCGCCTCGATGGAGCCGGTGCCCCGGCGCAGGGACTGCCAGGAGGAGCCGCCCCGTACGCCCGGGGGCTGGGCGACCTTGCCGTCCCGGGCCGCCGCCTGTTCCGCGTCGGAGGCGTAGGCGATCCCCGCCGCCCCGAGCACCGCCCGTCCCTCCCGCTGCGCGCGCAGCAGCAGGGCGGCCTTCGCCGGGTGCGGTTCGGGTCCCGTCGTCGCCTGGACCGCGTTGCCCAGGTTCCCCAGCAGCTTCGCGTACTTCCACCGCATCACGTCCTCGACGACCGGCGCCTCGAAGCCGGACTTCTCCAGGTCGGCCGCGATCCGCCGGGCCCGGGCGTCCGCTCCGCCGGCCGCCAGCCCGATGTGCAGGATGCCCGTGAGCGGCGCGCACAGCGCGGAGACCACGCCCGGCTCCAGGAAGGTGGCGGGCAGCCAGACGCAGACCCCGTACACGCGGGCGAAGCGGCGCAGCGCCAGCCGCTCGCTCTCCACCCCGTTCTGGGCGCACAGCACCGGCAGCCGCTGCGCCGCCGTACCGCCGCCCGCCACCTCCGCGTCGCCCCACGCGTCGAGCGCGGCGATCGCGTCCTGGGTCTTCACGGTCAGCAACAGGACGTCGTCGGGCCGCAGTTCACCCAGCTCCTCCGGTCCCGTGACCACCGGGATCCGGTGCACCCGGGCCCCGTCCGCCGTGGTGAGCCGCAGCCCGTCCGCCGTGAGGGCCTGCGCGTGCGGGCCGCGCGCGACGAGGACCGCCTCGGCGCCCGTCTCCGCCAGCCGTCCGCCGATGGTCGCGCCGATCGCCCCGGCGCCGATGATGATGTAACGCATGGTCCGGAGCCTGGCACATCCGGCGCCCTGCGTTACCGTCGGGGGCATGGTGGACGACGTGTTCCTTATCGGCGGAGAACTCCCGGTGCGGCGGCTCGGCCTCGGTACGGGCGGCCTGGTCGGCCCCGGCTACTGGGGTCCGCGCGGCAGCCGCGCCGAGGCCCGGACGCTGCTGCTCACCGCCGTCGAGCGCGGTGTCACGCTCATCGACACCGCCGACAACTACGGCCCCGACCTGGCCGAGGAGCTGATCGCCGAGGCCCTGCACCCGTACGGGGAGCGGCTCGTCATCGCGACGAAGGGCGGGGTGGTGCGCACCGGCCCCGACCGGTGGCACGCCGCGGGGCGGCCCGAGCAGCTGCGGGCGATGTGCGAGGCGAGCCTGCGCCGGCTGCGGGTGGAGAGCATCGGCCTCTACCAGCTGCACCGCTTCGACCCGGCGGTCCCGGTGGCGGAACAGCTGGGCGCGCTGGCCGCGTTGCGGGCGGAGGGCAAGATCCGGCACATCGGCCTGGACACGGTGACCGCCGAGCAGCTCCGGCAGGCGCTGGAGGTGGTCCCGGTGGCCGCCGTGCAGAACCCGTACAACCTGATGGACCGGTCCTCGGCGGAGGTGCTCGCGCTGTGCGAGGCGCGGGGGATCGCCTTCCTCCCGCACTACCCGCTGGGCAGCGGGGCCCTGGCGCGCGAGAGCGCGGCGGCGGTGGCCGCCGTGGCCGCCGAGCACCGGGCGGGGCCGGGGCAGATCGCGCTGGCCTGGCTGCTGCACCGGTCTCCGGTGCTGTGCCCGACGCCGGGGACCGGGTCCTTGGTCCACCTCGCCGAGAACCTGGACGCGGCGACCGTCCGGCTGACGCCGCGGGAGATGTCCGTACTGGACGCGCTCGGCCGGTAGCCCGGCGCCGTCGCGCCCGTCAGTCTGCCGTCAGCTCCACGAGTTTGGCGACGGTGTTCCAGTTGCGGGTCGTCGCGTCGATGCCCTTGAGGACGGCGGGCTTGTGGAGGGCCTCGCCCAGCTTGGAGCGGCCGAGGCCGTCCGGAGCGTAGAGGTAGACCACCCGGTCGCCGACCCGGTACTCCTCCGGGAGGTACGAGGGACCGTCGATCGGGGCGAACCGCTCCTCGCCGGGCTGCGCGGAGAGGAAGGTGGCGTGCAGCTGCCTGCCCTCCAGTTCGGCGGCCGGGAAGGGGCAGGCCTCGACGACGGCGCGCAGGTACTCCCCGTCGACCACCAGGCAGGCCACCGCGAAGCCGAAGCGGGCCTCGACGGCCCGCTCCAGCTCGCGGGCCAGGGCGGCCGGGTCCTTCTCGGGGCTCGCGAAGACGGCGTTGCCGCTCTGGAGGTACGTCTGGACTCCGGTGAGGCCGAGGCCCGCCAGGACCTCGCGCAGCTCGGCCATCGGGACCTTCTTGGCCCCGCCGACATTGATCCCGCGCAGCAGGGCGGCGTACTTCTTCGTGGTCATGACCGAACGATAGGACGGGGTACCGACAGTTCGGCCTCGATGAGGTCCGCGGCCCTTCGCGTACCGCCCTCGGTGGCCATCCGTGCGCGGACGGCCTCGGCGCGGGCGGCGACCTCGGGGTCCGCGACGAGTGCGAGGACGGCCTCCCGCAGGGTGCGGGCGTCGGCCTCCTCCCTGGGGAGGTGGCGGGCCACGCCGAGCCCTTGGAGCATGTCGGCGTTGCCGAACTGGTCGACGGCCTGGGGGACGGCGACCATCGGGGTGCCGGTGGCGAGGCCCTCCTGGCTGCCGCCGGCGCCCGCGTGGGTGATGAAGGCGTCGGCCTGGCGCAGGATGTCCAGCTGCGGAACCCAGCGGTGGACCTCCACGTTGGCGGGGACGGCGCCGAGCTCGGCCTCGTCGGTGAACCTGCCGATCTGGAGGACGACGTGCCAGTCGGGGAGGTCCCCGAAGGCCTCGACGCAGGCGCGGTAGAAGGCGGGCTGCCGGGTGAAGGTGGAGCCGAGGGAGACGAGCAGCACCTTCTTGCCGGCGGCCGCGGCCGGGCGCGCCCAGGTGCCCTGGGCGGCGCTGCGGTCGCCCTGGCAGGCGCCGACGAAGGTGTGGACGGTCTCGTCGACGCGGTCGGCGTGCGGCTGGAGGGCGCGCGGGATGAGCACGATGCTGCGGCGCGGCCGGCCGACGAAAAGGTCGCTGTCCTCATCGATGCCGTTCTCGTCGAGCCAGGCCCGGAAGCGGGCGTAGTACGCCCGCCCGCGCTCGGAGGCGCGCAGTCCGGCCGTCATCGGCTCGCCGACCTCCTCCTCGTACCCGGTCCAGGCGACCAGGTTCGGGGAGAGGGAGACGGCGGGCACGCCCCAGCGGTGGGCGAGGACGCGCGCCGGGTAGGAGGTGATGTCGTGGAGGACGAGGTCGGGCTCGTCGCCCTCGAAGGCCGCCGCCAGCTGCGGCAGGGCCTGGACGGCGTCCTCCAGGAACGGCTCGATGTTGTCGATGAGCTCGGTCCCCCAGGCCTCGGGCTCGTCGTCGGTGGGGAGGATGGAGTTCCAGATCACCGGCACGGCCCCGGTCTGCGCGACCTTCCCGGCGAAGGAGGCGGGGATGGCGTAGCTGACGCGGTGGCCGCGGGCGACGAGTTCCCGGATCACTTCGATGCTCGGGTTCACGTGCCCGTGGGCGGCGATGGAGAACATGGCGATGTGCGCGGGCTTGGCTGAGGTCATGCACCGAGGCTAACGAGACGATACGTCTCGTGCAACGCGGTTTTCCGGCCGCGCACGGGGCGGGGTGCGAGACTGGGCGGATCCACGAAGATCCGGATCCGGAGAGACACGGCATGGACGAGGCGCAGGCCAGGGACGTACTGACGGCGGCGGGCCTGACGGGGCCGGCCGGCCCGGCCACGCTGCTGGCGCTCGGCGAGAACGCGGTGTTCGCGGTGGGCGAGCTGGTGGTGAAGGTCGGCCGGGAGGCGGCGCTGCTGGGGCGGGCCGAGCGGGAGCTCGCGGTGGCGGCCTGGCTCGAAGCGGCCGGGGTCCCGGCGGTCCGCGCGGCGGAGCCGAAGGCGCGACTGGCGGCGGGGCACCCGGTGACGGTGTGGCACCGCCTCCCCGACCCGGTCCGCCCGGCCGGCCCCGAGGACCTGGCGGCGCTGCTGCGGCAGGTCCACGCCCTCCCCGCGGCGCCGTTCGCGCTGCCCGCGCGGGACCTGCTGGGCGGGGTCGAGCGCTGGCTCCGGCTCGCGGGCGAGGCGGTCGACCCGGCCGACGCCGCCTACCTGCGGGCCCGGCGCGACGCCTACGCCGGCGAGGTGGCCGCGCTCGCCCCGCACCTCCCGCCGGGCCCGATCCACGGCGACGCCCTGCCCCGCAACGTCCACGTGGGCCCGGACGGTCCGGTCCTGGTGGACCTGGAGACCGTCTCGGCCGACCTGCGCGAGCACGACCTGGTGGTGATGGCCCTCTCCCGCGACCGGTACGGCCTGCCGGCGCGGTCGTACGAGGACTTCGTGGCGGCGTACGGCTGGGACGTACGCGACTGGGAGGGCTGCGCGGTCCTGCGCGGCGCCCGCGAGACGGCCAGCTGCGCCTGGGTGGCCCAGCACGCCCCGGCCAACCCGAAGGCCCTGGCCGAATTCCGCCGCCGGGTCGCCTCCCTGCGCGACGCCGACCCGGAAACCCGCTGGCACGCCTTCTAGGAATGCCGTACCAAAGACGGCACATGAAACTGCACACCACGATCCACACCGCCCGCCTGGGCGCGGCGGAGTTCAAGGTCATCCGCCCGGCCCGGACCCCGGTCCACGCCCTGCTCGTCGACGACCCCTGGTACGTGAACGGCTGGTTCGACCGGGAAGCCGCACGGACCACCGCGGGGCTGTGGGCCCTGGCGGCCACCTCTCCCCGGTCGCTGGTCCACCTGCCGCTGCGGGCCAACGCCGCGCCGGCGGGCGAACCGCGGGACACGGGCGCGCGGCGCGCGCTCGACCTCGTCCTGCTGCACCACTCCCTGCAGTTCGCCCCCTCCCGGTGGAAGGAGCTGCGCGGCCGGCTCGGACCCGGCCGCCCCCGCACCGTGGAGCTGCCCTGCCCCGGTCCCGACGCGGAGCCGCACGCATCCGCGCGGTACCACCGGGAGGACCGGGACCGGTTCCGCCAGGCCATCCACAGCGAGACGCTGTTCATGACCGGCAGCGCCAGGACTTTCCGGGAGGCCGCCGGGCGGTTCGCCGACCTCGCCCGCACGGGCCCCGGCCGGGTGTTCAACCACGGGGGCAGGCACTACTGCCGGAGCGTGGACTGCGATCCCGCCGACCGCGACCTGCACATCGAGTACCGCGATGAGTGGCCGCCGTAGGGCGTGTCCCCAAGGTCCTGCCCGGCCCGGCACGCCCCTCGGGTCAGGCCGTCGCCGGGAGGGCGGTGCGCAGCGGCCAGTTGGGGTCGATCACCGCGTCCGGGGTGCCCTGGCGGCGGAGGTAGGACTGGAAGTCGCGGGCCCAGCGCTCGTGCCAGGCGCCCTGGCGGGCGTGCAGGGCGGCCGGGGTGAGCGCCGCCACCTCCGGGTGACGGGCGGCTATCGCACGGGCCACCTGCACGGCGGCCAGCGCGTCCGCGCCGGCGTCGTGCGCGGAGTCCAGGGTGACCCCGTACACCCCGCACACCGCCTCCAGCGTCCGCTTGCCGCGCCGGTAGCGGTCCACGGCCCGGTCGATGGTCAGCGGGTCCACCACGGGCCCCGTCCCTCCCCCGGGCTGCGCCGGGGCCGCCCCCGGCCCGCCCAGCCGGTCGGCCAGCGAGGGCAGTCCGTGCCGGGCGAGCTCGGCCGTCAACAGGGACAGGTCGAAGGCCGCGTTGTACGCGACGACCACCGCGCCCCGGCGCCAGTGCTCCACCAGCGCCTGCGCCACCTCGTCCGCGACCTCCCGCGCCGGCCGGCCGTCGGCCACCGCCCGCTCCGTGCTGATCCCGTGGATCGCCGAGGTCTCCTCGGGGATCGGTATCCCGGGATCCGCGAGCCAGCCGCGCCGCCCGCACACCTCGCCCGCCCGCACCTCGACCAGCGCCGCCGTCACGATCCGCGATTCCACCGGCTCCGTACCGGTCGTCTCCAGGTCGAATCCGATCAGCACACCGCCGTGCCAGTCCCCCATGCCGCGCCCCTCCCCCGCACTCCCCGTGCACCTTCGGTCTGTGACTTTCAGCCTGCCACGGGGCACTGACAGTCAGGACACCGGGCGGGAGTCCTCCCAGATCGACTCGAATTCCTCGCGGTACGTCGGGAACAGCCCGTGCTCCGCGTCCCGTGCCGGGCCGCGGGCGCCGCCGCCCCGCAGGACCAGCACCGGCGCCTCCATGCCGCGCGCCCGGCGCAGGTACGACTGCACCACGGCGATGCCCGAGGTCTCCCCCTCCACCAGGTACGCGGTGAAGCGGGGCGTCTCGTCGAAGACGTGGATCTCGAACCGCGAGGGGTCCCGCAGCCCCGCCCGCACCCGGCGCACGTGCAGGATGTTCATCTCCACCGAGCGGCTCAGCTCGCCCTTGCGCAGGCCGAGCTCCCGCTCGCGCCGCTTCACGGCGCTGCTGGCCGGGTTCAGGAAGAGCAGCCGGACCCGGCAGCCGGCCTCGGTCAGGCGCACGAGTCTTCGGCCCGAGAAGTTCTGCACCAGCAGGTTGAGCCCTATGCCGATGGCGTCGAGCCGCCGCGCGCCCCCGAACAGGTCCTCCGCGGGGAGCTGCCGCTGCAGCCGCACCCGGTCCGGGTGGACCGAGATGACGTCCGCGTACCGGTCGCCCACCAGGTCCTCGACGGCGTCGATGGGCAGCCGGTCCGCGCCCGGGGAGCCCGCGCCGCCGCCCAGTACCTCCAGCAGCCGCGCGGAGGCCCGCTCGGCCTGCTCCAGCACCGCCCGCGACAGGGCCCGGTTGCGGGAGACCACGTTGCGGGTGACCTCCAGCTCGTCGAGCGCGAGCTCGATCTCCCGCCGGTCGTCGAAGTACGGCTCGAAGCAGGGCCAGTGCTGGACCATGAGCTCCCGCAGCTGCGGGAGCGTCAGGAAGCTCAGCACGTTGTCGTCGGCCGGGTCCAGCAGGTAGCCCTTGCGACGGCTGACCTCGCGGACCGCGACGGCCCGCTGCACCCACTCCTGCCCGGCGGGCCCGGCGGCCGCGACCACCCAGTCGTCCCCTCCGTGCACGGGCTCGTAGATCGGGCGCAGCACGGCGCCGACGACGGCGCGCAGCCGCTGCTCGATCAGATTCAGCCAGATGTACGCACGGCCGGCCCGCTGCGCGCGGGTGCGGACCTCGCTCCACGCGTCCGCGCCCCAGTCCAGCTCGGCCCCGGCCCGCACACTCCCGGCCGCCGTCGGGGCCAGCGACACCGCCCCGGCCGGCACCCCCGTCGGCACGCCGCCGGACACCCCGCCGGGCGCACCACCGGGTGCACCTCCTGGGGCGTCCGCCGGGCCGCCCTCGTGACCGCTGTCACCAGGGGGCAGCTCCAGACCTCCCGAGCTCACCCGTGCACCGCCTTCTGCGTCTGGACGCCCGTCTCCAGTGATCACGGAAGGGTACTCCGAGCTCGGCGCCCGATGCAGCCCGATGGGGTGCGACGGGCCTTACCCGGGTGCTCCGTTGACCCATTATCGGATGCCCGCATAGTCCGCTGACCCGCATATCAGCTCTCCGGGTCACCCGGTAGGAGCATCCCAAGTCCCCGCGTGCGGGCCCACTTTCGGGGAAGATCTGGAACAGACGCGGTCCACGCCGGATCGGCACCGAGACATCAGCCCGCCAGCCGGGGGAACGAGGGGAAGAGCCGAATCCATGCAGGTCTGGCCGGGACAGGCGTATCCGCTCGGTGCCACGTACGACGGCGCCGGCACCAACTTCGCGGTCTATTCCGAGGCCGCCCGACGCATCGAGCTGTGCCTCCTCCACGACGACGGCTCGGAGACGGCGGTCGAACTGCGCGAGACCGACGCCTTCGTACGCCACGCCTACCTGCCCGGAGTGATGCCCGGGCAGCGCTACGGCTTCCGCGTGCACGGCCCGTACGAGCCCGAGCGCGGGCAGCGCTGCAACGCGGCGAAACTGCTGCTGGACCCGTACGCGCGGGCCATCGCCGGGAGCGTCGACTGGGGCGAGGAGGTGTACGGCTACCACTTCGGCCGGCCCGATTCGCGCAACGACCTCGACTCGGCCCCGCACACGATGAGTTCGGTCGTGGTGAATCCGTACTTCGACTGGGCCAACGACCGCCCGCCGCGCCACGAGTACCACCACACCGTGCTGTACGAGGCGCACGTCAAAGGGCTGACCATGCGTCATCCCGACCTGCCCGAGGAGCTGCGCGGCACGTACGGGGCCCTCGCCCATCCGGCGGTCATCGGGCACCTCACCAAGCTGGGGGTGACGGCGCTGGAGCTGATGCCCGTACACCAGTACGTCAACGACCACCGGCTGGTCGACGACGGGCTCAGCAACTACTGGGGCTACAACACGATCGGCTTCTTCGCCCCGCACAACCGCTACGCCTCCGGCGACCGCGGCCAGCAGGTGCTGGAGTTCAAATCGGCGGTGCGGGCCCTGCACGAGGCGGGGATCGAGGTCATCCTCGACGTGGTCTACAACCACACCGCGGAGGGCAACCACCTGGGCCCGACGCTGTCCTTCCGCGGGCTCGACAACGCCTCGTACTACCGCCTCACGGACGATCCCCGGCACTACATGGACACCACGGGGACCGGGAACTCGCTGCTGATGCGCTCCCCGCACGTGCTCCAGCTGATCATGGACTCGCTGCGCTACTGGGTCACCGAGATGCACGTGGACGGCTTCCGCTTCGACCTCGCCGCCACCCTCGCCCGGCAGTTCCACGAGGTGGACCGGCTGTCCTCGTTCTTCGACCTGGTCCAGCAGGATCCGGTGGTGAGCCAGGTGAAGCTGATCGCGGAGCCCTGGGACCTGGGCGAGGGCGGCTACCAGGTGGGGAACTTCCCGCCGCTGTGGACCGAGTGGAACGGCAAGTACCGCGACACCGTACGGGACTTGTGGCGCGGGCAGCCGCGCACCCTCGCGGAGTTCGCGGGACGGCTGACCGGCTCCTCCGACCTGTACCAGGACGACGGCCGGCGCCCGCTGGCCTCCATCAACTTCACCACCTGCCACGACGGATTCACCCTGCACGACCTCGTCTCGTACGACGAGAAGCACAACGAGGCGAACCGCGAGGGGAACCGGGACGGCGAGACCCACAACCGGTCCTGGAACTGCGGGGTGGAGGGACCCACGGAGGACCCGGAGGTCCTGGAGCTGCGCGAGCGCCAGATGCGCAACTTCACGGCCACGCTGATGCTTTCGCAGGGCGTGCCGATGCTCAGCCACGGAGACGAGTTCGCCCGCACGCAGGGCGGCAACAACAACGCGTACTGCCAGGACAACGACCTGTCGTGGGTGAACTGGCCGGAGCCGGGCAAACCGGCCCCCGCCCTGCTGGAGTTCACCCGGCGGATGGTGTGGCTGCGGCGCGACCACCCGGTGTTCCGGCGGCGCCGGTTCTTCCACGGCCGGCCGGTGGAGGGGACCGACGACGAGCTCTCCGACATCGCCTGGTTCACCCCGCACGGGGAGCCGATGCGGGCCCGCGACTGGCAGGCGCAGCACGCGCGCTCGTTGACGGTGTTCCTCAACGGGGAGGCGATCTCCGAGCCGGGCTCGCGCGGGGAGCGGATCACCGACGACTCGTTCCTGCTGATGTTCAACGCGGGCGCCGATCCGCAGGAGTTCACGATTCCGGCCGGGCACGGCGCGCAGTGGCGGCTGGTCGTGGACACGGCGCGGGCGGACGTACTGCCACCCGGAACCGGACCGCAGTACGCGGCCGGGGACCGGGTGGCGCTGACGGGGCGGTGCCTGGTGGTGCTTCAGCGCCCGGCGTAGGAGGAGCCGGACGCGGCCCCCCGCGCGGGGCCCGGCTCCCGCGGGGAGCCGGTCTGCTGCGCCGGGATGAACACCTTCGGCGCTGCGGGGTGCGCGCGGGCGGCCGGCACGCGGGTCGCGAGGGCGAGGACGAGGGACAGCGCGGCCGCCCCGACGGCGACCGCGAAGGCCCCGGCGGGCCCGTACCACTCGGCGAGCCGCCCGGAGGCGGCGAGCGCGGCGGCCTGCCCGGCCACGAGCGAGCTGGCGGCGAAGGCCATGGACTCGGCGAGCCGGGCGGGCTCCACGACCCGCTCGGTGAGTGCGAACGCGGTGATCAGGTGCGGGGCGTACGCGGCCCCGAGCACCGTGACGACCGCGTACAGCGGCCACAGGGCGTCGGTGAAGAGCAGCGGTACGGAGAGCACCAGCGCGGCGGCGGTCGCCGCCCGCCAGCGCACCCGCAGCCCGATGCGGGCGGGCAGCGCGCCGAGCGCGAGGCCCACGGCGGCGCTGACCACGCCCATCGCGGCGTACACGATGCCCGCCTGGCCGGGGACGCCCAGACGAGCGGTAAGGGCGGCTATTCCGGCCTGGCAGGCGCCGAACATGGCGCCCTGGAGGAGCAGGGAGCCCCGTACGGCGTACACGACGCGCGGGTGGCGGGCGGAGCGGCGGGCCGCGCCGGCGCCGGCGCCCGCCCCGGCCTCGGCACCGGCACCGGCACCGGCACCGGCCCCGGCTTCCTCCTCGCGGCCCGCCTTCGGGCCCGCCCCGGCCGTGACGGCGGCGGTGGGGTGCAGGGCGAAGGCGGTGCCGAAGACGGCGACGAGGGCGGCGGCCCCGCCGAGGGCGATCGCGGGGTGCGCGACCAGCGCGGCGAGTCCGACGAGGGCCGGCCCGAAGACGAAGGAGACCTCGTCCAGGGTGCCTTCGAGCGAGTGGACGGCGCCCACCACCCCCTCGTCGGCCTCGGCGCGGTGGGCGAGGGCCACGGAGCGGGTACGGGCGAGCGGCCCGATCAGCGGTACGGAGGCCCCGGTGACGGCGCCGATCGCGGCGAGCGGGGCGGTCGCGAGCCCGCCGAGGGCCCCCGCGACCAGGGCCCCCGTGGCGACGGCGTTGACGGCCGCGGCCGCCAGCACCACGGGCCGCTGCCCGTACCGGTCGGCGAGCCGGCCCAGGACGGGCCCGAAGACCACCTGCCCGGCGGAGAGGGTGCCGCCGACGATGCCGGCGGTGGCGAGCGAGCCGCTGGTCTCGGCGACCAGCAGCACGCTCCCGAACTGGGACATCGCGACGGGCAGTCGCGCGAGGAAGGAGAGGAGCGGGAGGAGGGGCCCGGTCAGGGCGATGACTCTTCGATAGGTGTTGACGGTTCCGGCCACTTGATCAACGCTAACCCGGTGGAGTCACCCGGATGCATTGGGTAATGGCACGGAATCCGGGAAGGTGGGTACGTACGTTCTCATGAGCCAGCCGTATGCGCGCATCCAAACGGAATCTGATGTTCTGACAGCCGTCACTCAGGCGACATCCGCGGCCCCGACACCCGCACCGGCTCCCGGCCCGCGGTCGACGTACCGCCTCCAGCTCCGGCCGGAGTTCCCCTTCTCGTCGGCCGGGGAGGCCGTACCGTACCTCGCCTCGCTCGGGGTGTCACACCTGCACCTGTCGCCGGTGCTGGAGGCCGTCCCCGGCTCGGCGCACGGGTACGACGTCACCGACCACACCCGGGTGCGGGCCGAGCTCGGCGGCGAGGCCGGACTGCGCGCGCTGGCCGCGACCGCCCGGGGTCACGGGCTCGGCCTGGTGCTGGACATCGTCCCGAACCACATGGCGGTGCCGGCCCCGCTGCGGCTGAACGGCCCCCTGTGGGAGGTGCTGCGCGACGGCCCGGACTCCCCGTACGCACGCTGGTTCGACATCGACTGGGAGGCGGGCGGCGGACAGGTGCTGCTGCCGGTGCTCCCGGGCCCGCCCGAGCCGGACGCGTTCACGATCGACCGGGACCGCGGCCTGCTGCGCCACGGCGAGCTGGAGTTCCCGCTGCGGGAGGGGACCGCCGGGCTGGCGCCCGCCGAGCTGCTGGCCGCCCAGTGGTACCGGCCCGCCTGGTGGCGCGCGGCCCGCACGGAGCTCAACTACCGCCGGTTCTTCACCATCGCGGAGCTGATCGGGGTCCGGGTGGAGGATCCGCAGGTGTTCGCGGCCACCCACGCGAAGGTGCTGGAGCTGGTGCGGGACGGGGTGGCCGAGGGGCTGCGGATCGACCACGTCGACGGGCTGGCGGACCCCGAGGGGTACCTGCGGCGGCTGCGGGCGGCCGTGGGCGACGGATGCTGGGTGGTGGTGGAGAAGATCCTGGCCCGCCACGAACGGCTGCCGCCCGGCTGGCCGGTGGCGGGGACCACCGGGTACGACGCCCTGAGCCGGGTGGACGGGGTGTTCACCGATCCGGCGGGGGCCGCGGAACTGGCCCGCCGGTACGCGGAGTTCACCGGAAGCCCGGAGTGGGAGCAGACGGCCCGGGCGTGCGCGCGGGAGGTGCTGACCGGAGACCTGGCGGCCGAGCTGGCGGCACTGGAGCGGGCCGCCGGTCCGGGACTCGCCCAGGGCGTCCGGGAGTTGTTGATCGCCTATCCCGTCTACCGGCCCTACCCGGGGGAGCCGGAGCTCGACCGGCAGGCCCTGGCGGAGGCCGCCGCTCCGGCCGGTCCGGGCCCGGTGGCCGGCGTACGGGACCTCGTGCTGGGCGATCCGGCCTTCGCGGCGCGCTTCGCCCAGACCTCGGCGGCGCTGCGGGCCAAGTCGCTGGAGGACCGGGCCTTCTACCGGCACGCCCCGCTGCTGTCGGCCACGGAGGTCGGCGGGGATCCGGGGCAACCGGCCCTGCCGCCGCACGAGTTCCACGCGTACTGCGCCGCGCTCGACCGGGACTGGCCCCGCTCCGGGACGGTGCTGTCCACGCACGACACCAAGCGCAGCGCGGACGTGCGGGCCCGGATCTCGGTCCTCTCCCAGGCCCCCGAGGTGATGGGCCGGCCCGCCGGGCCCGATCCCCAACTCGCCTGGGTGGCCCGGCAGACGGCGCTCGGCCTCGGGGCGGTCCCCGAGCGCGCCGAGCGCCTCGGCCAGGCGCTCCTCAAGGCCGTCCGCGAGGCGGCCCTGCACACGAGCTGGACCGACCAGGACCCCGCGTACGAGGCCACGGTCGCGGGGTACGCACCGGACGACCCGGAGCTGCCCGCCGGGCTGGCGGAGGCGGCCCGGGCGAACCTGCTCGGCATGGCGCTGCTGCACCTGGCGATGCCCGGGGTCCCGGAGGTCTACCAGGGCGCCGAGACGGAGTACCGGGCCCTGGTCGACCCCGACAACCGGCGCCCGGCCCTCTTCCCGCGCGAGGCACTGGCCCGGCTGGACGCCGGGGAGCCGCCGCGGGGGCAGGCGCAGGAGAAGCTGGAGCTGACGGCCGCCCTGCTGCGGCTGCGGCGGGACCGGCCCGAGCTGTTCACCGGGTACGCCGCGCTGGCGGCCCGGGGCGCGGCGGCGGAGCACTGCCTGGCCTTCGCCCGCCCCGCCGGGCTCGTCGCGGCGGCCACCCGGCTCTCGCACCGGCTGGCCGGGGCCGGGGGCTGGCGGGACACCGTCCTGGTCCTCCCGCCGGGGCGGTGGACGGCGCTGCTGGAGCAGGGGAGCTCCTCCGCGTACCAGGGCGAGGTCCGGCTCGCGGAGCTGCTCTCGGCGCGGCCCGTCGCCCTCCTGCTGCGCGAGGACGGGGGCGGCTGAGGGGGGTCCGGGGGATCATGCGGGTGGCCCTCGCGGCAAGGCGTTGGCCAGGGGTTTCCGGGAAGTGTGGGGCGCGCGGAGCAGTAGGGGGCGTGCGCGGCGGGCATTGCATGAGACGTGACCCTCCTCCGTGACATCTGCTACCCCACACCATCCGAACTCGCGCTGGCCGCCCGCGCCCTGGCGGACGAGCACCCCGGCCGGGTCCGGCTCCGCCAGGCCGGCACCTCCCGGGCCGGCCGGCCCCTGTGGCTGCTCTCCGTCGGGCCGGGCGGCGGCCCGAGCGGCGCGTGCGTGCTCGTCGTCGCCGGGGCCCACGCCAACGAGCCCGTCGGCGGCGCCACCGCCCTCGCCCTCGCCCGGCGCGTCCTGCACGAACCGGCGTTCCGCGCGGGCCGCGGCTGGCACTTCCTGCTCTGCGCCGATCCCGACGGGGCGGCCCTGCACCGCACGCCCCGCCCCCGCTCCCTGCTCGACTACCACCGGAACTTCTTCCGTCCCCCCGGCCCGGAACAGCCCGAGTGGGCGCCCTCTTTACTGCCCCCGGACCGGCTGCCGCCCGAGACCCGGGTCCTGACCTCCCTCATCGACGAGCTGCGACCCCTCCTGCAGGTCTCCCTGCACGGGACGGACCTCGGCGGCTCCTGGGTCCAGCTCACCCGGGACATACCCGGCCTGGCGGAGCCGTTCGCCAAATCGGCCGCCGAGCTGCGGATCCCGGTGGAGACCGGAGCCTCGGACGCGGCCGGCTGGCACTCCCCCGGGCCCGGGATCTTCGTGATGCCGCAGCCCGGGGCCGGACCGGGCGGGGCGTTCCACCCGGAGGACACCCGGCTCAGCACCTGGTACCACGCCCACCGGTACGCCGGCACCACGGCCATCGTCGAAGTCCCCATGTGGGCCTCGGACCTGGTGGACGACCCCGCCCCGCACCCGGACCCGCGCGGCGCCCTGCGGATCCTGGCGGGGCGGCTCGCCGCCGACGCCGCGCTGGTGGCCCGCGTACGGGACCGGGTGCCGGTGGCGCCGGATCCGGGCGCGGATCCGGCGGCGGGTCCCGCCGCCGGTCCCGGCGGGCGTGCGGTCCCCGGCGCGGACGCCGATGCGGCCGCCCTGCTGCGCGCCGTCGACTGGACGCTCGCGCTGATCCCCCGGATCACCGTGGAGTGGACCGGCCCCGGAGCCCCCGCCGAGGCCACGGCGGCCGCCATCACCAGCATCGACGCCTTCGGGCGGCGGCTGTCCCTGCGCGCCGCAGCGATGCTGCTGCGGGTGCTCCGGGCCCAGGGGCACCCGGCGGCCCCGGGGCTGGACCGGCTCGTCACCGGCTGGTGCGAGGAGTTCGCCGCCCGGTTCCGGGCGCGCCGGATCCCGGTGGCCACCCAGGTCGAGCACCAGAGCCGTACGGTCCTGGCCGCGTACGAGCGCCTCGTCGCGGAGGGACCGCAGGGGGCCGGCGCGCCCGCCCGGCCGGCCGAACCCGACGGGACGGTCAGTGCGTAGCGGCCGCCGCGGCCTTCCCGGGCCGCGGCGGCACGGACAGGGTGTAGCGGCGCTTGGGCGCGCCGGCGGCCCCGAGCCGGTCGTAGAAGCGGATCGCGCCCTCGTTCCAGTCCGGGGTCTGCCACTGGACCTGGTCGAGGCCGAGCGCGCGGGCGAGGTCCGCCACCCCGTCCATCAGGGCGGCGCCGAGGCCGTGGCCGCGGGCCCCCTCGGCGAGGTAGAGGCAGTCCATGTGGAGGTAGTGGCGGGCGTCCCAGAACGCGAACTCGGCCGAGCAGGCGGCGTATCCGGCGACCGATCCGTCCGGGGCCTCGGCCAGCAGCACCCACAGCCGGGCGCCGTCCGCGAACAGCTGCGGCCCGAGCCGGTCGGCGAGGTCCGGGGGCCGGGGCGCGGACTTCTCGTACGCGACGTGCTCGTGGACGAGCTCGACGAGGCGGGGCAGGTCCTCGGGGCGCGCGGCGCGCACGACGGGCCGGTGTTCCTTGGGGTCTTCAGCTTCCATGGGCACCATCTTCGGCCCCGGCACGACGGGCGGGGCGACGGGGCCTTCCCGGTCCGAACGACACGGCCCCCATGCCTACACCCGCTAGCTCGACGAGAGCCGGAAGTTCATCCGGCCGAAGCCGATCTGGTCCCCGTCCCGGACCGCCACCGAGCCGGTCACGCGGCGGCCGTTGACGGTGGTGCCGTTGGAGGAGCCGAGGTCCGTGAGCACCCACACCCCGTCGCGCATCCCGAGCTCGGCGTGGACCCGGGAGACCGTCTCGTCGGTGAGCCGCAGCCCGTTCCCGGGGTCGCGGCCGATCCTCAGGGCGCGGGCGCTCGGGTGCGGCAGCAGGAGCTTGGGCAGCCGCTCGGCGTTCCAGGCGCGCCGGACCCCGGCGGACACGGCCGAGGCCCGGCCCACCCAGGCGAAGACGCGGCGGGTCCACGGGCCTTCGCCGCCCCCGCGGCTGCCGAGGTCGGCGGTGAGGACCGCGAGGTCCTCGGAACGGCGGGCGACGAGGGCGAGTTCCATACGTCGCAGGAACGTGTCGTGGGACAGCTTCCCGAGGGCCGCACCCTCGCGGAGCTGCTCCAGCGCCCGGTCGCGCTCCGCGTCCGAAAGGCGCGGTACCGGGAAGGCGGGGAACTCGAAACTCGACGTCACAGGGTGATTGTCGGCCCGTCAGGGCCGGAGTGTCCAGAACTCCTCCGGCCGTCCACGCGATGATGGTCCCGGCACACGTTCCGGGTACCGCAGCAGACGAGGGGAACCGTCCGTGCAGTTCGAGGTGTGGGCACCGCAGACAGACCGGGTCGCGCTGCGGCTCCGCGAGGCGACGTACGAAATGGCCCGCGATCCGGACCGGGCCGGCTGGTGGACCGCCGAGGCCCCGGCCGCCGACGGGGACCGGTACGGATTCCTGCTGGGCGTGGCGCCCGGGGCGGAGTCCGTACGGCCCGACCCGCGCGGGCGGCGGCTGCCGGACGGGCCCGACGGCCTCTCGGCGGTGGTGGATTTCGAGCCGCTCGCCCCGCAGGCGCCGTCGCCCGGCACCCGGCTGCAGGACGCGGTCCTGTACGAGCTGCACGTCGGCACCTTCACCCCCGAGGGCACCTTCGACGCGGCCGCCGAGCGCCTCGGGCACCTCACCGCGCTCGGGATCACGCACGTGGAGCTGATGCCGGTCTGCTCCTTCCCCGGCCGGCACGGCTGGGGGTACGACGGGGTCGCGCCGTGGGCGGTCCACGAGCCGTACGGCGGCCCGGCCGGGCTGGCCCGGTTCGTGGACGCGGCGCACACGGCCGGGCTCGGCGTGGTGCTGGACGTGGTCCACAACCACCTGGGCCCCTCCGGGAACCACCTCCCCGCCTTCGGCCCGTACTTCACGGACACCCACCACACCCCGTGGGGCGCGGCGGTCAACCTGGACGCGGCGGGCTCCGACGAGGTGCGCGCGTACCTGCTGGGCAGCGCCCTCGCCTGGCTGCGGGACTACCGGATCGACGGGCTCCGGCTGGATGCCGTGCACGCGCTCGCCGACGGGCGGGCCCTGACCTTCCTGGAGGAGCTGTCCGCGGCGGTGGACGAGCTCGCCGCCGAGTCCGGGCGCCCGCTGTTCCTGATCGCCGAGTCCGACCGGTGCGATCCGCGCACCACGACCCCGCGCGGGGCCGGGGGGCTGGGCCTGCACGCGCAGTGGAACGACGACTTCCACCACGCCCTGCACTGTGCGCTGACCGGCGAGTCCCAGGCGTACTACGCCGATTTCGCGGACGCGCCGCTCGCCGCCCTGGCCAAGACCATGACCCGGGCGTTCTTCCACGACGGGACCTGGTCCTCGTTCCGGGGCCGCAGCCACGGCCGCCCGGTGGACCGGCGGCGGACCTCCGCGCACCGGTTCCTGGGCTACACGCAGACCCACGACCAGATCGGCAACCGGGCGCTCGGCGACCGGCTCGCCGCCTCGCTCTCCCCCGGGCTGCTGGCGTGCGGTGCGGCGCTGGCGCTGACCGGCCCGTTCGTACCGATGCTGTTCATGGGCGAGGAGTGGGCCGCGGGCACGCCGTGGCAGTACTTCACCGACCATCCGGACCCGGAGCTCGCCGAGGCCGTGCGCAGCGGCCGGCGCCGGGAGTTCGCGGCGCACGGCTGGAAGGCCGAAGAGATCCCGGACCCGCAGGACCCGGCCACCCGCGACCGCTCCTGCCTGGACTGGTCGGAGCCGGAACGCGCCCCGCACGACCGGCTGCTGGCCTGGTACCGGACCCTGATCGCGCTCCGGCGCACCCACCCGGACCTGCGCGATCCGGACCTGGCGGCGGTGCGCGTGGCGTACGACGAGGAGCGCCGCTGGGTGACCTTCCGGCGGGGCGACGTACGGGTGGCGGTGAACCTGTCCCCCGAGCCGGTGACGATCGCCCTGGGCCGCAACGGGGTCCGCGTGCTGGCGGCCTGGAACCCGGCCGAGCACCCGGGACCGGACGGCCGCGTGCACGTCCCGGCCGAGTCGGCGATCGTACTGGGGCCGTAGCCTTCCCCTCCATGGAACAGGTACGGGATGAACGCGACGGACCGGAGCCCGCGGCGGCGTACGACCGCATAGGGATCGGCTACAAGAACGTACGGCGGCCCGATCCCCGGCTGGGCGCGCTGATCCGGCAGGCGCTGGGCGGCGCGCGCACGGTCGTCAACGTCGGCGCCGGAGCGGGCTCGTACGAACCCGAGGACGCCGAGGTCACCGCCGTCGACCCCTCCCAGGTGATGCTCGACCAGCATCCCGGTCCGCGCAAGGTGAAGGCGGGGGCGGAGGAACTGCCCTTCGCGGACGGCGCGTTCGACGCCGCCATGGCGGTGTTGACCGTCCACCACTGGCCCGATCCGCACCGCGGGCTCCGCGAGCTGCGCCGGGTCTCGCGCCGCCAGGCCGTCTTCACCTGGGACCCGGAGCACCGGCCGGAGCTGTGGGTGGTGGAGGAATACCTGCCGGAGATCCGGGAACTGGACGGGGCGCGGTTCACGCCCCTGGCCGAGGTCGTCCAGGCGATGGACGCGCACACCGTGCTGCCGTTCCCGATCCCGCACGACTTCACGGACGGTTTCCAGTCCGCCCACTGGCGGCGGCCGGAGGCCTATCTCGACCCTGCCGTACGGGCGGCCAGCTCCACCTTCGCGACGCTGCCGCCCTCCGTCGTGGAGCCGGCGATGGAGCGGCTGCGCGCCGACCTGGCCTCCGGGGCCTGGCAGCGGCGCCACGCCCACCTGCTCGGGCGGGAGAGCGTGGACTACGGCTACCGGCTGGTCGTCGCCGGGGAGTCGTGACCGCCCGGGCCGCGGCCCTCACTCGACGACGGCCAGCTCCCGCGGTGCGTTGTTGAAGCTGCGGCCGCCGTCCTCGGTGACCGTCACGATGTCCTCGATGCGCACTCCGAAGCGGCCCGGCAGGTAGATGCCCGGCTCCACGGAGAAGCACATCCCGGGGACCAGCGGCCGCTCCTCGCCCTCGACCATGTACGGGGGCTCGTGGGTGGTCACGCCGATGCCGTGGCCCGTGCGGTGGATGAACCGGTCGCCGTAGCCGAACTCGGTGATCACCGCGCGGGCCGCCCGGTCCACGTCCTGGCAGGCGATGCCCGGGCGGACGGCGGCGGAGGCGGCCCGCTGGGCCTCGCGGACGATGTCGTGGACGCGCTGTTCCTCGGCGCTCGGCTCGCCGACGTGCACGGTGCGGGAGATGTCGGAGCCGTAGCCGTCCTTGAGCCCGCCGAAGTCGAGGACCACCATGTCGCCGTGCACGATGGTCCGGCCGCCGGCCTCGTGGTGCGGGTTGGCCCCGTTGGGGCCGGAGCCCACGACCGTGAAGTCCACCTGGGAATGGCCGTGTTCGCGCAGCAGCGCGGCCAGGTCGGCGGCGATGTCGGTCTCCCGCCGGCCGGCGAACGGGACCTCCAGGATCCGCGCGTACGCGGCGTCGGCCGCGGCGCCGGCCGCCGCCAGCCGCTCCAGCTCCCGCGGGTCCTTGACCGCGCGGAGCATCGGCAGGACCTCGGTGAGCGGGGCGTAGGAGGTGCCCGCCAACCTCCGCTGGAGGCCCAGCAGATGCAGGGCCCAGGTGTTGTCGCTGACCCCGAACCGGCCGCCCGCGTCGAGGAGCGGCGCGGCGACCCCGTACGGGTCCTTCCCGTCGGCCCAGTCGCGCAGGATCAGCGCGGGCGCCCCGGGGGCCTCGGCCGCGTCGGGCGCCTCCAGGGCGGGCACGACGAGTACGGGCTCCTGCCCGGCGGCGAGCACGAGCAGGGTCAGCCGCTCGGTGTCGCCGGGCCGGTACCCGGTGAGGTGGGCGAGGTCGGGGCCGGGGGCGATCAACAGGCCCGCGAGGCCCGCGTCGGCCGCGCTCTGCGCGGCGGCGGCCATCCGGGCGGCGTAGTCGGCGTGCGTGAACGGATCGGGTTCGAGGTCGCGTGCGAAGTCCATGGGGCGATCCTCCCGCCGCCGCGGGCGGGGCGCGAGGGGTTACCGGGACGCCGTGAGCCGGGCGGCCAGGGCGGTGGCGGCCGGGGTCGGGGTGCCGGGGGCGAGGAGTTCCGTACGGTGCACCAGGCGCGGGTCGGACAGCGGTACGGCGACCCCTGCCCCGGCGGCCCCGGCCACCCGGCGGGGCAGCAGGACCAGGCCGTGCCCGGCGGCGGCGAGGGCGCACAGGGCGTGCAGGTCGGTGCCCTCGTAGTGCAGGGCCGGGCCGGTGCGGACGGCGGCGGGCGCCGGCGCCACCCCGGGGGCGTCGATCCAGCGGGCGTCGGCGAGGTCCTCCAGCCGGAGCGAGGCCCGCCCGGCGCAGGGGTGTCCGGCCGGGAGCAGTACGGCGAGGGCGTCCTCGCCGGCTCCGGTGACGGTGAGCGGGGCCACGTCGGGCAGCCGGAGCGGGTCGCTGGGCGCGGCGAGGCCGTCGACCAGCCCGAGGTCGCAGCCGCCGGTGGCGACCGCGGCCGGCACCTCGGCGGGCGGCAGCACCCGCAGCGAGACCCCGGTGGCGGGCAGCGCGGCCAGCAGCCGGGGCCCGACCGCGAGCGGGGACGCGGCCACGGTGACCCGCCCGGGCGGCGCGGCGGCCAGCCGCAGCACGTCGGCCCGGGCCGCGTCGAGCCGCAGCAGCAGCGGCCCGGCGTGCTCCAGCAGCCGCACCCCGGCCGGGGTCGGCTCGACGGGCCGCCGGGTGAGGAGCTCCGCCCTCAGGTCGCCTTCGAGGGCGGCGATGTGCTGGGACACGGCGGACTGGGTGTAGCCGAGCTCGCGGGCGGCCCCGGAGAAGGAGGACAGCCGGGCGACGGTGACGAAGGTGCGCAGGAGGTGCGGATCCATGGCGCCAGCGTGCACCACCGCGGGGCGGGCGCGGCGGGCCGGGGCGCGCGGGCGGGCCGGGCCGGCAGACGCGCGCAGGCGGGCGTACCTTCGGCGTGGCCGGGCGGTGGCGGGGTGCGGGCTCCCTATCGTGGCAGGGTGAGCATCCCCAGTGGCCGGCCCGAAGGCCGCAGCAGGCCACAGCGCGCACGCCGGACCGACTCCGCCGGGGCCGTCTACGGCTCCCTCCTCGCCACCTCCGTGGTGGCCACCGCCGGCACGGCCGGCGAGTATCCGCGGGTCCAGCTCGTGATCCTGCTGATCGTCACGGGGCTGGTGTTCTGGGCCACGCACGTATACGCCCAGCTGGCAGGGGAGCGGCTGGTCGGCGAGCCGTGGAGCCGGCACGAGATCCGCCGCGTCGCCCTGCACGAGTGGCCCATCGTCGAGGCCGCCGCCCTGCCCGCGGCCGCCGTCGCCCTCAGCGGCCTCCTCGACCTGGACTACGTCGCGACGGCGTGGCTCGCCATGGGCGTGGCGGTGGTCCAGCAGGTCGCCTGGGCCTGCATCGGCGCCGCCCGCGCCGGCGCCACCCGCGGCCAGTTGGCGACCGAGGGGGTCGTCAACCTCGTCCTCGGGCTGGTCCTCGTGGCCACCAAGGCCGCACTGAAGCACTGAAGCGCCGAGGCGCCGATCAGCTCCGCTTATCGAACATGCAGGAACAATCGTTGGCGCTGAACCGGACCGGCGTCGCAGGATGATCGGCATGACCACCGCCACCGCCACCGCGCGCATCGCCCTCGTCGGCGACCGCTCCCCCCATGTGAAGTCCCACACCCGGATCCCGCTCCTCCTCGACGCCCTCGCCTCCCGCGACGGGCTCGTCCTCGACGCGTACTGGATCCCCACCTCCGACGCCGAGGCCGAGGCCGCCTCCGGGGCCCTGGCCCGTTTCGACGCGATCTGGCTGCTGCCCGGCAGCCCGTACGCCAGCGAGGCGGGGGCGCTCGCCGCGATCCGGGTGGCGCGGGAGGAGGGCATCGCGTTCCTCGGCACCTGCGGCGGCTTCCAGCACACGCTGCTGGAGTACGCCCGCTCGGTCTGCGGACTGGCCGGGGTCGCGCACGCCGAGAACGACCCCGGGGCCGAGGAGCTGCTGATCGCCCCGCTCGCCTGCTCGCTCGTCGGGCACGAGGGCCTCGTACGGGCCGAGCCGGGCTCGCTCGCCGAGTCCGCGCTCGGCGCGGAGCGGTCCATGGAGCGCTACCACTGCGGCTACGGACCCGAGCCGCGGTACCTGCCGGTGCTCGCCGCGCACGGGCTGCGGCTGTCGGGGCACGACGAGGAGGGGCAGGCGCGGATCGCGGAGCTGCCGGGGCACCCGTTCTTCCTGGCCACGCTGTTCCAGCCGGAGCTCTCGGGGGACGGAACCCGCCCGCACCCGGTCGTGAAGGCGCTCGCGACGGCGGCCGTCGCACACGCCGCGGCCGGATAACGCGTGGCGGGACCACCCTCCTGATCAGCTATGCTGTGCATGCACATCGAACGGGCGGTCCGCCGCCCTTCGTGGTGGGTGTAGCTCAGTTGGTAGAGCACCTGGTTGTGGTCCAGGTGGCCGCGGGTTCAAGTCCCGTCACTCACCCTGATCCCCTGGGGTACGAGGTCTCCTCGTACCCCAGGGGTTTTTTGCGTCCGCCTCTCCCGCTACCCCCGGAGGAACGCCTCCACCGCCGCGGCGAAGGCGACCGGGGTCTCGTGCGGCGGGTAGTGGCCGGCGCCGGGCACGGGGTGGACCCGGCAGTTGGGGTACGAGACCTGCCAGGTCGCCCGCATCACCTCGGGGGTCAGGGCGAGGTCGTGCTCGCCCGCGAGGACGAGCACCGGGACGGTGCTGCCCTTCACGGCGGCGGACAGGTCCAGCGGCTGCCAGCTCTCCAGGTAGGCGGCGAAGGCCTCCGGGCGGGAGACGTCGAGGGAGTGCCCGATCATCCGGTCCAGCCAGTGGCGGCTCGCGCGGTGGCCGGTGACCAGGTCGAGGATGGTCCGCCGGTTCTCGGCGCTGCCCGCGGCGCCGTGGAAGAGGGCGTGGGTCGCGTCGTCCATCTCGTACGGGCCGGCGGGGACCGGGTTGATCCCGATCAGCTTCTCGATCCGCTCGGGGGCCCGGACCAGGACCTGCTGCATGGCCTTGCCGCCCATGGAGTGGCCCATGAGCGAGAACGCGTCCCAGCCGATCTCGTCGGCGAGCGCGAGGACGTCGTCGGCGATCTCGGGGAGGGTGTAGCGGCCGGCGACGTCCCTGCGGTCGCCGTAGCCGCGGTAGTCGAGGAAGACGTACGAGAACCCCTCGGGGTCCAAGTAGTCAAGTACGGAGCCCCAGTTCGCGGAGGTGCCGAACCAGTCGTGCAGCACGATGACGCGGACGGGGCCGGTGCCGATCCTGCGGTGGGCGATGGCCATGCGTTCTCCCTCGGTGACGGGGATGCCGGAGCCGGACGCCGTACGTTCTGCCCAGCCGCCCCGCCGTCACACCGGCCGGTTCGCCGCGCGTGACGCGGCCGCCACCTCGCCCACGAGGATCACTTCCCGTTGAGCCACGCCCGCGGAGTCAACGCAAGCGTTGACTCCGCGGCGCGCGAAAGCCGGGGCGGCCACCCCGGAGAGTGATGTCAGACGGTCTTGATCGCCGGGTCCGAGACGCCCGGGGCGCCGGTTTCCACGTGGCCCGCGAAGCGGCGCAGGAAGGTGGTGTCCGCTCCGGAGGTGACCTTCACGTCGTACCAGCGGCCCGTCGTGGAGAGGTCCGCCGTATACGTGGCCGTGCCGCCCGCCGCGACCCGGAGGGTCTGGGTCGCGCCGCCGTAGGCGTTGGTCACCGTGAGGTCGACCGCCGCCGCGGCGGAGTTCGTCAGCGTCAGCTTCAGGTTGCCGGTGGCGGCGTCGTGGCGGGCCGTGACCTCGGGGCCGGTCTTCTTCGCCGGGCCCTTCCAGGTGCGCAGGAACCCGTTCGGACCCCAGACCGTCAGGTTGATCTGGTTGCCGGTGGAGCTGCTGGTGCTCCAGGTGTCGGACAGGGTCTTGCCCGCCTCGACCGTGTAGGGCCAGGGGCCGTCCGTCCGGTTGCCCGAGGTGCTGTGGAAGTGCGCGCCGAGGGTGGGGCCGGAGGAGAAGGTCAGCGTGAACTGGCCCGTGGAGGCGGTGGCCCTGCCGTCCACGTAGGGGGCGTAGCCCAGCGCGCGCGTCGGCTTCGCGCCCGCCTCCTGCCTGGGCAGGGTGCCCGTCGCCGGCGGGACCGGGTGGTAGGAGGGGTGCGCGTTGTGGTCCGGCGGGACGTAGCCGGCCGTGGAGGGCAGGGCCGCCGGCGTCGCGTCGGCCTTGGTGAAGTCGAACGCCGAGGTCAGGTCGCCGCATACCGCGCGGCGCCACGGCGAGATGTTGGGCTCCTGCACGCCGAAGCGCTTCTCCATGAAGCGGATCACCGAGGTGTGGTCGAAGGTCTCGGAGCAGACGTAGCCGCCCTTGCTCCACGGGGAGACCACGATCATCGGGACGCGCGGGCCGAGGCCGTACGGGCCGGCCGCGTAGCCGCCGCCCCCGGCGTACAGGTCCCGGGTGACGTCGGCGGTGGACAGGCCCCACGCGGCGGAGGCCGGCGGGTACGGCGGGACGACGTGGTCGAAGAAGCCGTCGTTCTCGTCGTAGGTGATGAAGAACGCCGTCTTGGCCCACACCGCCGGGTTGGCGGTCAGCGCGTCCAGGACCTGCGAGATGTACCAGGCACCGAAGTTGACCGGCCAGTTCGGGTGCTCGCTGAAGGCCTCGGGGGCGGCTATCCAGGAGACCTGGGGCAGGGTGCCGGCCACGACGTCGGCGCGCAGCTTGTCGAAGTAGCCCTCGCCCGCCTTGGCGTTGGTGCCCGTACGGGCCTTCTCGTACAGGGCGCTGCCCGGCGCCGCGTTGCGGTAGGCGTTGAAGTACAGCAGCGAGTTGTCGCCGTAGTTGCCGCGGAAGGCGTCGCTGATCCAGCCCCACCCGCCGGCCGCGTTCAGGCCGTCGCCGATGTCCTGGTAGATCTTCCAGGAGACCCCGGCCGCCTCCAGGCGCTCCGGGTAGGTCTTCCAGCCGTAGCCGGCCTCCTGGTTGCCGAGGACCGGGCCGCCGCCCGTGCCGTCGTTGCCCGTGTGGCCCGTCCACATGTAGTAGCGGTTCGGGTCGGTCGCGCCGATGAAGGAGCAGTGGTAGGCGTCGCAGACGGTGAAGGCGTCGGCGAGCGCGTAGTGGAAGGGGATGTCGTTCCGCTTCATGTACGCCATCGTGGTCGCCGTCTTGGCCGGGACCCACTTGTCGTACTTGCCGTTGTTGTACGCGGCGTGGCCGCCGGCCCAGTCGTGGTTGAGGCCCTCGACGAACTGCATGCCCAGGTTGGTGACCTGCGGGTTGAAGGGGAGGATGTCCTTCGTCCCGTTGGACTGGTAGAAGACGGACTTTCCGTTGTCCTGGAGGACCGGACGCGGGTCGCCGAAGCCCCGTACGCCCTTCATCGAGCCGAAGTACTGGTCGAAGGACCGGTTCTCCTGCATGAGGACCACGATGTGCTCGATGTCCTGGATGGTGCCGGTGGCGCCCTGCGCCGGGATGGCGGCCGCGCGCGCGATGCTCTCGTTCAGCATCGCGGCCGCAGCGGTTCCGCCCGCGATCTGCAGGAACCTGCGGCGATTGAGTTCAGCCATGGGATGACGACCTCTGCGGGTGAGGGGGTTGTCGAGGGGCGCCCCAAGGAGAGCGGTCCCGGGGTACCGGACGGAGATCGGTTCGTGACGCGACGCGGTACAGCTGGAGAACGGAAAGACCTCCCGGACACCCCGTGCATCTGCTGAAATGACCTCCCAGACACACTGCACGGGGGGTGCGGAGCAGATGGCGGGGACCGAGTTCGGGCACGCCCTGGGGCGCTCCCGCGCACTTTCCGGCCTGCCGGCCGCTCCGCTGGTGGCACGGTACGGGGAACTCGTCTCCGCGCAACAGGCCCTGGGCTTAAGCCACTTGGGCGAGTTACTGGTCGCGGCCGGGGGGCGGTTGCGGGTACTCGACGGGATCTTCGCGGTCGAGGGTCCCGGCAGGCGGCGCCATGTGGGCCCCGAGGCACTGCGGGAGCTGCGGGATCTGCGGGCCGCCCGGGCGGACGCCGAGGCCGTGGCGCTGCTGGACCGGCTGGCAGGGATCCAGGAGCGGGACCCTGCCGCGCTGCGGCGGATCCTGCTGTACCAGCTGGTGCGGCTGCTGCACGACCATCCCCGGGGGGACCTGCCGGAGACCGCCGCCGGGTTCGGGGTCGACCCCGACGAGGCGGCGGCCCTGGTGCACGCCACCGCCGCGAGCCCCCGGCTGGACCCCGCGCAGCGGGCGGCCGCCGAGGGGCTGGAGGACGCGTGGCTGGCCGGGCGGGTGCGGGCCGCCGCCCGGAGCGCCGCCGCGCTGCCGCGGACCGCGGCGGGCGCGGATGCGCTGCTGGCGGGCCGGCTGGCCGAGCTGGCCGGTCGGGTACGGGCGGCGGACGCCCTGCTGGACGAGGGCCGCGCGCACGAGGACCGGGGGGAGCGGGAGCAGGCCGCGGCGGCGTACGGACGGGCGGCCGCGCTGGCCTGGGACTGCCCGCGCGCGGTGCGGGGCCTGGTCCGCACCCACCGGCCGGCCGAGGGCGGGCCCGGCCCGCTGGAGGCGTCCGCGGTGCCGGGCGCAGTGGCCCTGCGCAGACCGCCCGGCGCCGACCCGGACGGGGTCTGGCGGATCGTCCGGCTGACCCGGCACGAGCCGGTCACCACACCGCTCCCGGAGGTACCGGGTCCGCTCGGCGCGGGCCCGCTGACGGACGGCCGGGCCCCGCTCGGCCGTCAGGTGCGGTACGTGGCCCTCCCGGCCGACGGCGGCACCCCGCTGATCAGCGCCCCGCTGCTGGTGGCCCCCGAGGTGACGGAGCTCCGCCTCACCGACGGCCGCTCCCGCGTCGGGGTCACCTGGCTCCGCCCGCCCGGCGCGACCGGCGTACGGGTGACCCTGACCGACCCCGAGGGGCACACCACGGACCTCGGCACCCCGAGCCCCGCGGGTCCGGCCGGCGCGGGTCCGGCCGGCGCGGGCGCCGGGGAGGACGGCCGGGAGGGCGTGCGGGCGGAGGGGATCGGGCCCGGGGAGTACGTGGTCCGGGTGCGGTGCCGGTACGCGGGCGCGGGCGGCGAGGCGGTGTCCGGCGGGATCGAGGCCGCCGTCAGGGTGCATCCCTGGCCGGAGCCGGTGGCCGGGCTCAGGGCCGCCGTCCGCGGGGCCGGCGGGCTGGAGCTCCGGTGGACGGGGGGCGCCGGGGGCGACGTACGGTTCGTCCAGTGGCCGGGGGCGGCTCCCGCCGAGGGCGCCGAGCTGGTGGCCGCCGAGCTGCCCGCCCCGCTGGCCTGGGTGGACGCCGCCGGGATCGCCCAGCCGCCGCCCGGCACGCTGGCCACCGTCAGCGCCGTCGCGGTCCTGGGCGAGCGGGCGCTGGCCGGGCCCGGCGTGGCGGTCGAGGCCCCCGAGGGGGTCCGCGGGCTCACGGTCCGGCGGACCTCCGCCGGGCGGGCCAAGGTCAGCTTCGACTGGCCCGACGGGGCCGGCCGGGTCATCGTCGCCGTCACCCCCGAATCCGGCGGCGAGCGGACCGAACACCCCGTCGTGCGGGCCGTGTTCCTGCGCGAGGGGCTGGAGCTGCCGGTCGGCCCCGGCGCCGTCCGCGTCTGCGCGTACGCCGCCCCGCGCAGCGCGCACGCGGTCGCGGCCGCCCCGCGCGACGCCGGGCAGGCGGCCCTCGGGGCCGAGGTGGCCATCGCGTACCGGGTCCTGCCCGGGCCCCGGCGGATGCTGCGGCGCGGGCCCGCCGTGCTCCGGGTGAGCCTGCACTCCCCCGGCGGGGACCCCGGCTCCGGGCTGCCCGACTTCGTCCTCGTCCGCGGAGCGGGCGGTGGCGGGCCCCGGCCCCACCGGCCCTCCGACGGCGCCGAGTTGTGCCGGGTGACCGGCGCCGAGCTCGCGGTCTCGGGGACCGTCGAGCGCGAGATCCCTCCCCACCCTCCCGGCCGCGGCCCGTATGCCGTACGCGGTTTCCTCCTCGGCGGCCGTGCCGCCTCCGTCCGGCTCGACGAGCCCTCCCTCACCTCCCTGGTGGTCCGCTGACATGACCTCCGTCGTCTGCCCCTACTGCTTCGACCGCTCGGCCGCCACCCGGCTGCCGTTCCGCTGCCAGATGTCCGCCACGGGAGTGCGCGGCGGCAAACCGTGCACCGCCGAACTCGACGACACCTGGGCGGAATTCATGGGTCCGAGCGTGCCGCCCGCGCTCAAGATGCGCGGACCGGTCTTCACCGCCCCGCGCGGCCTCGCCGGCCGCCTCGTCAGCGGCGGGGGCACGCGCGCGGACTGCCCGCGCTGCGGGGTGTCCACCCCGGTCCGGGTCTGCCTGCGCTGCCACAGCGACTTCCCGAGCGACTACACCGACCAGGACACCCGGATCATCGCCCTGCTGGGGCCCAAGGCGTCCGGCAAGAGCACGTACGTCTCGGTGCTGATCAACGAGCTGCGCAACCGGGTCGGCCGGGCCTACGGCGCCTCCATCACGGCGATGGGCGGGGAAACCCAGCGCCGGGACCGGGAGATGGCCGAGGACCTGTACGACCGACTGCGGCTGCCGGAGGCGACCAGACCCGCGGCGCTCGGCTTCAACGACCCGCTGCTGTACCGGCTGAGCCTGCCGCTGCGCCGCCGGCTGCGCGGGGACGGCAGCCGGCACACCGCGCTGGTGTTCTTCGACGCGGCGGGCGAGGACCTGGGCAGCGCCGAGGCCATGGACCGCTACACGCACTACCTGGCGGCCGCCGACGGGATCATCCTGCTCGTGGACCCGCTCCAGATGCGGGCCGTACGGGACCAGCTGCCGGTGGACGCGGACCTGCCGCTGCCCACGGTGGAGACCCCGCCGCAGCAGATCGCGGCGGACCTCGCGGCGCAGCTGCGGGCCCACGGGCGGGGCACCTCGCGCGGCCGGGTCACCACGCCCGTGGCCGTCGCGGTGACCAAGACGGACTCCCTGTTCTCGCTGGTGGGGCCGCACTCCCCGCTGCGGCGCAATGCCGACCACGCGGGCGGGGCGGTGGACGACGAGGACCGGCTGGCGGTGCACGAGGAGATGCGGGGACTGCTCGACGGCTGGGACTCGGGGGCGCTGTTCCGGCAGCTGGACCGGGACTTCGCGCAGCTGTCGCTGTTCGGGCTCTCGGCGCTGGGCTCCCCGCCGCCCGCGCACGCCCCGGCCGACGCCCCGAAGTCGGGACCGCAGCCGCTGCGGGTCGAGGACCCGCTGCTGTGGCTGCTGGGGCTGGGCGGGCTGCTGCCGCGCTCCGGGACCGGCGGCGGGACCGGCGGCGGTGGAGGTGGCGGCGCGGGCCGTCGTACGGCCGCCACGGCGAGCGGGGCCGAGGGCCCGCGCCACGGTTCGGGAGGAGAGGCGTGAACCTCGCGCAACTGCACTACACCTCGGCGCCCCCGGGTCCGGACGGCTCGGGTTTCCGGTTCACGGCCGTCAGCCCCGGGGTGCCCGCCTCACTGCTGCGCGAGGCCGAGCAGCTGATCGGGTACGAGCCGCCCCGGGACGCGCCGCCGCGCCCGAGCGCGGACCAACTTCGTTCCTTTCCCCAGGCCTTGAGCCTGAACGTGCTCTCCGATGGCAGCCGGCTGCTGGCCCGCTCGGTGTACACGGGCGCCGACTACAGCGGACGCTGGGGCAATTTCCACGCCCACGCGGTCCATCTGCCGCAGCCCGCCGATCCCGACCGGCCGGCCGGCGGACACCTGCCGATCACGGCCTGGGGCTCCGCGCAGTGGGCGGCCGACTCCCCGCCGGCCGGAGCGCCCGTGCCGCCACTGGCGGCGGTGCCCGCCCCTGGCTCGCTGGACTTCGATGCGCTGGCGGTCTTCGTGGCGGCCCGCGGGCGCTGGCTCGCGGGGTTCTTCGCCGATGTGCGCCGGCTCGTGGAGGATCCGGCGGCCCCGCAGGTGGTCCTGGTGGAGCAGGACAGCGAGGCCGTGGCCTGGTGGATCATGCTGGCCTGCAGTGTGCTGCCGCACCGGAGCGGGCAGTGGCTCACCTTCACCACGTACACCCGGCGGCCGCAGTTCGCCCGGCAGCAGATCATCGGGGTGGTGCCGGAGGACGGTCTGAGCCTCGCCGGACAGGAGCACCGCTACCGGGTGTACGACGCCGCCCGCGCGGCGGCGCCCGCCGCGGCCCCCGATCCGTGGGCGCAGACCGCCGCCCGCATCTGGCAGGCGCAGCGGCAGCAGCTGTTCGCGCACGTCCAGCAGCTGCCTCCCGGACCTCCCGGTGCCTCGTCGAGCGGGGCGGCCGGGCCGTACGAGGCGGGGCCGCTGGCCGCGCTCGCGCTCGCCGACGGGGTCGACCTGGACTCGGCGGGCCGCGCCGCGGCCGCCGACTGGGCGGCCGGACACCGCGCCGCGCTGGACGACGCACAACTGCGCGCGCTGGCGCGGGCGCTGGCCCGTCCGGCGCAGGACCGCGGGCCCGAGGAGGCCGCCGCGAGCGGGCGGCTGCTGTCCGCCCTGGCCGGCTGGGCGCCCCCGGAGGTGAGCGAGCCGCTGGTGGAGCTGGCGCTGGCCCGGGCGGTCCGCTCCGGGGGCGCCGCGCCGCCCGCCGGGCTGCTGGGCGAGTCCGCCCGGCTGCGGCTGGCCGCCGAGCTGGAACCGGAGCTGCGAGCGGCGCTCGCCGACCCGGCGCGCGAACCGGCCGAGCGGGCCGGCCTGTTGCGGGTCGCCGCGGACCTCGGGGTGGACACCGAGGCCCTGCTGCCGGACCTGGCACGGCAGTTGGCGCACGCTCTGATCTCCGATCCGGAGCCGGCGTACGGGAAGGCGGTACGGGCCGCGCTGGCGGAGCTGCCGCGGCTGCGGGAGCTCGTACTGGCCCGGCTCGACGATCAGGCTGCGGGCGATCCGGCCGCGGGGGCGCGGCTGTTCGCCCTCACCCCGCTGCGGCTGACCGGCACCGAGGCGCTGCCGCACCTGCGGATGTGCGCGCAGGCGCAGGCACCCGCGGTTGCGGACGGGGACCGGATCACGGCGCTGACCCTGCTCCTGGAGCACTCCGGCACCTCGCCGGAAGAGGATCCGCTGGTACTGCGGACCGCGATGCGGCTGGTGTGGGGCGCTGAGCCGCCCACCGCGGGCGAGGCCTGGCTGGCCCTGTCGGCGCTGGGCGAGCGGGTCCACCGGGAGGCCGGGACCTGGGAGTTGCTCGCGCGGGCGGCCGTGTCCGCCCCCGTCGGCGACCGGGACGCGGAGGCCCTCGCGGTAGAACTGCTGCGCCGCGGCGGCGGGGAGCTCCCCACCCCGCTGCGGGCTTCGCTGCTGCTGCTGGAGCTGGCCCGGGACCTGGGGACCCGGGAGATCGGCCCGGGCTGGGTCCGCCGGGCCCTCGCGCTGAGCACGGCGGACCCGACGCCGGCGGCGCGGGAGCACGCCTACGCGGCGGTGGCCGCCCGCCTGCTCGCCGAGGACCGGCCCGAGAGCGAACTGCGGGCCCTGATCGAGAGCGACGACGCCGAACTGCTCGCGGCGTACCGCCGGGCCGCCCGGCATCCGCGGGTGGCGGACCGGCTCAGGCTCGACCCCGGGTACGCGGCGGAGTGCTTCACCAGCTGGTCCGCGCAGCCCCAGGCGGGCCCGGCGTGGCAGCGGACCCGCACCGACCTGCTCGACGGCGTGCTGCGGCCGGTCGTACGGGGGCTGCCGGCGGCGCAGCTCGCCGCGGTCGAGGAAGCCCTGGCCCGGCCGGGCGGCCGCTGGGCACAGGACTTCCGCGGCTGGCAGCGGCCCGGCGCGTTCGGACGGCTGCGGGACCGCTTCGGCGGCTCCGGCCGGCGCGGCGCCAAGGAGGCACCCGGCAACCCGCCGCTGCGGGGCGCCGGCGGGCCCATCGCACCCGGGGACGCCGGCGGGCCCGGCGGATCCGGCGACGACAGGAGGCGGCCGTGACCTCCGGCGGCATCGACATCGAGCTCATCGCGAAGATCTTCGGGTGGGCCACGCTGGCGATCGGGGTGCTGGTCTGCCTCGGGTACGGGCTGTGGCGGTTCATGGCCCTGGCCCTGGATGCGGCCACGACCGCGTTCGCGCCGCGCACCCCCGGAACCCCCGACCCGCGGATCTCCCCGTACACGGGCCCGGAACCGGCTCAACCCGCCTACTGGGCGCGCCAGATGTGGATCGACGCGGTCGCCGCCGGGCGGGCGGCCGCCCGCACCGTGTGGTTCCTGCTGGTCCACCACTGGCTCGACGAGCTCGTCCGCCACCGGCTGCTGGGCGGGCGCAACCCGACGACCGGCGACCGCGCCGAGAACGTGTTCGGGCGGCTCGTGCTGCGGTTGCTGGCCCCGGCGACGGCACTGGCCGCACTGCTGTCGGCGCTGCTCTCCGCCGCCCTGCTCCTCGGCATCACGGTGGCCTTCGCCGCCCAGCTGCTGCTCGTACGGGGCGTGGCGCTGGCCGGAGTGGCCGGCGGGCGCGGGGCGGAGCGGCTGTGGAAGCTGGCCCGCGGTATCCGCATGAAGTGCCCGTACCCGGACTGCTACCGGCCCTTCCCGCTGGCCGTGCACGTCTGCCCGGGCTGCGGGGCCGCCCACCGCGAGCTGCGGCCCGGCCGGTTCGGGGCGCTGCGGCACGTCTGCCGGTGCGGGCGGGCGCTGCCCACCACCGCCCTGGCCGGCCGGCGGAAGCTCGCCCTGCGCTGCCCGCACTGCGATCAGGAGCTGCCGGCGGCCGTGGGCACGACGCGGGTGGTGCACGTGCCGCTGATCGGGGGCACCTCCGCCGGCAAGACCATGCTGATGGCGGCCATGCTCGACGGCCTGCGGTCCTGGTCGCACGAGTCGGCGCTGACGGTCGAGTTCGCATCGGTCACCGACCGGCGCGAGGTCAACACCCTGGGCCGGCAGGTGGAGACCTCGGGGTGGGCGCTCAAGACGCAGGGCGGGCAGCCGCGTGCCCTGATGCTGCTCGTCGGGTGCGGGCGCGGACCGCTCAAGTGCCGGCGGCTGCTGTACCTGTACGACCCGATGGGCGAGTCGCTGCGCGACGCGGCCACCACCCGGCTGCAGCAGTACCTCGCGCACGCGGACGGGGTGGTGCTGGTGGCGGACGTGCTGGCCGCGCCCGACGTACGGCGCGCCCTGCGCGAGGGCGACGGGCGGCTGGCGGTGGCGGCCCGGCCCGCCGACCTCGGTCCCGTGGACACGTACGCGGCCTTCTCCGGGGAGCTCCAGGGCCTCGGCGGCCGGCGGGGGCGCCTGGGCGTGGCGGTGGTGGTGACCAAGCGGGACGTGCTGGACCGGCTGAGCTCGCTGCCGCGGCCGCACGGGCCGGTCGAGGCCTGGCTGGGCGAGATCGGGCTGGACGGGCTGGTCCGCACCCTGGACCACGATTTCGCGGCGGCCCGCTACTGGGCGGTCAGCGCGCACGCCGCCACCGGTGCGGGAGCCCTGGTGTCCGAGCAGCGGCGGGCGGCGGAGCCGGTGCTGTGGCTGCTGGCGCGGACGGGCCTGCGGTTCGGCGGCCCGCCGGCCGCGGCCCGGCAGCCGCGGCTGCCGCGCCCGCGCGGGCGCGCCCGCCCCGGTGGGCCGGCCGGCCCGACGGGACCCGGCGACCCGGCGGCATCGGATCGATCAAGCCTGTGACGTGG
Organism: Streptomyces sp. NPDC001903; assembly: GCF_042891345.1. Taxonomy (NCBI): domain Bacteria; kingdom Bacillati; phylum Actinomycetota; class Actinomycetes; order Kitasatosporales; family Streptomycetaceae; genus Streptomyces; species Streptomyces sp. NPDC001903. The sequence goes on from NZ_JBIASZ010000007.1 coordinate 35,351, forward strand.
GGCAGGCAACCCCCTAAGGTCACTGAGAGGAGCAAGTGCCCATGGTGACACCGCAGATCGCACGGGGACGGCTGCTGATGCTGATCCTGTTCGTGGCGGCGGCCTTGATGACGGCGGCCGCCGGGGTGGCGGCGCTCGTGCAGTACGTACCGCAATGGCTCGGGAGTTGAAGGAGATTAGCGGTGAGTGACATCCCCGGCGGGCCGATGGCGAACCGGCCCGTCCACTTCATCTGGCTGCTCGACTGCTCGTACTCGATGCAGGGCGAGAAGATCGGCCAGCTCAACTATGCGATCAGAGAAGCCGTTCCGGAGATGCGCTCTGTCGCGCGCGACAATCCGGCGGCCCAACTGCTGCTGCGCACGATGACGTTCTCCACCACGGCCCGGTGGCACCACCAGGATCCCGTACCGGTGGACGACTTCACCTGGCAGGACGTCCAGGTGGACGGCATGACCAACCTGGGCGAGGCGCTCCAGATGGTGGCCCGGGAGCTGGACACCCCGCCGATGCCGCAGCGGGCGCTGAAGCCGGTGCTGGCGCTGGTCTCCGACGGGGTGCCCACGGACGACTGGAAGGCGGGGCTGCGGGCGGTCGACGCGACCCCGTGGGGGCGCAAGGCCGTACGGGTGGCCATCGCGATCGGCGCGGACGCCGACCGCACCGTGCTCCAGGAGTTCCTCGGCAATCCGGAGCTCCAGCCGCTGGACGCGAACAGCCCCAAACAGCTGGCCGCGGCGATCCGCTGGGCCTCGACGGCGGCGGTCAAGGCGGCCTCGCAGATGGTGGCGGGGTCCACGGACCCGCTGGCGAAGCAGCCGCAGTACGCCCCGCCGGTGCTCGACGACGACGATGACGACGTGTGGTGAGCGGGCCCGTGTCACCGGAACCACCACCCGTACCACCCGTGCCTCCCGCACCGCCGGTGCCCTCGCACGCGCCGGGGCCCGTACCGGCGTTCGTACCCGCGTCCGTACCGCCGTGGGCCACGCTCCTCCAGAGCGTCCAGGGCGTGAACAAGAGCCGCAACCAGGACTATTGCGAGGTCCAGGGGCGCGGCACGGCCGAGGAGCCGCTGATCATGGCGGTGGCCGACGGCCACGGCTCGGCGGCGCACGCCCGCAGCCACCTGGGCTCCCGCTTCGCCGTGGACCTCTTCGTCGAGGAGGCCCGGCGGTTCGGCGCGCTCGCCCAGCCGCGCGGCGACGAGCGGCCGCCCAGCCTGGCCTGGCTGATGCACTACGCCGAGCACGCCTTCCCCCGCCAGCTGGTCAGCGCCTGGCGGGAGAAGGTGCTCGGCAACTGGGCGCGGAACAGCTCCCACGAGGAGCCGGGCCTGTCCGAGGAGCACAAGGTGCTGCTGTACGGGAGCACGCTCGTCGGCGCGGTGCTCACGCCCCGGGTGTTCGCGGCCTGGCAGCTCGGCGACGGCGAGCTGACGGTCGTGGACGACGCCGGGCGGGTGACCGTACCGCTCGCGCCGACGGAGGCGGACCTGGGGGACGAGACGGAGTCGCTGTGCACCCCGGAGGCGTGGCTGCGCGTACGGACGCACTGGGCGCCGGTGACGGCCCCCTCGCGGGCGCCCCGGCTGGTCGCGGTCTCCACCGACGGGCTGTCGAAGAGCTTCGCCTCGGACCGGGGGTTCCTGCAGTTCATGGCGGGGCTGGACGACCGGCTGTCGACGGAGGGCGCGGACAGCGTGCGGGCGGTCCTCCCGCAGTGGCTGGCCAGGGCCTCGCAGCACTCGGGGGACGACACCACCCTGGTGGCCGCCTGGCACCAAGCCACCCCGCCGGCCGCGGGAGGACCGGCCGCGGCCCCGGAACCCGCCGTGAGCCGGCAACCGCCCGCGGACCCGGAAGGGGCCACGGAAGCGGCGTCGGCTGCGGCTCCGGCCACGGACCCGGGAACCCCCGCGGGACCGGCCCCGGACGCGGGACCGGACACGGCACCGGACACGGCTGCGGCCCCGGTCCCGGACCCCGCCCGCCCCCCGGCCACCGATCCGGCACCACCGACCTACCCTCACGGGAGAGACGAATGAGCGGCATGCTCGACAGCGGGACCCTGCTGACGACCGACACCGGCCTGGGCGTGGAGGTGTTCGACCTGCTCGGGGCGGGCGGGCAGGGGGAGGTCTACCGGGTGCGCACCCCCGCCGGGTACCAGGCGCTCAAGTGGTACTACCCGGCCTGCGCGACCCCGGCGCAGGAGGCCATCGTCCGCCAGCTGGTGGGCCGCGGCTTCGACGACGACCGCTTCCTGTGGCCCCTGGACTTCGTCGCCGACGGGCGCGGCGGGTTCGGGTACCTGATGGGCATCCGCCCGGACCGGTTCAAGGGCCTGCCCCTGCTGTTCCGGCGGCAGCTGCGCACCTCGCCGCGGGCCCTGCTGAAGGCCTGCCTGTACATGGTCGAGGCGTACCAGGCCCTGCACTCGCGCGGGATCGCGTACCGGGACATCTCCTGGGGCAACATCTTCTTCGACCCGACCACCGGCGACGTGCTGGTCTGCGACAACGACAACGCGGTGGTGGAGGGCGACAGCACCGGGATCTCGGGGACCATGGAGTTCATGGCGCCCGAGCTGGTGCGCGGCGATCCGGGAGTGGCCCCCGGCACGCAGAGCGATCTGCACTCCCTGTCGGTGCTGCTGTTCATGTTCCTGATGAACCACCATCCGCTCAAGGGCCGCCGCGAGTTGGCGATCCACTGCCTCGACGAGGTGGCGGAGCGCAAGCTGTACGGGAAGCAGCCGCTGTTCGTCTTCGATCCGCAGGACCGGTCCAACGCGCCCGACCCGACCGAGCAGGCGACCGTACTGGCCACCTGGGCGGCGGCCCCGGAGTCGCTGCGGGAGCTGTTCACCAAGAACTTCACGGCGGGTCTGCACGATCCGACGACGCGGGTCCGCGAGTCGCAGTGGCGGGACACCCTGCGCGCGGTGCTCGACGCGGTGGTGGAGTGCGCGCAGTGCGGACGGCAGAACATGACCGAGCCGCGGTCCACCACTCCGGGCACCTGCTGGAGCTGCGGGAGCACGCTGGTGCTGCCGCCGCGGCTGGTGCTGACCACGCCTCCGCCGCGTACCGAGCACCACATCCTGCTGCACCGCTCCTCGCGGGTGCAGGCGCACCACCTGGCCCCGGAGCCGGCGCGGCACGACTACGGCGACGGGACGCTGGTGGCGCTGCTGACCGAACACCCCCAGAAGCCGGGCCGGTTCGGTCTGGCGAACCGGTCGGCCTCGGCGTGGACGGGCACCCGTGCGGACGGCTCCACCCAGCGGATCGACCCCGGGCAGACGGTTCCGCTGCGGTCGGGCCTGGAGCTGGACTTCGGCGGCGCGCGGGCCGTCGTGCGGGCGAAGTAGGGCTCCTGGGGCTCAGTTGCCCAGGAGGCGGCTGATCTCCTGGGCGAGGGCGAGTCCGCCGCTGCCGACGCCGAGACCGAGCGTGATGGTCTCCAGGGAGCGGCGGATCACCCCCGGCTCGGCGGGACGGCCCTCCTGCGCGGCCCGGTCCAGCTCTCCGTGCAGGACCTCCGCCGCTTCGATGCGGCCCGGGGCCGCGCCCTGGTCGCGCAGCCACTGGGCGAGCTCGGCGGCCAGTCGCAGGGTCTGCGCGGCGCCGCCGTCCTGCTGTCCGACGTTGATGGTGCCGTGGTCGCCGATGATGCCGGCGTTGACGTCCCCGTTGAAGTTGAAGGTGCCCATTCGCTCTCCTGCTTCCGCTGGTCGTGGGGTCAGGGCGCGCCGCGGCCGGGGCCGCCCTGCCCGCTCTGGCCGCCCTGGGGCCTGCCGGGCGCCGCGCCCGGCCCGCCCTGGTTGAAGGTGCCGTTGTCGCCGATCACACCGGCCTGCACACTGCCCTGGAAGGTGTAGGTGTGGGTGTTGATGACCTGCTGCGCCTGGTCGTAGGAGCCGGTGTCGACGTTGTGGTCCTTCAGGAACCGCTCGGTCGCTATCAGCACACCCTGCTGGAGGCGCTGGAGGAAGTCCTGCGAGTCGGTGCGCTCGGTGTAGCCCAACTGGTCCCAGTCCGAGACCTGTTCACGGATGCTGCCGACGGCGCCGTAGTCGTACAGCAGGTGCTTCTTGTCGATCTCGCGCCGTACCTTCTCCAGGGCGCGGGCGCGCCCGCGGCGGGCCGAGGCGCGGCGCGAGAGCCGTGAGGCGGCGCCGAACAGTGCGGGCCCGGCGGTGCGGGTGGCGTGGGAGACCAGGTCCCACCAGCGCTCGAGCCCGTCCACGGGGAGCCGGTTCACCCGGTCGAAGCGCTCCTGGAGCGGGGGGATGCCGTACGCCGACACCTCCCAGGTGAGGCTGGGGTGGTGGAGCCGGGCGCGCAGGTGCATGGAGACGATGGCGCGGCCGCCCTCGCCGGCCCGGACCAGGCTGAGGTAGGTGCGCATGCCGGCGCCGGACTGCATCAGGCCCGCCTGGACGAGCTGCTTGGGGATCTGGGCGTGCGGCCGCTTCAGCCGGTCGGGCAGGAGTTCCGCGCCGACGTACGGCACGTGGTTGCCCAGGACGTAGAGCCGGTTGCGGACCTGGAGGCCCTTGAGGCCGGCGATGTGCTCCATCTCGCGGGCCACGTAGGTGTGCAGGTCGACCGCGTCGAAGGGCTTGATGGGCAGTTTGGCGCCGTTGCCGGCCGGGTCCTCGGCGGGCCGGCTGACGTCGATGGGCTGCCAGACCATCTCCTTGAGCTTGGAGCCGCTGCCGACGAAGGGGTTGGTGCTCTCGGCACTCGCGGTGTACGGGACCACGTTGGCCCGCTTCTGCTCCGACAGGCGCTGTTCCACGTCGGGTTCGACGGGCGGGGCCAGGTCCGCGGCACGCTCCGCACCGTGCTCCACGGCGAGCGCGGCCGTACGGGCCCGGCTCTCGGCCTGGTGGACCAGCCACCAGGCGCTCGGGTACGCGAGGACGACGAGCCCGGCGGCCACGCAGGCGAGCACCCCGAGCCCGCTGACCAGCGCGTACAGCAGCACGGGCACGGCAGCCCACACCCCGGCCCCGCAGATCCAGGCCAGCCGCCGGTCCCGTACGTCGATCCGCCGCACGGCGGCGCGCCCGTGCCGGGCCAGCGCCACCAGGTCGATGCCGAGGGAGAGCCCGGTGGCGCGCAGCCCGTCCTCGGTGAGCTCGACGTCCACGTACCGGGCGAAGCCCTCGTCCAGATGGGCGCCCGCGCACAGATGCCGCGTCACGGCATCCTTCCGATACTGCGCGAGCGCCGGTAACTGCCGTCCCCCCACGTACCCCTCCCCCGTCTCCTCCCGCCACCCTACGGACCCGCCCGCACCCTGTCCCCCGATTGCCCCCGATACGGGCGTCCGGCGGCGGCTCGTGCGGCACGTCGAGGTCGTGCGGCCGGTGGGCACGGCGCCCGCGAGGGCCCGGCACGGCACCGGACCGGGAGTGCACCGGTCGGCGGGGCTCCGTTCCCCCGCGGCTCAGCCACGCCGACCGGCGTTCGTGCCCCCGTTCAGGACGCGGCCATGCGCCGGCGCAGGCTCAGCGGGCGCATGTCCGTCCACACCGCGGCGATGTGGTCCAGGCACTCCTGCCGGGTGCCCTGGGTGCCCTCGGCCTGCCAGCCCGCCGGGAGCTCCCGGTCCGCACGCCAGATGGAGTACTGCTCCTCGTCGTTGCGCACGACCCGGTAGCCGTTCTCGTCGGTCTCGGTCATTGGTCCGGCCCTCCCCTTGTTGTTCGGCTGTTCCCTGATGGGTCACAGCGTGCAGCCCCGGGGCGGGGCGCCATAGGGACAAACGCGCAGAAGGACCGGCGGTCGGTGCTGCCGCTCCTTCCCTGGTGGCGCCGGTGCGCGCGGCGGCAGTGTTCGGGGCAGCCAGGGTGGCGACCGAGAGGTACAGCGCCGCCGGCCACGTCACCCCATCAGGCTGGAAGGAGCTCCGCCATGTCGGACACCCCAGAGATCGTGCACCTGCCCACCGGCGGGTGGCGGTTGTGGGAGCACTTCGCACTCCGCGGTCCGGGTTTCCCGGCCGAGGGGGTCCTGCGCATGGCTCCGCCCGGACTCGCCCTGGCCGCCGACAAGTTCGGTCCGGGCGAAGCCCTCGCCGGCCCGGACTGGGAGGCGTTCACCGGGGCCTTCGACACCGGCGCCGTCGGCACCGCCGAACTGCTCCAGGACATCGCCGCCTCGCCGCGCTTCCGGGCCGCCGTGGCCTGGCAGAACCCGGCCGTGCTGCGCACCGGGATCGCGCCGTTCCTGAACTGGACGCCGACCGCCGAGAGCCGGACCAGCATGCCCCGCCAGCGCGAGGAGCTGGTGGCCCACTACTGGCAGCGGTTCTGCGTCAAGAACGACACCATCGGCTTCTTCGGCCCCGTCGGCTGGGGCCGCTGGGACCTCGCCACCGAAGGAGTGGAGGTCGACCCCGGCGCCGGCGGGTTCCTCGCCGACTCGCGGGTGTACTTCGCCAGTTGGGCCATCGACGCCCTCGCGAAGTCGCTGAACGCCGACCCGGCGATGCGGGCGTGGATCCCGCCGCGCCGGGTGTCCTTCGTACGGACCGAAGGCCTGTCCGTGCACCTGCCGGGCCGGCCCCCTCAGCCCATCGGCGAGGGCGCCCGCGCCGTACTGGACCTGTGCGACGGGACCAGGCCCGTGGCCGCCATCGCCCGGGCCCTGGGGATCTCGGTGGAGCAGGCCACCGAGAGCGTCCAGTGGCTGCTGGCCAAGCGGTGGGTGCACTGGCGCCTCGACGTGCCGACCGGCACCTACCCGGAGCGGGAGCTGCGGGCCGTCCTGGAACGGATCGGCGATCCGGCCCTGCGGGAGCCGGCCCTGGAGAAGCTGGCCGTCCTGGAGCGCGGGCGGGACGCCGTACAGGCGGCCGGTCTCGACGCCGAGGCGCTGACCTCGGCGATCGCCGCCCTGGAGGCGGACTTCGCGGCGCTGACCGCCACCGACGCCCAGCGCTCCAAGGGAGAGCGCACCGCTCCCTGCCGGGGCCTCGTGTACTCCGACGCCCGGCGCGCGGCGACGGCCACGCTCGGCACCGCCCTGCTGGACGAGCTGACGCCGCTGGCGCAGTGCCTCACCGCGGCGCGCTGGATGACGAACCGGTTCGCCGAGCGGGTCCGGCCGCGGCTGCGCGCGGTGTACGAGCGGCTGAGCGCGGCCGGCCCGGTGGACCTGGGGGCGATGTGGCTGGGCTGCCTGCCCTCCCCGTACCCGGAGGCGGCCCGCGACCTGGACGCCGTCCAGGCCGAGCTGCGGGAGAAATGGGCGCGGATCCTGGCCGTGCCCGAGGGGGCCCGGCGGGTCCGGGTGTCCTCGGCGGCCATCGCGGAGCGGGTGCGCGAGGAGTTCGACGAGCCCGGCGCGGGCTGGTCGCTGGCCCGCTACTTCAGCCCGGACGTGCTGCTGCTCGCCGACAGCGCGGACGCGGTGGCCCGCGGGGACTTCGAGATGGTGCTGGGCGAGATGCACAGCGCCCTCAACACCATGGGCGCCTCCCTCTTCGTCCACCAGCACCCCGACCGCGAGCAGCTGATCGCGGAGACCAGTCTCGACTTCCCCGGGCCCCGGCTGCTGCCGATGCTGCCCAAGGAGCTGCCGCTCAAGTGGTCGACGCGCAGCAGGCCTTCGCTGGACCGGCCGCAGGACTACTACGTCTCGCTGGTCGACGACACCGGCGACCCGCACCGCCCGCGCACCGTCCTGTGCGCCGACGTGCGGGTCGAGGACCAGGGCGGCCTGCTGATGGCGGTCCTGCCCGACGGGGCCGCGTTCGACCTGCTGGACGTGTACGCGAACACCCTGACCCAGCGCGTCATGGACCGTTTCACCCTGCGCCCCGACGGCGACCACACCCCGCGCATCAGCATCGACAAGATGGTGGTGGCCCGCGAGACCTGGGCATTCCACGCCTCGGACCTCTCCTTCGCCGACGAGAAGTCGGAGGCCAAGCGGTACGTGCGGGCGCGGCACTGGAGGCAGGAACACGACCTGCCGCGCTTCGTGTTCGTGGTCTCGCCGACCGAACCCCGCCCCTTCTACGTGGACTTCGACAGCCCGGTCTACCTGACCATCCTCGCGAAAGCCGCGCGCCGGCTGGCCCGCAAGGACCCCGGGGCCAAGCTGAAGGTCAGCGAGATGCTGCCGACGCCGGAGCAGGCCTGGCTGACCGACGACGAGGGCGCCTCGTTCACCTCCGAGCTGCGCTTCGTCGCCGTCGACCAGACGGTCACGGACGTCTCGCGGCCCGCGGAGGAGCCCGCCGCGGACGGGGGCGCGTGATGCGGACCTTCGTCGACGACATCGCCGCGCACGCCGCCCTCGACCCGGGCCGGATCGCGGTGACCACCCCCGCCGGGGAGGTGACGTACGGGGAGCTCATCGCCCGGATCGACGCGCTGGCGGCGGTGCTGCGGGCCCGGGGCGCCCGGCCCGAGACGGTGTGCGCGGTGGCCGTGGAGCGCGGGGTGGACGCCGTCGTGGCGCCGGCCGCGGTGCTCCGCTCCGGGGCTGCCTTCCTGGGCCTCGACCCGGAGCAGCCGGCGGCCCGGCTGGCGGCGCTGGTCCGCAGCGGCGGCGCCGACATGCTGCTGACCACCTCGGCCCTCGCCGGCGGGCTCGACCTGCCGGTGCCGGGGACCCCGGTACTCCTCGACCGCCCGGGGAGCGCGCCCGAGGAGGCCCCGGGGACCGGCGGGCCGCTCGGCGGGCGGTCCCTCGCGTACGTCAGCCACACCTCCGGGAGCACCGGCGAGCCCAGCGCCGTCCTGGTCGAACACGCCGGGCTGGACTCGTACTTGCGCTTCGTGGCCCGCGACTACGGCCTCGGGCCGGACACGGTGGCGCTCCAGGTGGCCCCGCTCGGCTACGACGCCTCCCTGCGCGACACCTTCGCCCCGCTGCTGGCGGGCGGGCGGCTGGTCGTGGTGCCGCGTTCGGCACTGCTGCGGCCCGAGGAGTTCGGCGCCGCCGTGCGGGAGCACGCGGTCACCGCGCTGCTGAGCGTGACGCCCTCCTTCCTGTCCTTCCTGGCCGGGCAGCCGGACGCGGACCGGCTGCTCGCCGGAGTGCGGGTGGTGGTGTCCAGCGGTGAGTCGCTGCGGCCGTTCCTGACCGCCGGCGGCCGGGCCCTGGTGCCCGGCGCGCTGGTCAACCAGTACGGGCCGACCGAGTGCACGATGACCTCGACCCGCTTCGCCGTACCGGCCGAGCCGGACGTCCTGACCGACGTCGTGGGCGGGCCGATCGACGGGGTCGTGGTCCGGCTGCTGGACGCCGGGCTGTCGCCGGTGCCCGACGGGTCGGTCGGGGAGGTCTGCATCGGCGGGGCCGGGGTGGCCCGGGGCTACCGCGGCCGGCCCGCCCGTACGGCCGAGTGCTTCGTACCCGACCCGCTCGGGCCGCCCGGTGCGCGGATGTACCGGACGGGCGACCTCGCGGCCCTGGGCCCGAACGGGCTGGAGTACCTGGGGCGCCGGGACCGCCAGGTCAAGATCCGCGGCTACCGGGTGGACCCGGCCGAGGTGGAGGGCGCCCTGCTGTCCCATCCCGCGGTCACGGGCGCCGTCGTCACCTCCGACACCGACGCGCAGGGGCGGGTGTTCCTGGTCGCGCACGTCACCGGGGAGCTCGCGGAGGTCAAGGACGCGGCGCTGCGCGCCCACCTGGGCGCGACCCTGCCCCCGCACCTGATGCCGCGCCGGTTCGCGCGGCTGGCGGAACTGCCCACCACCCGCGGCGGGAAGGCCGACCGCCGCGCCCTGTCGCAGACCGGAGGCCGGCCGTGACCACCGCACCGAGCGCGCCGCGCGCCTCCAGGACGTCCATCGCACTGCCGGGGCCGCGCGCGCCCATGACGCCCAGGGCGCCGGTCGCGGCGACCGCACCGACCGCCTCCGCCGCCTCCCGGGGCCTCGCGCTCGGCCGGGCCGACGTGGAGGCCGCCGCCGTCCGGATCGCCGGGCACGTACGCAGGACCCCGCTGCTGGCGGGCCCGGCCGGGCCCGGGCTCCCCCGGACCGGCCGGGGACTGCTGCTGAAGGCCGAACACCTCCAGCACGGAGGGTCGTTCAAGCTGCGCGGGGCCGCCAACGCCGTCCTGGCGCTGGGCGCCCGCCGGATCGTGACCGGCTCCTCCGGGAACCACGGCATCGCGCTGGCCCGGCTGGCCGCCCCGCTCGGCGCCGAGGTGACGGTGGTGCTGGCCGCCGGGGCGCACCCCGCCAAGATCGCCGTGATCAAGGCCCTCGGCGGGCGTACGGTCCGGGTGCCGGGCGGGGTCGCCGAGCGCGATGCCCGGGCGCGGGAGCTGGCCGAGGAGACGGGCGCGGTGCTCATCCCCTCCTCCGACCACGAACTGGTGGTCGCCGGACAGGGCACGGTCGGCCTGGAGATCCTCGCCGAGGCGCCCGACACCGAGACGGTGTACGTGCCCACCGGCGGGGGCGGGCTGCTCGCCGGGGTGTGCCTCGCCGCGTACGGGCACCCGGTGCGGGTGGTGGGCGTCGAGCCCGCGGGCACCCCCCGCTACGCCCGGTCCCTGGCCGCGGGGCACCCGGTACGGCTGGCGCCCGGTGACACCGTCGCCGACGGGCTGCGCGGGCAGCAGCCGGGGGCGGTGACGTATCCGGTCGTCCGGGACCGGGTCGACGACCTGGTCACGGTGTCCGACGGGCAGATCCTGGCCGCGGCCGCCCTGCTGCGGCGGCGCGGACTCGAGGCCGAGCCCTCCGGCGCGGTCGCGCTGGCCGGGGCGATCCGCGCGGGCCGCTCCACCGGCACCGCCGTGGCCGTCGTCTCGGGCGGCAACACCAAGGCGGCGCTGATGGCGGCCGCCGCGGCCGCGCCCCCCTCCCGTACCCACTGCACCACCTGAACCACCCGTACGACCCGCACCACGTGCACCACACACAGACCCACGCCACGTGCTCCACCCCACCACCACACGCCACCCGTGCGTCCGCTCCTGGAGGAGAACCCATGACCATGACCGCGAACGAGACCGCGACCGCGCAGCTGACCGCCACCGCCCTGACGGAGCTGGTCGTCTCCATCTACCGCGAGACCCTGGGGGTCGCCGACCTCGACGAGCAGAGCGACTTCTACGAGTGGGGCGGCGACTCGCTGACCGCCTTCCGGATCACCGCACGGCTCGAGGAGGCGCTCGGGGCGGAGGTCCCGGTGGCCCTGGTCTTCGCCTACCCCTCGCCCGCGGACCTCGCCGACGTCGTCCACGCCGACTTCGTCCAGGCATGAGGGGCCGGTCATGACGGACACCTACGTACCCGGCGGCCGCTGGCGGCTGTGGGACCAGTTCGCCCTGCGCGGGGCGGGTTTCCCGGCCGGGGGCGTGCTGCGGCTGGCCCCCGACGGGCTGGCCGCGGCCGCCGACAAGTTCGATCCCGGCGAGGGCCCGGCCGGCCTGGCCGGTGAGCGGTGGCGGGAGTTCACCGCCCTGTTCGCCGACGCCCAGGTGGAGGCGGCGCACACGCTCCAGGACATCGCCCGGATGCCCGCCTTCCGGGAGGCGGTGGCCTGGCAGAACCGCCCGGTGCTCACCTCCGGGATCACGCCCTTCCTGAACTGGACGCCGTCCGCGGCGGGCCGGACCAGCATGCCCCGCCAGCGCGAGGAGCTGGTGGCCCACTACTGGCAGCGGTTCTGCGTCAAGAACGACACCATCGGCTTCTTCGGCCCCGTCGGCTGGGGCCGCTGGGACCTCGCCACCGAAGGAGTGGAGGTCGACCCCGGCACCGGCGGGTTCCTCGCCGACTCGCGGGTGTACTTCGCCAGCTGGGCCGTCGACGCCCTTGCCGCGCGGATCGAGGGCGATCCGGCGGTACGGGAATGGGTGGCGCCCCGGCGCGTGCCGTTCGTCCGCCAGTCCGGCATGGACGTGACGGTGCCGGGCCGGCCCCGCCAGCCGCTCGGCGAGGAGGGGAGCGCGGTGCTCGCGCTCTGCGACGGCGTGCGCCCGGCGCGGGAGATCCGCGCCGCGCTGCCGGGCGTGGACGTGTCCGCCGTACTGGCCGACCTGGTCGCCCGCCGGTGGGTGGTGTGGAAGCTGGAGGTGCCCGCCGACGCCCGCCCCGAGCGGTACCTGCGGGCCTGGCTGGAGCGGGTCGGGGACGCGGAGCTGCGCGAGCCCGGCCTGGCCGCCCTGGACGCCCTGGAGCGGGGCCGGGACCGGGTGGGCGGGGCGGACGGGCCCGAGGAGCTGGTGGCCGCCCTGACGGCACTGGAGGGCGAGTTCGTCGCGCTGACCGAGACCGCCGCCGTACGCGAGAAGGCGGCCGGTACGGCGCCCTGCCGGGCCCTGGTGTACTCCGACTGCCGGCGGGCGGCGACCGCCACCCTCGGGCGGACCGTGCAGGAGGCCCTCGCCCCGCTGGACCCGCTGCTGACCAGCGCGGGGTGGCTCACGGCGCGGCTCGCCGACGCCGTGATGGCCCGGGCGCGGGAGGTGTACCGGCGGCTGGCCGGGCAGGGGCCGGTCGACCTGGCCGCGTTCTGGTTCGCCTGCATGCCGATCCTGCACGGCGCCGCCCGCACGGAATCCGCCGAGCTCCAGCAGGAGTTCCGCCGGCGCTGGGACGCGATCCTGTCGCCGCCTCCCGGCACCCGCCGGGTCAGGCTGGCGCTGGAGGCCGTCGCGGGGCCCGTCGCCGAGCAGTTCGGCGGCCCGGGCGGGGGCTGGGCCACCGCCCGCTACCTCAGCCCCGACATCATGATCGCCGCCTCCGGGGAACGGGCCGTCGCCCGCGGCGACTTCGAGCTGGTGCTCGGCGAACTGCACGTCGCCGCCAACACCTTGGGCTCCTCCCTGTTCGTCAACCAGCACCCGGACCCCGCGGAGCTGCTCGGGCTCACCGGCCGGGACCACCCCGGTCCCCGGCTGCTGCCGCTGCTGCCCAAGGAGCACCGCTCCCGGCTCTCCGCGCGGACCCGGCAGGTCCTGGTCCGCCCCGAGGACCACTACGTCGCCCTCGTCGACTTCACCGCCGATCCCGCCCGGCCCCGTACGGTGCTCAGCGCCGACGTGGCGGTGACCGAGCGGGCGGACGGCGAGCTGGCGGTGGTCCTTCCCGACGGGTCCGAGTTCCCCGCGGTGGACGTGTTCTCGCACGTGCTGACCACCCTGGCGATGGACCTGTTCCAGATCCTGCCGGACGCGACGGACCACTCCCCCCGGGTCACCGTGGACCGGCTGGTGGTGGCCCGCGAGACCTGGCGGCTGCCGCCGTCGGACATGGACTTCGCCGAGGAGAAGGACGAGGCGCGCCGGTTCGTCCGGGCGCGGCAGTGGCGGGAGCGGCGCGAGCTGCCGCGGTTCGTGTTCGTCGTGCTGCCGACCGAGACCCGGCCGTTCTACGTGGACTTCGACAGCCCGGTGTACGTCAACATCCTCGCCAAGGCGGTCCGCAGGATGGCCCGCAAGGAGCCGGAGGGCCGGGCCGTGTTCACCGAGATGCTGCCGAGCCCCGAGCAGGCCTGGCTGACCGACGACCAGGGCGAGGCGTACACCTCCGAGCTGCGGTTCGTGGCGGTGGACGAGGGCTGACGCGACCGGCAGGGCCCGCATACGGAGCGACGCGTACCGGCGGCGCGCACGGCAGAGCCACAGGCCGTGCGGGGCCGCCGTTGCGCGTTCTACCCCCCGCGGCTGCGTGCGCGGCTGCGTCTTCTTCCCTACTGACGGATCTCCGCAGACAGCAGTGTTGAGGAAAACACCGCTTGGAGGCCCACAGTGAAGGTTGTCGCAGCGCACGGCGGACCGGCGAGGCACGGCAGCGAAGCCGGCGACGTCGTACGTGACGGTGACGGAGTGTCGTTCGCGCAGCGGAGGCTGTGGTTCCTCGACCAGCTCACCGGAGGCTCCGCCGAGTCCCTGCTCCCGCTGGCCCTGCGGATCCGCGGCGCCCTCGACGCCGCGGCCCTGGAGCGCTCGCTGGCCGGCATCGTGGACCGGCACGAGGTGCTGCGCACCCGGTTCACGGCCGTCGACGGGGAGCCCGTACCCGTGGTGGACCCGGCGGGCCGCACCCGGCTGGCGCGGACGGAGGCGGGCAGCACCGAGGAGCTCTTCGACCGGGAGCTGGCGCGCCCCCTGGACCTGGCGAAGGAACACCCGCTGCGGGCCACCCTCGCCCGCATCGGCTCGGACGAGCACGTGCTGCTCCTGGTGGTCCACCACATCGCGGTGGACGGCTGGTCCTGGGACGTGCTGCTGCGCGAACTGGACGCCGGCTACCGGGGCGAGGCGGTGGACGCGCCGCCGCTGCAGTACACCGACGTCGCCCGGACCGAGGCCGAGCGGCTGAGCGGGCCGCGGATGGAGCGGCTGCTCGGGTACTGGCGGGAGCGGCTGGCCGGGGTCGCCCCGCTCGCTCTGCCCGCCGACCGGCCGCGGCCGGCGTTCTGGGACGGCTCCGGAGACGTGGTCCGCTTCGAGCTGCCGGCCGAGCTGGTGGCCGAGGTGGACCGGGTGGCCCGCGAGCAGCGCGCGACCCGCTACATGCTGCTGCTCGCCGTGTACCAGGCCCTGCTGGGCCGCTACTCCGGCCGCTCCGACATTGCCGTGTGCACCACCCTGGCCGACCGCGGACGTGCCGAAGTGGCCTCGCTGATCGGCCCGTTCGTGAACACGATCGTGCTGCGCACCGACCTGTCCGGCGATCCGACCTTCGCGGACCTGCTGGGCCGGGTCCGGTCGGGGGCCCTGCGGGACTTCTCCCACTCCGAGGCGCCCTTCGACCGGGTGGTCGGCGAGGTGGTCACCGAGCGCGACCTGTCGCGCCACCCGCTCGCGCAGGCCTCCTTCACCCTGCTGAACACCGTCCCGTCGGCGGCCCGCCTGGACGACCTCGACGTCGGCCTCGTGCGGACGCCGCTGACGGGCACCCCGCTGGACGTCTTCCTCGACCTCAGCCTGCGCGCCAACGGGGACATCGCGGCGCGGCTCCAGTACTCGACCACCCTGTTCGACCAGAGCACGATGGTCCGCTTCACCGAGGGGTACGTGGAGCTGCTGCGCGCGGTGACGGCCGCGCCGCGGACCCCGGTGGCCGAACTGGCCGGCCGCCTGGCGCCCTTGCCCGGCAAGGAGCGGGCGCGCCTGGTCGGCATGGCGGGCGCGGAGCGCCCCGCGCCGGCGGCGACGCCGTTCGCGGTGGCGGGCGAGCCGAACGCGGTGGCCCTGGTGTGCGGGGAGAAGATCCTGCGCTACCGCGAGCTGGACGCCCTGGGCGGCGGCCTGGCCACCGCCCTGCGGGGAGCCGGCGTCGGCCCGGGCGCCCCGGTCGGCGTGTGCATGAAGCGCGGGATCGGCTCCGTGGCCGCGATGACCGCGATCTGGCGGGCCGGCGGGGTCTACGTGCCGCTGGATCCGGCGCTGCCCGAGGAGCGGTTGCGGTTCATGGCCGAGGAGGCCGGGCTGGCCTGCGTCCTCACCGATGCCGCGACCGCGGAGCTGGCCGGCGCGCTGGGCCCGCGGGTGCTGCGGGTGGAGGACGCGGAGCCCGACGCGGGCGCCCCGCACCACGCCCCCGGCCCGCGGGACCTCGCGTACACCATCTTCACCTCGGGCTCCACCGGCCGCCCGAAGGCCGTCGGCATCGAGCACGGCGCCATCGACGCGCATGTCGCCGCCGCCCGCGAGGAGTTCGGGATCACCTCCGGGGACCGGGTGCTCGCCTTCTCCTCCTTCTCCTTCGACGCCTCGCTGGACCAGCTGCTGACCGCGCTCGGCTGCGGGGCCACCCTGGTGATCCGGCCGGACGAGCAGTGGCTGCCGGCGCAGATCCCCCTGGTAGTCGAGCGGTACGGGATCACCGTGCTGAACCTGCCGCCCACGTACTGGGCCGAGCTGGCCTTCTCGCTCACGGACCGCACCGCCGCCTCGCTCGCGTCGCTGCGCCTGCTGATCCTGGGCGGGGAGTCCGTCCCGGCCGCGGCGCTGGCCGCCTGGCAGGGGCGGGCCCCGCACGTACGGGTGCTCAACGCGTACGGCCCGACCGAGACCACCGTGACCGCCACCACCCACGAGATCGGCGCGGCCGAGGACCCCGGCCGGGTGCCGATCGGGCGGCCGCTGGGCGCGCGCCGGGTGTACGTGGTCGACGCGCACGACGAGCTCGTGCCGGTCGGCGAGGCGGGCGAGCTGCTGATCGGCGGACCCGAGCTGGCCCGCGGCTACCTGGGGCAACCCGCCCTCACGGCCGCCAAGTTCGTCCCCGACCCGTACGGCGGGCAGGGCGGGCGGCTCTACCGCACCGGGGACCTCGTGCGCCGACTGCCCTCCGGGGAGCTGGAGTTCCTCGGCCGCACCGACGACCAGGTCAAGATCCGCGGCTTCCGCATCGAACTCGGCGAAGTGGAGGCCGTGTTGGGCGAGTGCCCCGGCGTGGTGGCGGCCGCGGTGGCCGTCGGCGCGGACGCCCAGGGCGGCAAGAGCCTGACCGGCTACGTGGTGGCCGGCCCCGACGGCCCGGTGGAGCCCGCCGTACTGCGCTCCTTCTGCGCCGGCCGGCTGCCGCACTACGCCGTGCCCGCAGACTTCGTGGCGCTCGACGCGCTGCCCGTCAACGCCTCGGGCAAGCTCGACCGGGCCGCCCTGCCCGCCGCCCGGCCGGACGGGGAGCGCACGGAGCGGGACCGGGCGGCCGCGGGCGGCGGCGAGTTCGTCGCGCCGCGCGACGCCACCGAGCGGGTCGTCGCCGACATCTGGGCGGAGGTCCTGGGCGTCGACCGGATCGGCATCGACGACGGGTTCTTCGACCTGGGCGGCCACTCGCTGCTCGCCACCATGGCCGTGTCCCGGATCGCCGAACGGCTCGGCCGCGAGGTGGAGCTGCGCACCCTGTTCGAGAACCCCCGCATCCGCGAGTTCGGCCCACTGGTGGCCGCGGCCCGGCAGGCGGGCGCCGCCACCGTGGTCCCGGTGGACCGCTCCGGACCGCTGCCGCTCTCCTTCGCGCAGGAGCGGATGTGGTTCCTGGACCGCATGTCCGACGTCGGCGACGAGTACGTGCTCTGGTTCTCCTGGCGGATGCGCGGCGGGCTCGACCGGGACGCCTGGCAGGGCGCCCTCGACGAGGTGGTGGCCCGGCACGAGGCACTGCGCACCGCCCTGGTCGAGGTGGACGGCCGGCCCGCGCAGCGGGTGGTCGACGGGGTCCGCGTACCGCTGGTGTGGCAGTCGGCCCCGCCCGGCGACGACGAGGCCGTACGGCTGGAGCGGCTGCGCGCGGTGGCCGTCCCGTACGCCACCCGCCGCTTCGACCTGGCCGGTCCGCCGCTGCTGCGGGCGGGGGTGTGGGAGCTGGACCCCGAGGACCACGTGGCCGTGATCGCCTTCCACCACGCGGCGACCGACGGCTGGTCCAAGGACGTGATCATCGGCGAGCTCGCGCAGTCGTACGCCGCCCGCGTGGCCGGGCGTCCGGCCGCACTGCCGCCCGTCCCGATCCAGTACGGGGACTTCGCGGTCTGGCAGCGCGACCGGATGGCCGGCGAGGTGCTGGAGCGGCAGCTGGCGTACTGGGAGCGGGCCCTGGCCGGTGTGCCCGTACTGGAGCTGCCGACGGACCGGCCGCGCCCGGCGGGCTGGTCGGGCCGGGGCGGCGCGGTCGAGATCGACCTGCCGAAGGAACTGGAGGCCGCGCTCGGCGAGCTGGCCCGCAGGCACGGGGTGACCCGGTTCACGGTGCTGCTGGCCGTGGTGCAGATCGTGCTGGGCCGCTGGTCCGGCCAGCAGGACGTGGCGGTGGGCACTCCGGTCGCGGGCCGCGGCCAGCTGGAGCTGGAGCGGCTGGTGGGGCTGCTGGTGAACACGGTGGTGCTGCGCGGGGACCTGTCGGGCGAGCCCTCGTTCACGGAGTTCCTGGGCCGGGTGCGGGAGTCGGTGCTCGGGGCCTTCGACCACCAGGAGGTGCCGTTCGAGCGGCTGGTGGAGCAGCTGCGGCCGGAGCGGGACCCCTCGCGCAACCCGCTGTTCCAGGTGATGTTCGACGTGCAGGAGAGCGCGGCGGGCGGGCCGCGGGTCGAGGGGCTCGACGTGGAGCACTTCGTCCTGCCGTGGGGCTCGGCCAAGTTCGACCTGACCGCCACCTTCCTGCTCTATCCGGACCGTTTCGCACTCAACGTGGAGTACGCGAGCGATCTCTTCGACGCCGCCACGGTCACCCGGTTCGCCGGGCACGTGGGCCGGGTGCTGGAGTCGGTGGTGGCCGATCCGGAGCAGGCGGTGGGCCGGCTGGAGCTGCTGTCCGCCCCGGAGTACGCGGAGCTGGCCGAGGCGGCGGGCTCCCGGGCGGCCGCCCCGGTGGCGGCTCCGTTCACCGTGGCGGGCGCGCCGGACGCCGTCGCCCTGCTCTGCGGGGACGAGAGCCTGACGTACGGCGAACTCGACGGCCTGACCGGCGGGCTGGCCCGGGCGCTGACGGCCTCCGGCGTACGGCCCGGCACCCCGGTCGGCGTGTGCCTGCGGCGCGGGATCCGCTCGGTCGCCGCGATGGCCGCGATCTGGCGGGCGGGCGGGGTCTACGTACCGCTGGACCCCCGGCTGCCCGAGGACCGGCTGCGGTTCATGTGCGCCGAGGCGGGCGTGCACAGCGTCTTCAGCGACGGCTCGACGCAGGCGCTGGTCGCCGGTCTCGGGCCGCGGACCGTCTCCGTCGACTCCGTCGTGCCCGACCCGGGCGCGCCGCACCACACCCCCGATCCGCACGACCTCGCGTACACCATCTTCACCTCGGGCTCCACCGGCCGTCCCAAGGCCGTCGGCGTGGAACACCACGCGCTGGGCGCGCACGCCGCCGCGGCCCGCGAGCTGTTCGGCATCACGGCCGAGGACCGCGTCCTCGCCTTCGCCTCCTTCTCCTTCGACGCCTCCCTGGAGCAGGTGCTGCCGGCGCTCGGCGCGGGAGCCTCGGTGGTGGTCCGCCCGGACGAGGTGTGGTCGGTGGAGGAGCTCGCCGAGGCCGTCCGCACCCGGGACATCACGGTCATGGAGGCGACCCCCGCCTACTGGGAGGAGATCGTCGCCCGCCTGGACGCGGTCGCCGGTGACCTCAAGGGCCTGCGCCTGCTGGTGACCGGCGGCGAGGCACTGCCCTCGGCGCCCCTGGCCCGCTGGTTCGCCCACTTGCCCGACGTGCCCGTCGTCAACACGTACGGCCCGACGGAGTCGGTCATCTCGGCCACCGCCCACACCGTCACCGCGCCCGTCGAGGGCCGGGTGGCGATCGGCCGGCCGCTGGGCTCCCGCCGGGCGTACGTGGTCGACGCCCTCGACCAGCTCGTGCCCGTCGGGGTGCCGGGCGAGCTGCTGATCGGCGGGCCGGAGCTGGCCCGCGGCTACCTCGGGCAGCCCGCCCTCACCGCGCAGAAGTTCGTACCGGACCCGTACGGCGCCGGCGGCGGACGGCTCTACCGCACCGGCGACCTGGTGCGCCGACTGCCCTCCGGGGAACTGGAGTTCCTCGGCCGCACCGACAACCAGGTCAAGATCCGCGGCTTCCGCATCGAGCCGGCCGAGATCGAGGCCGTCCTCGAACAGCACCCGGACGTGCACGCGGCGACCGTCCTGGTCCGGGAACTGCGGGGCGAGCGCGCCCTCGTCGGCTACGCGGCCGGCCAGGACCGGGGCCTGGACGCCGAGGCGCTGGCCGCCTGGTGCCGGACCCTGCTGCCCGGCTACATGGTGCCCGCCGCCTTCGTCCTGCTCGACGCCCTGCCGCGGACCGTGCAGGGCAAGGTGGACACCGCCGCCCTGCCCGACCCGCACCTGCCCGCGCCGGCCGCGTCCGTGGCGCCGCGCACCCCGACCGAGGTGGTGACGGCCCAGATCTGGGCCGAGGTCCTGGGCCTGCCCGAGGTCGGGATCCGGGAGGACTTCTTCGCCCTCGGCGGCCACTCGCTGCGCGCCGTGGCGGCCGCGTCCCGCCTGCGCACCGCGTTCGACTGCCCCATCCAGGTACGCGACCTGTTCGACCACCCGACCGTCGAACTGCTCGCCATCGAAGTGGAACGACAGCTCATCGACCAGATCTCCGCGATGAGCGACGACGAGATCGACCTGTCCCTGACCTCCGACTTCTGATCGCCGCCGCGGTCCGAACCTCGATCCCAGCCTTGATTGGACGGCACTTCCGATGACCACTGCACAGGTCGAACCCTCCACCTCGTCCTCCACGACCCCCGGCGGCCTCTCCCCGGCGGCCCGCCGGCTCCTCGAGATGCGCCTGCGCGGCAAGGCCTCCGCCGCGCCCGCGGGGATCCCCCGCCTCGACCCGCGCCCCGCGCAGGCCCCCCTGTCGGCGGCCCAGCAGCGCCTGTACTTCCTCGACCAGCTCGACCCCGGCGGCGTCGAGTACCTGATGCCCGCGGCCTGGCGGTTCACCGGCCCCCTGGACACCGCCGCGCTCGACGCCGCGATCGGGGACCTCGTCGCCCGCCACGAGCAGCTGCGGGTGGTGTTCTCCCACGAGGACGGAGTGCCCGCCCAGCGCGTGATCCCCGCCGCCGACGCGGCCGGCCTCGACCTGGTCGACCTGCCCCCGGCGGTCCGCGAGGGCGGCCCCGAGGCGATCGCCGCGGCCGTACGGGAGGTGGCGCTGCGCCCCTTCGACCTGGCCGCCGCGCCCCCCTTCCGGGCCACCCTGCTGCGGATCGGCGCCGAGGACCACGTCCTCGTCCTGGCCATGCACCACATCGTCTCGGACGGCTGGTCGCTGGACATCCTGACGGGCGACCTCGGCGCCTGCTACCGCGCCAGACGCCGGGGCCTGGCCCCGCAGCTCCCGCCGCTCCCGGTCGACTACACCGACTACGCGCACTGGCAGCGCGGGGCCGACGAGAGCGCGGACCTGGACTACTGGCGTACGGCGCTGGCCGGCCTGACCCCGCTCGAACTGCCCGCCGACCGCCCGCGGCCCGCCGTCCGCAGCTCCGCCGGAGCCGTGCACGCGGTGGAGCTCCCCGAGGCGCTGACGGCGGCGCTGGCCGAGCTCGGCCGCCGGGCCGACACCACCTCGTACATGACCCTGATGGCGGCCTTCCAGGCGGCGCTCGCCTTCCACAGCGGCCAGGACGACATCGCGATCGGCACCGTCGTCGCCAACCGGGAGCGCCCGGAGACCGAGCAGCTGGTCGGGTTCTTCGTGAACACCCTGGTGATCCGCACCGACCTGTCGGGCGACCCGACCTCGGCGCAGCTCCTCGCCCGGACCCGGGAGAGCGTCCTGGGCGCCCTGTCCCACCAGAGCCTGCCGTTCGAGCGGGTCGTCGACGAGCTGAGCCCCGAGCGGGACCTGTCGCGCAACCCCCTGTTCCAGGTGCTGTTCTCGCACTCCGCCGCGGCGCGGCAGGGTGCGTACGCCCTCGGCGGGGCGACGGGCACGGCCTTCCCCATCGACCTCACCACGGCCAAGTTCGACCTGACGCTGGACGTCAGCGAGGACGCGGACCGCCTCCGGCTGCAGTTCGTGTACCGCCCCGACCTGTTCGACGCGGCTTCGGTGGCCCGGCTGGCCGAGCACACCGTCGCGGTGCTGCGGGCCTTCGCCGAGGCCCCGGACGTGCCGCTGGGCATGGCCGACCTGCTCACCGCGGACGAGCGGGCCGCGCTGCTCGGCCCCGAGGGCCCGGCGAACCGCCTGCCGGCCGGCGCCGTACCCGAGCCGGCCCCGCGGCTCGCGATGGAGCGCCTGGCCGAGCGGATCCGGCTGGCCCCCGCCGCCGTGGCCGTCTCCGGCGGCGGCCGCAGCCTGACGTACGCCGAACTCGACGCGGCCTCGCTGGCCCTGGCCCGGCGGCTGCGGGCGGCGGGCATCGGGGCGGAGTCCCTGGTCGGGGTCTGCCTGGGCCGCTCGGTCGACCTGGCCGTCGCCCTGCTCGGCGTCTGGCGGGCGGGCGCGGCGTACCTGCCGCTGGACCCCGCCCACCCGCGGGCCCGGCGGGAGTTCACCGTCGGGGACGCCGGGGTGGAGTGGGTGGTCGCCGACGCCGTCGGCCACGCCGCGGTGGAGGGGCTCGCCGTGGGGGTGATCCCGCTGAACGACCCCGCCGACGACACGTCCGACGACTCCCGCGACGACACCGGGGACCTGCACTGCGCCGTCCCTGGGCCGGAGGCCCTCGCGTACGTCATCTACACCTCCGGCTCGACCGGGCAGCCCAAGGGCGTCGAGATCACCCACGCGAACCTGGCCTGGCTGCTCGGCGCCGCCGACCGGCACTTCGACTTCGGTGCGGACGACGTGTGGACGCTCCTGCACTCCCCCGCCTTCGACTTCTCCGTCTGGGAGCTGTGGGCCCCGCTGACCTCGGGCGGCCGCGTCGTGGTGCTGACCGAGGACGAGGTCCGCGACCCCGCCGCCGTCCACGCCGTCCTGCGCGACGAGCGCGTCACCGTGCTCAACCAGACCCCGGCGGCCTTCAAGGGGCTGCGGGCGCACCTGGCCCAGCAGGGAGAGGAGTTCGGCGCGCTCGCGCTGCGCACGGTGGTCTTCGGCGGCGACGCCTTCGACGCCCGCGACTACCGCGACTGGTTCGCCGTGCCCGAGGGCGGGCGGCCCGCGCTGGTGAACATGTACGGGATCACCGAGACCACCGTGCACGTCACGTACCGGCTGATCACCGAGGAGGACACGGTCTCCCCCGTGTACTCGCCGATCGGCCGCCCCCTGGCCGGACAGCACGGCTACGTCCTGGACCGGGCGGGCCGCCTGGTGCCGCACGGCACCGTCGGCGAGCTGTACGTGGCCGGCGGCGGCGTCGCCCGCGGCTACCGCAACCGGCCCCAGCTGTCCGCCGAGCGCTTCCCCCTCGACCCCTTCGGGCCGGCCGGGAGCCGCATGTACCGCACCGGCGACCTCGTACGGGTGCTGCCCGACGGGCAGTTGGCGTACGCCGGGCGCGCCGACCACCAGGTGAAGATCCGCGGCTTCCGCATCGAGCCCGGCGAGATCGAGACCGCGCTGCGCGCCCTGCCCGGCGTACGGGACGCCGCGGTGGTGGCCCGGCCCGACGCGCACGGCGGCGCCCGGCTGGTCGCCCACGTGGTGCTGACCGAGGGCCGGCCGCTGGACGCGCCGGACCTGCGCGACCGGCTGCGCCTGACCCTGCCCGAGTACATGGTGCCCGCGCTGTTCGTCCGCCACCCGAAGCTGCCGATCACGGCGAACGGAAAGGTGGACCGCAAGTCCCTGGTGGCGGTGGCCGTCGAGGGGGCCGACGCCGCCGCCGGGCACGTCCCGCCGGCCGGTCCGGCCGAGGAGGCGCTGGCCCGCATCTGGTGTGACGTACTGGGCGCCGAGCGGATCAGCCGTACGGCGAACTTCTTCGACCTGGGCGGCGACTCGATGCTGGCCCTGCGCGTCATCGGGCAGGCCCGCAACGCCGGACTGGGCCTGAGCGTGCCGGACCTGTTCCGGGCCCGCACCCTCGGCGATCTCGCGGCGCTCGCGACCGAGGCGGCCGAGGACACCGCCCCCGCCCCCGTGGAGCCCTTCTCCCAGCTGGACGCGGCCGACGCGGCCCGGCTGCCGCAGGGCCTCGACGACGCGTACCCGCTGACCATGCTCCAGGCCGGGATGCTGCACGAGATGCTGGCCGATCCCGGACGCGGCGCCTACCACAACGTCACCGACCTCAAGATCACCGTGCCGGAGGGCTTCGACCTCGCCGCCTTCCGGACCGCCGTGGACACCGTGGTGCGCGGCCACGCCATCCTGCGGTCCTCCATCGACCTGGTCTCCTTCTCCGAGCCGCTCCAGCTGGTGCACTCCGCCGCCGAGCTCCCGGTCGGCTACAGCGACCTGCGCGGCCTGCCGCACGAGGAGCAGTGGGCCCGCGTACGGGGCTACGTCGACGCGGAGTTCGCCCGTCGCTTCGACCTGGCGGCCCCGCCGCTGGTCCGCATCCACCTGCACCACCTCACCGACCGGGAGCTGCGGCTCACGCTCACCGACTGCCACGTCGTCCTCGACGGCTGGAGCCTGACCTCGCTCATCGCCGACCTGCTGGACCTGCACCGGCAGGCCGTGGCCCTGGGCCGGACCCCGCAGCTGCCGGCGGCGCCCCCGTACGCCGAGTACGTGGCGCTGGAGCGGGCCGCGCTCGTCGACGAGGAGGGCCTGGAGTACTGGCGGACGGCGCTGGGAGAGCTGAGCCCGATCCGGTTCACCCGGCGCGGTACCGAGGCCTCCGACGGCGGGCAGTTCGTGCACGAGGTGCGCCGCTCCTACGCCGCCCTCGCCGAGCCGATCGGCCGCCTGGCGCGGCTGGCCGGGGTGCCCCTCCGAACGGTCCTGCTCACCGCCTTCCACCACACCATGAGCCTGTTCGCCGAGCGCGACGGCTCCGCCGAGGGGCACTCGGTCGGCCTGGTCACCAACGGCCGGCCCGAGGTGCCCGGCTCCGACCGGATGCGCGGGCTCTTCCTCAACACCGTGCCGTTCGGCGTCCGGCGCCCCCGGGGCAGCTGGCTGGAGTACCTGAAGGCGGCGTTCGCCGCCGAGCAGGAGATGCTCCCCTACCGCAGGGTGCCGCTGGCGCGCCTCGCGCAGCTGCGGCCGGGTCAGCCGAGCCTGGCGGACACCCTCTTCAACTACGTCAACTTCCACCGGCTGTCGGGGGACAGCTGGGACGACTCGCTGGAGATCGCCCGTACCGCCTTCCCGCTGATGCTCAACGCGAGCGTGGAGTCCTTCACCCTCGACGTCGACCCCGACCACCTGGCCCCGGCCACCGCCGAGCAGCTCGCCGACCTGATGTGCGGGGTGCTGAAGGCGATGACCGCGCAGCCCGGGGCCGCGGTCACGCCGCCGGTGCTGGCCGGCGAGGCGCGGATGCGGGCGCTGGAGGAGTGGGGCCGGGGCCCCGAGCTGCCGAACACCTCGCTGATGTTCCACGAGTGCGTGGCGGAGCACGCGGTCCGCACGCCCGGCGCGGTGGCCGTCCGGCAGGGCGGGCAGGAGGTCACGTACGCGGAACTGGACTCCTCCGTACGCCAGTTGGCCGCCCGGCTGCGGGCGCTCGGGGTCGGCCCCGAGGTGCCGGTCGGGATCTGCCTCGACCGGGGTCCGGAGATGGTCCGGGCCGTGCTCGGGGTGCTGCGGGCGGGCGGCGCCTTCCTGCCGCTGGAGTCGCAGCACCCGGCCGACCGGCTGAAGTTCATCGTCGAGGACAGCGCGATGCCGGTGCTGATCACCCAGTCCTCGCTGCTGGGAACGGTGCCGTTCGACGGCCCGACCCTGGTCGTGGACGACCCGGCGACCTGGGCGGCGCCGATCGGGGAGCCGGTCCCGGCGCCCGCCGTCACCGCGGACAACGCGGCCTACGTCCTGTACACCTCGGGCTCCACGGGCACCCCCAAGGGCGTCACCATCCAGCACCGCAGCCTGACCAACATGCTGGAGGGACAGCGCGACCTGTTCCCCGTGACCCCCGCCGACCGGGTGCTCCAGTTCGCCTCCCTCAGCTTCGACGTCTCGATCATGGATCTGACCTGGGCCCTGGCGAACGGCGCCCAGCTGTGCACTCCGCCCAGGGAAGCGCTGCGCGCGGGCTCCGACCTCGCGAACACCCTGCTCGAGTACGGGATCACCGTCGCGATGCTGGCCCCGAGCGCCCTGGCGGCCCTCGGCGAGGACCGCTTCCCCGCGATCCGGATCCTCCAGGTCGCCGGCGAGGCCTGCCCGGCCGAACTGGCCCAGAAGTGGGCGCGCGGGCGGCGGTTCTACAACGTCTACGGGCTCACCGAGACGGCCGTGTGGTCCGTCTCGACCCTCCTCAAGCCGGACTGCAAGCGCCCGCCGATCGGCTGGCCGATGCGCAACACCCAGGTCTACGTGCTCGACGAGGACCTCCAGCCGGTCCCCGTCGGGGTGCAGGGCGAGGTCTACCTCGGCGGGCGCGCCATCGGCCGGGGCTATGTGAACCGCCCCGACCTGACGGCCGCCGCGTTCGTCCCCGACCCGTACGGCGCCCCCGGCGGCCGGCTGTGCCGCACCGGCGACATCGGCGTCCAGCTGCCCGACGGCGCGGTGGAGGTCCTCGGCCGCCGCGACAGCCAGGTGAAACTGCGCGGGTTCCGCATCGAACTCGGCGAGATCGAGCACGGGCTGCGTGAACTCCCCCAGGTGCAGCAGGCGGTGGTCCTGCTGCGGCGGGACCTGCCGGAGCCGGCCCTGGTGGCGTACGTGGTGCCCGAGGCGGGCGTGGAGCCCGTCGTCGAGCCCTTCCGCGAGGCGCTGCGGGCCAAGGTGCCCGCGTACATGGTCCCCGCCCGTTTCGTCTTCCTCGACGCCATGCCGGTCAACAGCAGCGGCAAGGTGGACAAGAAGGCCCTGCCGCTGCCCTCGGCCGACCGGCTGGGCAGCGCCACCGACTACGCCGCGCCCGGTACGCCCGCCGAGGTGGTCCTCGCCGAGGTGTGGCGCAGCGTGCTCGGGATCGAACAGGTCGGTGTGCACGACGACTTCTTCGCGCTCGGCGGCAGTTCGCTCTCCACCGTCCGGGTCGCCGCGCAGGCCGCCGCCCGCGGGCTGAGCGTCTCCGTACGGGACCTGCTCGAACTGCCCACCATCGCCCGGCTGGCCGCCCGCGCCGCTCGGGCGGCGGGGTCCGCGGAGGGTTCTCCCGGCGCCGCTGCCGTCACCTCCGAGGTCCGGCTGCGCGAGGGGGACGGCGCCCCGCTGTGGTGCGTGCACCCCAGCGGCGGCAGCGGCGCCTGGTACGTGCCGCTCGCCCGGGCCCTCCCGCCCGGTCAGCCGGTGCGGGCCTTCCAGGCCCGGGGCCTGCTGGGCGGGGTGGACCCGACCACCATCGCCGGGATCGCGGCCAACTACGCCGCCGAGATCACGGCCCACGGCGGGCACGGCCCGCACGACCTGCTGGGCTGGTCCATGGGCGCCAACATCGCGCTGGAGATGGCCACCCAGCTGCACGAGGCCGGACACACCGTCGCACCGCTGACGCTGATCGAGCCGCACCTGCCCCACCCGGCGGCCGGCGAACGCCTCGCGGCGGTCGGCCGGGACATGGAGCGGGGGCTGCGGATGCGCGACCGCGTCCGTACGCTGGCGCCCTCCCCGGAACGGGAGGCGGCCGTGGCCGAGCTCACCGCCCTGCTGCTGGGGGCCGGCATGAGCCCCGGTGAGGCGGCCCTGGTGGAGCAGGCCCCCATCGAGGTCTGGCACTCGCTGCTGACCGCCCTGTCCGACTACGCACTGCGCCCCTACCCCGGCCACGTCCACCTCCTGGTGGGCAGCGCGGCCGCGGAACTGCCCGACGGCGAACCGATGCCCGGGCTGGACGTGGACTTCCGCACCTACGTCGAACGCTGGCGCGAGATCGCGCTCGGCGGGCTGACCGTCCACGTCACCGAAGGCGACCACATGTCCATGATGTCCGAACGGCTGATGCACAAGACCGCTGCTGTGCTCGGCCGGATCCAGTCGGAGGCACGCCGATGACCGTCCTGACCACGAACACGAACACGAACACGACCGCGCGCACGATCGCGGTCCCGAACCCGGACCCGACCGCGCAGACGTCCGCGCCGGTGTGCCCGGTCACCGGGCACACCGCGCCGCCGGCCGCCCCGCTCGCCGCCCCGCGGATCACGCCGCCGGCCCCGCCGGCCCCGCCGGCCCCGGCGGCCCCCTTCACCGAGCGGTACCTCCTCGACCCCGCCGTCAACGCGGACCCGTACGGGTACCTCAACTCCCTGCGCGACCACGACCCCGTGTACTGGTCCGCCATGCACCGGGCCTGGCTCGTCACCGGGCACGCCCAGCTGATGCACTGCCTGCGCGCCCCCGCCGTCTCCGCCGAGCGGGTGCGCCCGCTGATGGACGCCGTGCCGGAGGGCGCCCGCGAGGACGCCGAGCGGGCCTTCGGGATCCTCTCCCGCTGGATGGTGTTCAACGACGCCCCGCAGCACCGGCGGCTGCGCCAGGTCTTCCAGGAGCAGTTCGCGGCCCGCTCGATCGGCCGCTACCGGGCCTTCGTCGAACGCGCCACCCGCGCCATGCTCACCCGCCGCGCCGTCCCCGGCCGGATCGGGGACCTGGTCGCCGACATCGCCCGGCCGCTGCCCGCCCTCGTCTTCGCCCGCTGGCTGGGCGTCCCCCAGGCGCACGGCCCCTCCTTCTGGTACTGGAACGCCCGCGTGGGCGACCTGGTCCTGGGGGCCGCCCAGGAGGAGCGCGAGTACCGCACCTCGCTCCAGTCCCTGGTCAACCTGGACGACTACCTCGCCGACCTGGTGAAGCAGCGCCGCGCCGACCCCAAGGACGACCTGATCAGCGCCGTGCTGGCGGGCGGCCAGATCGGGAAGTCGGTCAGCGAGGAGGAGTTCGTCGGGATGCTGACGCAGATGGCCTTCGCCGGCGGCGAGACCACCAGCAACCTCATCGTCAACGCCGTACTCGCCCTGCTGGAGCACCCCGACCAGCTGGCGGCGGTGCGGGAGGATCCGTCGCTGGTACCGATGGCGGTGGAGGAGGCCATGCGCTTCGACGGCCCCTCCAAGATGTCGATCCGCACCGCCGCCCGGGACTTCGACCTCGACGGGCGCTCCGTCCGCGCCGAGGACCGGCTGTTCCTGGTCACGGCGGCCGCCAACCGGGACCCGTCGCGCTTCGCCCACCCCGACACCTTCGACGTCCGGCGCGGCAGCGCCTCGCACCTCGGGTTCGGCTTCGGCGCGCACTTCTGCATCGGGGCGGCCTTCGCCCGCCTGGTGGCCGGCGCGGTGATCGACGTACTGGTCCGCGAGTACCCGGGCCTGGAGCTGCTCGACGGGCGGCACACCTGGCAGCCCTCCCTCCTCAACCGCGCGCTGACGGCCCTGCCCGTCCGCTACTGACCACGGCCGTCCCTACGGAGGGATCATTCATGGCTTCCACCCTGGTGGACGCGCGGGACCGGCTGAGCGCCCCCGCCCGGCTGCCCTCGTTCCGGCTGCTCTGGCTCGGGCAGTCGCTGTCCCTGCTCGGCGACGGGTTCAGTTACATCGCCTTCTCCTGGATCACGCTCGGCCTCACGCAGTCCACGCTGGCCCTCGGCTACGTCCTCGCCTTCCAGGCGGTGCCGCGGGCCCTGCTGACCCTGGTCGGCGGCTCCCTCAGCGACACGTGGTCCTCCCGGACCCTGATGAAGCTCTCCAGCTGGGCCCGGGCCGCCCTGATGGCGGGCGTGGGCCTGGCCGGCCTGGCCGGGTCCCTGACGCTGTGGATGCTGTGCTGCGCCGCCGCGGCCTTCGGCGCGGTCGACGCCTTCTTCCAGCCCGCCCGGGCCTCCATCCTGCCCTCGGTGGTGGACAAGGAGCAGCTCGCCCCGGCCAATGCCCTGCTCGCGGTCGCCTCCAAGGTGGCGGCCGTGCTCGGACCGGCCGTCGGCGGCATGGTGGTGGCCTTCTCCAACGCCCCCGTCGCCTTCCTCGTCGACGCGGTGTGCTTCGCGCTCTGCGGTGTGTGCGTGGCGGGGATCCGCCCGCTGCCGCGCCCCGCAGCCGAGGAGAAGGGCCCGGCCCTCGCCTCCGCCCCGGCCGGGGCGGAGCCCTCGCTGGGCGCCCGGATCCGCGCCGGGCTGCGGTACGCCTTCGAGGACCCGCGGATCCGGACGATCCTGGCCGTCGACGCGGCGGTGACCTTCTGCCAGGCGGGGCCGTTCACCGTCGGCTTCGCCACCCTGGCCAAGGTCGACCTGCACGGCGGCTCGACCACCCTCGGCCTGCTCAACGGCGCGCTGGCCGGCGGGGCGATGCTGGGCACCCTTGTCGGCGGCGCCGTGAGCGGCAGCCCCCGGATCGGCCTGCTGATCGCCGCGCTGGCGGGCTGGCTCGCGATCGGCACGGGCCTGCTCGGTCTCGTCGGCAACACGGCGGGGGCCCTCGCGACGGTGCTGGCGATGGGCTTCGGGATGGGCTTCCAGGGGGTCTTCGGCCTCAGCTGGATCCAGCGCACGATCGACGGCCCGGTGCTGAGCCGGGTGATCTCGGTGGACATGGTGATCGGCTACGCGGTGGCCCCGCTCTCCCTGATCGTCTGCGGGGCCCTGGCGCAGTCGGGCACCGCGCCGATGTTCGCCGTCTCGGCGGCGGTCCTGGCGGTGACGGCGGTCGGCATCCTGAGCTCGCGCACGGTCCGCGAGATGCGGTGACCGGGCGGGCCGGTGCGGGTGCCCGCGCCGCTGCCCGCGCCGGCGCCGGCGCTTCAGGGCGCCGACGCCTCCAGGGAGGCCGAGAGCTCGCAGAGCGCGGCCCGGTTGGCCCGGCCGGTCTTGGCGCCGAGGGCCGCGATGTGCTTCTCGACCGTGCGCGGCGAGATGTAGAGCCGGTCGGCGATGTCCTTGTTGCCCAGCCGCTCCGCGAGGAGCCGGAAGACCTCGTACTCGCGGACCGTGACGCCCTGGGCGCGCAGGACGTCCGGGATCGTGCTCGTACCCGTACGGCGCTGGCGGCCCGGGGCGCCCATCCGGCGCAGGGCCGCGCGGCAGGCGCCCGCGACCGCGGCCACGCCGCCCTGGTGGAAGTGCTCCTCGGCCTGGCGCAGCCAGGCCACCGGTTCTCCCCAGCCGTCCTCGTACGCCGCGTCGGCGATGAGCCGCAGGCCCAGGTGGAGGGCGGTGGCGTACGGGGCGGCGACGCGCAGGGCCTCGGCCACGGCGGCCGCCGCCTCCTCGGGGCGGCGTTCCCGGCCCAGCAGGACGGCCCCGGCGAACAGGACGAACTGCCGGTTCCAGCGCATCCGGCCGGGCGCGGTGGCGGCGATCTCCTCGTACGC
Organism: Streptomyces sp. NPDC001903; assembly: GCF_042891345.1. NCBI lineage: Bacteria > Bacillati > Actinomycetota > Actinomycetes > Kitasatosporales > Streptomycetaceae > Streptomyces > Streptomyces sp. NPDC001903. The sequence continues at coordinate 66,143 of NZ_JBIASZ010000007.1, forward strand.
GGCGCGGTCGGCCTCCCCCGACAGCACGTCCAGGAGCAGGCCGATGCCGTACCGCCCGCTGAGGTAGTACGTACTGGGGTTGGTGTCCTCCAGGTCGGCGACGGCGCGCAGTTCCGCGACGGCCCCGGGCCGGTCCTCCTCCGTCAGCGCGCAGAAGGCCCGGGCGAGGCCGCGGGTCAGCGGTTCCTCCTGGGAGCCGGCCCCGTCCCACTCGGCGAAGGCGGCGAGGGCGCCCTCCATGGCGGGCCGGTCGCCCCGGTGGGCGGCCAGCGCGGCCCGCGCCATCAGGACGTACCGGGTGGCCGGGGCGAGCCGCAGGCGCTGCACGACAGCCAGGCACTCCTCGGCGGACTGCTGCGCGGCGGTGAACTCGCCCCGCAGGACGCAGTCCAGGATCAGGATGCCGTCGATGGTGTGGACGATGGTGGCCGAGCCGAGCCGCTGGGCCTCGCTCCGGGCGGCCAGCAGGGGGGCGGTGGCGCCCTCGGTGAGCCAGTAGTTGCCGCCGATCCGGGTCAGCGCGTACATGCGCTGGAGCGGGAGCTGGTGCTGTTCGGCGGTCTGCAGGGCCGATTCCAGCAGGGCGGTGGCCTCGTCGAAGTCCCGTTCGCGGGCGAGGGTGGCGAGGAGTTCCAGCGCCTGGCAGGCGACGGTGGCCAGGCCGTGGCGCTGGGCGGCCTGCAGGGCGGAGTTGCCGAGCTTCTCGGCCAGTTGGGTGCGGTCCGGGCCGGGGGTGTCGAGCGCGAGGTAGGCGGCGGTCACGTCGATCGAGGCGGTGGTGCGCTCGTCGGGGTGGGCGCCCAGGAGGGATCTGGCCTGGGCTATCTGTCTGTTGCCGTCCTCCCAGCGGCCCGCGGTGTGGGCCACCTTGGCGAGCCGGGTGTGCAGCGCGGCGAGCCGGGTGGCGCTCAGGCCGCTGCCGCCGAGCGTGTGCAGGTTCTCCGCGAAGCCGAAGGCCCGGGCGAAGTCGCCGGCTTCGGCGAGGGCGGGCAGCAGGGCCTCCAGGGCGTCGGTGCGCCCGGCGGGGTCCTGGCTGGCGGCGAGCAGCCGTTCGGCGCGGCTGAGCAGGGTGATCGCGGAGCTGATCCCCCCGGCCGCGAGGGCGCGCAGCCCGGCGTCGGTGAACAGGCGCCCGGCCTCGGCGTCGTCCCCCGCCTGCGAGCGCAGCTCCGCGACCAGGGGGCACCAGTCCCCTTCGAGCTCGGGGTAGAGCGCCTGCACGGCATCGGCGGCACGGCCCGACATCTGCGCCCGGTTGCCGGGCGTGAGCTGGGTGTGCAGGGCCTCGGCGGTGAGCGAGTGGCGGAAGGCGTACCAGTCGGGGGCGGGTTCGTCCGGGACGACGAGCTGCGCCGCGACCCCGGCGTGCAGGTGGCTGAGCAGCCCGCGGTCGTCGATGCCGGTCATCCGCTGGAGCACGGTCAGCGGGAAGCGGCGGCCGATCACGGCGGCGGCGGAGAGCAGGGTCAGCCCTTGCGGGCCGAGCCGGTCGATGCGGCGCAGGATGCCCCGGGCGAGGGCGGTGGACACGTCGCTGCGCAGGTCGCCGACGACCCGCCAGCCGTCCTCGAAGCGGACGAGGGCGCCGCTGCCGATCATGCCCTGGAGCAGTTCCTCGACGAGGAAGGGGCTGCCCGCGCTGTCGTCCCAGAGCCGGTCCAGGGCCGGCTGCGGGACGAGTTCGGGCTCGGTGTCCAGCTGGGCGGCGATGACGGCGCCGACCTCGGGGCGGGTGAGCGGGGCGAGTTCCAGTACGGTCCCCACGCCGCGCCGGCGGGCCGAGCCGGCCATGTCGAGCGCGTCGCAGGGCTCCGTACGGATGGTGGCCAGGAGCACCACGTTCGTGTACTCCAGGTTGTCCACCAGGTATTCGACGACCGCGAGCGTCTCGGGGTCGGCGTCGTGCAGGTCCTCCAGGAGGAGGAGCTGGCCGTGCTCCTTGCCGGTGGCGATGAGCAGCCGCAGGACGGCCTCGCCGAGGATGACCATGGAGCTGTTGTTCTGGGCGTCGCTGCTCCAGTCCGGGATGATCCTGCCGAGCGCGGGCCGGTAGGGGCCGAGCGGCAGGTCGTCCAGGGGCTCACCGCTGCGGAAGAGCGACATCAGCGCTTCGGTGAGTGGCCGAAAAGGGATGGTGGGGCCGGTGGTGCTGCTGCGGCCGCGCAGGGCCCGCATGCCCATGCCGAAGGCCATGCCGACTGCTTCGGCCGCCAGCCTGGATTTCCCGATCCCGGCTTCACCGACCAGGAAGACGACCCCGCCGCGGCCTTCGCCCGCGTCGGTCAGTGCCTGCTTGATCTCGCGCAGTTGCGGGTCACGACCGACGATGTACCGCGAACGGGAACGCATGTCCGCAATCTAGTTCATGGGATCGGCCGATTGTGCGACGAAAGTTGGCCGTTTCGAACAGAGGCGGGGTGAAGATCCGGGAGAGATCCGGAGAAGATCGGACACGCGCCTACCAGGTGACGTTCGGGGCCGAGACGCTCGTGTCGATCGAGCTCAGGGTGATGACGATGCCGCTGGTGAGCACCACGCCGGCCAGGGCACGGGCCCGGGCGCACGCCTTGTTCCGTCCCGACAGGGTGATCCCGCCGGCCGGGTCCTCGGTCCGCGCCTGGCCGGCTGCCGCGGCGGCGGCCTCGTCGGCGGCGACGGACTGGGCGGTGACCTGGGGCTTCTGCATGGTGGTGAGTACCTTTCTCGATGCCTGACGGGGAGTGGTGCCCAATGCTGAAGTGCGGGGTGTTGCCGGGGGTGCGAAGTACCGGGCGCGCTATGCGGGTTCGAGGAGCAGGACGGACGGGACGGCCGCCGGGAAGCCGAGCCTGAGCAGGGCGTATCCGATGCCGGAGAGACCGGTGAGGAAACCGGGGGACGGGACGTGGTCGGGGGTGCCGCAGCGGTGGCCGTGATCCTCGAGTCGGCCGAGAATCTCCCCGGCCCGGTGGCCGAGGGCCGCCTTGGCCCCGTCGTGGCCCCGCCCGGCGAGCACGCCGAGCAGTTCCAGGGATCCGAGGGCGCCGCTGTGCAGGCTCAGGTCGGACGAGGCGCCGGGCGCGCCCAGCAGGGCGGCGCACCGGTCGAGTTCCGCCGCGGGGATCCGCGGCCCGTCGGCCCCGAGGGCATCGGCGCCGAGGATGTCGGCGGCGGCCAGCGCGGTGCCCGCGAGGCCCGTGTGCCAGTCGAGTTCGGCGGGGCGCAGCAGGGCCGCGTCCAGCGCCGGGCGCAGCAGGGCCGCGCCGGTCCGGGCGTACGCGGCCCCCGGCTCCCCCTCCTGCTCCAGGGCGGCGGCGTAGCGCAGCAGGGCCCAGCCGATGCCGGCGTCGCCGTGCGCGAAGCCGGGGACCGCGGGGCGCTGTTCGGCGAGGCCCTTCTCGGCCCGGACCAGCAGCCGGTCGGCGAGCCGCCGGGCCACGCCCCGCGCCACGGACCCGTGGGTGCGCTGCGCGGCGACCGCGGCGGCCAGGGCTCCGGCGAGGCCGTCGGCCAGGTCGGCCGGTCCTTCGGCGCCTTCCCCGGCGCCCTCCTCGGTCTCCGCCAGGGCGCAGTGTTCCAGCGCGGCGAGCGCGTCGGGCAGGCAGTCGCCCAGGTCCCCGCCGAGCAGCGGGGCCAGCCGGGCCGCCGTGTAGACGATGCCGCCGATCCCGTGCAGGGCGCCGGGTCCGACCGCGGCCCCCAGCTCGGGGTCGGCGGCGAGCGCGGCGAGCAGCGCGGGCAGCGGCCGTAAGGCCTGCCGGGCCAGCGCGGTGTACCGCTCGGCCCCGGTCAGGGCGCCGAGCTGGGCCAGGAAGAGCGCGACCCCGCAGTAGCCCTGGGCGAGCCCGCCGCCCATCGGCAGGACGGCCCAGTGGTCGCCGGAGACCTGCTCCAGGCCGAGCCAGTTGACGCGGTCGCCGCCGTGCACGGCCCGGGCCGCGATCTCGTCGGCGATCCCGCAGGCCGCGGCCAGCAGCCGGGAGGGCTCGGGGACGACGACCGGCGCGGCCGGGCCGGCCAGGGTCGAACGGGGGCCGCCGACGCTGAGGTTGGCCCCGGTGACGGCGAGCGTCGCCGAGATGATCCACTCCTGGTCGTGGCGGTCCACCTCGCCCATGGCCGCGATCTTGGCGCGGGCGGCGTGCAGGCTCGGGGCCGGCAGCACCCCCTCGAGCCGGTCTCCCCGGGAGGTCCGCAGCGCGGTGTCCGAGGGGTGGTGGAAGAAGAGGGGCACGTCCCCGGACCACAGGTCGGCGATCTCGTCCTCGATCAGCCGCTGCCGGGCCGCGTCGTGCTCGGATTCCGTCCAGAGCACGGCGAGTACGGTGTCCCGGGTCAGCGCGTCGCCCAGCAGGTCGGGGTGGGTGGACTCGTCGAGCAGGGTCGTGTAGAGGCGGGTGGAGCGGGCGATCAGGCGCCCCGGGCTGGTCGCCCAGCGGGCCAGCAGCCCGCCGTCGTCCCCGGCCCCGGCCCCCGCCCCGGCCCCGGCCCCACCGCTGCCGAGCAGTTCGGCCCGGTGCTCGGTGATCGCGTCGTAGCCGGCCCGGAACCCCTCCAGCAGCGCCGCGCGGTGGTCGGCGTGGCCGGCCGTCCTGCCCTGCGGGCCGGGCCGGTTCTGCCCGGCCTCCGTGGCCACCGGGGCGCGCAGCAGCCGCATCCCGTCCGTTCCGGCCGCCTCCCAGCGCAGTCCGTCGCTGGGGTACGAGCCGCCGTCGCCACCGCCGAGTGCCGAGATGTCCATGGCGCCGTTCTCGCCGATCAACAGGCTCGGCAGCAGGCAGGTGCGGTACACCGAGGCGGCCAGGGCGTCCGCCGCCGGGTCGGACCCGCAGGTCACGGCTGCCGGCAGGCCTGCGTGCAGCAGGGTCTCGGCGTCCACCAGCACCGGCTGGTCGCCGCAGGCGATGACGTTCTCGTAGTGCATGTCCACGCCGTCGACCGCGTACAGCAGGGCGAGCAGCGCGCCCTGGCGCCGGTAGAACCGGTCCAGTTCGGTGGGCGAGGCGCACCAGCCGTGCTCGATGAACTCCAGCCAGCCGTAGCCCTCGCCGCGTACCGAGCGCGGCGTCCTGAGCCCCAGGCCGGCCACCTTGGCGTTGGCCCAGCCGACCGCCTGGTCCAGCAGGACGTGCTGGTCGAGCGGCCGGGGCTTGTACACGACGGTCGAGCCGTCGGCGAAGCGCAGCAGGGCCACGGACCGGTTGCCCTGGTGGACGTCGCCCCGGCCGAGGTCCACCCGTACGAGGGCGCCCGGGTCGGCGCCGTTCAGCAGGCCCGCGACGATCTGCGGCCGGTCGGCGGCGAAGCGCTCGAACAGCTCCGCCGTGGCCGAGGCCGCGTGGCCGCAGGCCTGGCCGAGCATCCGCGCCAGCACCGGGTGGCGGGTGAACAGCTCGGCGAGGCCCTGCCGGGTGCCGAGCCGGGCGAGGAAGTCCGCGAACCGCTCCCGCGGGGTCTCCCCCGCCAACAGGCCCTCCGTACGGGCCCGGTGGAGTTCGCGGACCAGGGTGCGGGCGGACTGCCGGATCAGCCGGTCGCCGAGCCGCTCCTCGAAGGCGGCCCGTACGGCGTCGAGTTCGCCGTCGGCGAGGTGGAGGTGCGCGGCCGCCTCCGACCAGGCCGAGTCGATCAGGGGGCGCAGCGCGGGCAGGAACACCGCGGCGCCGTCCGCGTCGGCGGCCGCCGCGGGGGCTTTGGCGGGGGCCTCCAGGGGGGCCGCGGCCACCGCCCGTTCGATGGAGCGGGCCCACTCGGGCTCGGCCGTACGGGCGGCCAGCCGGCCGGGGGCCTCCGCCGCGAGGGCGTACGCCACGTCCTCGGTGGTCCCCAGGCTCGCCAGCCGGGCCGCGAAGCCGTCCGCGTCCCCCAGGGACCAGGAAGCCGGTCGGCTGTGGGGGGCGTCGGCCGGCGCGGGTACCGGGGCACCCGGGGCGGCGAGCCGCTCCCGCAGGTTCAGGGCCCGGGCCCACCAGGAGGGGGCCAGGCCCCCGACCTGGGATTCTTCGGCGGTGGTGGCGGTGTTGGTCACAGGAGAAAACTCGCAGAGTGCGGGGGGCGCGCACATGGGGGCCGATCCCCCATATTCCGTGGGCGCGCCCCCATGGGGGTCGCGGGCCCGGCGTACGGGGTGGTGGGAAGGCCGCGGACCGGGGCCGCGGCGTACGGATTCCGGCAGGTCGCGGGCGGCTTCGAGGCCTGCCCGCGCAGGATCCGGGCCGGTGCGGGCGCCCGTCGGCAAATGTGGGGGCCGGGGCCCGATGCCGCACCCGGCCCCCGACCCGCAGCCTGTGTGCAGTGCCCCTTCCGCCCTGTCCGGCACCCCGGCCGGCGGATGATCATCGGAGGACCTGGTGGGAGTACCCGTCCCTGTCGACGTCGTCGCATTCGACCCCGTGCTGGAAGCCGGAACCAAGAGCACCTTGTTCGCCTGCCCCGAGGTGGCCCTGACCTCCCCGGGCGAGGCCCCGCGGGTCGTGGTCATGACCGTGGACCAGGTCGGCCGGCCCGAGCTCGACGTCCTGCGCACCGTCCGCGACGCCCCGGCCCGCCCCGATGTGGTGCTGGTGGCCGGCGAGTTGGCGCCCGACGGCGCCCTGCACGCCATCGCGGCCGGTGCCCGAGGGCTGCTGCGCCGCCGCGAGGCGGACGTCACCCGCCTCTCGCGCGCCGTCCTCGCCGCCTCCCGCGGCGACTGCACGCTTCCGCCGGACCTCCTGGACCGGCTGCTGGAGCGCTCCGGCGCCGGCGGCCGGTCGGCCGGCGGCTCCCACGGGGGTACGGATCCGTGGGCGGCGGCGGGCCTGAGCGACCGGGAGCGCAGCGTGCTGCGGCTGGTCGCCGACGGCCACGAGACGAACGAGATAGCCAAGCAGCTGTGCTACTCGCCGCGGACCGTGACGAGCGTCGTCCACGACATCACCCAGCGGTTCCGGCTGCGCAACCGCGCCCACGCGGTCGCCTACGCGATGCGGGTGGGCCTGCTGTGAGCGCCGTGGCCGAACTGACGCGCGAGACGCGCGAGATGTACGCCTCGTACGAGGCCTACGAGACACGCGAGATCACGCCCGTACGGAGCCCCGCGGCCCCGGACCGGCTCAGCCTGCTGCGCCAGGCCGGGGACGGCCGGATGCCCTACCCGGCCCTGGTCCGCCTGCTCGGCGCGGCCACCTCGGCCGCAGCCCCCTCCGCCCAAGCCGCCTGCGCGAGCACCCCGGCCGGCCGGGGTGCGCCGGCCCCGCCGGACGCCCCGCGGCTCACGGCCCGCCAGACCGCGGTGCTCACGCTGATGGCGGAGGGCCACGGAAACGCGGTGATCGCCCGCACCCTGTCCTGCTCGGAGCACACGATCAAGAACGTGATCTACGAGCTCATGTCCCGCCTCCAGGCCCGCAATCGCGCCCACGCGGTGGCCTGCGCCGTCCGCCACAGCCTCATCTGACGCGTTGGCCGGAAAGTCGCCCTTGCCTGTCGATCAACGGGTGTACGGTCATCGCTCAGGCGGGAGGCTCGGGCCGGGGGTCGGGGGAACATGAGCGACGCAATGCGCCGTCGGAGTGCGGACGTCCGGCGGAGGGTGGAGCAGATAGCGCTCGGCCTGATGGCCGCGTCGGGTGTGGTGGTCCTGCTGGCCGACCTGTTCGGATGGCTCGACGCGCTCGCCCCCGGAGGCGCGCTCCCCAAGGTCACGCTGCTCATCCTGAGCACGGTGACGGTCTTCCTGTTACTCGAACTCGACCGCCTGAAACGGCTCGACGAGGTCCACGACGACGTCAAGGCCCTGGACACCAGCGTCCAGACGAAGATCGACACCTTGAACGCCAACGTCGAGGCGCACCTGTCCAAGCTGGACATCGACGCCATCGCCCGGCGTCTCAAGCGGCAGCACTACGGCGGCGTGGTCGCGGTGCACAGCCGCTTCCCCGAAGACGTGTTCAACGGGTTCCTCGGCAACGCCGCGGACGAGCTGGTGATCCTGCAGACGTGGATCCCCAACCTGCACCACCTCAAGGCCGCGATGCACAAGGCACTCGCCGACCAGCAGGTCCACGTACGCATCCTGCTCCTGCACCCCTCGTCGCCGGTGGCCGGGCTGCGGGACGAGGCGCTCAGGGCGGTGCGGGATCCGGCACTCGCGGTGAACGTGCGCGCCAGCGTGGAATACTGCCTCGCCGGGCTGGCCCAGCTGAACGCGGAGATCCCGGCCGGGAGCCGGGCGCGCCTCCAGGTGAGGCTCTACAACTCCCTTCCCTCGATCGCCGTGTTCAAGGCCGATCAGCATTTTCTGGTCAGTTCGTTCCTGCACGGCCAGCTCGCCATCGACTCCACCCAGATCGAGATCGACGGTGCGGACACCGTCATGGGCGAAGAGGTCCAGCAGGAGCTGCGCACGCTGTGGAGCATCGGCAAGGACGTGGACCTCCTCGACTGGCGCACGTCGGTGGCAAACATCAGCCTGTGATCCACGGAGAGGTACGGCCATGCACGATCTGCACGCCCTGGACGGGTTCGAAGACGCACTGATCGAGCGGTTCCGGGCGCATCCGGTCCTGGCGAACGTCACCGGGCTTGCGGAGGAGGACTTCGCCGCGCTCCTGCTCCAGCGGCGCTTCGTCTCGCTCGCCTTCACCCCCTCCTATGACCTCGCGATCGACCTGCTGCGCGACGAGGCGGGGCTGCGGATCGCCCGGGTCATCCTGCGGGAGGAGTATCCGGACGGCCACGGCCACACGCCCTCGCACCGGGAGGACATGACGCAGGACATGCGGCGGCTGGGGATCTCCCGCTCGGACCTGGTCGCCTCCCGGCCCACGGCCGACACGCAGGAGGTCGTCTCGGACACCCTGGAGCTGATCGCCGACGCGGGCGGCCACGCCGACGCCGACCTGCGGCTGCTGACGATCCTGCGGTTCTGGGGCGAGGTGCTGGTGTCCGTCGAGTACGGGCGACTGTGGGAGCGGATGGCGCCCCTGCTGACCGAGGAGGGCAGGAACCGCTCCCGCTTCTACTTCCCGCACCACGTCCACGACGCGAAGACGCACTCGCTGGCGACGGTGTCCCTGCTGTCCGGCTCCCACTCCGACCGGCTGGCCGCGCGGGTGACCGAGCTCCTCGCCCAAGAGGAGTCCACCGATCGCTTCCGGGAGCTGGAGGAGCGGGCCCTGCGCCTCAAGACCCGCTTCTACGACCAGTTCCTGCCCGCCGTGGACCGCCTCGCCGGGTGATCCCCGTCAGCCCGCCTCGGGGGTGAGGCGCAGGGAGATGGAGTTGATGCAGTAGCGCTGGTCGGTGGGGGTGGGGTAGCCCTCACCCTCGAACACGTGCCCGAGGTGGGATCCGCACTTCGCGCAGAGGACCTCGGTGCGGACCATCCCGTGCGAGACGTCCGCCTTCAGCTCGACGGCGTCGGAGTCCTTCGGGTCGAAGAAGGACGGCCAGCCGCAGTGCGACTCGAACTTCTCGGTGGAGCGGAAGAGCTCGGCGCCGCAGGCGCGACAGGAGTAGACGCCGGCCGTCTTGGTGTCGGTGTACTCACCGCGGAACGCCGGCTCGGTGCCGGCCAGGCGCAGCACCTGGTACTCGGCCGGCGTCAGCTCCGCCTGCCACTGCTCGTCCGTCTTCTCGACCTCGTACGACATGACTCTCCCGCTCCCTCGTTCTCAGTCCGACAGGCGGGCGAGGATCGCCGGACCGAGGTCCGTGACGTCACCCGCGCCCATCGTGAGAACGAGATCACCGGGCTTCGCCATTCCCGCGATGACGTCGGCGACCTCGGCCTTGTCGTGCTCGGCGGTGACGTCGGCGCCCGCGCTGCGCGCGGCCGCGATGATGATCTCGCTGGTGATGCCGGGGATCGGGTCCTCGCGGGCCGGGTAGATGTCGAGGACCACGGCGGAGTCCGCGAGGGCGAGGGCCTGGCCCATCTCCTTGCCCAGCTCCTGGGTGCGGGAGAAGAGGTGGGGCTGGAAGACGACCAGGATCCGGGAGTCCCCGGCGGCGCCGCGGATGGCCTCCAGGTCGGCCGTCATCTCGGTCGGGTGGTGCGCGTAGGAGTCGATGACCTGCACGCCCGAGGCCTCGCCCTTGAGCTGGAGGCGGCGCTTGACCCCGGTGTACTTGCCGAGGGCGGAGGCCAGGTTGTGCACCGGGATGCCGAGGGCCACACCGGCGGCGAGGGCGGCGACGGCGTTGTGCGCGTAGTGGCGGCCGGGCACGGAGACGGTGAAGGTGAGCATCCGCCCGTCGATGACCACGGTGACCTCGCTGGTCAGACCGCGCGGGGTGATCTTCGTGATCCGGACGTCGGCACCCTCCTCCTCGCCGTACGTGACGACGTCGAGGCCCTCGGTGGCGCGGACCCGGGCGGCGATCTCGGCGGCGCCCTGCTGGCCGTGGGCGATGACCAGGGTGCCACCGGGGACGATCTTGCCGACGAAGGTCTCGAAGGACTCGTAGATCTCGTCCATCGACGCGTAGTTCGCGTGGTGGTCGAGCTCCGCGTTGAGGATGATCGCGACCTGCGGGGTGTACTTGTGGAAGCTGCGGTCGCTCTCGTCCGCCTCGGCCACGAAGATGTCGCCCTCGCCGTGGTGGGCGTTGGAGCCGGGGGCGTCCAGGTCCCCGCCGATGGCGTAGGAGGGGTCCAGGCCCAGGGCCGACAGGGACACCGCCAGCATCGAGGTGGTGGTCGTCTTGCCGTGCGTACCGGCGACCGCGATCGGCCGCAGGCCGTCCATCAGCCCGGCCAGGGCGTCCGAGCGGTGCACGACCGGGACGCCGAGCTCGGCGGCGCGCGCCAGCTCCGGGTTGTCGGCGCGGATGGCGCTGGAGACGACGACGCAGGTGGCGTCGGAGGCGAGGTGCTCGGCCGCGTGCCCGATGTGGACGGTGGCGCCGTGGGCGCGCAGCGCCCGGGCGGTCTCGGAGTCCTTGGCGTCACTGCCGGCGACCTGCGCGCCGCGCTGGGCGAGGATCTTCGCGATGCCGGACATGCCGGCGCCGCCGATGCCGATGAAGTGCGGACGTTCCATGGCGTTCGGCAGGCCGGGCGGCGTCATACGGGATCTCCCCAAGGTGCGGGTCGGTACGGAGCGGTACGGGTCGGTCGCGTCGGGGGCCGGCGGTGCGGACGGCCGTCCCGCGGTCGCCCCGGCGCGTGTGTCGGACGCCAGCCTATTCGTTGTGGGCGAAGAGCTTGAGCACCGGAACCCCGACCTTGTGGCGCGCACGGGATGCCCAGTCCCGGTGGAAGAACTCCTCGACGAAGTGCGGGGCGGTCAAGACGATCACCTCGTCGGCGTTCGACTCTTCGACGACGGCCTTGAGTTTGTCGAGCGGGTGGTCCTCGATGATCTGTCCGCTGGCCTTGGCGCCCTTCTTGCGCAGGGCCTCCAGGGAGTGGACGAGCGCCTGCTCGGCCGGGCCGCGGGCGGCGTGGCCCTCCGGTACGTCGGCCTCGCGGAGCGCCTCGGGGAGCTCGCCGAGTGCCACGTCGTCGATGGCGCGCAGCAGCCGGTCCTGGTCGCCCCTGGGCTGCATGAGGACCAGGAAGGAGACCGGGTCGTCCCCGTGCAGGCTGGTGACGAAGTCCACGTCGACGCTGGTCAGCGGCTGCTCGATCATCAATACGCTCGTGAACACGGACGCCCTCTCCTTCATGGGCCAGGGCCGGTCGGCCGGCCCCTGCGGAAACCATCCTGCCCCGCTCTCACACGGGACCCTGCGTGGATACATCTGCCCAGGTATGTGCCCACCGGAAGCTAAGCGGAACAACAAATTCCGCCTCTTCTCAGATCCGACGGTAGCTCGTGTAGAGGAACCCGGCCTCTTCCAGTACGGAGGCGGGCGCCAGCCGGTGCGGCACCGCCACCGCAGGCCCTCCGGAGATGCGCTGGGCCCCGCCCGCGGCCAGCATCGGCGAGATCGTCAGGCACAGCTCGTCCAGCGCGTCGGCGGCCACGAACTGCCCCAGCAGCCGGGGTCCGCCCTCGGTGAGCTGGCGGCGCAGCCCCCGGGCCGCGAGCTCCCCCACGATCCGGGCCGGATCCACGGCCGCCCCGTCGCCCGCCAGCACCACATCGGCCCCGGCCGCGGCGGCCGCCGCCACCCGTTCGGCGGGTGCGGCCGCGCCGGTCACCACGAGGGTCGGCACGAGGGGGGAGGTGAACAGGGGCAGGGAGAAGTCCAGGTCCAGACTGGCCGTGACCACCGCGATCGCGGGCGCCGGACCCTGCCCGGCGGCCGCGCGCCGGGCCGCGAAGGCCTCCCGCGCCCGGGCCGGACGGTACCCCTCCTGGCGAACCGTTTCGGCGCCCACGACCACCACGTCGGCCAGCGCCCGCAGGGTGCCGAAGATCCGCATGTCGGTCTCGCTGGAGATCGGCTGCGAGCGCCCGTCGTGCTGGGCGGCGCCGTCCAGCGTGGAGACCATGTTGGCCCGCAGCCAGTGGCCCTCCGGGCCGAGCGCGGGGTACGCGTACGCCTCCGCCAGCTCGTCCAGCGACCACTCGCGGTCGCTGCGGTCGCCGCGGTCCGCGGGGGCCGGGGCCGGGCCGGCCGGTGTCTGATCGGTCACAGGGAACAGGCGTCGCATCGGTGAAGTGTGCCACGCCCCGTAGAGTTAAGAGCTGTGTCAACATCACTCTCCACCTCCGGATCCACCTACGGGCGACCCCCGATAGCCGGCCCGGCCGAGGCCGGCCCGCAGGCCCTGTGCGCCCGCGAGCCGCGCGTGCCCGCCGAGCGGCTGGTGGCCGAGATGGTGCCGCCGCCGCGTTTCGACTCGGTGCGCTTCGACACCTACGACCCGGACCCCGGACAGCCGAGCCAGTCCCAGGCCGTCACCGTGCTCAGCGGCTTCGCCGCCGGGCTGGGCGGAGCCCACGCGAGCGGCGGCGGAAAGCGCCGCTGGTTCGCGAAGAAGGCACCGGCCCCCACCGCCCCGCGCGGGGTCTACCTCGACGGCGGCTACGGCGTCGGCAAGACCCACCTGCTGGCCTCCCTCTGGCACGCCACCCCGGCCGAGCCCGCGCTCAAGGCCTTCGGCACCTTCGTGGAGCTGACCAACCTGGTCGGCGCGCTCGGCTTCCAGCAGACGGTCCAGACCCTGGGCGGCCACCGCCTGCTGTGCATCGACGAGTTCGAACTGGACGACCCGGGCGACACCGTCCTGGTCTCCTCGCTGCTGAGCCGGCTGGTCGAGCAGGGCGTGGCGCTGGCCGCCACCTCCAACACCCTGCCCGGCAAGCTCGGCGAGGGCCGGTTCGCCGCCGCGGACTTCCTGCGGGAGATCCAGGGGCTCTCGGCGCACTTCCGCCCGCTGCGCATCGACGGCCAGGACTACCGCCACCGCGGCCTGCCGGAGGCGCCGGCGCCGTTCTCGGACGAGCAGGTCACGAAGGCCGCGTACGCGACCGAGGGCGCGAGCCTGGACGACTTCCCGGGGCTCCTGGAGCACCTGGCCAAGGTCCACCCCAGCCGGTACGGCGCCCTCACGGACGGCATAGCGGCGGTCTGCCTGACCGACGTCGGCCCGGTCCCGGACCAGTCGACGGCGCTGCGCCTGGTGGTCCTCGCCGACCGGCTGTACGACCGCGAGATACCGGTCCTGGCGTCGGGCGTCCCCTTCGACCAGCTCTTCAGTGAAGAAATGCTGAACGGCGGCTACCGCAAGAAGTACTTCCGGGCCATCTCGAGGCTCACCGCACTGGCACGCGACGCGAAACCCCTGGTGTCCCAGTAGGTTTGGGGGCGCCGGACCGACCCGCCAGCCGGGACGGTCCGGCCGTTCCCAACATCTTCCGAAGGGATCCACCATGGCCACCACGCGTACCGCGCACACCAACTGGGAAGGCAACCTGCTCAAGGGCGCCGGTGTCGTCACCCTCGACTCCTCGGGTCAGGGTTCGTTCGACGTCTCCTGGCCCTCGCGCGCCGAGGCCGCGAACGGCAAGACCAGCCCGGAAGAGCTGATCGCCGCCGCGCACTCCAGCTGCTACTCGATGGCCCTCTCGCACGGCCTCGACGGCGCCGGCACCCCGCCCACCCGGGTGGAGACCAAGGCCGACGTGACCTTCCAGCCGGGCGAGGGCATCACGGGCATCCACCTGACGGTCCGCGCCGAGGTCCCCGGCCTGGACGCGGAGGGCTTCGCCGCCGCCGCCGAGGACGCGAAGAAGAACTGCCCGGTCAGCCAGGCCCTGACGGGCACGACGATCACCCTGAGCGCGGAGCTGATCTAACGGTCCGGCGGCCTCGGCGCGTCCGGGGCAGGGGGGCGCGGGCCCGTGGTAACACGGGGCCGTCACCCCCCTCGCCCCGGGAGCCGCCGATGTCCGTCACCCGCCGCACCCTGCTCGCCGGCATCACGTTCAGCGGAGCGCTCGGCTCCCTCTTCGCCGGCGGCTCCCCCGCCGTCCCGCTGCCCCGCCGGGGGTACGGCCCCCTGGTCTCCGACCCCCACGGGCTGCTCGACCTCCCCGCCGGCTTCCGCTACCGCGTGCTCTCCCGGGCCGGCGACCCCCTGCGCTCCGGCGAAGGCCCCGTACCGGCCAACTGCGACGGCATGGCCGCCTTCGACGCGGGCTCCGGCCGTGTCCGCCTCGTCCGCAACCACGAGAACCGCACCACCGCCGCCCTCCGCGTCCCCGCCGTCGACGGCCTCACCTACGACCCCCACGCCCTCGGCGGCTGCACCCTCCTCGACCTCGACCCCGGCGGCGGCGTCACCTCCGAGCGCGTCGCCCTCGCCGGTACGGCCGTCAACTGCGCGGGCGGCCGCACCCCCTGGAACACCTGGCTCAGCTGCGAGGAGACCGAGGACCGCGCCGGGACCTCCGGCTACACCAAGGACCACGGCTACGTCTTCGAGGTCGACCCCGCCGACCCGCACCGCAGCGGCGCCGTCCCGCTCACCGCGATGGGCCGCTTCGCGCACGAGGCCGTCGCCGTCGACCCGTACCTCGGGACCGTGTACGAGACCGAGGACGCCTTCGTGGAGCCCTTCGGGCTCTTCTACCGCTTCCGGCCCGCGCGGCCCCTCGCCGGGCCCGGCTCCCTGCGCGCGGGCGGCGCCCTCCACGCCATGCGCGTCCCGGGCCTGGCCGACCTGTCCGTCGTGGACGAGACCGGCGCCGAGTTCCCCGTCGAATGGGTCCCCGTACCGGATCCCTCGGCGGCGCGGACCCCCATCCGGTTCCAGGACTTCGGGCCGGGCGGGATCACCCACGCGCAGAAGCTGGAGGGCTGCTACTGGGGCGACGGCGGAGTCCACTTCGTCTCCAGCTACGCCCGCCGCCTCGAAGGCGCGCCCGCCGACCACCACGGCCAGGTCTGGTTCCACGACCCGCGGCGCTCCACGATCCGCCTGGACGTGCTCTTCGGCCCGGCCGCCGACATCCGGTTGCCCGGGGACTCCCCCGACAACATCTGCCTCGCCCCGGACGGCGGCCTGATGGTGTGCGAGGACGGCGGCGGGGACCAGTACGTCTTCGGCGTCACGCCCGGCGGCGAGGTCTACCCGATGGCCCGCAACGCCGAGGACATCGGCAAGCCGGGAGCCCCGGAGTGGGGCGAGTTCGCCGGGGTCACCTTCGCCCCCGACGGACGGACGATGTACGTCAACGCCTACACCCCGGGGACCACCTTCGCCGTGACGGGCCCCTGGCACTGACGCGTCGGCCGCGCCCTCGCGACCCCGCCCGATGTGGTGGAGGATCGGAGGGAATCGACCGGATCGGGGTAGGTGGCGGCGGTGGCCAAGGAGAGCAAGAAGAGCAAGAAGACCAAGACCGACAAGAAGAACAAGAAGGACAAGAGGCAGGACGCCCCCCTGCGCCCGCTGCTGCGCGCCCCCGCCGGCGAGCGGCTCGACCTCGGCGCCTTCGACCCCGCATCGACCCCCGGCGGCCCGGCCGGCAAGGCCGCCGGCCTCGCCGCCACCGCCGCGCTGGCCGAGCCGCTCGCCTCCCTCCAGGAGCGGCTGTACGCGGCGAGCACCGCGGGCGAGCGCCGCCGCGTCCTCCTCGTCCTCCAGGGCATGGACACCAGCGGCAAGGGCGGCACGGTGAAACACGTGATCGGCCTGTTCAACCCCGCCGGCTGCCGGATCAGGTCCTTCAAGGCCCCCACGCCGGAGGAGCACGCGCACCCCTTCCTCTGGCGCATCAGGAAGGCCCTGCCCCTGGCGGGCGAGATCGGCATCTTCGACCGCTCGCACTACGAGGACGTCCTCGTCGCCCGCGTCCGCGAGCTGGTGTCGCGCAGTCAGCTGAACCGCCGCTACGCCCAGATCAACCGGTTCGAGCAGTCCCTCGCGGACGACGGCGTCACCCTGGTGAAGGTCTTCCTCCACATCAGCCGCGAGGAGCAGCGCGAGCGGCTGCTGGAGCGGCTGGACAACCCGGACAAGCACTGGAAGTTCAGCCCGGGCGACATCGACGACCGCGGCCTGTGGCCCGAGTACCGGCACGCGTACGAGCTGGCCCTGCAACGCTGCTCCATCGACGCGGCGCCCTGGTACGTCGTCCCCGCGGACCGCAAGTGGTACCGCAACTGGGCGATCACCAAGCTGTTGCTGGAGCATCTGGAAGAGCTGGATCCGCGCTATCCCCCGGCCGGTTTCGACGTGGAGGAGAGCCGCAAGCGGCTGCTGGAGACCTGACGCCCGTCACGCGGTCGGGCGATTCGTATGCCCGCGTCCGCGCCGCTGCGGTCCGCTTGGCAGATGGTCATATATTTTGCGTCCGTGACCCTTTCTGTGCGCAATGTGGCGGTCGCGGCCGCCCTCGGTGCCGCTCTCTGCACCACCCTCGCCGGATGCGGGGGCGGCAGCGGCGGCTCCGCATCCGGTTCCGGCCACCAGGCCGCCCGTATGGGCACCCCCGGGGCCTCCGCGGCGCCGTCCGCCGCCGCCTCCGCAGGCGCGCCGCAGGCGGCCGGCTCCTCTCCGGCCGCCGCCCCGCCGCCCGCCAAGGCCCCGACCCTGGCACCCGGCCCGGGCGGCCTGACCCCGGTCTTCGAGCGGGCCAAGCAGCAGACCGACAAGACCGTCGCGCTGACCTTCGACGCCGACATGACCTCCGACCAGGGGCCGCGCGCCGCGGACGGGGAGCACTTCGACAACCCGCAGCTCATCTCGACGCTGCGCACGCTCAAGGTGCCCTCGACGATCTTCATGACCGGCCGCTGGGCCGAGGAGTACCCGGACCAGGCCAAGGCCATCGGCACCGACCCGAACTTCGAGATCGCGAACCACTCGTACAGCCACCACGCCTTCACCTCGCCCTGCTACGGGCTCCCCGCGCTCGACGCGGCCGCCGCCCGGGCCGATGTGGACCGGGCCTTCGCCGCCTTCCGCACGGCCGGCGCGGTCAACACGGTCCCGTACTTCCGCTTCCCCGGCGGCTGCTACAACGACCAGGCGCTGCGGGCCATCTCCACGGCCAAGGTCACGGCCGTCCAGTGGGACGTGGTCAGCGGGGACGCCTTCGCCAAGGACCCGGACGCGGTGGCCGAACAGGTCCTCACCGGGGTGAAGCCCGGCTCGGTGGTGGTCATGCACTGCACGCGCAGCGCGGCCCCCGTCACCGAGGAGGCCATCCGCAAGATCGTCCCCGAATTGCGGGGGCGCGGCTACCGCTTCGTGAAGGTCTCCGAGCTCATCGGGAAGTAGGCGCGGGCGCGCGGCCTCAGCCGGAACAGGCCGAGCGCTGCGCGTCCTGCCACTCGCACACCGGGCACAGCACCCGGCCCGGGGTCGCGACCCCGTACTCGGTGGGCTTGCCGCACTCCACGCAGTCCGCGTACGGCGGCCCGGCCACCCGCGCCACGGGGGCCGCGGGGGCGGCGCAGTACGACTCGGTTCCGGTCGGCGCGTCCACTTCGTCCATGTCCGCGAGCCTACTCAGCTCCGCCGCGCGCCGGCGAGGCAGGCCACGGCACCCGCCCCGCAGGCCAGCGCCAGCGCCCCCGCGAAGGCCCCGACCGGCAGCGTCACGGCGTGTGCCCGGGAGCCCTCCACCAGCGCCGTCACCGCGCTGCGCGCCGGGGAGCCGGCGAGGCCCCAGGCCAGCAGCGAGCCCAGGCCGCCCGCCAGGACCGCGACCCCCGTCGGGCGCAGCAGCGGCCGGCTGCACAGCGCCCCCACGGCCGCGCCGGTCAGCGCGCACGCGAGGGCCGCCACCACCCCGGCCAGGGCGGCGTCCTGCGCATCCACGTGTTCCGCGCGGCCGGAGTCGCCCATCAGCAGCACGGCCGCCGTGCCCGCGGCCCCGGCGAGCAGCGCCCCGCCCAGCGCGGTCAGCAGGGCCGCCGCGTGCACCCGTACGGGACCGGCCGCGGCGGCCGCGCAGTCGCGGGCGGCGTCCGGCTCGTTGGTCACGCAGACCCGGACCAGCCAGGCCGTGATCGGCACCAGCCCGGCGGCCGCGAAGCCCAGCGAGTCCAGCAGCGGGTCGCCCGGCCGGACCCCGGCGGCCAGGAAGGCCGCGTACAGCAGGAGCGGGGCGATCCAGCGCTGGGAGCGCAGCAGCAGCGCTCCCTGGTAACGCAGCAGGCCGGTCACGGGAGTTCCTCCACGGCGCGGATGTGCCAGGGCGCGGGCGCGGTGAGCAGTTCGCGCAGCACCGCGTCGGACCGGGCGGCGGGCACCGTCAGCAGCAGGCCGCCGCCGGGCGCGGGCGCGGCGGCCAGCCCGGGGGGCGGCTCGGCGCCCGGCGGTCCGGCGGCCTCGATCCGTACGTACGGTCCCGCGGCGGCCGGCTCCTTTACGGGGACCAGCGCGGTCCCCTCGACCCGGTGGTGCGCGTCGGCCGCGCCCGCGAGCCGGGCCGGGTCGTGGTCGACGAAGACCACGGTGCCCCCGGCGGCGGTCCGCTCGACGACGGCCCGGTCCAGCTCGGCGCGGGCGGCGGTGTCGAGCCCGGTCCAGGCTTCGTCGAGGACGAGCAGCCCGGGCTCGGCGAGCAGGGCCTGGGCGACGGCCACCTTCTGGCTGCTGCCCTTGGAGAGTTCGGCGAGCGGGGTGCGCGCGTACGCGGCCGCGCCGAACCGCTCCAGCCAGTGGGCCGCCCGGCCCGCGGCCTGCGCCCGGCCGAGGCCGTGCACCCGGCCCATGTGGGTCAGGTAGGCCGTCGCGGTGAGCGGCAGCGCGGCCGGGAAGCGTTCCGGCACGTACGCGGTGCGGCGCGGCCGCCCGGTGACGCGCCCCTCGGACGGGGTGTCGATCCCCGCGATGATCCGCAGCAGGGTGGACTTGCCGCCGCCGTTGCGGCCTTCGATGCGCACGAGGGCGCCCGGCGGCAGGTCCAGGGCGACCCCGCGCAGCACCCAGGGCCGCCGCAGTCCGTGGCGTCGGCCCACACCGGTCAGTTTCAGTGGGCCGCCGCCGTCTCGGTCACCTCGCTGGGGCGGACGATGACGAAGCCCTCGCCGCGCAGCATCAGCTGGACGGCCTCGCCGGAGCCGCCGCGGATCATCGAGCCGACCGACTGGGAGCGGTGCAGGCCCGTCTCCAGCCGGGCGCTCCAGCCGACCACCGCGTCGGTGTCCACGTACACGGGGTTCTGCGCCGTGACCGGGATGATGATCGGGTGGCCGTCGCAGATCACGGCGAGCTTTCCGGTGCCGGTGAAGAGGCTGTTGAAGAGGCCGCCGCCGGTCATGCCGGCGCCCTTCACCATCTTTATCTCGTAGGAGAGCGTCGGGTCGAAGCAGAGCACGTTGCGGCCGTTGACGGTCAGGGCGTCGCCGGGCTCGAAGTCGATGATGAAGCAGTTGGCGGCCTGGTGCGCGAACCAGGCCTCGCCCTGGCCGCGTACGGACATCAGCGCGAGGCCCTCGCCGGTGACGGCGCGCTTGAGCATGCCGCCTATGCCCTGGCCCTTGCGCTCGAACTGGAGGTCCCCCCGGAACGCGACCATCGAGCCCTGGCGGGCCAGCATTTCACCGTTGACGGTGTACTTCACGGACTTGGCGTTCTGCAGGGTCATGCCCGGAGCGGCGGCCGGCTGGGCCAGGTTCCCGGATGCGAAAAGGTCGCTCTTCATGGGCTCGATCCTCACCCGCCCGAGCACCCCGCGGCATCATCCTGAAGGGGGAGCCTGGCATCCTTGGCGGGATGAGCAGCCAGCACCGGAACCACACTTCAGAGGTACCGGCGGTCGGGGCGGACAGCCCCTTCCGCCGGGAGCACGCCGCCCGCGACGAGGCCCCCCAGTTCGTCCTGCCCCTCGTGGTGCGGATCGAGAAGGCCGAGCCGCCGGCCCGGACGGACGCGCTGGAGACGGCGGCCCGCGCCGTGCTGGTCCTGCTGACCGACGAGCGGGCGCACGGCGGGGGCGAGTGGGCGGAGGCGGTCCGGGACTGGCAGGACGCACGGATCCGGAAGGTGGTGCGGCGGGCGCGCGGGGCGGAGTGGCGCAAGGCCGGGACCCTGCCCGGAGTCACGGTGCACGGTGACATGGCGGAGGTACGGGTCTTCCCGCCGGTGCCCCTGGACGGGTGGCCCAAGGAGCTCGCGAAGCTCCAGGTCTCGGGGACCGACCTGGACGACCCGGAGCCCGTCGCTCCGGCCGCGCCCGGGATTCCGGTGCTGTGGCTCAACCCGGAGCTGGAGATGTCCGCCGGCAAGGCGATGGCCCAGGCCGGGCACGCGGCGCAGCTGGCGTGGTGGGAGCTGACCGGAGCCGAGCGCACCGCCTGGCAGGACTCCGGTTTCCGGCTGGCCGTGCGGACGGCCCCGCGCGAGCAGTGGGCGCAACTGGGCGCGAGCGGCCTGCCGGTGGTGCGGGACGCCGGATTCACGGAGATCGCGCCCGGCTCGGCGACGGTGGTCGCGGACCACCCGGCGCTGCGGGCCCGGCTCGCCGGCGGTGCGGCCGGCTGACACCGGCGGCGCCGGGCAGGAACCTCAAATGTTGCTCTGAACGTCCCTCTCCGCGATTGGCCCGACTCCGTCGGGGCCATCACACCGGCACACGACCGACGAGAGGGGGCGAGGGGACATGGACACCATGGCGCACCTGGGGGTGGGCATCGGATGGCGGCCGGAGATCGCTGACGCGGTGGAGCGGCTGCCGGGACTGGACTGGGTCGAGGTGGTGGCCGAGAACATCTGCCCCGGCCACCTGCCCGCCCCGCTGCTGCGGCTGCGCGAGCGCGGGGTGCGCGTCGTCCCGCACGGGGTCTCGCTGGGCCTCGGCGGCGCCGACCGGCCCGACCCCGCAAAGCTGGCCGCGCTCGGGGAGCGGGCGGTGGCGCTGGGGGCGCCGCTCGTCACAGAGCACATCGCCTTCGTACGGACCTCCTCGCCCGCGCTGGAGGCGGGGCACCTGTTGCCGGTGCGGCGGACGCGGGACGCCTTGGACGTGCTCTGCGAGAACGTCCGGATCGCGCAGGACGCGCTGCCGGTGCCGCTGGCCCTGGAGAACATCGCCGCGCTGATCTCGTGGCCCGGGGAGGAGCTGACGGAGGCGCAGTTCCTGACGGAGCTGGTGGAGCGGACGGGGGTCCGGCTGCTGATCGACGTCGCCAACCTGCACACGAACCGGGTGAACCGGGGCGAGGACCCGTTCGCCGTGCTCGACGCGATCCCGCTGGAGGCGCTGGCGTACGTGCACGTCGCCGGGGGCGTGGAGCGGGACGGGGTGTGGCACGACACGCATGCGCATCCCGTGCCGGAGGTGGTGCTGGACATCCTGGCCGAGCTGCGCAAGCGGGTGTCCCCTCCCGGTGTGCTGCTGGAGCGGGACGACGACTTTCCGGCCGAGGCGGAGCTGGCCGGGGAACTGGCCGCCATCCGGGAGGCGGCGGACCTCGCGGGGCCGTCCCCGGTCCACCCGTCCCCCGTGCCCCGAAGCAGCGCCCCGGACCCTCGGGCGCCGGAGGGCGAGGAGCCCGCCGGGCCGGAGCGCGCCCGGGTACGGGTCGGGGTGGAGCAGGCCGCGCTGTTGTCGGCGCTCGTGGCGGGGACTCCCGTGCCCGAGGGGTTCGACCGGCGGCGCGTACGGGTGCAGGCGCGGGCGCTGGCCGCGAAGCGGGCCGGGATCGTCGCCGGGCTGGCGCCCGAGCTGCCCGGGATCCTGGGCGGTGAGGCGCCGTACCGCGAGGCCTTCCTCGCGTACGCCCGCAGCCGTCCGATGACCGCCGGATACCGGCGCGACGCCCTCGACTTCGCCGAGCACCTGCTGATCCGGGACCTGCCCGCCGACCCCGCCGCGCGGCGGCGGCTCACCACCTGGTGGCAGGACCGGGTCGGGGCGCGGCCGCCGCGCCGGATCGTGCGCTGGGCGCGGACGCTCGTGGGGCGTGCGGCATGAACGTCCTCGCCGTCGCGATCTGGATCGCCGTCATCGTCTCCACCCTCGTGCTGTTCCTCGGCGTGCGCCGCTCCCGGCCGCGCCCGGTCCGCCCGGCGCCGCGTCTGCACGACCTGTCCGAGGCCGCGTTCACGGCCGGCGGCCCCGGCGCGGTCGTGGACTCCGCGCTCGTCTCGCTGCTCGGCGACGGCCGGCTGGTGGTCGGCGGGCCGGGGATCGTGGCGCTGCGGTCCGGGGCACGGGCCGGCGACCTCGCCGAGCGGGCCGTGTTCGAGGCCCTGCGGCAGGCGCCGTCGGGCTGGCTCTACCAGGTGCGGTACGCCGCCATGCTCGACCCGGCCGTCCAGGAGACCGGTGACGCGCTCGCCGCCCGCGGGCTGCTCGCCGTGCCCGGCTCCGGGCGGCGGTGGCGGCGCTGGGGGCTGGCCCAGGTCGTGGTGTGCGCGGTGTGGGTGGTGGCGTCACTGCCCCTGACGTTCGTCGCCATGGCGCTCGAGTCGGGCTCCGGCTCGCAGGTGCCGTTCGTCCTCAAGGTGCTCCCGGTGCTGCTGGCCGGGATCGTCATGGGATGCGTCCTCGCCGCCCGGGCCCGGCAGCGGCTGACCCCGGCGGGGCGGGCGGCCCTGCGCGAGATCCGCGCGCACCACATGAACGACCAGACCCCGCACGTGCAGACGGCCCTGTACGGGCTGCGGGGGCTGCGGGACCCCGCCCTGCGGGAGCAGCTGGTGACGGCCGCCCGCGGGACCAGGCTGGCGGCGGCCCAGGCTCGCAGCGCGCGGCGCGGTTCCCCCTCGTCCACCTCCTCGTCGTCGTCGTCCTCGTCCTCGTCCTCGGGTGTCTACTGCGGGTCTTCCGCCGAGGTCCTGCCCGTCGTATGGTGCGCGGGCAGTGACGGCGGATCCTCCTCCGGAAGCTGCGGGAGCAGCGGTTCCGGTTGTTCGGGCGGCGGTTCGGGTTGTTCCGGTGGTTCGAGCTGTTCCAGCGGCTCCAGCTGCTCCGGCGGTTCCGGTTCCAGCTGCTCCAGCAGCAGTTCGAGTTGCAGCAGTTCGTCCGGTTCGAGCTGCGGCAGCAGCAGTTCCTGACCGGGCACTTCTCCACCCCGTGGGAGTCAGCCATGTTCTGGGTCCTGCTCCTCCTGATGGCCTGGGCGGGGGTGCTGACGTCGTGCGCCCTCCTGCTGAGGGCCGCCGCCGTGGCCTCGCTGCCCGCGCCCGCGCCGCCCGACGGCCATGCGGGCGCCGGCCGCCGCCCTGACGAACTGAACCTGTACGAGGCCGCGTACCTCGCCGGCGGCCCCCGGCGCGTCGCCGAGCTGACACTGCTCTCGATGCAGCGCGGGCGCCGGCTGCTGCTGGCCCACACCGGCTGGGCGACCGTGGTCGACCCGGTGGGGCGGGATCCGCACGAGCGGTCCGTACTGGGCGCGCTCGGACCGCAGGGGCAGGCCCCGGTGGCCGTCGTACGCGGCGCGGCGGCCCGGGACGATGCGGTACGGGCCCTCGCGGACCGGCTCCACGCGGCGGGCCTGGCGCTGCCGGCCGCCGCCCGCAGCGGCGTGGCGGGCGGGGTACGGGCCGTGCGGCGGGCCGCCGCCTGGGTGGCGGCGCTGGCGGCGGCCGCGCTGTGCGTGCCGGAGGAGGGGACGACCGCGGCGGTGATCCTGTCCTGGTTCGCACTGCCGCTGCTGCTCACGCTGGGGTGCCTGGCCATCGCCCGCTTCGAGACGTACCCGTACTCCGCGTGGGCCTCCCCGGCCGGGCAGCGGCTGCTCGTCGCGCTGGACCGCGAGCGCGGCGAGGGGGACACCCTCACGGCCGTGGCGCTGCGCGGGGTCCGGGTGCTGGCGGATCCCGCCCTCCGGGCGGCGCTGGCGTAGGCAACGGGGGGATTGCGCCCGACACCGGGCGGCGGTCCTGTACAAGGCCCCGTACGGAGCATCTGATCGCTTCATCCGAAGAGATGAAGGCGGCCCATGATGCGGACTCCGCTCGCCCGCTGCGCAGTCGCCGCGGCGGTCCTCTCCCTCACCCTGTGCATCCCGACGCCCCACGCCCACGCCACCGTCCCGGGCCCGGACCCCGCGGGCGCGGATGCCGCGGCGCGGGCGGCCGCCGCGGACGCGGGCGCCGAACTCGTCGCGAGCCGGGCCGCGAAGGCGGCCGCGCTCGCCGCGGGCGCCGGCGGGCTGGACTTCCGGGCGTGCCCCGCCGTCGAGGAGCTGCCCTCCCCCGTGCGCTGCGCGATCCTGCGGGTGCCGCTGGACTACGCGCGGCCCGACGGGCCGCAGATCCCGCTCACCGTCAGCCGGGTCCCCGCCACCCGGCGCGGCGGGGCGGCGCGGCAGGGGTCACTCGTCTACAACCCCGGCGGACCCGGTGCTTCCGGGATGTTCTTCCCGCTGGTCGCCGATCTCCCCGAGTGGGAGCGGATCGGCGCCGCCTACGACCTCGTCGGCTACGCCCCGCGCGGGGTCGGCCGCTCCGCCCCGCTGTCCTGCGAGGACCCCGCGGACCGGGGGACGGGTCCCACCCAGGTCCCGGCGGAGCCCTCCCCCGCGTACAAGCGGCAGCGCGTCGCCGACGCCCGGGCCTACGCCCGCGGCTGCGCGCGGCGGGCCGGCGCGGCCCTCACGCACTACACGACCCTCGACAACGTCCGCGACCTGCACGTGCTGCGCGCCGCGCTCGGCGAGGAGAAGCTGACCTTCCTCGGCGCCTCGTACGGCACCTACCTGGGCGCCGTCTACGCCACCGTCCACCCCGGCCACGTCCGCCGGATGGTCCTCGACTCCGCGGTCAACCCCGACCCCCGCCGCATCTGGTATGTCAACAACCTCGACCAGGCCCAGGGGTTCGAGCGGCGCTGGTACGACTTCCGCGCCTGGGCCGCCCGCCACCACGCCGCGTACCGGCTCGGCACCACCCCGGAGGCGGTGCAGGCGAGCTACGAGCGCGTACGGGAGGCGGTGGCGCGCACCCCGGCGGGCGGGGCGGTGGGGACCGGCGAGCTCCAGGCCGCCTTCCTCCAGGCGGCGTACTACGACGACGTGTGGCCGGAGCGGGCGGCCGCGCTCGGCGCGTTCCTGGCCGGCGACCCCGGCCCGCTGGCCGAACAGGCACGCCAGGGCCCGGAGTCGGCGGCCGCCCGCGAGAACGCGCGGGCGGTGTACACGGCGGTGCTGTGCAACGACGCCGCCTGGCCCGCGCGGTGGGAGACCTGGGACCGCGACAACACCGAACTGGCCCGCCGGGCACCCTTCGAGACCTGGGCCAACGCCTTCCTGAACCTGCCGTGCGCGTACTGGCCGGTGCGTGAGCGGCAGCGGCCGGTGGCGGTCGGCGCCCGGCCGGCGGCGCTCCCCCGCACCCTGATCGTCGCGGCGGAGCGGGACGGGGCCACCCCGTACCCGGGTGCGCTGGAGCTGCAGCGGCGGCTCGGCGCCGAGGCCGCGCTGGTCACGGAGGAGGGCGCGGGGGCCCACGGAGTGGTCGGCGGGCGCAATGACTGCGTGGACCGTCACGTGGAGCGGTACTTGCTCACGGGTGACACCTCGGGGTGGCGTGTCACGTGTGCGCCGCATCCGGAGCCCGCACCGGTGTCGCTGGACGACCGGGCAGCAAGAGGCCCCGGGAAGGTACCCAGGGCTCTGCTGCCGCCAGTCGTCTGAACTTCCGGGCGGGGTCTCCGGCTGCGTCGTTTCGGGGGTCAGGCCGTCATCCGGACCAGCCTCCCGATCCACCGGGGGCCGCTCCCCAGTCAAGAGAGCGGTCTTCCGGTTCCTTCCCCCCAGGGGAGGTATCAGGCGAGTCCGGCCACCAGATCGGCGACGGACTTGCGGCGTCCGGTGTAGAAGGGCACTTCTTCACGGACGTGCATACGGGCCTCGGAGGCGCGCAGGTGACGCATGAGGTCGACGATGCGGTACAGCTCGTCGGCCTCGAAGGCCAGCATCCACTCGTAGTCGCCCAGCGAGAAGGACGCGACCGTGTTGGCCCGGACGTCGGGGTAGCCGCGGGCCATCTTGCCGTGGTCCGCGAGCATGCGGCGGCGGTCCTCGTCGGGCAGCAGGTACCAGTCGTACGAGCGCACGAACGGGTAGACGCTGACGTAGTCGCGCGCGACCTCGTCGGCCAGGAAGGCCGGGATGTGCGACTTGTTGAACTCGGCCGGGCGGTGCAGGGCCATGTTCGACCACACCGGCTCCAGCGCGCGGCCGAGCTTGGTGCGGCGGAACAGGTTGTACGCGGTCTGCAGCTCGTCCGAGGTCTCGGCGTGCCACCAGATCATGACGTCCGCGTCGGCGCGCAGGCCGGAGACGTCATAGGTGCCGCGGACGGTGATGTCCTTGGCGGCCAGCTGGTCGAACAGCTCCTGGACCTCGTCGGCGTAGCCGGTGCGGTCCTCGGGCAGGACGTCCTTCAGCTTGAAGACGGACCACAGGGTGTAGCGGATGACCTCGTTGAGGTCCTTCGCCTTCTTCCCCGCGTTGGGAATCTTCTCTGGTGCAGTCATGTGTCCATTGTCCCGTGTGCTGATCAGTGGTCGGTGCCAGGGGTCCCTTACGCGGAAACCCCGGCAAACGTGGCCTTCACCACGTCGGCGGCGCCCGCGGCGCTCGCGATGCACGCCGGGATGCCCACGCCCTCGTACAGCGCGCCGCACACGGCGAGGCCGGGCAGGGCCGCGACGGCGCCGCGGATCCGGTCCACGCGGTCGAGGTGGCCGACCGGGTACTGGGGCAGCCCGCCCTCCCAGCGGGTGACGGTGGAGGCGATCGGCCGGGCCGCGAGGCCCACGGCCTCGCCCAGGTCGCGCAGCGAGACGTCGACCAGCTCGGAGTCCTCGCGCCCCAGGTCGCCCTCGTCGCCGTGGCGGCCGACCGAGGTGCGCAGCAGGAAGAGCTCGGGGTCGGCCCCGGCCCAGGCCCACTTGTTGCTGGAGAAGGTGGAGGCCTTGATGGTCCGCCCGTCGACGGGCGGTACGAGGAACCCGCTCGCGCCGCCCCCGGTGATCGCTGCGGGCAGCTCCGAGCGGCGGAAGGCCATCGTCACCAGGGCCATGGAGGCGTACTCGACGCTCCGCAGCTCGGCGGCGGCGGCCGGCGCGAGCCCGTCCAGCAGGCGGGCGGCGGGCCCGGCCGGGACGGCCAGGACCACGGCGTCCGCGTCGACGGCCCCGGCGTCGGTGACGACCTTCCAGCCTCCGGCGGTGCGCAGGAGCTCGCGCACCGGGGTGCCGGTGCTGATCCGCGCCCCGGCCGCCCGGCACGCCTCGGCCACGGCCTGCGGGAGCCGGCCGATGCCGCCGTCGATGCCCGCGAAGACGGGCCGTCCGGCCTGCCCGGACTGCTGTGCGGCCGCCCGCCGCTGGAGTTCGCGTACGCCCTCGCCCAGCGAGGCGTGCGTGCGGGCGGCCTCGAAGAGCTGCGGGACGGCGGCGCGCATGGAGATGCGGTAGGCGTCGCCGGCGTAGACCCCGCCCAGGAGGGGCTCCACCAGGCGGTCGACGACCTCGTGGCCGAGCCGGGCGGCCACGTACTCGCCGACGGCGACGTCCTCGCCGATCTCGGCGGGCGGCAGCTCGCGTTCGGCCTCGATGCGGGCCAGGCCCTCGGCGGAGAGCACTCCGGAGGCGGCGAGCGGTGCCAGGTCGCCGGGGACGCCCATGACGTGGCCGCGCGGCATCGGCCGCAGGGCGCCGCGGGTCCACAGGTGGGCGGTGGCGGTGGCGGGCGCCTGGAGGGCCTCGGCGAGGCCCACGGCCCGGGCCAGCTCCAGGGCTTCGGGGCGGCGGGCGAGCACGGATTCGGCGCCGAGGTCGACGGGGGCGCCGGCGAGTTCACCGGCGAGCAGCTTGCCGCCGAGTTGCGGCCCGGCCTCCAGGAGCGTGACGCGCATCCCGTCGGCGAGCAGCCGGTGGGCCGCGGCGAGGCCGGCGATGCCGCCGCCGATGACGACGGCGTGGCGGGCCGGGGCGCCTTCGCCGGCCGCCTCGGCCGTACCGTCCGTACGCATGTCCGCTTCGTGCATGGACACATCGTCTCAGACCGTTCGGCGGACGATCACCGAGGCCGGACCGTGACCGCATCGGGATCGGCCCGGAACCGCCGGAGCGAAACCCGCGGCGGGACCCTGTACGTCACACCGGCGACAACAGCCGATCCTCGGGGGGGTTCCACCGATGCGCACCATCCGCAGCAGCAGAGGCACCGCTGTACGGCACCGCGGCGCGGCCGCTCTGGCCGGCCTGTCCCTGGCCGGGGCGCTCGCGCTCACCGGGTGCGGGGCCGGCCAGGACGCGGCGGGCTCCGCCTCGGCCGACAAGGCCGCGGTCCGCGCCCCGGAGGGCGCGGCCCAGGGCAAGCCGGGGGCGGCCGCGGCTCCCCCGGCGGCGGCCGGGTCCGCCGGGTCGGAGGCGGCCAAGAACGGACAGCAGCCGACCGCCGTGCGCCCGAACGTCATCCGTACCGCCACGCTCGCCCTGGAGACGGCGGACCCGCAGAAGGCCCTGGCCGCGGCCCGTACGGCGGCGGAGGGCGCGGGCGGTTACGTGGGCAACGAGTCGACCGGACGCGGCGAGGACGGGCGGATGACCTCGACGCTGACCCTGCGCGTGCCGGGCGACCGCTTCGACGCGGTGCTCGGCGCCATGGAGGGCAGCGGCAGGCTGCGCAGCCGCAAGGTCGAGGCGCAGGACGTGACGCAGAAGGTCGCGGACGTCGACAGCCGGGTCAGGTCGCAGCAGGCGAGCGTGGCCCGGGTGCGGGACATGATGGACAAGGCCACGGCGCTCGGCGACGTGGTGATGCTGGAGAGCGAGCTGAGCAAGCGCCAGTCGGACCTGGAGTCGCTGCTCGCGCAGCAGACGGCGCTGAAGGACCAGACCTCGATGGGCACGATCACGATGGAGGTGTCGGAACCGGCCCCGAAGCCGGCGGAGAAGAAGGACGGGGAGCCGTCCTTCACGGCCGCACTGAAGGGGGGTTGGAACGTCTTCACGACGATCGTGCGCTACCTGGCCCTGGCGGTCGCCGCGGTGCTGCCGTTCGCGGTGACGGCCGCCGTGGTCCTGCTGGTCCTGCGCGTCCACCGGCGGCTGCGCCCGGCGAAGCCGAAGGCGGGCCTGACCCCGAGGAAGGCGCCGTCCGTGCCGGCGGCCCGGCCCGCGGACCCGACGGAAACGACGGAGGCCTCCGGCTGAACGCGCGTTCCGCCCGTAGCGTGTTCTCCACGAGACGGTGGCACGCGCGGTGAGTGCGGTGCGCAGAACGGGGCGGACGATGGCTACGGAACGACTGGTGGTGGTCGGCGGTGACGCGGCGGGGATGTCCGCCGCGTCACAGGCCCGACGGCTCAAGGGCCCGGCGGAGCTGGAGATCACGGCCTTCGAGCGCGGGCACTTCACCTCGTACTCCGCGTGCGGGATCCCTTACTGGATCGGCGGCCAGGTCCCCGGCCGGGACGACCTGATCGCCCGTACGCCCGAGGAGCACCGCGCCCGGGACATCGACCTGCGCATGCGCACGGAGGTGGTGGAGCTCGACCTCCCCGGGGGCCGGGTCCGGACCCGCGATCTGGATTCCGGATCCGAGGCCTGGACGGGCTACGACAAGCTCGTCCTGGCCACGGGCGCCCGGCCGGTCCGGCCCAAGCTGCCCGGGATCGGCGCGCACGGGGTGCACGGCGTCCAGACCCTGGACGACGGCCAGCGCCTCATGGACACCCTGCGGCGGACCGAAGGCTCCGAGGGCCGCCGGGCGGTCGTCGTCGGCGCCGGCTACATCGGCGTGGAGATGGCGGAGGCGCTGGTCGCGCGCGGCTACGAGGTCACCGTCCTGCACCGCGGACCGCAGCCGATGGCCACGCTGGACCCGGACATGGGCGCCCTGGTGCACGCCGCGATGAACCGGATGGGGATCCTCACGGTGTCCGGCGCGGAGGTCACGAAGATCCTCACGGACGACCGGGGCGCGGTCCGGGCGGTGGCCACGGCGGCGGGGGACGAGTACCCGGCGGACGTGGTGGTGCTCGGCATCGGCGTGGAGCCCCGTACGGCGCTGGCCCGCGCGGCGGGACTGCCGCTCGGCGAGTCGGGCGGCATCCTGACCGACCTGTCGATGCGGGTCCGCGGCCACGAGAACATCTGGTCGGGCGGCGACTGCGTGGAGGTCCTGGACCTGGTGGCCGGGCGCATGCGGCACATCCCGCTGGGCACGCACGCCAACAAGCACGGCCAGGTGATCGGCTCGGGCGTGGGCGGCGGCTACGCCACCTTCCCGGGCGTGGTCGGCACGGCGGTGAGCAAGGTCTGCGACCTGGAGATCGCCCGTACGGGCCTGCGCGAGCGCGACGCGCTGGAGGCGGGCCTGCGCTTCGTGACGGCGACGATCAGCTCGACGACGACGGCGGGCTACTACCCGACGGCCGCCGACATGACGGTGAAGATGCTGGCGGAACTGCGCACGGGCCGCCTGCTCGGGGTCCAGATCGTCGGCGGCGCGGGCTCCGCGAAGCGGGTGGACATCGCGGCGGTGGCCCTGACGGCCGGGATGACGGTGGACCAGGTCGTCTCGCTGGACCTGGGCTACGCCCCGCCCTTCTCCCCGGTCTGGGACCCCGTCCTGGTGGCCGCCCGCAAGGCCGTCTCGGCGGTGCGGGCGGCGGGGTAGGACACCCCCTAGGGGGTGTCGTCAAAGTCCCTTCTGGCCGGCGGGGTCTGGCACGCGCGCTCGCCGCGTTGTCGTCGGTCGACGACGCGAGCGTCGCCTCTCTCCTCCGCCTTGCGATCGCACGCACCAGACCCCGTCGGCCCCGCCCTCACGGGCGGACGAAGCTACTTTGACGACACCCCCTAGCGCGCCGTCTTGGTGTGGACGTAGTCGACCAGGCGGGTCAGGGCGTCCGGGGGGGTGGTGGGGAGGACGCCGTGGCCGAGGTTGAAGACGTGGCCCTCCAGGCCGGAGGCGGCCGCGAGGACCTCGTCCGTCTTCGTCCGTACGGCCTCCTCGGTGGAGAAGAGCACCGCCGGGTCCAGGTTGCCCTGGAGCGCCTTGCCGGGGCCGACCCGGCGGGCGGCCTCGTCGAGCGCGACGCGGTAGTCGACGCCCACGACGTCCGCGCCGGCCTCGCCCATCAGGCCGAGCAGCTCGCCCGTGCCCACGCCGAAGTGGATGCGCGGAACGCCGTAGGAGGCGACGGACTGCAGGACCTTCGCCGACGCCGGCATCACCGAGCGGCGGTAGTCCGCCGGGGCCAGCGCGCCGACCCAGGAGTCGAAGAGCTGCACCGCGGAGGCGCCGGCCTCGATCTGGACCTTGAGGAAGGCGGAGGTGATGTCCGCGAGGCGGTCCAGCAGGTCGGCCCAGAGCTCCGGGTCGCCGTACATCAGGGCCTTGGTGTGCTCGTGGTTCTTCGACGGGCCGCCCTCGACCAGGTAGCTCGCGAGGGTGAAAGGCGCACCGGCGAAACCGATCAACGGCGTGGCACCGAGTTCACCCGTGAGCATGCCGATCGCCTCGGTGACGTACGAGACGTCCTCCGGGGTGAGGTCGCGCAGCTGTGCGAGGTCCTCGCGGCGGCGGATCGGCTGGGCGACGACCGGGCCGATGCCCGGCTTGATGTCCAGGTCGACGCCGATGGCCTTCAGCGGGACCACGATGTCGGAGAAGAAGATCGCCGCGTCGACGTTGTGGCGGCGGACCGGCTGGAGCGTGATCTCCGTGACCAGGTCGGGCCGCATGCACGACTCCAGCATCTGGGTCCCCTCGCGCACCTTGCGGTACTCGGGGAGCGAGCGCCCGGCCTGCCGCATGAACCACACCGGGGTGTGCGGCACCGGCTCCCGCCGGCACGCCTTCAGGAAGGCGGAATCGTACGTCTGACTCGGCTGGCCCTGGAATGGGGTCTCCCCGGCGCCGGCGGAGCCGTGCGCGAGGGGAAGGTCGTTGGCGCTCACGCGCCAAATCTTCGCACGTATGAAGAAGTGCCCGGCCCGGCGCGGGTGTCCCTGCGCCGCACGGACGCTCGTTCCGCCTAGTCTTCCCCGCATGGCTGCGGCTCAGGGACGATTTTCAGATGGCGCTGACGGTGTGGACAGCGCGAAGGAGGGCTCCGTCCCGCTCCCGTTCCGACGCGCGGTCGACGGCTTGAAGAAGGCGCGGCTGCGTCCGGGGATCGAGATCGACCCCACCAGACCGCCCCAGCGCCTGGCCCCGCACGCCTACGCCCTCGAGGCCGCGGTCGTCGACGGCGAGGACGATCTGGCCGACGGCCGGCTCATCCTGCTGCACGATCCGTCCGGGCACGACGCCTGGCACGGGACCTTCCGGCTGGTGACGCTCGTACGTGCCGAGCTCGAGCCCGAGATGGCCGCGGACCCCCTCCTGCCCGAGGTGTGCTGGTCCTGGCTGACGGGGGCGCTGGAGGCGCGCGGCCTGGCGTACGGGGAGGCGAGCGGGACCGTGACCATGGCCGGCTCGCACTACTTCGGCGGGCTTTCGGAGCGGCGGCCGGCCACGCAGATCGAGATCAGGGCCTCGTGGACGCCGCGCGAGGGCGTCGGCGGCGTCCCGGACACCTCGGCGCACCTGTCGGCGTGGTGCGAGCTGCTGTGCCAGATCGCGGGGCTGCCGCCGGTCGGGCCGACGGACTCGGGCACGGGCGTGGTGTCCCTGCCACAGCGGCGCGGTCCGCACCACCCGTAGCCGTGCCCCCGTACGGCGGCACGGCCGTGATCGCTCTCCGCCGGAGCTGCCGAATGCGCGGCGCCCCGTAGAACGGCCGATCGAGCGCCGGCGGCGCGGTGTCGGAACCGGGCGCCCGTTGTGGGCTTCTGATCACCCGATGATCGATCGTGCGTCCGAATTGCCCGAATTGTTACTCACCAAATCGTGATCATTCCCTAAAGCCGGGCGGGTGACGTGCCGAAGGAGTCAGTGACCATCCGCACGGTTCGCACCGGCTTCCTTCCCCGAGCCGGCCGTCCC
The DNA here is from genome assembly GCF_042891345.1 of Streptomyces sp. NPDC001903. Lineage (NCBI taxonomy): Bacteria > Bacillati > Actinomycetota > Actinomycetes > Kitasatosporales > Streptomycetaceae > Streptomyces > Streptomyces sp. NPDC001903. The sequence goes on from NZ_JBIASZ010000007.1 coordinate 99,422, forward strand.
GCCACTCCCCCAGGAGGCCTAGGTGTCCGTTCTTCTCGAGCAGCCCGCAAGCCTGGTCGCCTACCGCCCGAACAAGCCGACGGCCATGGTCGTCGTGGCCGACCCGCGCGTCCGTTCCACCGTGACCCGCCATCTGTGGGCCCTCGGAGTACGTGACGTGATCGAGGCGTCGTCCATCGCGGAGGCCCGCCCCCGCGTCGGCAGCCCGCGCGACATCTGCGTGGCCGACGTACACCTGCCCGACGGTTCCGGTCTCACCCTGCTCTCCGAGACGCGGGCCGCCGGCTGGCCGAACGGCCTGGCCCTGTCCGCCGCCGACGACATCGGCGCCGTGCGCAACGCCCTCGCGGGCGGCGTCAAGGGCTACGTCGTCACCGGCACGCGGACCAACATCGGGCTCCCCACCCGGCCCGGCGCCGCCCCCATCGGTGCCGCCGCCGCCCGCATGCACCGCCGCCCCCCGGGTGCCCCGAGCCACCCGGGCGGCTACCGAGAGCTCTCCGGCCGCGAGGTCGAGGTCCTGCGCCTCGTCGCGGAGGGCCAGTCCAACAAGGCCATCGGCGTCTCGATGGGCCTGTCCGCCCTGACCGTCAAGTCCCACCTCGCCCGCATCGCCCGCAAGCTGGGCACCGGCGACCGCGCCGGAATGGTCGCCGTCGCGCTGCGGACCGGGATCATCCACTGACACCCTCCCGGCGACCCCCGGGGAACTGCCGGAGAAGCCGGGGAAACACCCGAGCCCGTGCCCCGCGCCCGTCGACGGAACGTTCCGGCGACGGGTGCGCCGTATCCACGGATACCCTTGAGCGGTGACCGACGCCCAAGAGACCGCAGCAGACCTGCGCACCACCACCGGGGGCGGCCCCCCGGACGACGTCGAAAAGGCGCCGATTCCGTTGCTCGAGCCCCGCGAGGGGATCCCTCCGGTGGTGGCCGACGAGGACGCCCTCGCCCGGGTGGTCGCGGCCTTCGCCGCGGGCACCGGACCCGTGGCCGTCGACGCCGAGCGCGCCTCCGGATACCGCTACGGCCAGCGCGCCTATCTGGTGCAGCTGCGCCGCGAGGGCGCCGGATCCGCGCTGATCGACCCGGTCGGCTGCCCCGACCTGTCCGCGCTGGGCGAGGCCCTGTCCTCCGCCGAGTGGATCCTGCACGCCGCCACCCAGGACCTGCCGTGCCTGCGCGAAATAGGCATGGTGCCCACCTCCCTGTTCGACACCGAGCTGGCCGGCCGCCTCGCCGGCTTCCCGCGGGTCGGGCTGGGCGCGATGGTCGAGAGCGTGCTCGGCTACGCGCTGGAGAAGGGCCACTCCGCCGTCGACTGGTCCACCCGCCCCCTCCCCGAGCCGTGGCTGCGCTACGCCGCGCTCGACGTGGAGCTGCTGGTGGACCTGCGGGACGCGCTGGAGAAGGAACTGGACCGGCAGGGCAAGCTGGAATGGGCCCGGCAGGAGTTCGACGCCATCGCCGCCGCCCCGCCCGCGCCGCCGCGCAAGGACCCGTGGCGCCGCACGTCCGGCATGCACAAGGTGCGCCGTCGCCGGCAGATGGCCGTCGTACGGGAGCTGTGGGAGTCGCGGGACCGGATCGCGCAGCGGCGCGACGTGTCGCCCGGCAAGGTGCTGGGGGACGCCGCGATCGTCGAGGCCGCGCTCGCGCTGCCGGTGAACGTGCACGCGCTGTCCTCCCTGCCCGGGTACGGGCAGCGCATGGGCCGGCGCCAGCTGGAGCAGTGGATGGCCGCCGTGGACCGGGCGAAGGCCCTGCCCGAGAACGAGCTGCCGCAGCCGGGGGCGACCCCGGCGGGTCCGCCGCCGCCGCGCTCCTGGGCGGACAAGGACCCGGCCGCCGCGGCGCGGCTGGCGGCCGCGCGGACCGCCGTGACGGCGCTCGCGGAGGGGCTGAACCTGCCCCAGGAGAACCTGATCACCCCGGACACGGTCCGCCGGCTGTGCTGGGAGCCGCCGCAGCGGCTGGAGCCGGAGGCGGTGGCGCAGGCCCTCGCGGGGCACGGCGCCCGGCCGTGGCAGATCGAGCAGGTGACGCCGGCGCTGGTGCGGGCACTGGCCGCGACCGCCTGACGCAACGCCACATCACAGGGAGCCCCCGGCCGTTCGGCCGGGGGCTTTCCGCGTCCTCGGGGAGTGTCCCGGTTCCGCAACAGCCCCGCCGCTCCACTTTTGAACACGCTCAAACCTCGCTAGCTTTTGAACATGCTCAACAACGGGTACGAGGGATACGAGGCATGGGTACGCGACTTCGAGGCCGAGCGGGAGCGGCGCGCGGCGATCGGGGATCCGCAGTGGGACCGGGGGGCCGCCCTCGATCCGGCGCTCATACGGAGCCTGCAGCGATTCCAGGTGGGTGAGGACGGGGACGGCTCCGCCCTGATCGGCAAGGCGGACCGGGCCGGGGACCCGCACTACGCGCAGGCCGTGCGGCTCTTCGTGGCCGAGGAGCAGAACCACGCGCGGATGCTGGCGCTGCTCCTGGCGGCCGGCGGGGCCGGGGCCCTGGCGGGGCACTGGAGCGACGCGGTGTTCGTACGGCTGCGGCGGCTGCTGGGGCTGCGGGTGGAGCTGCTGGTGCTGATGGTGGCGGAGGCGGTGGCCCTGCGGTACTACCGGGCCGTGCGGGACGGGGCCCCGGATCCGCTGACCGCGGAGGTGGCGGGGCGGATCCTGGCCGACGAGGAACGCCACGTCCCCTTCCACTGCCGACGGCTGCGCGAGGCCCTGGCGCCCCTCCCGGCGCCGGCCCGCCGGGCCGCCACGCTGGCCTGGCAGGGACTGCTCGCGGGGGCGGGCGCGGTCGTGGCGCTGGACCACGGCCCGGCCCTGCGCCACCTGGGCGTCACCCGCCGCGCGTTCACCAGGGACGTCCTGCGCTCCTCCGGCCCCCTGGCCGGCTCCATCCACACCCACGGGCCCGCGGCCGGCCTCCGGGAGTCCGCGCGAGTGTGACGTTCGCCGCTCCTCCCGGAGGGGGTGTGCACGCCGGTTACCGGCAAGTAGCATGGCCGGGTGAGCGGGCGCTCAGCAGCAGATGCCGACCGCCCCCGCGCAGCAGTGCACACCCGCACCTGGAGGAGAGCCAACGTGCCTCGTACCGTCAGGGACGTCGTCTTCGTCGACGGCGTCCGCACCCCGTTCGGCAAGGCGGGCCCGAAGGGCATCTACAACGAGACCCGCGCCGACGATCTCGTCGTGAAGGCGATCCGGGAGCTGCTGCGCCGCAACCCGGACCTGGACCCCAAGAAGATCGACGAGGTCGCCATCGCCGCGACCACGCAGATCGGTGACCAGGGCCTGACGCTGGGCCGTACCGCCGGCATCCTCGCGGGCCTCCCGCAGTCCGTCCCGGGCTACTCCATCGACCGCATGTGCGCCGGCGCGCTCACCGCCGTGACCGCGGTCGCGGGCGGCGTGGCCTTCGGTGCGTACGACGTCGCCCTCGCCGGCGGTGTCGAGCACATGGGCCGCCACCCCATGGGCGAGGGCGTCGACCCGAACCCGCGCTTCGTCTCCGAGAAGCTGGTCGACGAGTCCGCCCTGTTCATGGGCATGACCGCCGAGAACCTGCACGACCGGTACCCGACGATCACCAAGCTCCGCGCCGACGAGTACGCCGTGCGCTCGCAGGAGAAGGCCGCCAAGGCGTACGCCGACGGCAAGATCCAGCAGGACCTGGTCCCGATCTCGGTGCGCAACACCAACGAGGCCGCCGGCGAGACCGGCTGGGGCCTGGTCACCACCGACGAGCCGATGCGCCCGGGCACCACGCTGGAGAACCTGGCCGGCCTGAAGACCCCGTTCCGTACGCACGGCCGGGTCACCGCGGGCAACGCCGCCGGTCTCAACGACGGCGCCACCGCAGCGATCATCGCGTCCGAGGACTTCGCCCGCGAGAACAACCTCCCGGTCAAGATGCGCCTCGTCTCGTACTCCTTCGCGGGTGTCGAGCCGGAGGTCATGGGCTACGGCCCGATCCCGGCCACCGAGAAGGCCCTCGCCCAGGCCGGCCTGTCCATCGAGGACATAGGCCTGTTCGAGATCAACGAGGCCTTCGCGGTCCAGGTCCTCGCGTTCCTGGAGCACTACGGCATCGCCGACGACGACGCCCGCGTCAACCAGTACGGCGGCGCGATCGCGTTCGGCCACCCGCTGGCCTCCTCCGGCGTGCGCCTGATGACGCAGCTGGCTCGCCAGTTCGAGGAGCAGCCGCACGTCCGCTACGGCCTGACCACCATGTGCGTCGGCTTCGGCATGGGCGCGACCGTCATCTGGGAGAACCCGAACTTCAACGCCGAGGGAGACTCCAAGTGAGCACCACCGCTGAGCTCCTGAAGGGCGCGGCCGAGCTGTTCCCGGACGAGGTCGTCACGTCCGCGCACGTCCGCCACCTGGACCTGCCGTTCGGCGCCGGGCGCTTCGCGCTCATCACGCTGGACAACGGCTTCGACCACACCAAGCCGACCACCTTCGGCCCGCAGTCGCTGGCCAACCTGAACGCGGCGATCGACCAGGTCGAGCAGGAGGCCCTCGCGGGCTCCATCGTCGGCGCGGGCATCACCGGCAAGCCGTTCATCTTCGCCGTGGGCGCCGACCTCAAGGGTGTCGAGCTGCTCAAGCAGCACGACGAGGCGCTCGCCATCGGCAAGGGCGGCCACGACGTCTTCAAGCGCCTGGCCGCGCTGGCCGTCCCCACCTTCGCGTACTACAACGGCGCGGCGATGGGCGGCGGTGTCGAGGTCGGTCTGCACTGCACCTACCGCACCGTCTCGAAGGCCATCCCGGCCTTCTCGCTCCCCGAGGTCTTCCTCGGCCTGGTTCCGGGCTGGGGCGGCTGCGCCCTGCTGCCGAACCTGATCGGCGCGGAGCGCGCGGTCTCGGTGATCATCGAGAACTCGCTCAACCAGAACAAGCAGCTGCGCGGCAAGCAGGTCTTCGACCTGGGCATCGCCGACGCGCTGTTCGAGGGCGCGGACTTCCTGGAGCAGTCGCTCCTGTGGACCGCGAACGTCCTGAACGGCACCACCGAGGTCGTCCGCGCCGAGATCGACCGCGGCGAGGCCTGGGACGCGGCCGTCGCCAAGGGCCGCTTCATCGCGGACTCCAAGGTGCACGGCGCCGCTCCCGCCGCCTACCGCGCGCTGGACATCATCGCCGCGGCCAAGGACGGGGACCTCCAGGCCGGCTTCGACGCCGAGGACACGGCCCTGGCCGACCTCATCATGGGCGGCGAGCTGCGCTCGGGCATCTACGCCTTCAACCTGGTCCAGAAGCGCGCCAAGCGCCCGGCCGGTGCCCCGGACAAGTCCCTGGCCCGTCCGGTCACCAAGGTCGGCGTCGTCGGCGCGGGCCTGATGGCCTCGCAGCTGGCGCTGCTCTTCCTGCGCCGCCTGGAGGTGCCGGTGGTCCTCACCGACATCGACCAGGAGCGCGTGGACAAGGGTGTGGGCTACGTCCACGCCGAGATCCAGAAGCTGCTCGGCAAGGGCCGCATCAACCAGGACAAGGCCAACCGCCTGACCGCCCTGGTGACCGGTGTGCTCGACAAGGCCGAGGGCTTCGCGGACGCGGACTTCATCATCGAGGCCGTGTTCGAGGAGATGTCCGTCAAGCAGAAGGTGTTCGCGGAGGTCGAGGCGGTCGCCCCGGCGCACGCGATCCTCGCCACCAACACCTCCTCGCTGTCGGTGTCGGAGATGGCCTCCAAGCTGCAGCACCCGGAGCGCGTGGTCGGCTTCCACTTCTTCAACCCGGTCGCGATCCTCCCGCTGCTGGAGATCGTCCGCGGTGAGCAGACCGACGACGCCTCGCTGGCCACGGCCTTCGGTGTCGCCAAGAAGCTGAAGAAGACCGCGGTCCTCACCAAGGACGCCCCGGCGTTCGTCGTGAACCGCATCCTGACCCGCTTCATGGGCGAGATCCAGAACGTCATCGACGAGGGCACCCCGGTCGTCACGGCGGAGAAGGCCATCGAGCCGCTCGGCCTGCCGATGTCCCCGCTGGTGCTGCTGGAGCTCGTGGGCCCGGCGATCGGTCTGCACGTCTCGGAGACCCTGAACCGCGCCTTCCCGGAGCGCTTCACCGTCTCCCCGAACCTGGCCGCCGTGGTCAAGGCCGGCAAGCGCGGCTTCTACGTCTACGATTCCGGCAAGCCGGAGCTGGACCCCGAGGTCGCCGCCCTCCTGGTGCAGGGCGACGTCGTCCTCACCGAGGAGCAGGTCCGCGACCGCGTCCTGGACGCGGTGGCGCAGGAGATCGGCCTGATGCTGGAGGAGGGTGTCGTGGCCGAGGCCCAGGACATCGACCTCTGCCTCATCACGGGCGCCGGCTGGCCCTTCCACCTGGGCGGCGTCACGCCGTACCTGGACCGCGAGGGTGTCTCGGAGCGCGTGAACGGCAAGAAGTTCCTCGCCCCGGGCCTGGCGAGCGTCCCGGTCTGAGGTCCGTACGCCTGAACGCCCCGGACGCCCGCCCCCTCCCGAGGGGGCGGGCGTCCGCCGTTTCACGGACGGAACGGCACAAGACGGGGCCCGGCGCGGAAGCCTCCCGTCCGGGCTGGCAGAATGCGGCTCATGGCGGATGGCACGACACATTTCAGCCGCCGGAACCTGCTGTTCGCGGGCGGTGCGGTGGCCGCCGGCCTCACGGCGGGCGGTCTGTCCTGGGCGCTGCGCTCCGGGGCCGACGAGCAGGCCGGCGCGGGCCCGGTCGCCGAGGGCCCGATGGCCGGCGCGTTCGACATGCGGACCGGTGCGCAACTGCTCGCCCCGACTCCGCTGTTCAATACGACGGGCCCGCAGTCCTTCGCGTTCGACGATACGAACGGCCAGGTCTACGTACTGCAGACCGTCGAGAGCGGTATCCGGCTCGACGGCGAGGAGGACCCGCTCGACTCGGGCGACCGCAAGATCTCCGGCGATATGTGCCTGACGCGGCTGAGCAGTTCGGGAAAAACGCTCGGGCATATGTATCTGCGCGGCTTCGGCCACGGAATTTCCTGCGGAGTCGAGCCGACGGGCCAGCGCACGTACATATGGGTCGAGGGCCGCGCCGACGCCAAGAGCGGCTACGGCCGCACCGTGGTCCGGGTGCCGTTCAAGGACGGCTCGGTCCTCGACAGCGCGGACGAGTCCGTCCGCCACTTCGACCCGGTTCCCGGATCCACCGACGTCTGCCCCGCGCTCGACCTGCCCGGCGGGCGGGTGCTGGTGAGTCACGAGGAGGACGGCGTGCACCGGTTCTCGGTGTACGGGACGGCGGATTTCCTGGCCGGGCGCTTCGACGCCGCGCAGGTCCTCAAGGCCGGGGTGCAGGTCAAGCAGGAGGAGTGGTTCCAGGGCTGCGCGCTGTACGGGGACCACGTCTACGTGCTGACCGGCGGCCCCTACACCGGTAAGAACGGGGACAATCCGCGGAAGTCCGGCGGAAATACCTATGTCTCCGCAATTGACGTACGCACGGGGAAGGCGCAGGGGCGACATCACGTGACCGTGGCCCCGGATCTGGTGTACCGGGAGCCGGAGGGAATCGCGGTCTCCATGGCCGGCGGACGGCCGGCATTGTGCATCGGCTTTTCCGTGAAGACGCAGGACCGGCGTGAGCTGGCGTTGTATCGCTTCACGGCCTGACGGCATTGGCCCTCGGTTAACCCTGCGTTCCTGAGCCGTCAATGTTGCTGCTTATACTACTGCGACACTTCACAGAATCCTTATACCTCCACGGGGGAGGAACCGCACGATGGGCTCCAAGCGGCTGCGCGCCGTGCTCGGCGTTCTGATCACTTCTGGGCTCATCCTCAGCTTCGTCGGGATGCTGGTCGCCGTCGCCTTCGTCTCCCTCCCCCTGTTCGCCGGCTGCGCAGCGCTCAGCTACGTCGCCGACCTGATGCTCCACAACACCGAGTCGCCGACGCTGGAGAAGCTCCGCGACTCGCGCTTCGGCCTGACGATGCGCTTCCTGATCCGGCAGTTCCTGCTGCTGGGGCTGTGCGGAGCCATCGCCGACATCGAGTCGTTCGTGGCGCAGATGACCACCATCGGCCTGCTCCTGCTGTTCATCCTGCAGCTCGCGTACGGCGCGCTCCTCAAGCACGTCCGCAAGATGCGCAACGAACTGCCGTTCACCACGCGCGGGCTGGACCTGGAGGCGCTCGGCATCCGCCGCATGCCGCACCCGTTCCTGATGAACAAGCACGTCCGCAAGACGCTGCACCTGGACATCCCGCTGGTGGCCGGGGCACTGGCCACCATCGCGACGGACGACTGGCGCTTCGTCACGTACGGCATGATCACCACCGTCTTCCTGGCCTACTTCTCACTGCTGGTGCTGGTGCCCGACGCGCGCAACGCGCTCAAGCTGCCCACCACCGACGAGGCCATCGACGAGCTCAACCACCAGCTGGCCGAATATCGACCCCAGGTCGCGCTCTACTTCACCTTCGCGGCGGTCTCCAAAGACTTCATGTACCAGGTGAACATGTGGCTGGAGTCGCTGGAGGCACTGGAACTGCGACCCATCATCGTGCTGCGCGAGCGGGCCACCCTGCGCTACCTGGACGCGACCTCGGTCCCCGTCATCTGCATCCCGAAAGCGGACAATCTCGCCCGTATCGAGATGAACGAACTCCGGGTGGCCCTCTACCCCGGCAACGCGGGCAAGAACGTCCACATGCTCCAGCGCGCCGAGGTCAAGCACGTCTTCATCGGCCACGGCGACAGCGACAAGCTCGCGAGCAGCAACCGGGTCAGCAAGGTCTTCGACGAGATCTGGGTGGCCGGCCGAGCCGGCCGCGACCGCTACGAGCGCATCAAGCACGCCGTGTCGCACCACCAGATCGTCGAGGTCGGCCGCCCCCAGCTGATGCCCCTGCACCGCTGGACCGGCAAGGTCGCCGCCCCCGTCCCCACCGTCATCTACGCCCCCACCTGGGAGGGCTGGACCGACGACGCCTGCTACACCTCGGTCATCCCGGCCGGCGAGAAGCTGATCAAGGCGCTGCTCGACTACGAGCGCGACATCCGCATCATCTACAAGCCGCACCCGCTCACCGGCTCGCGCTCCGCCGAGGCCGCCGCCGCGCACCGCCGCGTCATCGCCCTCCTCGAAGAGGACAACGCCCGGCGCTTCGGCCGCAACCTCACCGACTCCAAGGCCGCCGCCAAGAAGCTCGCCCGGATCGACCAGCGCATCGCCGACCTCTCCGAGCGCGGCGTCCGCTCCAAGTACCCGGACCTCACCGAAGAGGAGCGGACCGCGCGCATCCGGCGCAGCCGCAACCAGGCGGGGGCCCTGTACTGGAACGCCGTCCCCGACGCCGCGCACCACGTGGTGACCGAGCGCATCCCGGCCTTGTACGACTGCTTCAACCAGTCCGACCTGCTCATCGGCGACATGTCCAGCGTCGTGTCCGACTTCGTCGCGACCCTGAAGCCGTACGCCATCTTCAACCTCGACGGGCTGCCCGACGAGCAGTTCCGCAACGAGCAGCGGACGGCGTACGCCTCCTACCTGCTCGACGGCGACTGCAACGGTCTGACCGAGGCCATCGAGGCGACGCTGAACCCGCGCGAGGACGTCATGGCGCCCTACCGCGAGCAGCTGAAGGAATACCTCCTGGGCGAGGAGTACCCGCCCTCGATCGTCCGCTTCAACGCGGCCGCCAACAACCTCTACCGGCGGGGGCTGCGCGACTTCCCCATCGAGTACCCGGAACAGGTCCCCTACCCCGTGTAGACCTGCCTCCCCCGGGCATCCGAGTCGCACCGCCCGTCCACCCACCGCCGCCCCGCACCACCGCCGTGCCGCACCCTCGCTCTCAGGAAGAAGGAGCCTTGTCCTCCAGACCTGTCCCCCACCGCACCGTCGCCGTCGTCCTCGCGGGTGGCACCGGCCAGCGCATCGGGCTCGAAATACCGAAGCAGCTGCTCAAGATCGCCGGAAAGCCGATCCTGGAGCACACGCTCCACGTCTTCGAGAACGCGCCGGACGTCGACGAGGTGATCCTCCTCATGACGCCCGCGTACGTGGAGGACGCCCGCCGCATCGTCGAGCGGGCCAAGCTGGGCAAGGTCACCCGGGTGCTCGCGGGCGGCTCGACCCGCAGCGAGACCACCCGGATCGCCATCGACGCCGCGGCCGCCGGCCTCGGCGAGGGCGAGGACTGCAACCTCCTGTTCCACGACGCGGTCCGCCCGCTGCTCTCGCAGCGCGTGGTGCGCGAATGCGTCGAGTCCCTGGAGCGCTACCAGGCCGTCGACGTGGCCATCCCCTCCTCCGACACCGTCATCGTGACCCGCACCCACGGCAACGACGGCGAGTTCATCACCGAGGTCCCCGACCGCTCCCGGCTGCGCCGCGGCCAGACCCCGCAGGGCTTCCGGCTCTCCACGATCCGCGCCGCGTACGAGCGGGCGGCCGCGGACCCCTTCTTCCAGGCCACCGACGACTGCTCCGTCGTCGTCAAGTACCTGCCCCACGTCCCGGTCCACATCGTCACCGGCGACGACTACAACATGAAGGTCACCCAGCCCGTCGACGTCTTCATCGCCGACAAGCTGTTCCAGCTCGCCTCCCACGCCGCGCCCGCCCAGGCCGGCGAGGCCGCCTACCGCGAGCAGCTGGCCGGCAAGACGATGGTGGTCTTCGGCGGCTCGTACGGCATCGGCGCCGACATCTCCCGCATCGCCGAGGGCTTCGGCGCCCGCGTCTTCGCGCTGGGCCGCTCCACCACCGGCACGCACGTGGAGAACCTCGACCACGTCGAGGAGGCCCTGGCGAACGCCTACGCCGAGACCGGACGCATCGACTACGTCGTCAACACCGCGGGCGTGCTGCGCGTCGGCCGTCTGGACGAGACCGACAACGAGACGATCCGCGAGGCTCTCGACGTCAACTACCTCGCGCCGGTCAACATCGCCCGGACCTCGTACAAGTACCTCAGCGAGACCCAGGGCCAGCTGCTGCTCTTCACCTCCAGCAGCTACACCCGCGGCCGCGCCGAGTACAGCCTGTACTCCTCGACCAAGGCCGCCATGGTCAACCTGACCCAGGCGCTGGCCGACGAGTGGGCCGAGGACGGCATCCGCGTCAACTGCGTGAACCCGGAGCGCACGGCCACCCCGATGCGCACCAAGGCCTTCGGCCAGGAGCCCTCGGCCTCGCTGCTCACGTCCGAGTCGGTCGCCCTGACCTCCCTGGACGTCCTGGTCTCCGAGATGACCGGCCACGTCATCGACGTACGCAAGCAGGACCCGACCACGACCCCGGCCCAGCGCTCGGGCTTCGAGGCGGCGCTGGCGTCCGTGCTGATCGCGACCACGGAGGACCAGGGGGTCTAGGCGTGACGTACGCACCGGGGCTGCGGCAGCAGGGCCGACGCCCGAGGATCTTCGTGGTGGGCGGCTCCAACGCGGTCAGCCGCCCGTACAGCTACCTGCCCATGGCCGGGTGGGCGCAGGTGCTGCCGCTCTTCCTCACGGACGAGGTGGAGGTGGTCGCCTGCGCCCGGGCACGGGCCAGCTCCAAGAGCTTCCGTGAACGCGGCCGGCTCCAGTGGATCCTCGACACGATGGAGGCCGGCGACTACCTGCTGTTCGGCTTCGGCCAGACCGACTGGAAGCCCGACCCGGGCCTGCACACCGACCCGTTCACCACGTTCCTCGAACACATGCGGGCGTACGTGGACGGCGCGCGGGAACGCCAGGGGCACCCGGTGATCTACCTGCCGTACGAGCGGCGACGGATCGACCGGCACGGCAACGTGGCCCGCTTCCTCGGCGACTACCCGGTCGCCGCGCGGCAGCTGGCCGAGGAGGAGCACGTACCGGTCGTGGACATGTACGGGCAGAGCCTGCAGTGGTGGGAGGAGCTCGGGCCGGAGGCGACCAAGTCCGTGTTCACCTACCTGCGCCGCGGCGAGCCCCTGCTCCAGGACGTCCTGGACGGGGACAACGTGCACCTGCGGGCCGAGGGCGCGATCGAGTGCGCCCGGTTCGCCGTCCGCAGCATGATCGAACAGGGCGTCGTCCCGTCCCACTGGGGCCGGGACCTCGACCGCACGCGCTTCTCGTACGACGAGATGGGCTGGCTGGACGAGGAGACGTTCAAGCACCGCACCACTTCCCGTGTGTCCCAGTTCCCCGGCGCCTAAGGAGTCCGGCACGTGAATCACCTCCTGTGCCGGGGCCGGGCCCTCGGGGACGAGCCGTCCCCGGGCGCGGTGTACGCGGCCCTCTACAGCTCCGCCGATCCGCGCCGCGGCGTGGCACCCGGCGAGACGATCCAGCTCGGCCTGTCCGTGGCACCCGACCAGGGCGCCACCCGCGGCTGCGCCTACCTGTTGGAGGCACCGCTGGCCGGCTCCGCCGACATCGTCGCCGTCCAGGGGCTGGAGTTCTTCCCGCAGCAGCGCTGGTTCCGGATCCGCGCCGAGGCCGGCGAGAGCGGCACCGGCGTCCTGCACCTGCGGGTCCACGACACGGCCACCGCGCCCCGGATCCGGCCCCAGATCGTGATCGGCGTCCCGGACGCGTCCGGCCGCAAGCTGATCCGGACGGGCAAGCTCGACGCCGACGCGCTGCCGCTGCGGCCGCCGACGGCCCGGGGCCTGCGCATCGCGGCGGAGCCGGGCCGGCCGGGCACGGTGAACCTGCTGTCCGGCGGCGCCCCGGCGGGCAGCTCGGCCGTCTCCGTGACGCAGCCCCGCGATGGTGAGGCCCAGCTCTCCTACGACGGCTGGGTGACGTACACCCCCGCGCCCTCCTTCACGGGGTACGACCGCTTCACGTACACGGTGGCCACCCCGGCCGGCGAGCAGCAGACCTCGCACGTGAACGTCTTCGTGGGCTCCCTGGAGCGGACGCCCGGCGTCTTCCCGGCGCAGCCGGTGGACACCGCCTTCCGGCCCTGGCAGTGGCCCGAACTCAGCGGGGAGATGCCCTGGCCCCGGCCCGGGCAGCCCGCGCGGAACCGATGAGGAAGACAGGACCATGAACACCGCCGCCGTGCGCCCCTCCGACGTCAAGGACGTGACGGTCGCCGTCCGGGTCTCCAACCAGGCCGCCGCGTTCGACGCCTGTCTGGCCTCCGTCCTCGTACAGTCCATCGGCACGGACCGGCTGGAGGTCATCGGGGTCGACGACGGGTCGACGGACGAGAGCGGCTCCGTACTGGCCCGGGCGGCCCACCAGTACCCGGCCTTCGTGCGCGCGGGGCAGGTCTCGCCGGGGCTGAGCCCGGCCGGGGCCCGCAACTGGGCGCTGAGCCAGGTGCGCGGACGGTACGTCATCTTCCTGGAGGCCACCGACCGGCTGGCGCCCGACGCCCTGGAGCGGATGGTCGCGGCGGCCGACGCGTACGAGGCCGACGTCGTCCTGGGCAAGCTGGAGAGCTCGGGCCGGCACACGGTCGAGACCTCGATGTTCCGCAAGAACCAGTCCTACACCGACCTGTACGCCTCGCGCGTCTACTGGTCGCTGACCCCGGACAAACTGCTGCGCACCAGCCTGCTGCAGCGCCGCGGGCTGGCCTTCCCCACCGACATGCTGATCGGCGACGACCAGGCGTTCACCGCCGGCGCGTTCATCGGGGCGGACAACGTCGCGGTGGTCGGGGACGCGACCTGTGTGGTGAAGGGTCCCGCGCCGGCCCCGCGGGTGACGCTGTCGGACCGGGTGGCCCTGGCTTCGCGGATGCTGGCACTGGTCGCCGCGCAGCTGCCCGAGGGGCCGCGCCGGGACAAGCTCCAGTCGCGCCACCTGGAGGTGGAGCTCGGCAGGGCGACCGCGGCCGCGCTGCTCTCCGCCACCGACGCGGCGGAGCGGGACCAGGCGCTGTGGGCCGCGGCCGAGGTGCTGCGCACCCAGGCCTCCCCCGGCGCTCTGGCGCTGCTGCCGCGCATGGTCGCCGTACGGTTCGCGCTGCTGGCGCAGGGCCGCTTCGCCGAGGCGCAGCGGATGGCCGCCTTCGAGGCGGACAAGGACCGGCCGGTGGTGCGCAAGACGGTGGAGAACGGGCGGGTGTTCACGACGCTGCCCTTCTTCCGCGACCCTCAGGTCGCCCTGCCGGACGAACTGTTCGACATCACGGGCGACATGACGGTCAGCCACCAGCTGCAGAAGGCCCGGTGGGAGGGGCCGATGCTGACGCTGGACGGCTTCGCGTTCTACGAGCAGCTGTCGACGAAGGACCGCACCACCCGGGTCGTGCTGCGGGAGCGGACGAGCGGCGCGCAGGAGAGCTACGCGGTGACGGCCCGCCGGGACGACACGCTGGCCAACGCCAAGGGCAAGCCCCGGGCGATGGGCCGGTTCTCGGCCCGGGTCAACCTGGCGCAGACCTCCAGCGGCTGGCCGCTGGAGCCCGGCACCTGGGACCTGTACCTCGCGGTCGGGTTCGAGGGGGTGACCCAGGAGGTGCGGCTCGGGCCCAAGCGCGCCGCCGATCTGGACACCACCGCCCGGATGCCGGTGCCGATCGGGGCGGCGCCCGATGCCCGGGGCATGGAGCTGGCGGCCACCCCGTACTACACCGAGTCCGGCGGTCTCAGCATCGAGGTCTCCCGACGGACGCCGCTGCCCCGGCGGGCCTGAGGCCGGGGCGCCGGGCGCCGGGCCTTCGGCCTCAGGCGGCTTCCCAGGGGCCGAACACCAGCCCCTGCTGGGTGGTGTCCTGGCGGGTGCACACCAGTGCGCCGTCCGCGTCGAAGGCGGCCACGACGATGCGGCCCGCCGCGTCGAGCGCCACCTGGGGGGCGTGCGCGCCGTGGCCGCCGAGGGAGGCCCACCACGTGCCGTAGCCCTCGTTCTCGGTGACGTAGGCGGTCAGTTCGATGTCGCCCTCGGCACCGGTCTGCGCGAGCACCGTGCAGTCGTAGCCGCCGACGACGGCCCGTACGACGCCCGGGGCTCCGCGGCCGCCGGCGCCGCCGAGGCCCATCAGGCCGCCCTGGACGCCCTGTCGGGCGGCCCGCCAGGCGACGAGCGAGCCGTCACCCGGGTAGCGCCAGAAGTACGTCACCCGGCGCGGGCCCGTCTCGCAGACGGCGGGGGTGCCGGGGACGACCGGGGTGGGGATGCGGTCCGCGAGCGCGAAGCGGCCCTGGCCTATGCCCGACCACCGGTCCGCGCCGGCCGGCCCGAGGAGGAGCATCTCCAGCTGCCCGCCGGCCGGCATCAGCGGGGTCACCCCGCTCGCGTACGGCTCCGGGGCGACCTGCTTCCAACCGCCCCACGCGCCCTCGGCATTGCGGCTGCGGCGCAGGACGCCGCCGTGGCGCATCGAGACGAGGACGTGCGTGGAACCGGAGCGCTGGTTGACGGCGATCCGCGGCGGACCGGCGAGCCGGTCGTCGGCGGGGCCGCCGCGCAGCCCGGGGGTGCCGAGGCTGTGCCATTCGGTCATGGGGCGGCCCGGCTGGAACTGGGTGGAGACGATGATTTCCGGCCGCCCCGATCCGTCCCGGGCGGACCGCAGGGCGACGAGGTGCACGTACCCCTCGCGGCTCTGCGCCATCGCTGCGGTCCCTGCCCAGCCCTCGACCTCGAAGGTGTCCGGGCCGGTCCAGCCGGTGCGCGGCGCCGCGGCCTCGGTCCAGCGCACCAGGCCCTGCGGGGTGCAGGCGTAGGCCGTCAGGCGGCCGTCGCCGCCCTTGAACAGCCAGTTTCCGGCCGGCGGCGAGGAACGGCGGGAACCCCGTCCGCCCGGGGGTGCGTCCTGCACCGCGCGGAGGGAACTGGGGTCCTGGATTCCGTTTTTGCCTCGGACCACGCCGCTCTTCACCCTTCTGCCGAGAATGTCCTGCTCAGGCGGCCGCGTCCGTCACCGGAAAGAACCAGCCACTCGAAAGTGTGTCTTATGATGCACCCCATCGATAATAGAAGGGCCCTGCCTCCATGACCGACCTGCCCTCTGCCACCTCTCCTTCCTCCCGGCGCAGGCGGCGGCGCGGCGGCAGGCGCGCCCTGCGGATCGTGCTGCTGACGGTGGCCCTGCTCGTCCTCGCCGCGGCCGGTGGCGGCTGGTGGGCGTACAGCCACCTCAACGGCAACATCGACAGCGTCGATCTGGACCAGGCCATCGGCGACAACCGCCCGAAGAAGGTCGTCGCGGGCGCGCAGAACGTGCTCGTACTCGGCTCCGACTCGCGCGCCGGGGCCAACGGGGACCTCGACCACGGCGACGTGAGCGGCGCCCGCTCCGACACCGCCATGCTGGTGCACATACCCGAGGGCCGGTCCAAGGCCACCGCGGTGAGCATCCCGCGCGACACCCTGATCAGCCGGCCCGAATGCAAGGGCGCCGACGGCGAGACCGTCAAGGCGGCGAACCGGGTCATGTTCAACTCCGTCTACTCGCTGGCCGGTCCGGCCTGCGTGGTCAAGACCGTGGAGCAGATGTCCGGGATCCGGGTGGACCACTTCGTCGAGGTCGACTTCGCCGGCTTCAAGGGCCTGGTGGACGCGCTCGGCGGGGTCACCGTCACCCTGGACAAGCCGATGAGCGGGGCCAAGGGCGGGCTCAAGCTCGACGCGGGCACGCACCGGCTGAACGGCACCGACTCGCTCAAGTTCGTCCGTACCCGCTACGGCTACGGGGACGGCAGCGACCTCGGCCGCATAGGCCTCCAGCAGCAGTTCATGATGGCGATGCTGTCGGAGATCAAGAAGCAGGACGCCCTCGGCAACCCGGCCCGGCTCTACAAGCTGGCCGACGCCGGCACGAAGTCGCTGACGACCGACTCCGACCTCGCCTCCCTCACCTCCCTGGCCGACTTCGCCCAGAGCATGAAGGGCGTGGACCCGGACACCATGGAGACGATCATGCTCCCGGTCGCCTACGACAAGGTGGACCCCAACCGGGTGGTCGTAGCGGAGCCGCAGGCGGGCAAGCTCTGGGAGGCCCTGCGCACCGACCAGAAGATCCCGGCGGAGGCCAAGAACTCCCCCGCCAAGGGCTGACACCCCGCGCCGCACGCGGAAGCGGGCCGTACGGGAGCACCTCCCGTACGGCCCGCTTCCGCGTGCCTCGGACCGCCTCGGTCCGCCTCAGTACTTCGCGTCCTGGCCGGCCCTGCCCAGGCGGCTGTGCGAGCGTCCGTAGGCGAAGTAGACGATGATGCCGATCGCCATCCAGACGCCGAACCGGATCCAGGTCTCGGCCGGCAGGTTGAGCATCAGCCAGAGCGAGGCCGCGATCGACAGGATCGGGATCACCGGCACCCAGGGGGTGCGGAACGCCCGGTGCAGGTCGGGGCGGGTCCGGCGCAGGATGATCACACCGAGGGCGACGAGCACGAAGGCGAACAGCGTGCCGATGTTCACCAGTTCCGCGAGCTTCTCCAGGCTGGTGAAGCCCGCCACGATGGCGATGATGCCGCCGAGCAGGATGGTCGCCCGGTAGGGGGTGCGGTACTTGGGGTGGGTGACGGAGAAGACGCGCGGCAGCAGCCCGTCACGGCTCATCGCGAAGAACACGCGGGTCTGGCCGAGCAGCAGGATCATGCTCACGGTGATCAGGCCGACGGCCGCCCCGAGGCTGATGGCACCGGAGAAGAAGGGCTGGTTCACCGACTTGAAGGCCTCGGCCAGTGGCGCCGTCGGCGACATCTCCGAGTACTTCTGCATGCCGGTGACCACCAGCGTCACGGCGACGTACAGGAAGGTGCAGATCAGCAGCGAGCCGAGGATGCCGCGGGGCATGTCCCGCTGGGGGTTCTTGGTCTCCTCGGCCGCCGTGGCCACGACGTCGAAGCCGATGAAGGCGAAGAAGATGAGGGAGGCCGCCGTGAAGATGCCCATGACGCCGAAGTTGGTGGGCGCGTAGCCGAACATCAACTGGACCAGCGGCGCGTGGAGGCCGCTGCCCGCTTCCTGTGGCTGGGCCGGCGGGATGAAGGGCGAGTAGTTGTCGGCCTTGATGAAGAACAGGCCCGCGATGATGACCAGCAGGACCACGAACACCTTGATCGCGACCACGATCGCCGTGATCCGCGCCGAGAGCTTCGTCCCGACGACCAGGATCACGGTCAGGACCAGGATCAGCAGGAAGGCCAGCAGGTCGAAGCTTCCTCCCGCGTCCGGCCCTTCCAGCGCCTTGGGCAGGTCCCAGCCGAGGTTGGTGTGCATGAGGTGGCGCACGTACCCGGACCAGCCGACCGCGACGACGGCGGTGCCGAGTGCGAACTCCAGCACCAGGTCCCAGCCGATGATCCAGGCGGGCAGCTCGCCGATCGAGGCGTACGAGAAGGTGTACGCGGAGCCGGCCACCGGCACGGTGGACGCGAACTCGGCGTAGCACAGGGCCGCGAGGGCGCAGACGATGCCCGCCGCCACGAAGGCGAGGGCGGTGGCGGGTCCGGCGTTGTTCCGGGCGGCGATGCCCGTGAGGACGAAGATGCCGGTGCCGATGATGACACCCACACCGAAGACCGTCAGGTCCCAGGCGGAGAGCGACTTGCGGAGCGCGTGTTCCGGCTCCTCCGTGTCGCGGATGGACTGCTCCACCGTCTTGGTGCGGAAGACGCTGTTCAGGTCCTTGCTCACCGACGCACCTCCGACAGGTGACGACGCACACGAACGGGCCGGGAGGCCCACCCTTCAAGGGTGATCTCCCGGCCCGTGACGTGCAACCGCGCGACCGGTCCTGACCGGATGTGGCCGGAGCTAGTCGACGGCGGCGGCCGGCTCGCTGTCGTAGCGCCCGTCCAGCTTGGCGACCAGGCCGGTGACCTGCCGGGCGATGTCCGGAGCGGTCAGACCGATCTCGGCCATGATCTCCTTGCGCAGCGCGTGGTCGAGGAAGCGCTGCGGGATGCCGAAGTCGCGCAGCGGTACGTCGACGCCCGCGTCGCGCAGCGCCTGCGCGACGGCGGAGCCCACACCGCCGGCGCGGCCGTTGTCCTCGACGGTGACGACCACGCGGTGCCGCTCCGCGAGCGGGGCCAGGGCCTCGTCCACGGGCTTGACCCAGCGGGGGTCGACGACAGTCGTGGAGATGCCCTGCTTGTCCAGGAGGTCGGCGATCTCCAGGCACATCGGGGCGAGCGCGCCGACCGAGACGAGCAGTACGTCCGGACGGGTGACCTCGGCCCCCGGGGCGCGCAGGACGTCCATGCCGCCGATCCGGCCGACGGCCGGGACGGCCGGGCCGACGACGCCCTTGGAGTAGCGCA
This sequence comes from Streptomyces sp. NPDC001903, assembly GCF_042891345.1. NCBI lineage: Bacteria > Bacillati > Actinomycetota > Actinomycetes > Kitasatosporales > Streptomycetaceae > Streptomyces > Streptomyces sp. NPDC001903. The sequence goes on from NZ_JBIASZ010000007.1 coordinate 118,601, forward strand.
CGACGGTCGGGGCGTCCTTGACCTCGACGGCCTCGCGCAGCTGGGCGCGCAGCTGCTCGGCGTCGCGCGGGGCGGCGAGGCGCAGGCCGGGGACGACCTGGAGGATGGACATGTCCCACATGCCGTTGTGGGAGGCGCCGTCGTCGCCGGTCACACCGGCGCGGTCCAGGACGAAGGTGACCCCGCACTTGTGCAGGGCGACGTCCATCAGGACCTGGTCGAAGGCGCGGTTGAGGAAGGTCGCGTACACCGCGAAGACCGGGTGGACCCCGCCGGTGGCGAGCCCCGCCGCCGAAGTGGCGCCGTGCTGCTCGGCGATGCCCACGTCGTAGATGCGGTCCGGGAAGGCCTCGGCGAACTTGTTGAGGCCGACCGGGTGGAGCATGGCCGCGGTGATGCCGACGATGTCCGCGCGCTCGTGGCCGAGCTTGACCATCTCGTCGGCGAAGACGGAGGTCCAGCTGGCGGCCGCGGTCTTCACCGGCAGGCCGGTGTCCGGGTGGATCACGCCGACCGCGTGGAAGCGGTCCGCCTCGTGCTCCAGGGCCGGCGTGTAGCCGCGCCCCTTCTGGGTGAGGCAGTGCACGATGACCGGGCCGCTGAAGCGCTTGGCGCGCTGCAGGGCGGACTCCAGGGCCTCGATGTCGTGGCCGTCGATCGGGCCGATGTACTTCAGGCCCAGGTCCTCGAACATGCCCTGCGGGGCGATGAAGTCCTTGAGGCCCTTCTTGGCGCCGTGCAGGGTCTCGAAGAGCGGCTTCCCGACGACCGGGGTGCGCTCCAGGAGCTCCTTGCCGCGGGCGAGGAAGCGCTCGTAGCCGTCCGTGGTGCGCAGGGTGGCCAGGTGGTTCGCGAGGCCGCCGATGGTGGGGCCGTACGAGCGCTCGTTGTCGTTGACGACGATGACCAGCGGGCGGTCCTTGGCGGCGGCGATGTTGTTCAGCGCCTCCCAGGCCATGCCGCCGGTCAGGGCGCCGTCGCCGATGACCGCGGCGACGTGGTGGTCCTCGCGGCCGAGCACCTCGTTGGCCTTGGCCAGGCCGTCGGCCCAGCCCAGGACGGTGGAGGCGTGCGAGTTCTCGATGACGTCGTGGTCGGACTCGGCGCGCGAGGGGTAGCCGGACAGGCCGCCCTTGCTGCGCAGGCCGCCGAAGTCCTGGCGGCCCGTGAGCAGCTTGTGGACGTAGGCCTGGTGGCCGGTGTCGAAGAGGACCTTGTCCTTGGGCGAGTCGAAGACCCGGTGCAGGGCGATCGTCAGTTCGACCACCCCGAGGTTGGGGCCGAGGTGCCCGCCGGTCTTGGAGACGGCGTCGACGAGGAAGGACCTGATCTCGGCGGCGAGCTGGTCGAGCTCCTCCTGGCTGAGCCGGTCCAGATCGCGCGGTCCCTTGATGCGGGTCAGCAGCACCCGTGCCTCCTTGCAGTTGCTTGCTGGTCTGTCGAGTCTAATGTTCCGCTCGCGGCGGCGGTCATCGGGCGGCCCCTGGAGGGTCACACCTTTGTCATACATGTACACACCATCGCGAGGTCACACATCCCAAACGGGCGTATATCCGTACAGCTGTACGCACATACGTACGCACGGATGCCCGGTGCCACACGAAGTGGCACCGGGCACTGTGACCGGTCTTACCGCACGGGCGCGGTGTCAGGCGCGTCCGGCCGTCTTCTGGGTCTTGCGGGTGACCGAGTCGATCACCACGGTGGCCAGCAGCACCGCACCGGTGATCATGTACTGGATCGGGGTGGCGATGCCCTGGAGAGCCAGACCGTACTGGATCGAGGTGATGACCATGACGCCGAGGAGGGCGTTCCAGGTCCGGCCCCGGCCGCCGAAGAGGCTGGTGCCGCCGATCACGGCCGCCGCGATCACGTTCATCAGCAGGTCGCCGGCGCCGGCGCTCTGGTTGGCCGCCGCGATCTTGGAGGCCCAGAAGAGCCCGCCGATGGCGGCGAAGGTGCCCGCGATCGCGAAGACCGCGATGCGGATCCCGGTGACGTTGATGCCCGCGCGCCGGGAGGCCTCGACGCTGCCGCCGAGCGCGAAGACGTTGCGGCCGAAGGAGGTGCGGCGCAGGAGGAAGTCCGTGCCGACCAGCACCAGCACGAAGAGCACCACCGCGAGCGGGAGGCCCTTGTACTGGTTGAACACCGCGGCGGGACCGAAGGTGAACAGGGCCAGCAGGCCCGTGCGCAGGGCGATCTCGCTCATCGGGCGGGACGGGACCCCCGCGGCCTCGCGGCGGCGGTTGTCGAAGAAGCTGGCCAGGAAGTACCCGATCACCGCGATCGCGGCGAGGCCGTAGCCGGCGGCCACGTCCGTGAAGAAGTACGTGGTCAGCTGGCCCACCGGACCGTCGGGGTCGATGTTGATCGTGCCGTTGCTGCCGAGGATCTGCAGCATGGCGCCGGACCAGAAGAGCAGGCCCGACAGGGTGACCGCGAAGGCCGGTGCGCCGATCCTGGCGAAGAAGAAGCCGTGGATTGCGCCGATCAGGGCACCGCCGGCCACCGCGGCCAGGATCGCCACCCACTGGTTGACCCCGTGGGTGACGGCCAGGACCGCGAAGATGGCACCCGAGACACCGCTGACGGAGCCGACCGAGAGGTCGATCTCGCCGAGCAGGAGCACGAAGATGATGCCCACGGCCATCATGCCGGTGGCGACCATCGTGATCGCGATGTTGGTGAGGTTCTCCGGGGACAGGAAGTTCGCGTTCAGCCCCTGGAAGATGGCCCAGATGATGACCAGGCCGATGACGACCGGGACGGAGCCCAGGTCGCCGGCCTTCATCTTGCGGCCGAACTCGCTCAGGTACCCGGACAGGCCCTGCTCGCGCACGAGCAGGCGCGGGTCCACCGCGGGAATGGCTTCCGCCGGGGCGGCGGGGTTGGCCAGCTGGGCCACCTCTTCCGCCGAGGTGTGGTGTTCGGTGCTCACTTCTGAGCCTCCCCGGTACGGGCCGCACGACGGGTCACGGCGTTGTCCGTGGCTCCCGTGATGGCGGAGATGATCTCTTCCTGCGACGTGTCCTTGACGTTGAAGACGCCGTTGTTGCGGCCCAGCCGCAGGACCGCCACCTTGTCGGCGACGGCCTTCACATCGGCCATGTTGTGGCTGATGAGGATGACGGCGTGGCCGCGCTCGCGCAGCCGCTCGACCAGGTCGAGGACCTGCGCGGTCTGCTCGACGCCGAGGGCGGCCGTGGGCTCGTCGAGGATCACGAGCTTGGGCTCGCCGAGCATCGAACGGGCGATCGCCACGGTCTGGCGCTGGCCGCCGGAGAGCGAGGCGATGGGGATGCGGACACTGGGGATCCGGATGGACAGGGTGGTCAGGAGCTCGCGGGCGCGGCGCTCCATCTCCACCTCGTCCAGGACACCGCGACGCTTGAGCTCGCGGCCCAGGAAGAGGTTGCCGACGACGTCGATGTTGTCGCACAGCGCGAGGTCCTGGTAGACCGTCGCGATGCCCAGGTTCTGGGCGTCATGGGGCTTGCTGATCGAGACCGGCTTGCCTTCCCACTCGATGACTCCGTCATCGATGGGGTGGACGCCGGCGATCGTCTTGACGAGCGTGGACTTGCCGGCGCCGTTGTCGCCGACCAGGGCGACCACCTCGCCGGAATGGATCTCGAGCTCTACATCGGTGAGCGCCTGGACGGCACCGAATCGCTTCGAGACCCCTCGCAACGCCAGCACGGGCGCAGCGGACACATGAACCATCTCCTTCGCCGCCTGACCGGCGGGGATGTCGTGCAGTAAGTGCAGGAGCGGGGTGGGGTGGGGGAATCGTTTCTGCCCGGCGCCCCGCGGGTGGCGGGGAAGGAGGGGGCGGGGCGCCGGGCAGGCGCGGGGGTCCCGGTGGGCCGGAGGCCGCGGGGGTGGGTCTCCGGCCGGCGGGACGACGGGGCCCGGGTGGGGCCCGAGGGACCCGGGTGGGCCCGGGGGGCCTACTTCAGGCCGAGGGTGGTGCAGGCGGCCGCGTACTTGTCGGTGCAGATCTCGTCGGCCGTGTAGACACCGTCCTTGATGACAGTGTCCTTGATGTTGTTCTTGGTCAGCGAGACGACGGGGACCAGGACCGACGGGACGCCCTTGGTGGTGGGGCTGTCGACCTTGGAGGTGGTGACACCGTCAAGCTTCTCGCCCTTGGCGAGCGCGACGGCCATCTTCGCGGCGGCCTCGGCCTCGGGGGCGTACGGCTTGTAGACGCTCATGAACTGCTCGCCCGCGACGATGCGCTGCACACCGGCGAGTTCCGCGTCCTGGCCGGTGACCGGGGGCAGCGGGTTCATGCCGGCCGCCTTCAGGGCGGTGATGATGCCGCCGGCCATGCCGTCATTGGCGGAGTAGACGCCGACGATCTTGTCCTTGCCGATCGCGGAGATCGCACCCGCCATGTTGGTGTTGGCGTTCTCCGGCTTCCACTCCTTGGTGTCGTACTCCTTGCCGATGGTCACCTTGCCATCGAGGACGGAGTGCGCACCCTTCTTGAAGAGGGCCGCGTTCGGGTCGGTGACCGAACCGTTCATCATGACGATCTCGCCGGAGCCGGCCTTGTCGCCCAGGGCCTCCAGCAGGGCCTTGCCCTGGACCTTGCCGACCTCTTCGTTGTCGAAGGAGGTGTACGCGTCGATCGGACCCTCGGCGAGGCGGTCGTAGGCGACGACGGGGATGCCCGCCTCCTTGGCCTTCTTGACCGAGCCGGCGATGGCCTTGGAGTCCACCGCGTCGACGACCAGGACGTTCACCTTGTTGGTGATCATCGTGTCGACCTGGGAGTTCTGCGTGGTCGCGTCCTGCTTGGCGTTGGCGTAGACCACCTCGGCCTTGCCGCCGGTGAGTTCGGCGACCTTCTTCTCGAAGAGCGGCTTGTCGAACTTCTCGTAACGCGCGGTCTGGTTCTCCGGCAGGAGCAGACCGATCTTGATCGCGCCACCCGCGGCAGCGGAGCCGGACTCCTTCGGCTTCTCGCCGGCCTCCTTGGCGCTGCCACAGGCGGCAAGGGAAGCGGCCATGGCGGTGGCGGCTACGGCAACGGCGGCTCTGCGCATACGCGTGTTCATTTCCTGAACCTCCCTGACGAGGCCGCAACATTGCGGCCGAGGTGGACGTGAGTCAACCTCGGCCGCAGTTTGTCGTCAAGGAGTGAATCCTTAACGAGATGACAACGGTGCCATCCGTTATCTAACTGAAGGCAAGAGCTTGAGGGTCGGCGAACCGGCCAGAAGGGTCGAATCGCCCATCTCGCTCAGCACCAGGGCCAGCGCTCCCAGCACCTCGGCCCGGCCGCCCAACGACCCCGTGAGCACGGAGAGTTGACGTGCCGCACTGGGGATCGCGTACCTCCCCACGGACTCGCGTATGGGGGCCAGGATCAGTTCACCGGCCTCCGCCAGCGACCCGCCGAGCACCACGCGGCTCGGGTTGAGGACGTTGCACAGGTTCGCGACACCACTACCCACATGGCGGCCCACGTCGGCGATCACGCGCCGGCAGCCCGGGTCGCCCTCCCGGGCCAGTTCGACCACGCGCTCCATGGTGAGCTCGGGCCCGTGCGTGCTCTGCAGCAGCGGCAGTACGTACCGGGCCGCCGCGAAGGTCTCCAGGCAGCCGCGGTTGCCGCAGCGGCAGACCGGGCCCGACTCGTCCAGGGTGATGTGCCCGATCTCGCCGGCGGTGCCGCCGGGCCCCCGGTAGATCTGCCCGTTGATCACGAGGCCGGCGCCGACGCCGCTCGCGACCTTGATGTACGCGAGGTCCTTGACCCCCCGGCCGCTCCCCCACACCAGCTCCCCGAGCGCTCCGAGGTTGGCGTCGTTGTCCACGTACACGGGCACGCCGAGGCGCTGCGAGAGCTCCTGGCGCGGGTTGATCCCGGCCCAGCCCGGCAGGATCGCGGTGGAGCCCAGGGTCCCGGACTCCACGTCGATGGGGCCGGGGACGCCGAGCCCGACGCCGATGACCTTCTCCAGGCCCACCCCGATGCCCGCGATCAGCTCTCCGACCAGGGCTTCGGCCCGGTCGAAGCCGTCCGCCCAGGAGGCGTCCACGTCCAGCGGGGCCGACTCCTCGGCCAGGACCTGGTGCGCGAGGTTGCCCACGGCCACCCGCAGGTGGGTGTGGCCGAAGTCCACGCCGATCACGATGCCCGCGTCACCGCTGAGCGAGACGCTGCGCGCCCGCCGGCCGCCGGCCGAGGTGTCCGTGACCTCGACGGTCCCACCGTCCTTGAGCTCGCGGACGATGTTGGAGACCGTGGCCGCCGACAGTCCGGTGGACCGGGCGATCTCCGCCTGGGTCAGCGAACCCGCGAGCCGCACCGCCCGCACGACCCGTTCGAGATTCGCGCGGTGCAGTGAAGACTGCGATCCGGGAGTCTGCACGACTCATCCACTCCTGCCCATTAGCGACGGCTGACCGTCGCCCCCCGAGCCGGCGGTCGCGGCTTGGTGCTCCGAGACCCCGGCGTCTCTCCAACTTGTGAACCTTAAGTCGAGCCTTTGGCCCTCCAGACGTCAAGAGGCTGACGCAGAACGAATCGGACGGTACCGGTCATAAGTATGAGAGACATCCCTCTGGATCGTGTTACGGTCGCTGAGGCAACCGGTTCTCTGCGGCTTTTCGGCCGGATCGGTGCGTAATGACGGCGCTACGCAAGGAGGTGTTCGGGATGAGTCCCGATCGAAGTCTTTGCAGCGCTCTCGTCGGCTGACCTGATCAGCTGATCTCTTCTTTCTTCTCCCCCTTCCCTTCCTTCCGCATGCCCCGGCGCCCCCGCCCGGCATGCGTCATCCATGCCCACCGGCGTGCCCGGCGGCGTTTCGCGCCGTCCCGCGCCGACCCATGATCACTCCACGTGACCGGGCGGCTTCGCGCTGCCCGGACGCGCTGGAGGGAGGTATTCGTCATGACCATGCTCACCCCCCGTACCCCTACGAAGCTCGCACCGCCGGGCAGGGGCCGCCGCGAGCGCAAGGCCGCGGAGCTGGAGACCCGTACCCGGCTCGCCGGCGAGCGGCTCACCGGATTCAGCGCCCGCCCGGGCGTACAGGTGCTCCAGGAGCTCGACGCCTCCCGCAGCGGCCTCACGCACGCCGAGGCGGCCCTGCGCCTGGAGCGGCACGGCGCCAACGTCGTCGCCCACGAGCGCGCCCCGCACTGGTGGTTCCAGCTCGCGAAGGCGTTCTGGAACCCCTTCATCGGCGTCCTCGTCTTCCTCGCCGCCGTCATGTGGTGGCAGGACCCGGCCGACCCGGGCGTCGTCATCCTCTCCGTGATGGTGGGGATCAGCGGACTGCTCCGCTTCTGGCAGGAGTTCCGCTCCGGCCGGGCCGCCGACGCGCTGAAGAAGCTCGTCACCACCACCTGCGCGGTGCAGCGCCGGGCCGGCAGCGGTTCGGCGCCGACCACCTTCGAGGTGCCCATGGACCGGGTGGTCCCGGGCGACGTGGTGAAGCTGGCCGCCGGCGACCTGATCCCGGCGGACCTGCGGCTCGTCACCTCCAAGGACCTGATGGTCGGCCAGGCCGCGCTGTCCGGCGAGTCCCTGCCGGTCGCCAAGGCCGACACGCGAACCGAGGACCTCGGACAGTTCCGGACCACGGACCCCGTCGAGGCCGACAACCTCTGCCTGATGGGGACCTCGGTCACCTCCGGCACCGCCACCGGCGTGGTCGTCGCCACCGGCGCCGACACCTACTTCGGCTCGATGGCCGGCTCGCTGGTCGGCGAGCGCCCGCAGACCAACTTCGACAACGGCGTGCGCAAGGTCAGCTTCCTGCTGATCCGCTTCATGCTGGTCATGGTCCCGGTCGTGTTCGCGATCAACGGACTCACCAAGGGCGACTGGGACGAGGCCTTCCTCTTCGGCATCGCCGTGGCCGTCGGCCTGACCCCCGAGATGCTGCCGATGGTCGTCTCCGCCAACCTGGCGCGCGGCGCGGTCGCCATGTCCCGGCGCAAGGTCGTCGTCAAGCGGCTCAACGCGATCCAGAACCTGGGCGCCATGGACGTGCTCTGCACGGACAAGACCGGCACCCTCACCGAGGACCGCATCGTCCTCGACCGCTACCTGGACGTGCACGGCGACGAGGACGACGAGGTCCTGGAGTACGGGTACCTCAACTCCCACTTCCAGACCGGTCTGAAGAACCTGATGGACCAGGCGGTCATCAACCGCGTGGACGAGGCCGAGGAGGTTGTCGTCGACGCACGGTTCTCGATGGTCGACGAGATCCCCTTCGACTTCGCCCGCCGCCGGATGTCCGTGGTCCTGGACCGCAACAGCATCGTGGGCGGTCCCGGCCGCCCCGAGCACATCATGATCACCAAGGGTGCGGTGGAGGAGGTCCTGGAGCTGTGCACCCACGTGCGGGACCGCGGCGAGACGGTCGAGCTCACCGATCAGCTGCGGTGGCACGTCACCCGCATCGCCGAGGACAACAACCGCCAGGGCCTGCGCGTCCTCGCCGTCGCCACCCGCACCGTGGACACCCCGCGGGACACCTACTCCGTCGCCGACGAGGAGCGGCTGACCCTGGTCGGCTTCCTCGCCTTCCTCGACCCGCCGAAGGCCGATGCCGCCCGCGCCCTGCAGGCCCTGGCCGACAAGGGCATCGCGGTCAAGGTCGTCACCGGGGACAACGACCTGGTGGCCGCCCGGGTCTGCGCGGACGTCGGCATCGAGGTCGGCCAGGTGGTGCTCGGCCCCGAGACCGACGCCCTCGACGACACGGAGCTGCGCGCGCTGGCCGCCCGTACGACGGTCTTCGCCAAGGTCAACCCGGTCCAGAAGGCCCGGATCGTTCGGGCCCTGCAGGCCGACGGACACACCGTCGGCTTCCTCGGGGACGGCATCAACGACGCCGCCGCGCTGCGCGACGCCGACGTCGGCATCTCCGTGGACACCGCCGTGGACATCGCCAAGGAGTCGGCCGACATCATCCTGCTGGAGAAGGACCTGACCGTCCTGGAGCAGGGCGTGATCCAGGGCCGGACCACCTTCGGCAACACCATCAAGTACATCAAGATGACGGCCTCGTCGAACTTCGGCAACGTCTTCTCGGTCCTGGTGGCGAGCGCGTTCATCCCGTTCCAGCCGATGCTCGCGATCATGCTGCTGGTGCAGAACCTGGTCTACGACATCGCCCAGCTGGCCACGCCGTGGGACCGGATGGACGAGGAGTACCTGCGCAAGCCCCGCAACTGGGACGCCAAGGGCATCGGCCGGTTCATGGTCTGCATCGGCCCGATCAGCTCGGTCTTCGACATCGCGATGTTCGTGATCATGTGGAACGTGTTCGCGGCGAACAGCGAGGCGCACCAGGCCCTGTTCCAGTCCGGCTGGTTCATCGAGGGGCTGCTCTCGCAGACCCTGATCGTCCACATGATCCGTACCCGGAAGATCCCGTTCATCCAGTCCCGCGCCTCCTGGCCGGTGATGGTGATGACCGTCCTCGCGGTGCTGACCGGGCTGTACCTGCCCTTCTCGCCGCTGGCCGCGTCGCTGGGCTTCGTGGCCCTGCCGGCGGGCTACTTCCCGTGGCTGATCGGCGTGCTGCTGGCGTACTGCACGCTCACCCAGCTCCTGAAGACCCTGTACATCCGCAGGTTCGGCACCTGGCTGTAGGCAGCCGCACGGAAGGAGGGGGAGCCGATGCTGCTCAACGAATGGGAAATGGCCGGACACCTGGCCGCCGCGCTCGGTTTCGGGGCGGCGATCGGCCTGGAACGGCAGTGGCGCGCCCGGATGGCCGGACTGCGGACGAACGCCCTGGTGGCGGGCGGGGCGGCGCTGTTCGTGCTGCTCTCGCAGTACGGGTTCATCGGCGCCGTCTCGGAGGTCCAGTACGACGGCTCCCGGGTCGCCGCCCAGATCGTGTCGGGCATCGGCTTCCTCGGCGCCGGCGTGATCATGCGCGACGGGCTGAGCGTACGGGGCCTGAACACGGCCGCCACCCTGTGGTGTTCCGCGGCCGTGGGCTGCCTGGCCGGCACCGGGATGTTCGTCCTGGCGGCCTTCGGCACGGCGGGCGTGGTGGGGGCCAACCTCCTGCTGCGCCCGCTGGGCCGGCGCCTGGACCGCGAACCGCGCGGCGGGGCGGAGGTGGCCACCGACTTCCACTTCGAGGCCGTGTGCCTGGAGGCGGAGGAGGCCCACATCCGCCACCGGCTCGTCGACGCGCTCGGCCGGCCCGGCTACACGCTGCGCTCGATCCGCAGCCAGGACGGCCCGGGGGCCGGCCTGGTGACGGTGTCCGCTCTGCTGACCGCCGAGGGCGCGGCGGGGGGCCGGATGCTGGAGGAAGCGGTCAGCAACCTCTCGCTCGACCCGTCCGTCTCGGCGGTCAGCTGGTCGGTCGTGCCCGACCCCTCGGTCTCCGCTACTTGAGGGTGGCCGAGGTCAGGCCGGCCTGGATCTGCCGCTGGAAGGACAGGTAGACCACCAGCATCGGGATCATCGCGATGGTCACGCCGGCGAACAGCACCGGCAGGTCCGTCTCGTACCCCATCTGGTACTGCAGCTGGATCAGGCCCTGGGTGAGCATGTAGCGCTCGGGGTCCGATCCGGTCTGCGGCTGCATCAGCACCGACGGCAGGATGTACTGGTTCCACTGCCCCAGGACATTGAATATCCCGACGCTGATCAGGCCGGGCTTGGCCATCGGCAGCATCACCTGGAAGAAGATCCGGGTGTCGGAGGCCCCGTCGATCACCGCCGCCTCGTGCACGGCCGTCGGCAGCGTGCGGAAGAACGAGTGCATGAAGAAGACGGTGAAGGGCATCGAGTAGGCCACGTACACGAGGATCAGACCCTGGTACGTGTTGAGCATGTCCAGGCGCTTGACCATGAAGAACAGCGGGACGAGCGCCAGGAACACGGGGAACATGGCCCCGCTGACGAAGAAGTAGTAGAAGAGCCGGTTCCCCGGGAAGGGGTAGCGGGCCAGGACGTACGCCGCCATCGAGCCGAGCAGCATGGTCAGCGGGACCGAGAACACCATGACGATCAGCGTGTGGGCGAAGTAGTCGCCGATGCCCTTGTCCCAGGCCCGGGAGAAGGCGTCGAAGTGCCAGTTGGAGGGCCAGCTGAGGGCCGAGCCGCCGATCTGCGAGTCGGTCTTGAAGGAGCCGAGCGCCAGCCAGATCAGGGGCAGGACGATCAGTATCGCCCAGACGGCGAGGAACCCGTGGGAGAAGACGTTCAGCACCATGCCGTCGGAGGCGCTCTTCGCGCCGTCGGCGGGGCGGCCGCTGCCGCCGGACCGCTCGGCCGGGGCCTCGCCCGGTGCCTTGATCGCTGTGGACTCTGCAGTCATCGGGGATCTCCTCTCAGAACTCGATGCGCTCGCGGCGGGTGGCGCGCAGCGTGACGACGGAGAGGATCATGGTCAGGACGAGCATGACCACGCCCATGGCGCAGGCGTAGCCGCTCTTGCCGAAGTACAGGAAGTTGCGCATCAGCACCGTGGCCATGACCTCGCTGTGGTGGTCGGGGCCGCCGCCGAACTGGCCGGAGGTCATGGTCGACACCAGCACGAACATGTCCATGGCGGCGATGCCCAGGTAGACCGCGGAGGTCTGCACGGAGTCCCACAGCAGGGGCAGCGTGACCTTGAGGAAGGTCTGGGCGCGCCCGGCGCCGTCGAGCAGCGCGGCCTCGTAGATGTCCTTGGGTACGGACTGCATGGCGGCCGAGAAGAGGACCAGGTAGAAGCCGACCCCGTGCCAGACCACCACCAGGAGCAGGCACCACAGCACGAGGTTCGGCTGATTGAGCCATTCGACGGGGTGGGCCGGGTCCACCAGGCCCAGCTTGGTGAGGAATCCGTTCAGCAGGCCGCCCTCGTCACTGCGGTACACCGCGCCGAACAGTACGGCGAGGATGGCGAGCGAGAGGACCTGCGGGAAGAAGTAGACGATCTTGTAGACGGAGGAGCCGCGGACGCCGCGGACCCCGCCCGCCCCGCTGCGCCCTCCCGCGTTCACCATGAAGGCGAAGAAGAGGGCCAGCAGGATGGTGACGGTCGGGACGAACACCAGGAGCAGCAGGTTGTGCCACAGGGCTCCGCGGAAGACCTCGTCCTTCATCAGTGCGGAGTAGTTGTCCAGGCCGACGAAGTCGAACGTGGGCGACTGTCCGGACCAGTTGGTGAAGGAATATCCGAACGTCTGAATGTACGGCCAGATGACGAAAGTCAGGTACAGCGCGAGCGGCAGGATGAGGAAGCCGGCGATGAAGCCGATCCTTCCCTTGCCCTGGGCTACTTGGCTCATGGTGTCCGCCCCTTGGACGAGGTCAGCTGCGGTGGTTGTTCTTGGCGTTCGGGTCCTTGGCAGCCTTGTCTACCGCAGCCTGGGCCCGCTTGATCCATTCCTTTGGCTGGATCCGCTTGGCCATCAGCTCATTGGACGCGTTCTGGATCTCGGTGTCCATCTCGCTGTACCAGTCGGGGTAGAGGTAGTTGAAGGTGTTCGTCCCGGCCGTCTTGACGGCCGCGACCGCCGACGCCGTGCCCGGGCGCAGCTTGACGTTCGGGTCGACGCCGTCCTTGACCACGGTGAGGGAGTTGGCCTGCTGGGCGAAGAGGGTCGACCATTCGCGGGACAGCATCGAGCGGAGGAACTCCAGGCCGCCGGCCTTGTTGGCGGCCTTCTCCGGGACGATGAAGGGCTCGCCGGCCCCGGCCCGGATGGCCTCGAAGGGCAGCTTGCTGTCGGCGAGGGTCGGCACCGGCAGGAACTTCATGTCGAAGTCGTCGGGGGTCTGCTTGAGCTGCTCGTTCTCCAGCCAGGAGCCGGAGGGGATGAAGGCCGCCTTGTACTGGTTCCAGGCGGTCTGGGACTCCGTGTGGGTGAGGCCGTTGGTGCCGGCCATCAGCAGGTCCTTCTCGACGACCTCGTAGACCGCCTCGACGGCGGCGAGGGCCGCCGGGTTGCCCTCGAAGGCGTTCGGCTCCAGGTTGTCGATCGCCTTCATGGCCTCCAGGCCGCCCTTCTTGGCGATCAGGTCCATGATGACGACGTTGATGTAGTACGGGTACTTGCCCTGGTGGGCGAGTCCGCCGATGCCGGCGGCCTTGGCCTTGGTGCAGATGTCCAGGAACTCGTCCCAGGTCTTCGGCTCGGCCCAGCCCTTCTCCTTGAAGAGCTTGCCCGAGTACCAGAAGCCGAAGACGGTGTAGACGTAGTAGAGGGCGACGAACTTGCCGCCCTGGGTGCCCTGTTCGACGGTTCCGGGGATGAGCATGTCCCGGACCTTCTTGGCAGGGTCGTCGAGCGAGGGGGCGTCGAGCACGGGGGTGAGCTCGGCGAGCTGGCCGCCCTTGGCGAGGACGTCGACCTTGATCTGCTGGGCGCCGGAGTCGTCGATGACGTCCGGCGGGTTGCCGCCGTTGAAGCGCGGCTGGAGCTTGGCGGCGATCTCCTGGGTGCCCAGGTGGGAGCTGGTGGTGCCCCACTTCTTGTCGAAGGCGGCCTCCCAGGCCTTCGCGTAGTCGTCGCCGAACCCGCCCTTGAAGACGACCACGTCCAGCTTGCCGCCCTTGGCGACGCCGAACGGGTTCTCCTTGGTCACCGCACCCTTGTCCGGCCCCTTCGTGGTGTCCTCGCCGCCGGAGGCGCAGGCGGACAGGAAGCTCATCGTGGGCACCGAGATCAGTCCCAGTGCCGCTGAGCGCTTGATCAGGTCACGGCGGCCGATGCCCTCACCAGTGGATCCCATGCTCATGTCCTCGCCTTCGTCAGAAGTGTGAAGGAGGGCCGGGAACCGGCACATGCCCGTGGTCACCGTGCATACGGACATCACCGCAGGTCTCCGCCATCCCCCGGTCCGGTGCCGCTCGTAACGCGATGATCCGGACGAGGCACAGGTATAGTCCACTTCCGTTCATGTGAGCAAGATCATGCACACGGTTGTCCGTCAGCTTTTCCGAGTTGAGACCTCCCCGAAACCTGACCCGGGCCGGAAAAAGCGGAAGGGCCGTACCCCCTTAACGGGGATACGGCCCTTTGGTGCCGCTACGGAACTCAGCCGCGGATGAGGTTGCGGAGCACGTACTGCATGATGCCGCCGTTGCGGTAGTAGTCCGCCTCACCGGGGGTGTCGATGCGGACGACCGCGTCGAACTCCACACCGGTGTCGGTGGTGACCTTCACGGTGCGCGGGGTGGTGCCGTTGTTCAGCTCCTCCACACCGGTGAAGGAGAAGGTCTCCTCGCCGGTGAGGCCCAGCGCGGCCGCCGAGGCGCCCTCCGGGAACTGCAGCGGGAGCACGCCCATGCCGATCAGGTTCGAGCGGTGGATGCGCTCGTAGGACTCGGCGATGACGGCCTTGACGCCGAGCAGCGCGGTGCCCTTGGCGGCCCAGTCGCGGGACGAGCCCGAGCCGTACTCCTTGCCCGCCAGGATGACCAGCGGGATGCCGGCGGCCTGGTAGTTCTGCGAGGCGTCGTAGATGAACGCGACCGGCGCGCCCTCGACGGTGAAGTCGCGAGTGAAGCCGCCCTCGGTGCCCGGCGCGATCTGGTTGCGCAGGCGGATGTTGGCGAACGTACCGCGGATCATGACCTCGTGGTTGCCGCGGCGGGAACCGTACGAGTTGAAGTCGCGGCGCTCGACGCCGTGCTCGGTGAGGTACTTGCCGGCCGGGGTGTCGGCCTTGATCGCACCGGCCGGGGAGATGTGGTCGGTGGTGACCGAGTCGCCCAGCTTCGCCAGCACGCGCGCGCCGGCGATGTCGGAGACCGGGGTGGTCTCCATCGTCATGCCCTCGAAGTAAGGGGGCTTGCGGACGTAGGTGGACTGCGGGTCCCACTCGAAGGTGTTGCCGGTCGGGATCGACAGCGCCTGCCACTGGGCGTCGCCCGCGAAGACGTCCTGGTAGGACTTGCTGAACATGTCCTCGCCGATGGCGTTCGCCACGACGTCGTTGACCTCGGCCTCGGAGGGCCAGATGTCCTGGAGGAAGACCGGCTTGCCCTCGGTGTCGATGCCGATGGCGTCCTTGGTGATGTCCACCTTCATGGAGCCCGCGATGGCGTACGCGACGACCAGCGGCGGGGAGGCCAGGTAGTTCATCTTGACGTCGGGGTTGATCCGGCCCTCGAAGTTGCGGTTGCCGGAGAGCACCGAGGTGACCGCGAGGTCGTGCTCGTTGATCGCCTTCGAGATCTCCTCGTCCAGCGGACCGGAGTTGCCGATGCAGGTGGTGCAGCCGTACCCGACGAGGTTGAAGCCCATCTTGTCCAGGTACGGGGTCAGGCCGGCCTTGTCGAAGTAGTCGGTGACGACCTTCGAGCCCGGGGCCAGGGTGGTCTTGACCCACGGCTTGCGGGACAGGCCCTTCTCGACCGCCTTCTTGGCCACGAGGGCAGCTGCGACCATGACGTAGGGGTTCGAGGTGTTGGTGCAGGAGGTGATCGCGGCGACGGTGACGGCGCCGTGGTCGATCTCGAAGGAGGTGCCGTCGGCCAGGGTGACCTGGGTCGGGCGGGTCGGCACGCCGTTGGCGGAGGCCGGGGCGTCGGACGCCGGGAAGGACTCCTTGCCGGCCTCCTCGTCCTCGCTGACGTAGTTGCGCACGTCCTGCGCGAACTGCTCGGCGGCGTTGGCCAGGACGATGCGGTCCTGCGGGCGCTTCGGGCCGGCGATGGAGGGGACGACCGTGGAGAGGTCGAGCTCCAGCTTCTCGGAGAAGTCCGGCTCGGCGGCCGGGTCCAGCCACAGGCCCTGCTCCTTGGCGTACGCCTCGACGAGCGCGACCTGCTGGGCGTCGCGGCCGGTCAGGCGCAGGTACTTCAGGGTCTCGCCGTCGATCGGGAAGATCGCGGCGGTGGAGCCGAACTCCGGCGACATGTTGCCGATGGTGGCGCGGTTCGCCAGCGAGGTGGCGGCGACGCCCTCACCGTAGAACTCGACGAACTTGCCGACGACGCCGTGCTTGCGCAGCATCTCGGTGATCGTCAGCACGAGGTCGGTGGCGGTGGTGCCGGTCGGCAGCTCGCCGGTCAGCTTGAAGCCCACGACGCGCGGGATCAGCATGGAGACCGGCTGGCCGAGCATCGCGGCCTCGGCCTCGATGCCGCCGACGCCCCAGCCCAGCACGCCCAGGCCGTTGACCATGGTGGTGTGCGAGTCGGTGCCGACGAGGGTGTCGGGGTACGCCTGGCCGTTACGGACCATGACGGTACGGGCCAGGTGCTCGATGTTGACCTGGTGGACGATGCCGGTGCCCGGGGGGACGACCTTGAAGTCGTCGAAGGCGGTCTGGCCCCAGCGCAGGAACTGGTAGCGCTCCTTGTTGCGGCCGTACTCCAGCTCGACGTTCTGCGCGAAGGCGTCCTTCGTGCCGAACTTGTCGGCGATGACCGAGTGGTCGATGACCATCTCGGCGGGCGAGAGCGGGTTGATCTTCGCCGGGTCACCGCCGAGCGCCTTCACGGCCTCGCGCATGGTGGCGAGGTCCACGACGCAGGGGACGCCGGTGAAGTCCTGCATGATCACGCGGGCCGGCGTGAACTGGATCTCCTCGCTGGGCTGGGCCTGCGAGTCCCAGTTCCCGAGCGACCGGATGTGGTCGGCGGTGATGTTCGCGCCGTCCTCGGTGCGGAGCAGGTTCTCCAGCAGCACCTTCAGGCTGTAGGGAAGGCGGGCAGCGCCCTCAACCTTGTCCAGCCGGAAGATCTCGTACGACTCGTCGCCCACCTGCAGCGTGCTGCGGGCGTCGAAGCTGTTCGCCGACACGACAGTCTCCTTCATGCATGAAATTCGCGCGTTTTACCGCAATCCTGCCGCCACGCCCTGTGGCCAATCCGCTAAGGTAAGGCTAAGTTAGGTGAGCCTTACCAGCAGGGGCGGCTGCGGTACGCCTTCGGCAGATATCTCGATGTCGAGATAACTCTAGTGCATTGCCGCGCCCTGGTCATGCACGGCATGGGCCAGATCACAGAGACGGCATGCCCGGAGCCGCGCGCGGGGACGTGCGGGAAGAGGTGCGCACGGTCAGCGCGGCCGGGACGGTCAGCTGGCCGGGCTCCGCCCCGTGCGGGGATTCCAGCAGCGCGACCAGTGCGGCGACGGCGCTCTCCCCGATCACCTCCGGACGCAGGGTCACGGTGCTCACCGGCGGGTCGCCCGCCGCGTACGAGGGGTCCTCGCTCGCGCAGACGAGCAGCAGCTCCCGGGGTATCCGCAGCCCGTGCCGGGCGGCGGCGGCCAGCACCTGGCGCCCGCCGGGGTCGTACACGCAGTACACGGCGTCGGGGCGGGTGCGGCCGGACCCGGCGAACAGGGGGTCGAAGGCGTGACCGGGTGTGTCCTCGGGGTCGAAGGGCACCACCCGCTCGGCCACTCCGCGCTCGGCGCACCAGCGGGTGTAGGCCGAGGTGACGGCCTGCGTGTAGTACTCGCGGCCGTACGCGGAGTGCAGCGCGATCCGCTCGGCCCCGGCGGCCGCGAGGTGGTCGAGGACCTCGCGGGTGGTCGCCTCGTGGTCGTTGTCCACCCACACGTCCGTGGGCCGCGGGTCCGGGGGCCGGCCGTCGAAGACCACCGGCAGGCCGCGGGCCCGCAGGGCGCGGAGCACCGGATCGCCGGCCGGGCTGTCGAGGAGCAGCATCCCGTCGACGGCGAGGGTGTGCCACAGCGGCTCGGCCCCGCGGTCGGCGGGCAGCAGGGTGAGGGCGTAGCCGCGGGCGTGGGCGGCCGCGGTGGCGGCGGTCAGCAGCCGGGAGAAGTAGGCGATCTCCACGTAGTTCCAGGCGGAGCCCGCGTACGTGGTGACGGCGAGGCCGAGCGTACGGGTGCGGGGGCCTCGGCGGGCGCTGTAGCCGAGGGCGGCCGCCACCTCGCGGACCCGGCGGCGGGTGGACTCGCCGACGCGGCCGGTGCCGCCCAGCGCATGCGAAACGGTCGCGGTGGAGACCTCCGCGGCGCGCGCGATGTCGGCGATGGTCGGTCCGGGGCCGGGCACGGGGTCATCGTACGGACGGCGGTGCGGATTTCGTCGGCGGCGGCGGGTTCTGGTTAAGGGGTTAATCAAACAGTGTCCTGGCCACACCGACGTTTGGAGTGGCCATGACCTCTGCTTCCTTCTCTTCGCCCCTCTCCCGGCGGGGCCTGCTCGGGGCCGTCGGGGCCGCGGGTGCGGCCGGTCTGCTGGGCGCGGGGCCCGCGGCGGCCGCCGCCCCGTCCGGCGCGGGCTCGGGCTCCGGCGCCGGCTCCGGCTCCGGCTCGCGCGGTTCGGCCGCCCTGGTGATCCACGGCGCCCGGGTGTTCACCGGGACCGCGGGCGGCGGGGCGCCGGTGGAGGCGGTCGCGGTCGGGCGGGACGGGAAGATCCTGGCCACCGGGAGCGGTTCCGCGGTGCGCCGGCACATCGGACGGGACACGGAGGTCGTGGACGCCCGCGGGAACACCGTGATGAGCGGGATCCACGACGGCCACGTGCACCCGCTCGGCGCCGGCGACCGGTCGCTGCGGCCCTCGCTGGAAGGGGCCGAGACCACGCTGCCCGAGCTGCGTGAGCTGCTGACGGGCTTCCTCGCCGACACCGGGGGCGCGGACGCGGAGCCGGACCGCTGGCTGGTGGTGGAGGACTGGAATCCGGTCGGGCTGCTGCCGACCGGGAGCGTGCCGCACCACTCGATGCTGGACGCGCTGGCGACCCGCAGACCGGTCGCGCTGGTCGGCGGCGACGGGCACAACCTCTGGGCGAACCGGCGGGCCCTGGACATCGCCGGGATCACGGCCTCCACCCCGGACCCGGTCGGCGGCCGGATCGTGAAGGGGCCGGACGGGCAGCCGACGGGCGTCCTGAAGGACGACGCGCAGGACCTCGTCAAGCGGCACATCCCGGAGCCCTCCCGGGCCGAACTGGTCGCGGCCTGCGCCAAGGTGCTGGAGCTGGCGGCCGCCTCCGGGGTCACCACGATGATGGACGCCCTGGTCGGGCGGCACGAGCTGGAGCTCTACCAGGCGCTGGCGGCGGCCGGGAAGCTGCCGCAGCGGATCGTGCCGGCGATCCGGCTCGACGCCGGACAGACCAAGGACCCGGCGGGCGCGCTGGCGTACGCGCGCGGGCTGCGCAGGGAGTTCGAGGGGGTACGGGGCCTGCGGTTCGGGATGGTCAAGGTGTTCCTGGACGGGGTCATCGAGTACCCGGCGCAGACGGCCGCGCTGCTGGAGCCGTATCTGGACGGGAACGGCAAGCCCACGGCGAACCGGGGCGAGCTGTACACCTCGGCGGCCGACTACGGCCGCCTGACGGCGGCGTTCAACAAGGCCGGCTGGCAGCTGCACGCCCACGGACTCGGGGACCGGGCGGTACGGACCGCTTTGGACGGGTACGCGTACGCCCGCCGGGCGACCGGGCAGCGGGACGCGCGCAACGCGATCGCCCACCTGCAGATCGTGGACCCGGCGGACCTGCGGCGCTTCGCGCAGCTGGGCGTCGCGGCCTGCATGCAGCTCCAGTGGGCGGCGCAGGACACCTGGACGATGGACGCGCTGCTTCCGTACATCGGCCCGCGGCGCCACCGGTGGATGTACCCGGCGCGCAGCCTGGAGCGGGCGGGGGCCCGGCTGACCGGCGGCTCCGACTGGCCGGTGGACGCGCTCCAGGTGTGGAACCAGCTGCGGACCGCGATCGACCGGCAGGGCGCGTACGGGACGGGCGAGCTGTACCGGGAGCTGGAGGGGCTGAGCCGGAGCTCGGTTCTGCGGATGCACACGGCCGGGACGGCGTGGCAGCTGCGTCAGGAGGGGCTGACGGGGACGGTGGAGCCGGGCAAGGCGGCGGACCTGGTGCTGCTGGACCGGGATGTGACCCGCTGTCCGGTGGCCGACATCAGCGGGACCGGCGTACGGATGACCCTGGTCGGCGGCCGGGTGGTGCACGACGCCGACTCGGCGGCGGGCCGGGCCGCGGCGGCCCGAGCGGCCCGGGCCGTGTCCGGACCGCGCCCGTCGGCGTACGCGGCGGTGCACGGGGGCCGCCACCACAATTGCGCCCACTAACCAACTCAATGGGAGTAGATGTCCGCAATTGAAGTGATGCGCACGGAGTCGGGTGGAACCGGTCGACAGAGGATCTGACGGTCGGTAACACCCGTCTGCCACACCCGACGCAGGGGTCATCTCATATCTGAGATACGGTGCACCCATGGCAGACGACTACCTCGTACGCATCGGCAAGCTCATCCGTGACGCCCGGCAGCACCGGGGCTGGACGCAGAGTCAACTCGCGGACGCACTCGGCACCAGCCAGAGCGCCGTGAACCGGATCGAGCGCGGCAACCAGAACATCAGCCTTGAGATGATCGCCCGAATCGGTGAAGCTCTCGACAGCGAGATCGTCTCCCTGGGCTACGCCGGCCCGATGCACCTGCGCGTCGTCGGCGGCCGCCGGCTGTCCGGCGCCATCGACGTCAAGACGAGCAAGAACGCCTGCGTGGCGCTGCTGTGCGCCTCGCTGCTCAACAAGGGCCGTACGGTGCTGCGCCGCGTCGCCCGCATCGAAGAGGTCTACCGGCTCCTCGAAGTCCTCAACTCCATCGGTGTCCGCACCCGCTGGATCAACGAGGGCGTGGACCTGGAGATCGTCCCTCCGGCCCGCCTCGACATGGACGCCATGGACGCGGACGCGGCCCGCCGCACCCGGAGCATCATCATGTTCCTGGGCCCGCTGCTGCACCGGATGGACCAGTTCCGCCTGCCGTACGCCGGCGGCTGCGACCTGGGCACCCGCACCATCGAGCCGCACATGATCGCCCTGCGCCGCTTCGGCCTGGACATCACCGCGACCGAGGGCATCTACCACGCGAAGGTCGAGGCGGGGGTCTCCCCCGGCCGCCCGATCGTGCTGACCGAGCGCGGGGACACGGTCACCGAGAACGCGCTGCTGGCCGCCGCCCGGCACGACGGCGCCACCGTCATCCGCAACGCCTCCTCCAACTACATGGTCCAGGACCTGTGCTTCTTCCTCGAGGCACTCGGCGTGCGCGTGGACGGCATCGGCACGACCACCCTCACGGTGCACGGCGTCCCGAACATCGACGTGGACGTGGACTACTCCCCCTCCGAGGACCCGGTCGAGGCGATGAGCCTGGTCGCCGCCGCGGTCGTCACGGAGTCGGAGCTGACGATCCGCCGGGTGCCGATCGAGTTCATGGAGATCGAGCTCGCGGTGCTGGAGGAGATGGGCCTCGACCACGACCGCTCGGCGGAGTACACGGCGGACAACGGCCGCACCCGCCTGGTCGACCTGACGGTCCGCCCGTCGAAGCTCGAAGCCCCGATCGACAAGATCCACCCGATGCCCTTCCCCGGGCTGAACATCGACAACGTCCCCTTCTTCGCGGCCATCGCGGCGGCGGCCCAGGGCCAGACGCTGATCCACGACTGGGTGTACGACAACCGGGCCATCTACCTGACGGACCTCAACCGCCTCGGCGGCCGCCTCCAACTCCTGGACCCCCACCGCGTCCTGGTCGAGGGCCCGACGCGCTGGCGCGCGGCGGAGATGATGTGCCCCCCGGCCCTCCGCCCGGCGGTGGTCGTCCTCCTGGCGATGATGGCGGCCGAGGGCACCTCGGTCCTGCGCAACGTCTACGTCATCAACCGCGGCTACGAAGAACTCGCGGAACGCCTCAACTCGGTGGGCGCCCAGATCGAAATCTTCCGCGACATCTAAGTCCGCCGCAGGTCAGGACGGATCCCGCCCTCCTGGGCCGCCTGTGGGCCGTCGCCGGTGTCTCCGCCCCCGCGGAAGACCCCGTCGACGGCCCTTCGCGCTCGCGCGACGGAAGGTGTTCGAGCGGGCGTCTTGCTCGCGGTCCGGCAACCCGGCGAACCGCCTCTTGCGTCCCTGCCCGTATGACCGCCACCACACCGGACGCAGCCGCCGCCCCGAGTGCCCCCGACTGGCCGCACTGCGGACGCGGTACGGACTCGATCGGCTGCCGCGGCCGCCGAGTCGACCCGTACGCGGAATGCCTGGCGCACCTCGGCGCCGCTGATCGTTCCGCCTACCTCACCGGTCTGCACCCCGGTGCGGACCTCGACCACCGCGGTACCCCGTTCACCGAGGAGCTGCTCCGCGAACTGCTCGCAGCGTTCCGCGATCCCGCCACAGGCAGAACCCGCCTGGGCTCGGTCTGGTTCCACGAAACACGGTTCAGCGGCGACGTCTCGTTTCATGCGGTGGAGTTCAGCGGAGAAGCCCGGTTCAGCGGGGCCGCGTTCGACGGCGCAACCAGGTTCAGTCAGGCATCGTTCGGCGCCGACGTCACCTTCGACGGGGCGGAGTTCGGTGACGATGCCTATTTCAGCAGGGCGGAGTTCAGCTCCAGTGTGTGGTTCAACGGGGCACGGTTCCGCGGTGGCGCCAAGTTCGACAGAGCGGAGTTCGGCGGCGGCGCCTGGTTCATCGTGGCGCTTTTCCATGACGGGGCATGGTTCAACGGGGCACGGTTCCGTGGCGACGCCCGTTTCGAAGGAGTGGAGATCCGCCACCATGCCGGATTCGTGGGGACGGTTTTCGAGCGCGCCTCTGAAATAGGGCCGTTGGTGTGCCTCGGCGAATTGGACCTGTCGGAGGCCGTATTCGAGGCCGCCGTGACGATCGAGGCGGCAACCGCGACCTTGCTGTGCCGGCGGACGCGCTGGACGTCCACCGCGGCGCTGCGCCTGCGGTACGCCGCGGTCGACCTCGGTGACGCAGTACTGGAATACCCGGTGAGCATCGCCGCCCGCTCCCGGCCCTTCACGATGTACGGCGTGGAGGAGCTGCCCGAGCAGGACCTGACGGATCCCCGCGTGCGCATCATGTCGCTGCGGGGTGTGGATGCCGCGCATCTGGTGCTCACCGATGTCGACCTCACCCACACGCTGTTCGCCGGGACCATTCACCTCGACCAGCTGCGGCTGGAGGGCCTGTACGCGCTGGCGCTCACGCCGACCGGTCTACGCCGACGCGGCTTACGGCCGGTGCGCTGGACGCCGCGCCGAACGCTGGCCGAAGAGCATCACTGGCGTGCTGCCCGCTTCGCGGGCGCCGGCGGCTGGGCGCCTGCCCCCGACGGGGAAGAAGTGCTGGAACCGGCCGCGCTGGCACCCGTGTACCGGCAATTGCGCAAGAGCTTCGAAGACGGCAAGCACGAGCCGGGAGCCGCCGACTTCTACTACGGCGAAATGGAGATGCGCCGCCACGCCAACGACATCCCCAGGTCGGAGCGGATCCTGCTCACCGCGTATTGGGCGCTCTCCGGCTACGGGCTGCGGGCTTCACGCGCACTGGGCTGGCTGATGCTGGCCATGACCGTCACCGTGCTCGTGATGATGCTGTGGGGTCTGCCCAAAGACGATCCGAAACCCTTGAGCACGGGTACGTTCGACGGCCGACGCATCACCATGACGACCACAACACCCGATCCGGTCAACCCCGATGGCCCGTTCCGGGAGCGGCTGTCGACCCAGCGGTTCGAGAAGTCGCTGCGGGTCGTGATCAACTCGGTGGTCTTCCGCTCATCCGGACAATCGCTGACCACGGTCGGCACCTACTCCGAGATGGCGTCCCGCTTCGGCGAGCCGGTGCTGCTCGGTCTCGCCGCCCTTGCTGTCCGTGGCCGGGTGAAACGGTAGCCCCACGACCTTGCCGGGGAAGTTGGCGTGAAAGGGGTTCTTGGCCGGGCGGTGACGCGCGTACGCTGCGGCGGTTCCGCAGTGTTGATCTTGGGGGGTCAATCGTGTTTCACCATCGGGGATTTGCCGTGGCGGCGGTCGTGGGGGCGGTCGTCGTGCTCGGGAGCGGGTGCGAGGATCCGGCGGCGGGGAAGGACGCGGGCAAGGGCGCGGGCAAGCCGGCCGCCGCGGCGCCCTCGTCCGCCACGCCCGTGATGCCGTCGTTGGTCGGGCAGAAGTTCAACGAGGCCGAGATCGCCGTGAAGGCGCTGGTCACCAAGGCCGTGGAGGCGCGCAGCGCCTATTCCGACGTGCCGTTGGCCGCCGCCCACTCGACCTGGGCCGTCTGCTTCCAGACCCCGGCGGCCGGGGCCCCCGTGGAGCGGGCGGCCACCGTCGAGCTCTCCCTCGTCCCGCCCGGCAAGCCCTGCCCGGACAAGGCCGGCGCCGTCCTCGCCCCGTCCAAGGCCCCGGGGGCGAGCGCGACCCCCGCCGCGCCGAAGCCGAAGACCTCGCCCCCGACCGACGGCGGCTCCACCGGCGGCGACGCGGGCGGCAGCGGGGCGGGGAGCAGCGCCTACTACAAGACCTGCGCCGACGCCAAGGCCGCCGGAGCGGCGCCGATGCGGCGCGGCCAGCCCGGGTACCGCTCGGCCCTCGACAAGGACAAGGACGGCATCGCCTGCGACAAGTAGCCGTCGCCGCACGGCCGGTCGGCCCTGCGGCAGCTCGGCCGGTCGGCCGTGCGGCTGGATCCGGCCGGTCTGCCCCGGTGTCCTCGGCGTGTCGGGCCTCCGGCGTGCAGAATCGGGCGCGTCGGTACGGGCGGTGTCGAGGGGGCGGCGATGGCAATGGGGACAGGGACGGAATCCGGAAGCGGTACGGAGGTTCCGACGCTCGGCGGGGTCCCTCTGCTCGGCTCCCTCTTCGACCTGAAGTCGGACTCGCTCGGGACCTACCTGCGCGCCCGGCACCGGCACGGCGACGTCGTACGGATCACCGCCGGTCCGCCCGGACTGCGCGCCGAGCTCTACGGGGTCTTCTCGGCCGAGGGAGCGCAGCAGGTCCTGGCCTCGGAGTCGGCCAACTTCCGCAAGGACAACACCTTCTACCAGGAGCTCCGGGACTCCTTCGGGAACGGCCTGCTGACCAGCCAGGACCAGGACTACCTGCGCCAGCGGCGGCTGGTCCAGCCACTGTTCACCAAGCGCCGGGTCGACGGCTATGCCGCGGCCGTGGCCGCCGAGACCCGGGCCGTGGTCGCGGGCTGGGAGCAGGCCCCGGACT
This sequence comes from Streptomyces sp. NPDC001903, assembly GCF_042891345.1. Classification (NCBI taxonomy): domain Bacteria; kingdom Bacillati; phylum Actinomycetota; class Actinomycetes; order Kitasatosporales; family Streptomycetaceae; genus Streptomyces; species Streptomyces sp. NPDC001903. Next base: position 143,573 of record NZ_JBIASZ010000007.1, read on the forward strand.
CCGTGGTCGACGTCGGCGAGGAGATGATGCGGCTCGCCCTGCGCGCGGTCGCCCGCATCCTCTTCGGCACCGACGTCGAGACCACCGTCGACGTCGTCGACCGGTGTTTTCCGGTCATCACCGAGTACGTGCTGCGCCGTGGCTACTCCCCCGCCAACTTCCCGCGCAGCTGGCCCACGCCGGGCAACAGGCGGGCGGCCGCCGCGATGGACGAGCTGTACGCGGCGTGCGACGCCATCATCGCCGCCCGCCGCGGTGGGGGTACGGCCGCCGGCGAGGACCTGCTCAGCCTGCTCGCCGCCGCCACGAGCACCGACGACGGGGAGTTCGACGCGGCCGAACTGCGCGACCAGGTACTGATCTTCCTGCTCGCCGGGCACGAGACGACCGCCACCTCGCTCGCCTTCTCCCTGCACCTGCTGGCCCGCCACCCCGAGCAGCAGGCGCGGGCCCGCGCGGAGGTCTCCCACGTCTTGGGCGACCGTACGCCGGAGGCCGCCGACCTCGACCGGCTCCCGTACCTCACGCAGGTCCTCAAGGAGGCGATGCGGCTCTACCCGGCGGCTCCGGTGATCGGCCGCAGCGCGGTCGCGGCCACCGAGGTCGGCGGCCTGACCATCCCGGCGGGCGCGGACGTGATCCTGGCCCCGTGGGTCACGCACCGCCACCCCCGCTACTGGCCGGACCCGGACCGCTTCGACCCGGACCGGTTCACTGCGCAGGCGGAGGCCGGGCGCCCCCGCTACGCCTGGTTCCCGTTCGGCGGCGGCCCGCGCGCCTGCATCGGGCAGCACTTCTCGATGCTGGAGTCGGTGATCGCGCTGGCGATGATCCTGCGCGGCCACGCGTTCGAGGCCGTGGACACCGACGTCCCGGTCACCGCCGGGATCACCCTCCGGGCGGAGGGCCCGATGCGCTGCCGGCTCCGGCGCGCCGAGGGCTGAACCGGGCCGAAGGCTGAACCGGGCCGAGGGCTGAACCGGAGCGCCGAGGGTTGGACCGGAACGTCGCGGGCTGAACGGTGACGGCCCGGGCCGGCCCCGCAAGGCGCGGCCGGGCCGTTCCGGTCGGCCTCAGACCGCCGCCGGCGTGTGGTTCCCCTTGAGCCGTTCCAGGTCCGAGGGGCGTACCTGGATCACGAACAGGGCGATGAGCGCCGCGACCAGGGCGAAGCCGGCGGCGACGATGAACGCGGCGCTCACGCCCGAGGTGAGCACCTGGTCGCCCCACGGGTCCGGGAGCTGTCCGGTGCGCACGAAAAGGGCCTTCTGGACCGGGTTGGCCTGGCTCAGGAAGGCCGGGACCTGGTCGTGGGCCTCGTTGCGGCTGGCCGTGCCGAAGACCGTGACCAGGATCGACAGTCCGAGCGATCCGCCCACCTGCTGCGTCGTGTTGAGCAGTCCGGACGCCGCGCCCGACTCCCGGTCGGCGACGTTGGACAGGGCCATCAGGGTCAGCGAGACGAACTGCATGCCCATGCCGAGGCTGAAGACGAGCACCGGGCCCAGGATGCTGCCGAGGTACGTCGAGTGGACGTCGGTCTGCGTCAGCCAGGCGAGCCCGGCCGCCGAACACAGGGCGCCCGCCACCATGAAGGGTTTGGGCCCGACCTTGGGCAGCAGCTGGGAGGTGATGCCCGCACCGATGGCGATGACCACGCTCACCGGGAGGAACGCGAGGCCGGCCTGGATCGGGCTGAAGCCCAGCACGTTCTGCACGAACAGCGTCAGGAAGAAGAACATGCCGAACATCGCGCAGGCGAGGAAGAGCATGATGCCGTAAGAGCCGGCCCGGTTGCGGTCGGCGAACATGTGCAGCGGGGTGATCGGCTGCGGCGAGCGCCGCTCGTTGAGGAGGAACAGCAGGAGCAGGACCACGGCCGCCCCGAAGGATCCGAGGGTGATCGGGTCGGTCCAGCCCTCCTGGGAGGCGCGGATGAAGCCGTAGACGAGGGCCACCATGCCCAGCGTGGACAGCAGCGCGCCGGCGAGGTCGAAGTGTCCGGGGTGGCGTTCGGACTCGCGGATGACCCGCGTGGCCATCACCGCGATGGCCACGGCGATGGGCACGTTGACGAAGAGCACCCAGCGCCAGTCCAGCCATTCGACGAGGACGCCGCCGGCCAGCAGTCCGATCGCGCCGCCGCCCGCCGAGACGGCCGCGAACACGCCGAACGCCCGGTTGCGCGCCGGGCCTTCCCGGAACGTGGTGGTGATCAGGGCCAGGGCGGTCGGGGAGGCGATGGCGCCGCCGACGCCCTGCAGGGCACGGGCGGCCATCAGCTGGCCCTCGTTCTGTGCGAGGCCGCCGAGCAGCGAGGCCAGGCCGAAGAGCAGGATGCCGAAGATGAACACGCGCTTGCGGCCGAGGATGTCGCCGGTGCGCCCGCCGAGGAGGAGGAGTCCGCCGAAGGTGAGGGTGTAGGCGTTGACGACCCAGGACAGGCTTTCGGTGGAGAAGCCGAGGGCCGTCTGGATGTGCGGAAGCGCGATGTTCACGATGGTGATGTCGAGGACGACCATGAGCTGGCAGGACGCGATGACGAACAGCGCGAGGCCGTTGCCGCTTCCTCTGACCTTGCCGTCGTTCGTGTTGCCGACCTGCGCAGCGTTCCCGTCCACCTTTTCGACGCTAAACCTGGTTCGGGGGGTACACCACTCGAATGGCCTAGGCCGCATGACATGTACAGTGTGCCATTTCACATGACACACTACCGATCATGGATGACTTCCTCAGGCTCTCCGCGAGCACCGGCCGCTTCACGTACGGCGCCCCGCGCGCGTTCTCCTTCGGGGACGACGGCCGGCTGCTCTGGTTCCTCCGCTCCACCGGCCCCACCGACGCCTTCGACAGCCTCTGGGTCCTGGACACCGCCACCGGCGCCGAGACCCGGCTCGCCGATCCCCGCGAGCTCTCCCCCGAGCCGGGCGCCCTGCCGGCCGCCGAGCGCCGGCTGCGGGAGCGGATCCGCCTCGTGGCCGCCGGGATCGGCTCGTACGCGCTCTCCGGCGACGGCCGCAGCGCCGTGTTCCCGCTGTACGGGCGGCTGTACCGGGTGAGTTGTGGCGGCGCCGCCGAGGGGAAGGGAAAGCCGGCCGAGGAGATCCCGGCCGCCGGGCCCGCCCTCGACCCCCGCCTCAACGCCGACGGCTCGCGCACCGCGTACGTCAGCGGCGACGCCCTCCACACCCACCCCGGCGGCCGGATCAGCCCCGCCGACGGGGCCCGCTGGGGCCTCGCCGAGTTCGCCGCCGCCGAGGAGCTGGGCCGGGACCGGGGCCACTGGTGGTCCCCCGACGGGGAGACCCTGCTGGCCGCCCGCGTCGACGAAACCGCCCTCCAGCGACGCCACTTCGCCGATCCCGCGCACCCCGAGCTCCCCGCCGAGGACTTCGCGTACCCCGAGGCGGGCGGGCCCAACGCCGAGGTCCAGCTGTGGGTGCTCGGCCCGGACGGCGCCCGGGTACGGCTGGAGTGGGACGCGGCGGCGTACCCGTACGTCTCCGACGCCGGCTGGGAGTCGCCGACCGAGATCCTGCTGACCGTCCAGGACCGGCTCCAGCAGAACGTGCTGCTGCTCACCGCCGACCCGGCCACCGGCCGCACCCGGGAGCTGTCGCGCACCGTGCACCCCCAGTGGGTCGACCCGATGCTGCCCGGCACCCCCGCCCGGCTGGCCGACGGGCGGATGCTCACCGCCGCCGACACCCCCGGCGGCGGCGCCCGCGCCCTCGCCGTGGACGGGAACCTGCTGACCGGGAACGGGATCCAGGTCCGCCGGGTGGCGGGGGTCCACCAGGACCGGCTGCTGATCGAGGCCGGACAGCGCGACCCCGCCGAACAGCAGGTGCTGCTCCTCGACCCGGCCACCGGCGAGCCGACCCCGCTCGCCGACGGCCCCGGCGTGCACGGCGTCCAGGCCTCGGCCGGGACCCTGCTGCTGACCAGCGCCGACGCCGACGGGATCCGGCGGACCGTACGCACCGCCGACGGACGGGAGTTCGTCCCCCGCGACCTGTCCGCTCCGCTGCCCTACCGGGTGGTCCCGGTACTGGAGCGGGTCACCGAGCACGGCATCCCCACCGCGCTCGTGCTCCCGCGCGGCCACGTCCCCGGCCGGCGGCTGCCCGTGCTCATGGACAGCTACGGCGGCCCCGGCCACCAGGACGTCTGCGCCGAGCCGCGCCGCTGGCAGCAGCGCCAGTGGTGGGCCGACCGGGGCTTCGCGGTGGTGACCGTGGACAACCGCGGAACCCCGTACGTGTCCCCCGCCTTCACCCACGCCGTGTACCGCGGGTTCTCCGAGGTCACCCTCGACGACCAGGTCGCGGCCCTGCACGCGCTCGCCGCCCGCCATCCGGACCTGGACCTCGGCCGGGTCGGGGTGCGCGGCTGGTCGTACGGCGGGTACCTCTCCGCGATGGCGGTGCTGCGCCGCCCGGACGTCTTCCACGCGGCGGCCGCCGGAGCCGCACCGACCGACTTCCGGCAGTACGACACGGCGTACACCGAGCGGTACCTGGGCCTCCCCCGGGACCACCCCGACGTCTACGAGCGGGACTCCCTGCTTCCCGACGCCCCGCACCTGACCCGGCCGCTGCTGCTGATCACGGGCCTGGCCGACGACAACGTCCACCCCTCCCACACCCTGCGGCTCTCCCAGGCGCTGACCGACGCGGGCCGCCCCCACCAGCTCCTGGCCCTGCCCGGGGTCACGCACATGACCCCGAACGGGACCCGGGAGAAGATCACGGCGCTGGAGCTGGAGTTCTTCCGCCGCGAACTCGCCTGACGGCCCGGCCAGAAGGGACTTTGACGACACCCCCTAGACGGTGGGCGATCCCGCCGCGAAGGCGAGGATGGCGGGCGCCGCCTCGTGCAGGCTCGTGAAGTGGCGGTGCACCCCGTCCACCGGAGCCGGGGTGTTGACCCCCCACACCGTCATGCCGGCCCGCAGCCCGGACTCGACGCCGGACGGGGCGTCCTCGATGACCAGGCAGTCCTGCGGCGCGGCACCGAGGCGCTCCGCGGCCAGCAGATAGGGGACCGGCGACGGCTTGCCCTCGGCCACGGCGCCGGCGTCCACGAGCACGCCCGGAACCGGCAGTCCGGTCCGGGCGAACCGGCCGCGCACCCGGTGCTCGTAGTTCGAGGTCACCAGGGCCCACCGGCCCGAGGGCAGGCCGGACAGCAGCTCGGGCGCGCCGGGGAAGGCGGCGTAGAGACCGGAGCGGACGTCCTCGTCCTCCAGTTCGTGCAGCGCGGCCAGGCACGCCTGCGGGTCCTGCCCGGGCGCCACCTCCGCGAAGGTCTCCAGGGGGCGGGTCCGCAGCGCCACGCGGTGGACCTCGTCGGGATCGAGTCCGTACCGCGCCGCCCACTGCGCCCAGACCCGGCGCTGGTTGGCCACCGCGTCGATCAACGTGCCGTCGACGTCGAAGAGGACGAATTTCGCGGGGCCCGGCCGGGTGGTTTCGCTGGTCACGCCGCGATCATGCCATCGGCGCGGCGGAGCGCGGACAGCGGGAGGACCCCGGGCCGATCGTGTCGGCCCGGGGTCCTCCCTCTTCCCCTGGATCCCCGTCAGTCACCGGGGAAGTGGCAGGCCACCTCGCGGGCGGCGGTGATCCGCAGCAGCGGGCGGTCGGTGCGGCAGACCTCCTGCGCCTTCGGGCAGCGCGGGTGGAAGGTGCAGCCCGGGGGCGGGGCGGCCGGACTCGGCGGATCGCCGAGCAGCACGATCCGCTCGCGCCGCCGCTCGGCCGCCGGATCCGGCAGCGGTACGGCGGACAGCAGCGCCCGGGTGTACGGGTGCTGGGGGTTCTCGTACAGGGCGCGCTTCTCGCCGATCTCCACGATGCGGCCGAGGTACATGACGGCGACCCGGTCGCTGACCCGTTTCACGACGGACAGGTCGTGCGCGATGAACACGTACGCCAGGCCCAGTTCGCGGCGCAGCCGTTCCATCAGGTTGACGATCTGCGCCTGGACGGAGACGTCGAGGGCGGAGACCGGCTCGTCGGCGACGATCAGCCGGGGGCTGGTGGCCAGCGAGCGGGCGATCCCGATGCGCTGGGCCTGGCCGCCGGAGAACTCGTGCGGGTAGCGGTCGATGTGCTCCGGGATCAGCCCGACCAGGTCCATCAGCTCGGCCGCACGGCGGCGCGCGTCGGAGGCCGACCAGCCCTGTACGAGCAGCGGGTCGGAGATGATCCGGGCCACCGTCTGGCGGGGGTTGAGGGAGGAGTGCGGGTCCTGGAAGACCATCTGGAGGTGGCGGCGGTGCGGGCGCAGTGCGCGCTGCGACAGCCTCGTGATGTCGCGTCCGTCGAAGGTGACGGCGCCGGACGTGGGCTCCAGCAGCCGGACCAGCATCCGGCCGGTGGTGGACTTCCCGCAGCCCGACTCCCCGACCAGGCCGAGGGTTTCGCCGGCCGCGAGGTCGAAGGAGATCCCGTCGACGGCGCGCACGGGTGCTCCCCGGCGCCCGGACGCGGAGCGCCGGCCGGGGAAGGCCATGGTCAGGTCGCGTACGGAGAGCAGCGCCGGCGGGGTCCGGTCCGCTGCGGCCGGCCCGGGCGCCCGGGCGGGTACGGACGTACTCATCGGCACACCTCCGGTTCGGCGGCGCCGGCAACGGGGGCCGCCGCTGTTGTACGCCCCGCCACATGGCAGGCGGCCAGCCGGCCGGGGCCGCCGCGGGGCAGGAGCTCGGGACGTTCGCCCGCGCAGCGCTCCCGCTCCGCGGCGGTGCCGGCGGCGGCGACCGCGCAGCGCGGGGCGAAGGCGCACCCCGGGGCGGGCGCGAGCAGGGAGGGCGGGGAGCCGGGGATGGTCCGCAGCGGCTCGTCGTCGGCGTCGTCCAGCCGGGGCAGCGAGTCGAGCAGGCCCCGGGTGTACGGATGCGCGGGGTCGGCGAACAGCTCGTCGACCCCGGCCTGTTCGGCCGCCCGGCCGCCGTACATGACCAGCACCTCGTGGGCGACGCGCGCGACGACCCCCAGGTCGTGCGTGATCATCACGACGCCGAGGCCGCGCTCCTGCTGGAGCCGGGCGATGAGCTCCAGGATCTGCGCCTGCACGGTCACGTCCAGGGCGGTGGTCGGCTCGTCGGCGATCAGCAGATCCGGTTCGCAGGCCAGGGCCATGGCGATCATCGCGCGCTGACGCATGCCACCGGAGAACTGGTGCGGGTACTCCCCCGCCCGGCGGGCCGGCTCCGGGATGCCGACCTCGCCCAGCATGTCGACGGCCCGTTTGCGGGCGGCGGCCCGGCCGGCCCTGAAGTGCACGCGGACGTGCTCGGCGATCTGCTCGCCGACCGTGTAGTAGGGGTGCAGGCTGGACAGCGGGTCCTGGAAGATCATGGCCATCTTCCGGCCGCGCAGCCGGGACAGCTCCTTCTCGGACATCCCGGTGAGCTCCTGCCCGGCGAGCGCGATGGAGCCGCCGACCTCGGCGCCCCGGTGCAGTCCCATGACGGCGAGCGAGGTGACGGACTTGCCGGATCCGGACTCCCCGACGATGCCGAGGGTCCGCCCGGCCTCGACGGTGAAGGCGAGCGAGTCGACGGCCCGTACGGGGCCGCGCGGGGTGGCGAAGGTGACGCGCAGGTCGCGCACCTCCAGCAGGGGGGCGGTGGCTGGTGCGGCCATCAGTACCTCACCCTCGGGTCGATGACGGCGTACAGGAGGTCGACGACGAGGTTGGCGACGACGATGAAGAAGGCGGCCAGCAGGGTGACCCCGAGGACCACCGGCTGGTCCGAGCTGACCAGGGCCCCGTAGAACAGCCGTCCGATGCCCGGGAGTCCGAAGATGGACTCGGTGATGACGGCGCCGGCGAGCAGCCCGCCGAGGTCCATGCCGAAGATGGTGAGGATCGGGGTCATCCCGGAGCGCAGGCCGTGCTTGACGACGACCGTGCGCTCGGGCATGCCCTTGGCGCGGGCGGTGCGGATGTACGGCTCGGCCATCGCCTCGATCATCGAGCCGCGGCTCTGTCGGGCGTACATGGCCGCGTACAGCAGGGCGAGCGCGGTCCAGGGCAGCAGCAGGTTGGCCGTCCAGCCGAAGGGGTTGTCGGTGAAGGCCTGGTAGGTGGGGTAGGGCAGCAGCCCGGCGACCCGGATGACCCCGTAGATGAGCATCACGGAGGTGAAGTAGACGGGCAGCGAGGCGGCGGCGACCGCGCCGACCATCAGGGCCTTGTCGGTGGCGGTGTCCTTGCGCAGGGCGGCGGTGACCCCGGCGCCGAGGCCGAGCAGCAGCCACAGCGCGGCGGCGCCGACGGCGAGGGAGGCGGAGACGGGGAGGCGGTCCATCAGCAGGTCCCACACGGGCAGGGAGTTCTCGTACGAGTAGCCCAGGCACGGGAAGTCGCACTGGACGGCGTACTGGCCGGTGCCGAGGGTGCGGCCGGTGAAGATGCCGGTGAGGAAGTCGGCGAACTGCCGCCAGACGGGCTGGTCGAGGCCCAGGTACGCCCGTACGTCGGCCAGCCGCTCGGCGCTGCAGGTCTTGCCGCAGGCGGCCGCGGCCGGATCGGTGGGCAGGACGTAGAAGATGAGGAAGGTGACGGCGGCGATGGCGAGCAGGACGCCCGCGAGGGCGAGCAGCCGGCGCGCGAGGTAGAGGATCAACTGCGGCCGCCCCTCGGGTCGAGGATGTCGCGCAGGGCGTCGCCGAGCAGGGTGAAGGCGAGTACCGCGAGGAAGAGGAAGGTGCTCGGGATGACGAAGTACATGGGGTCGGTCTCGTAGAAGGCGACGGACTCGGCGATCATCTGGCCCCAGGACGGGGTCGGCGGGCGCACGCCCACGCCGAGGTAGCTGAGCGCGGCCTCGGTGCTGATCATGCCGGGGATGAGCAGGGTGGTGTAGGCGATGACCGGGCCCGAGACTCCCGGGAGGATGTCGCGGGTCAGGATCCGCCAGGGGCCGGCGCCGCCGACGCGGGCGGCGTCCACGTACTCGCGGTGTTTGAGCGAGAGGGTCTGGCCGCGGACGACGCGGGCCACGCCGGGCCAGCCGAAGACGCCGATGACGGCGGTCATGAGCACGATGCGGTTGACGTCCTTGGCCACCGACAGCATCGCGATCATGAAGATGAGGGAGGGGAAGGACATGGTCAGGTCCATGAGCCGGGACAGGACCGTGTCGGTGCGGCCGCCGAAGTAGCCGGCGGCGATCCCGGCGGCGGTGCCCGCGACGACGACGATCGCGGTGGCGGCGAAGGCGATGAGGAGCGAGACCTGGGCCCCGTGGACGACGCGGGCGAACAGGTCGCGGCCGGTGACGGGTTCGACGCCGAGCCAGTGTTCGGGGCTGATCCCGCCGAGGGAGCCGAGGGGCTGGCCGCCGAGGTAGGGGTCGATGGCGCTCTTGTCGAACTCCTCGGGGGACCAGCCGCCGAGCGCGCCCAGCCAGGGCGCGGTGGCGGCCATCAGGACGAAGAGGAGGACGACGCCGAGGCTGACGCGGACGGCGGGGCGGCGGCGGAGCTCGCGCCGGGCGAGCTGCCAGGGGCTGCTGCCGGGCGCTGCCGCCGGGGCGGGACCGCCTTCGGCGGCGCCGGGGGCCGGTGGCCCGCCCGGGGCCGGGGCCGGGGCCGGAGCCTTCGCGGCCTCGCCTCCGGCTCCGGGTGCGGTGGTGGTCATGGTGTCGGGGTCCGTATCCCTCAGCCCTGGCTCTTCGAGGGGTCCTTGAGGCCGACCGTGCCGTAGTCGATGGTTCCGGTCCACACGGGGTGGCCGTAGGCGCCGGCGATGTTGGGGCCGACGAGCAGCGGCTTGCGCTCCAGCAGGACCGGGACGGCCGGGGACTTCTTCATGATCTCGGCGTCGAGGTCGATCCAGGCCTGGTTGGCCTGCTTGGCGTCGGCCATGGCGTTGATCTCGTCGATCCGCTTCATGGTGGCCTCGTCGCGGAACTGACTGTTGTTGCCCTGGTTGCCCTTCTCCTTGATGGTGCGTCCGTCGAAGACGAAGGGGATCCAGGTGGAGCCGGAGGGGTAGTCGGGGCACCAGCCGGAGAGGGTCATGTCGGGGGTGGTGGAGAGGTCCCCGATGACGTCGTAGTACGCACCGGGGTCGATGGTGTCGACGACGACCTCGATGCCGACGCGGGACAGGCCCTGCTGGATGGCCTCGGCCTTGCCCTTGTCGCCGGTGGAGACGGCGAGGGAGACCTTGAGGGAATCCTTGCCGGCGGCCTTGAGGAGTTCCTTGGCCTTGGCCGGATCCCCCGCCGGGGCGATCTTCAGGGTGTCGGCCTGCTTGCCGCCGGAGAGTGCCGGGGGCAGGTAGGCGGTGGCGACCTCGTTGAGGGCCGGGCCGCCGCCCGCGGTGATCACCGCCTCCTTGTCGACGGCGTACTGCATGGCCTCGCGGACCTTGGGATCGTTGAAGGGCGCCCGGGAGTTGTTCAGGTAGAGCATCTCGGTGCAGCCCTGGGACTCGGCGAGCAGGCGCGCCTTGACCTCGGGCTTCGGCAGCACCTTGGGGGCGCTCTCGGGGCGCATGTCCATGTACTGGACGGCGGAGGCGTCGGCGCCCTCGCCGGCGATGATCCGGTCGTCGATCTGTCCGCCCTTGAGGCCCATCACCACGACGAACTTGTCGGGGTAGGCCTTCCTGACGGTGTCGGTCTTCGGGTCCCAGTGCTCGTTGCGGACGAGGACCAGCTTCTTGTCCCGGTCGTACGACTCGATCTTGTACGGGCCGGAGGAGAACGGGCGGGCGTCGTACTGGGTGCCCTTCTCCTGGGACTGCGGGACCGGGGCGAAGGTGGGGAGGGTGGCGGTGGCGGAGAACTCGGCGACCGGGCGCTTCAGTTCGAAGACGACGGTGCGGTCGTCGGGGGTCTTGACGGAGTCCAGGTGCTGCCCCTGGAGCGGGCCCTTGTAGCCCTCGCCGCCGGCCAGGTACTGGGCGGCGTAGTCGGGGCCGCCGGTGAGGTCGGGGGCGAAGGAGCGCTCGACGTTGTACTTGATGTCCTGCGCCTTGATCGGCGATCCGTCCTCGTACTTCACGCCCTCCTTGAGGGTGAAGGTCCAGGTCTTGCCGCCGTTGGAGGGGGTGCCGAGGTCCGTGGCCAGGTCGGGGACGAGCTCGCTGCCGGCCTTGCCGGGCTCGGCCTTGAAGGTGACGAGCGTGCGGTAGAGGAGGCGGGTCCCGAAGTCCATGGCCGGCATGACCCAGTTGCGGGCGGGGTCGAGGTGGGCGAAGTCCTGGTTGGACAGGACGGTCAGGGTCCCGCCCTTGACCGGGGTCCCGCCGAGGGTCTTGCCGTCGTTGGCGGCGGCGGGATTGCTCGCGCCTGCGCCGGTGGAGCCCTTCTTGGGGTCGGAGCAGCCCGAGGCGCCGAGTGCGAGTGCCGCCACGAGGGCAGTGGCGAGGGCGAGTTGGGTGCGCTTGGTCATGGGTCACTCCAGTGAAGGGCCGCGCTCTATGATGTGACCGGTAACATAGTAATGTGAAATTGCACTGACAAGGGGTTGGCACCGTCGTTATCCAGACGTGCCCAAATCCCGTCCCCCTGCGGGGTGTTGTCGGCGGGTCAGCGCCCGGCGAGCAGCTCCGGCAGCCTGCGCATGTCGTCGAAGACGATCGTTGCGGGGCCTTCGAGCCGCTCGGCGGGGGTCGGGCCGCCGGAGTAGCCGAAGGCGCGCATCCCCGCCGCCCTGGCCGCCCGGACGCCGGGCCCGCTGTCCTCGACCACCGCGCACGCGGCCGGGTCGACGCCCATCCGGCGGGCGGCGTACAGGAAGAGGTCCGGGGCCGGCTTGCCCCGGGAGACCTCGCTCGCGCTGTGGATGCGGCCCTCGAAGCGGCCGTAGAGTCCGGTGCGCCCGAGCGTGTGCCTCATCTTCTCGTGCGATCCGCTGGAGGCGACGCAGGTCGGCAGGGCGAGGGCGGCGAGCCCGTCGAGCGCCTCGAGCACCCCGTCCACCGGGTCCAGGGCGAGGTCGACCGCATCGCGGTGCCGCTGGATGAGCAGCTTCCACCAGAGGCCTGCGCTCTGCGCGCCGAGCCGCTCCGCGATCTGCTCGACGATGGACTCCCTGGAACGCCCGATGAAGCGCTCGACCACCTCGTCCGCGGTGAGCGGCCAGCCCAACTCCGCCCCGAGCTCGACCTGGAGGCGGACGGCGAGGCGCTCACTGTCGACCAGGACGCCGTCGCAGTCGAATATCACCAGCTCTGTCGGCTTGATCATTCCCACAGGGTAAGCGGCGGCCGATGCGGTCCGCCGAGGTGACGGCCGACGCGACCGTCGATGTGATCCACAACTCTCCGTTCGAGATCTCCTTGCAGCAGCCATATCCCATCCTGCAATCTTCAACTCAGACCAGATTTCATTCGGCAAATGGATGTCTGAGGAGAAGGGAAGCGCCATGACCAGCCAGCGCCCCGGGCTGTACGAGATGCTCGACGACCGGTTCCGGACCGGCCGGTGCATGAACGGAGACGACGCGCTGGAGGTGCTGTACACCGGCTGCCGCTGGGCCGAGGGGCCGCTCTACGTGCCCGCCTGGCGGCAGGTGGTCTGGAGCGACATCCCCAACGACCGGATGCTGCGCTGGGACGAGGAGACGGGGGCCGTGGGCGTCTTCCGCCGCTCCGCCGGGCACACCAACGGCAACACCCTCGACCGGCAGGGCCGGCTCGTCACCTGCGAGCAGGGCAACCGGCGCGTGACGCGCACCGAACACGACGGCACCGTCACCGTGTTGGCGGACCGGTGGCAGGGCAGGCGGCTGAACAGCCCCAACGACGCGGCGGTGAAGTCCGACGGTTCGATCTGGTTCTCCGACCCGGACTTCGGCATCACCAGCGACTACGAGGGCCACCGCGCGCAGAGCGAGATCGGCTCCAACAACGTCTACCGCGTCGACCCGGCCACGGGCGAGGTGCGGCTGGTCGCCGACGGCTTCGGCGCACCGAACGGGCTGGTCTTCTCGGGCGACGAGCGGCAGTTGTTCGTCTCCGACACCCGGGCGGGCTTCATCCGCGTCTTCGACGTGCGCGAGGACGGCACGCTGTCCGAGGGGAAGGTCTTCGCCGAGGCGGCCCCCGGCAAGGCCCGCTTCGACAACCTCCGCTTCGACGACGGCGGCCGGCTCTGGGTCGCCGCCATGGACGACGGGGTGCACTGCTACGACCCCGACGGCACGCTGATCGGGCGGCTGCGCGTCCCCGAGGCGGTCGCGAACATCTCCTTCGGCGGCGCCAAGCGCAACCGGCTCTTCATCACCGCCGAGACCAGCCTCTACTCGGTGGTCATGGGCGTGACGGGCACCCACCCGACGGGACCGGGGCGCCGGCGCTGGCTCGACGGCTGAGCGCGCCCGGCCCGCGCCCGGCCGACCGCAGGGGCCGCACGGTCCGAGGGGTCCGCCGGGATCCGCCGGGTCTGCCGCCGCCGGGTCCGCCTACAGGCCCGAGCCGAGCCCCCCCGGGGTGCGGCCCACCGGCTCGTCGCGGCCCTGGGCCCAGAGCGAGCGGACGTGGCCGAGGTGGCGGACCATGCAGGCCTCCGCCGCCGCCGCGTCCCCGGCGATCATCAGGTCCAGCAGTTCGATGTGCTCCTCGGCGGAGGAGACCAGCTTCCCCGCCTCGTCCAGGCCCGTCAGTCCGTACAGGCGCGAGCGCTTGCGCAGGTCGCCGACCGTCTCGACCAGCCGGTCGTTGCCCGCCAGGGCCAGCAGGGAGAGGTGGAAGCGGCGGTCCGCCTCCAGGTAGCCGATGAGGTTGTGCTCGCGGGCGCTGGTGACGATCTCCTCGGCGATGGGCCGCAGCTCCTCCAGCTGCTCCGCCGTGGCGATCTTCGTGATCCGGCCGATGGTCGGCACTTCGATCATGGTGCGCAGTTCGGTGTACTGGTCCAGGTCGCGCTCGCTGACCTCGGTGATCCGGAAGCCCTTGTTGCGGACGGGCTCCACCAGTCCCTCGCGGGCCAGGTCGAGCATCGCCTCGCGGACCGGCGTGGCGGAGACCCCGAGCTCGGCGGCCAGACCCGGCGCCGAGTAGACGCTGCCGGGGCGCAGTTCACCCGCTATCAGGGCTGCTCGAAGGGCGTGGCCGACCTGGTCGCGGAGCCGTTCCTGGGCCTTGATGAGACTGTGCTGCTTCAGGTCACCCATTGCTCTTCCTCCGAACCGGCTGTGCACCACCGAGTGCAGAGGACAGCGTACAATGTCACGTTGCGCTTGATCCCCGAGCGGTGGCGCCTCCGGCGGCGCGATACATCGCCACCGCCACAGCGAGATCTTCCCAGGCCATGCCCACGCTCTTGAAGAGCTGTGGAGAACCCGGCGCCCCGGCCGCCGGCATCCGGCCGGCCACCAGGTCGGCCAGGGTGCCGTTGATATGACCGGGACCGATCGCCCCCTCGGCCTCCGGCACCAGCAGGTCCCCCGCCTCGCGCAGGGCCGCCGCCCGCGACTCCACGTACACCGCCGCCCTGCGCACCAGCGCGGTGTCGGTCTCCCGGGCGTCCGGCTCGTGCGAACCGACCGCCACCACCGTCGCCCCCGGGGCCACCAGCCGTCCGTCGAAGAGGGGTTCGCGGGCCGTGGTGCAGCAGAGCACCAGGTCCGCTTCCGCCACGTCCGACGCCGTGCCCGTACGGGCCCGCACCCCCAGGCCGCGGGCGTGCGCCGCCAGCCGCTCCGCGGCCCCCGGGTCGCGCCCCACCACCACCGCCTGCGCCAACTCGCTCACCTGCAGCACCGCTTCGAGGTGCCCGTACGCCTGCGGGCCGGCGCCGAAGAGCACCAGCCGCAGGGCCCGCCCGGCCGGCGCCAGGTACCGCAGGGCGAGCGCCGAGACCGCCGGGGTGCGCAGCGCGGTCAGCGCCGCGCCGTCGAACAGGGCCAGCGGGCGCAGCGTCACCCCGTCCATCAGCAGGTACGAGCCGGTGATCCGGGGGAGCCCGAGGGCCGGATTGCCGGGCGCCACCCCGGCGATCTTCACCCCGGCGTACTCCCCCGCCGCGGCCGGCATCAGCAGCAGCTCGCCCCCTCCCGGCACGGGCAGCGCCGAGCGCTGCGGGCAGGACTCCGGGTCCAGCCCGGCGCGCAGTGCGTCGGCCAGCGCGTCGGCGGCCGCGGCCGGGGTGAGGAGCGCGGCCGTCTCCGCCGCTTCGAACTGCGGGATCACAACAGGAACCCCGCGCCGAGCGCGTCCTGTGGATCGCGTACGAAGGCGTGCTCGCCCGTGCGGTACGCCGTGCCCGTGACCTCGGTGACCAGACCGTCCCGGGATCCCACCGGCACCACCCGGCCCGTGAACACCGTGCCCACCACCGACTCGTGGAGCAGGTCCTCGCCCGGCCCGATCCGGCCGTCCTCCGCGAGCAGCGCGAGGCGCGCCGAGGTGCCCGAGCCGCAGGGCGAGCGGTCGATCTGCCCGTCGGCGAACACGGTGACGTTGCGCTGATGCGGTCCGAAGGGGGTCCCGGGCAGCTCCTCGTGGAGGATCACCCCGTAGACCCCGGAGAGCAGCGGCCCGCCGGGGTGCCAGGTCCCGGGATGGGAGGCCAGCGCGGCCCGGATCTCCTGTCCGGCGCGGACGAGTTCGGGCAGCGCGGCCCGGGTCACCTGCAGGCCGAGGTCCCGGGCGGCGACGGATGCGTAGCAGGCGCCGGCGTGCGCGATGTCCACCTCCGCCAGGCCCAGGGTGGTCGCCACCGCCACCTTGCGGGCGCCGACCCGGGCCGGGACGTTGCGGAAGGTGACCCCCGTGGTGCGGCCGCCCGCGCGGTGCACGGTCGCGGTGACCCGCCCCGACGGCACGTCGATCCGCACCTGCCCGTCCCCGTCGTCCGGCGCGGCGACCCGGCCGCTGTCCACGGCCCAGGCGCCGAGGGCCATCGTGCCGTGGCCGCAGGCGGTGGAGTAGCCGTCCTTGTGCCAGAACAGCACGCCGAAGTGGGCCCCGTCGTCGTCCGGGGGCACGACGAACCCGCCGTACATCCCGGCGTGTCCGCGCGGCTCCTGCACGAGGAACCGCCGCACGTCGTCCAGGGGGCTGCGGCGCGGGGCCGTCCCGGAGCCCCCGGGGCCGATGGCGGTGGCGCAGCGCTCGGCGACGGTGTCCCCGGGTACGGGCGGCAGGCCTCCCGCGGCGGAGTCGACGATCCGGAAGGGCTCCCCGGCGGTGTGGTAGTCCACGGTGCGCACGACGGCGGGCGCGGCGGTCACAGGAGGAAGCCCGCGGGGAAGGGGTCGGACGGGTCGAGGAAGTACTGGGCGGTGCCGGTGATCCACGCCCGCCCGGTGACGGTGGGGACGACGGCAGGGAACCCGCCGACGGTGGTCTCCCCGATCAGCCGGCCGGTGAACTCGGTGCCGATGAAGGACTCGTTGACGAAGTCCGCGCCCAGCCCGAGGAGGCTGCGGGCGTGCAGCTGGGCCATGCGCGCGCTGGTGCCCGTACCGCAGGGAGAGCGGTCGAACCAGCCCGGGTGGATGGCCATGGCGTGCCGGGAGCGGCGGGCGTCGGAGCCGGGTGCGGCGAGGTAGACGTGCTTGACCCCGGAGATCGAGGGGTTCTCGGGGTGGACGGGCCGGTCGGCGGAGGCGTTGATCGCGTCCATGACGGCGAGTCCGGCGGCGAGCAGGTCGTCCTTGCGGTCCCGGTCGAAAGGGAGGCCGAGGGAGTCGAGTTCGACGAAGGCGTAGAAGTTCCCGCCGTAGGCGAGGTCGTAGGTGACGGTGCCGTGCCCGGGGACCTCGGCCTTCAGGTCGAGTCCGGCGCAGAACGAGGGGACGTTGGTGAGGGTGACGGCGGTGGCCGCCCCGTCCTCGACCCGGACGTCGACGCTCACCAGCCCGGCCGGGGTGTCGAGCCGGACGGTGGTGACGGGTTCGACGACCTCCACCATGCCCGTCTCGACCAGCACGGTGGCGACCCCGATGGTCCCGTGCCCGCACATGGGGAGCAGGCCCGACACCTCGATGTACAGCACGCCGAAGTCGGCGTCCGGGCGGGTGGGGGGCTGCAGGATGGCGCCGCTCATCGCGCAGTGCCCGCGCGGCTCGTACATGAGCAGGGTCCGGACGTGGTCCAGGTGCTCGATGAAGTGGAGCCGTTTCTCGGCCATGGTGGCGCCGGGGATCACCCCGACGCCCCCGGTGATCACCCGGGTCGGCATGCCCTCGGTGTGCGAGTCCACCGCGTGGTAGATGTGGCGCGTACGCATTCCTGTCCCCTTCCGGTCCCTCGGGGGGACTAGTTGTGCCCCTCGGCGAGGGCCTTCTCGGTGGCGGCCCTGACGGCCGCCTCGGTCTCCCCGGTGAGCGGGAAGCGGGGCGGGCGGGTGGCGCCGCCGGGGCGTCCCGCGAGGTCCATGGAGAGCTTGATGGCCTGGACGAACTCGGTCTTGGAGTCCCAGCGCAGCAGCGAGTGCAGGGACTTGTACAGCGGCAGCGCGGTGGCGAGGTCCCCGGCGACGGCCGCCCGGTAGAGCTCGGCGCAGGAGCGGGGCAGGGCGTTGGGGTAGCCGGCGATCCAGCCGACCGCGCCGGCCAGGGCGAGTTCGAGGAGGACGTCGTCGGCGCCGATGAGCAGGTCGAGGCCGGGGGCGAGTTCGGCGATCTCGTACGCGCGGCGGACGTCCCCGCTGAACTCCTTGACCGCGACGATGCTGCCGTCGCCGTGCAGGCGGGCGAGCAGGGCGGGCGTCAGGTCCACCTTGGTGTCGATGGGGTTGTTGTAGGCGACGACGGGCAGCCCGGCCCGGGCGACGTCGGCGTAGTGGGCCCGTACGGTCGCCTCGTCGGCGCGGAAGGCGTTGGGGGGCAGCAGGAGTACGGAGCCGGCCCCGGCCTCGGCGGCCTGGTCGGCCCAGCGGCGGGCCTCGGCGCTGCCGTAGGCGGCGACGCCGGGCATGACGCGGGCGCCGTCGCCGGCCGCCTCGACGGCGGTACGGACCACGCGGGCCCGCTCCTCGTCGGTGAGGGTCTGGTACTCCCCGAGGGAGCCGTTGGGGACCACGCCGTCGCAGCCGTTGGCGATGAGCCAGGCCACGTGCTCGGCGTAGGCGTCGTGGTCGACGGTGAGGTCCTCGCGCAGCGGCAGCGCGGTGGCGACCATGATGCCGTGCCAGGGGCGGGTACGGGTGTCCGTACCGGTGGTGGGCGCGGGGTTGTGCGCGTCGGTCATGAGAGAGCTCCCTAGAGTGGTGTGTGACATTTTACTAGTGGGTGCGAGGCGGCCACAAGGGTCCGGGCCGCCCGATCGGCGGCCGATCAGCCGTCCGCCGGGGGCAGTTGCGCGAGGTGGCGCAGCGGAACCGGGCAGGACAGGGGTCGCCGGTCGGGCGCGGGCCCGTCGCCGGCGAGGGCGGCGACGGCCGGTCCGCACATGCGGCCCTGGCACCAGCCCATGCCGGAGCGGGTGAGGAGCTTGACCGTACGGGCGTCGCGCGCGCCGAGCTCGGCGACGGCCTCGCGGATCCGGCCGGCCGGCACCTCCTCGCAGCGGCACACGTCGGTGTCGTCGCGGAGCCAGCCGGTCCAGCCGTCGCCGGGCCGGTGGGCGGCGCCCATGGCCCCGGCGAAGGCGCGCAGCCGGGCGCGGCGGCGGGTGAGGGCGGCGGGCACGGCCCGCCCGGCGATCGCGTGCGCGGCGATCTCCCCTTCGAGGAGGGCCAGTTGGGCGCCGCCGATGCCGCCGGTCTCGCCGGCGGACCAGATCCCGGTGACGGAGGTCCGCTGCTCGGCGTCCAGTACGAGGGCGACGGTGCCGTCGGCGGTGCGGCGGGTGCCGCAGCCGAGGCCGGTCGCCAGCTCCAGCTGCGGGACGAGCCCGTGGCCGACGGCCAGGGCGTCGCAGGGGATCCGGCGGGCGGTGCCGGGCACGGGCCGCCAGTCCCGGTCCAGGCGGGCCACGGTGACGGCCTCGACGCGGTCGGCGCCGTGGGCCTCGGTCACGGCGTGCCGGGTGAGGAGGCGGATGTGGCGGCGCAGCAGGGCGCCGCCGTACGTGGCGGCCTCGCCGAGCTTGCCGGGGTTGCGGAGCAGGGCGGGGAGGTGGCCGGCGTACGCGGTGTACGCGGCGGCTTCGACCACGGCCGGCACCCGGGCTCCGGCGGCCGCGAGGGAGCCGGCGACGGCGAGCAGCAGCGGGCCGCTGCCCGCGACGACCACGCGCCTGCCGGGCAGTACGAGCCCGCTCTTGAGCATGGCCTGGGCCCCGCCGGCCCCGACCACTCCGGGGAGGGTCCAGCCGGGGAAGGGCAGTTGCCGCTCGTAGGACCCGGTGGCGAGGAGCACGGCCCGGGCGTGCAGGGTGGCGGGCGCCTCCTCGGGACCGGCGCCGGCGACGGCGTGCAGGGTCCAGTCGGCGCCGTCCGGCACCACGGCCCAGACGTGGTGGGCCGGCAGGTACGTGATCCGGCCGTCCGACACGTGGGCCCGCAGGGCGGCTTCGCGCTCGGCGAAGGCGGCCCAGCCGTGGTGCAGCGCTTCGGGACGCTCCGCCCCGAGTCCCGGCGCGGGGTGGCGGTAGTACTGCCCGCCGGGCCGCTCCCCCGCGTCGAGGAGGGTGACCCGCAGCCCGAGCCCGGCGGCGGTGACGGCGGCGGCCAGCCCGGCGGGGCCGGCGCCGACGATCGCGAGGTCGGGCGGGGCGGTGTCAGACGCCGAGCTCGGCATGGCCGGTTCCCTCCTGGGTGGTGACGGTGTCCCCGGGGCGGGCGGGGACGAGGCAGGCGCGCTGGTTCGGGCGGCCGTTGACGGTGACGAGGCAGTCGTAGCAGCTGCCGATCCCGCAGAACGCTCCGCGCGGGGCGCCGCCTTGGCGGGTGGTCCGCCAGGCGAGGATCCCGGCGCCCCACAGCACGGCGGCGATGCTCTGCCCGGCCTGGGCGGTCAGCTCGCGGCCGTCGAAGCGCAGCACGTACGTGGCCGAGGGGGCTCCGCCGACGAGGGTGCGGGGGGTCGGGCTCATCGGGGGTTCTCCTCGGGCGTGGCATGTACGGCGGCCGGGTGCCGGGCGGTCATGGCGCCCGGTCCTGGTCGAAGCGGGCCGGATGGAACGGGGTCGGAGGGAGCGGGGGTTCGGTGCCCGTCAGGGCGGCGGCGATCAGCACGCCCGTGGCCGGGGCCAGGCCGATGCCGGCCCCTTCGTGGCCGCAGGCGTGCAGGAGGCCCGGAAGCCGGGGGTCCGGGCCGATCGCCGGGAGGTGGTCCGGGAGGTAGGGGCGGAACCCGTGGTAGGTGCGGAGCACGTGGGCGTCCGCCAGGACGGGGAAGAGGGCCGCCGCTTGGGCTGCGAGGCGGCGCAGCGCCTCCACCGAGAGGGAGCGGTCGAAGCCCACCCGCTCCCGGGTCGCCCCGATCAGCACCGGCCCCGCCGGCGTGCCCTCCACCACCGCCGAGGACTGCAGGGCCGCCGAGCCGCTCGCCACGTCGGCGATGTAGTCCGCGGCGTACACCTTGTGCCGGACCACCCTCGGCAGCGGCTCCGTCACCAGGACGAACCCGCGGCGCGGAAGCACCGGAAGGGACACCCCGGCCAGTTCCGCGATGCGCCCGCCCCAGGTCCCGGCCGCGTTCACCACCGCCGGGGCGAGGAGTTCACCGCCGTGCGTGCGCACCCCGCGGACGCCCCCGGGCCCCGTGAGGATGCCGGTCACCTCCTGTCCGAGGTGGACCGAGGCCCCCGAAGCGGCCAGCAGCCTCGCTGCCGCCTGGGCCGGCTGGACCTGGGCGTCCTGCGGGTACAGGAATCCGCCGGGCGGCCCCGGGGCCAGATGCGGCTCCAGCTCGCGGAGCTCGTCGGCCCCCGCCTCGACCGCTTCGACCCCGGCTTTGCGCTGGCCTTCGGCGAACTCCCGCAGAGCGGCCAGCGAAGCCTCGTCCGGGGCGACCACCAGCCCGCCCTTGGCCTCGTACTCGATCTCCGACGGGAGGACGGCGGCGAGTTCGCGCCACAGGCCGGCCGACAGCAGCGCCAGGTCGAGCTCCGGGCCCGCCTCCTTGTCGGAGACGAGCAGGTTGCCCTCCCCGGCTCCCGTCGTGCCGCCCGCGACGGGGCCGCGGTCGACGACGGCCACGGAGAGTCCGGCGCGGGCCGCGTAGTAGGCGATCGCGGCTCCGACGACGCCGGCGCCGATGATCACGACGTCCAGGGGATGTCTCTTGGGCACGGCAGTAATATGTCACATTCTTTAGTAGGTGCCTAGGGTCGGCCCACGGCCTGGCCGTCCGGCGGCCGGTCCCGCCCCCCGTTCGGACCGGGACCGGCCGCCGGCGCCGGATCAGCTGCGCAGCGGGCCCTCGCAGCTGTAACTCGACGTCCCCGCCTTGTGGTCGCTCCAGATCTCCACGGGGCCGAAGGAGCAGTTCATGTCGGCCAGGTTGTTGGAGGCCGCGCCCGCCCGGTCGAGGATGAAGTAGTCCACCGTCTCCGACATGTCCTTGAAGTTCTGGTCGTCGCTGCGCCAGTCCTTCAGGTTGGCGGTGATCCGGCCGGTACAGGTGAACCGGCGCTTGCCCGGGTCCCCGTTCTCCACGCAGTCCGGGGTGTTGTAGGTGGCGCTCGCGAAGGACGACTTCACGTTCGCCAGCGCCGCGTCGCGCAGTTGGCCGTTGGGCGTGAAGACGGTGTTCGGCACGTAGAGCTGGTCGACCTTGGCGATCTGCGCGTCCAGGAAGCGGTTGTAGTCGCGCTGGAGGTAGGCGTCCGAGCCCATCCGGTGGCGCCAGGCGTCGTACCCGGCCACGTCGTTGGCCCGCAGGTGGGTGTACATCTCGCGCAGCAGCGAGGGCTTCTCGGTCCACAGGAACTCGAAGAAGGTGCCCGCGTAGTTGTAGAAGCGGAAGCCGTCGCCGTCGTAGGTGGCGTTCAGCAGCTGCTCGACCGTCATCCGCGGGCCGCCGCCGGCCGTGTCGGCAATGATGCCCTTGACCAGGGACTTGCGGACGGCGATGCCGTTGTCGCGGGTGGCGCCGTCGAAGAACTCGGCCGTTCCCTCGTCCATGGCGGTCGTCCGGTCGCCCTCGTACCAGGGGCCCTCGCCGAAGAACCCGGGCACGGCGAAGCGGCCGTTGAGGTAGTGCGTATACTCGTGCCGGAAGAGCTCCTCGAGGGTGAGGGAGGAGTCCTGCGGGACGCGGCGCTGGTAGGTGTAGAAGGTGGCGCCGTTCTCGATGTACATGCCGCCGTTCTCGGTGCCGTAGCCGTACAGCATCGTCTGGTAGGCCACGTAGTCGGCGCGGGAGGCGTACAGCGTGATGTTCAGCGTGGTGTTGGGGTCGCCGGCCAGCGGCTGGTCGGTCCCGACGACGCGGTGGAACTGCGTCTTGACCTGCTTGCTCGCGTAGTAGAGCTGGTCGACGGTGGCCCGGTCGAGGGCCGTGCGGACCTTGATGGCGCCGTTGTCGTAGGTGTACGTGTTCGGGAAGAGCATCTTCTCGATGTCCTCCTTGCACACCCCGTACTGCTTGCACGCGTTGTAGGTGTTCAGCCAGGAGACGATCTTGGCCCAGGGCTCGCTGCCGCTGCCGAAGGTGGCCTTGACCGGCTCCAGGAGGCCGCCGAGGTCGGCGGAGATCTGGCCCTGGAGGCCGTCGATCTGGCCGAAGCGGCCGTACTCGCCGAGCGCGTCGCGGACCACCCACGCGTTCGTGGTGCCCTTGAGGTGGCCGTATCCGGCGAAGGCCTTGAAGGCGGCCCGGTAGCCGGGGTCGGCCTTGGCCGCGGCGTGGAAGGCGGCGTCCTGGTTGCCCGGGTACACGCCGAGGTAGTTGACCGTGAGGGCGGCGAGGGCGGCACCGCCCCAGTTCGCGTCCCCGCTGGTGGCGGGGTGCGAGGCGTCCAGGGTGGCCAGGACCTTCTTGATCAGGCCGAGCTGGGTCTGGCGCATGCCGGGGCCGGTGGCGTAGAGGGCCTCGCGCAGGGTCCGGGCGTTGGAGGCGGTGACGTCGAAGGTCCGTGCGGCGTTGCCGAAGTCGGTGACGGCCCGGCTCATGGTGTCGGCGGTCGCGGCGTCGGTGAGGTCGATCTCGTCACGCGAGAAGTCGTGGTAGACGGCCGCGTGCAGGTACGTGAACATCTCCTCCAGGTGCGAGGAGTTCCGGCCGTCGTGGGCGGCGGCCAGGCCGGATATCCGGCGGGCGACGGCCTGGACGTGCGCGTCGTCCATGACGGGCGCGAGGCGGGCGTCCCAGCTCCAGATCAGCCCGCGCAGACAGCCGTCGGCGGTGACGGCCGGGTCGGCCAGGAAGTCGGCGAGCTGCTCCGGGCCGAGGCCCGTGATCCCGTCAAGGGTGCAGGGAACGCCCGCGGCGACGCTCCGCGCGGTGGGCGCGGCCTGGGCGGCGGCGCGCTCGCGGCTCTTCTCGGTGCGCTCGCCGACGCGCGCGGCCGGGGCGGCGGACGGGGCGGCCCCGGGGACGCGGCCGTCGGCGGCCAGCCCGCCGGGGGCCTGGCCCGTGGCGGGAGCGGCCTCCTTCGGCGAGGCGAGGTGCTCCACCTCGTCGAACGGGTTCGCGGCGGGAGCGCCCGAGGTGAAGGTGCCGGGCACGGCGGCCGGGGCGGGCGCGGCCGCGGGGGCCCGGTCCGCGGTCTGGGACACGGCCTGGCCGGCGGAGGCCAGGAGCGTCACCGCGACGGCGGCGGAGAGGAGGGACGTACGCACAGCTCTGTGCTGAGACACCAAGGACTCCTGGTTGGGAGGGGAGGTGGGGGAAGTGGTGCGCGAGGTGGTGCGTGGAAACGCGAAATACGTGAACTGCCCTGCGTCACACGGCGTTTGACGGGGATTAACGTGCCGCGGTGTGAGCTGTAACATAGTAATGTGAAATTGCACTGACAAGACCTGTGCGCCCACCAGTTCGCATCTTCTTGAGGGAGCCCCATGACCGACACCCCCACCGGCACCTCCCCCGGCACCTCCCCCGGCCCCGACTCCCGCCTCAACATCGGCAGCCACGACCTGCCGGTGTCACCGGAGTTGTCCCGTTTCATGGCCGCCGACTGGGCGCCGTCCCCCCTCCCCGACGCCGCGCGGGTCCTGGCGTACGAGGTCACCCCGGTCCGGCGCGAGCGCCTCTCGGCGCGCTTCCCGGGCGAGCGGCTGATCATCCCGGCCGGCGAGCTGAAGGTCCGCTCCAACGACTGCGACCACCGCTTCCGCCCGCACAGCGCGTACGCCTGGCTGACCGGGCTGACCGGCGAGGACCAGGTGGGCCACGTGCTGGTACTGGAGCCCGCGGGCCCGCACGGCCACGAGCCCGTGCTGTACCTGCGCCCCCGCTCCCCGCGCGCGGGCGGCAGCGAGGAGTTCTACCGGGACCGCCGCTACGGGGAGTTCTGGGTCGGCCGCCGCCCCGACCTGGCCGAGGCCGAGCGCCTGACCGGCCTGCGCTGCGCCCATCTGGACGCACTCGGCTCCCCGGCCGGCCGCAACGCCGCGACCGACACCGAACTGGCCTCCGCGCTCTCCGAGTTGCGCCTGGTGAAGGACGCCTGGGAGGTCGGACAGCTCCAGCTCGCCGTCGACCACACCACCGCCGGCTTCGAGGACGTCGTACGGGCGCTGCCGCGCGCGCTGGCGCACCCGCGCGGCGAGCGGTGGATCGAGGGGGTCTTCGGGCTGCGCGCCCGGGCCGAGGGCAACGGCACCGGGTACGACACGATCGCGGCGTCGGGCGCGCACGCGTGCGTCCTGCACTGGATCCGCAACGACGGCCGGCTCGACCGCGGCGATCTGCTGCTGCTGGACGCGGGCGTGGAGACCGACAGCCTCTACACGGCGGACATCACGCGCACGCTCCCGCTGTCGGGGCGCTTCTCCCCCATCCAGCGGCAGGTGTACGAACTGGTGCTGGCGGCGCAGGACGCGGGCATGGCGGCGCTGCGCCCGGGCGCGAGCTTCCGGGACTTCCACCGGGCCGGGATGCGGGTGATCGCGGAGGGCCTGGCGGAGTGGGGCGTCCTGAAGGACGCGCGGGGGGACCTGCACCGGCGGTACACGCTGTGCAGCAGCGGGCACATGCTGGGGCTGGACGTCCACGACTGCGCGAAGGCGCGCGCGGAGACCTACTTGGACGGGGTCCTGGAGGAGGGCCAGGTGCTGACGGTCGAGCCCGGCCTGTACCTGCAGCCGGACGACGAGACCCTGCCGCCGGAGCTGCGGGGCATCGGCGTGCGCATCGAGGACGACCTGGTCATCACGGCGACGGGCGCCCGGCTGATGTCGGGCGCCCTGCCCCGCACGGTGGCGGGCATCGAGGAGTGGATGGGGAACCTGCTGGCCGGCTGAGCGTCCGCCCCGCCCCCGTGGGACGGGGTCCCGTCAGGGAACGCGTCGAGCCCTGCCTGCCGGTCGGCAGGCAGGGCTCGTTTCAGGTGCAACCGGATCTAGTGCCCTCCCCCGCCACCTCCGCCGCCCCCGCCGTTGCCTCCGCCACCGCCGCCGTTGCCGCCCCCGCCGCCGCCGTTGCCTCCGCCGCCCCCACTGTTGCCGCCGCCACCGCCGTAGCCTCCGCCGCCACCGCCGTCGTGGCCGCCACCGCCGCCACCGCCGTCGCCGCCGTAGCCACCGCGACCGGATCCGTTGTCGCTCCAGCCGCTGTCGTGGCCGCCGCTCCAGTTGTTGTCGTTGCGGTTGTCATGGCCCGAACGGCTGTCGTTCCAACGGCCGTTGTTCCAGTTGTCGTTCCAGTTCGCGTTGTCGTGACGGCCGTTGTTCCAGGAGTCGTTGTCCCAGCACCAGCTCGGCCGGTCGTCCCAGTTGCGCCAGCGGGAGGAGTCGCAGCAGTCACGCCAGTTGTTGCTCCCGCGCCAGTCGTCGGAGCACCATCCCGTGTTGTTCTGCTGGGTCTGGGGAAGACCCGCGGCAACCGCCCCGCCGACAGGCATCAGGCCGAGCGCGAGGCCCGCGGCTCCTGCCACGACCGTCGCGGTGATCACACGGCGCATGACCATGCACCTCCGAGGATTGAGACATTCCTTACAAAAAGGTCATTTCCACCCTCACCCCTGTCTGCTCCGCTGTCAAAAGCACCTGGTCAGCGATCCGGCAACTCGGGCCGGGCCGTTCCGAGTACGGCGATACCGTCCAGTTCGACCAGGGCGGGCCCGTCCCAGAGCCGGACGACCCCGATGACCGCCATGGCCGGGTAGTCGCGGCCGGCCAGCCGGCGCCAGATGCGGCCGAGTTCGGGAGCGTGGACGCGGTACGCCTCCACGTCGACCGTGTACACGGTCACCCGGGCCAGGTCGGCCGGGGCGCCCCCGGACGCGGCGAGGGCCGTCAGGAGATTGCCCAGAGCGCGTTCGAACTGCTCGGGCAGGGTGTCCCCGACCACCTTGCCCTCGGCGTCGAGCGCGGTCTGTCCCGCCAGGAAGACCAGGCGGGAGCCGCTCGCGGCCACGGCGTGGGAGAAGCCCGTCGGCGGGGAGAGCTCCGCCGGATTGATCCGCTCGACGCTCACCGGTAGAGCTCCTTCGCGATGATCGTGCGCTGGACCTCGCTGGCGCCCTCGTAGATCCTCGGGGCCCGGACCTCCCGGTACAGGTGCTCCAGCAGGTGGCCGCGCTGGAGGGCGACGGCCCCGTGCAGCTGGACCGCGTGGTCGACCACGTACTGGGCCGTCTCCGTCGCGAGCAGCTTCGCCATCGCCGACCGGCGCGGGACGTCCGGCGAGCCGGCGTCGTACGCGCCCGCCGCCGCGTAGACCAGGAGCCGGGCGGCTTCGGTGCGGGTGGCCATCTCGGCCACCCGGTGGCCCACCGCCTGGAGGTCCCCCAGCACCCCGCCGAACGCCCGCCGCCCCGCCGTGTACGCGAGGGTCGCGTCCAGGGCGGCCCGGGCCATGCCGACGGCGAAGGCGCCCACGCTCGGCCGGAACCGGTTCAGCGTGTCCATCGCCACCTTGAAGCCCCGGCCGGGCTCGCCGAGCAGGTCCTGCGGGCCGACCGGGACCCCGTCGAAGGACAGCCGGCCGATCGGATGCGGGGAGAGCATGTCCAGCGGCTCGCCCGAGAGCCCGGGGCGGTCGGCCGGGACCAGGAAGGCGGTGACCCCCTTGGCGGCCGGACCCTCGCCCGTTCGGGCGAACACCGTGTAGAAGTCCGCCTCGGGGGCGTTGGAGATCCAGCACTTCTCGCCGCTGAGCCGCCAGCCGCCTCCCCCTCCCCCGCCGCCGCCCCCGCCGCCGTCCACCGCGCTCCCGGTGTCCCGTACGGCCTCCAGCGCCAGCGCCGCCGCGTCCGAGCCCGCCCCCGGCTCGCTCAGCGCGAAGGCCGCCACCGCCCGCCCGGCCCGTACCTCCGGCAGCCAGCGCGCCCGCTGCTCCGGCGTACCCGAGCCGAGCACCGGATGCGCCCCCAATCCCTGCAGGGCGAGGGCCGTCTCCGCCTCCGTGCACCCGTACGCGAGGGATTCGCGGAGCAGGCACAGCTCCAGCGCCCCCGAGGTGAAGACCCGCTCCAGCAGGCCCAGCTCGCCCAGCGCCGCGAGCAGCGGGCGGTTGACCCGCCCCGGCTCCCCCTTGTCGGCCAGCGGCCGCAGCCGGTCCGCGGCCAGCGCGCGCAGTTGGCCGCACCACTCCTCTTGTTCCGCCCCGAGCGCGAATCCGGTCATCCGAACATCCCCGCTTCTATCGCGTCCTGTTGACTGCCGTCACCATCACGATACGCTCGTAGCGCACCCGCACGGCCCGCTCCGCCACTTCGGTCCCCCACCCGGGGAACCGCTGTCGTTGCAAGGGGGCGAACCCGCCTTGGAGCTCAAGCCTTCCGCCCACGCCGACACCTTCGCGCGCGACCATCTGCCGCCGCCGCACGCCTGGCCGCGACTGCTCTTCGAGCTCCCCGAGCTGGCCTACCCCGACCGGCTCAACTGCGGCGCCGAGCTCCTCGACGCGACCATCGACCGGCTCGGACCCGACCGCCCCGCCTTCCGCAGCGGATCCGGCGAGGTGTGGTCGTACGGCGGCCTGCGCAGGCGCGTGGACCGCATCGCCCACGTCCTCACGGCCGACCTCGGCGTGGTCCCCGGGAACCGGGTGCTCCTGCGCGGCCCCACCGGCCCCTGGCTCGCCGCGTGCTGGCTGGCGGTGATGAAGGCCGGAGCCGTGGCCGTGACCGTCCTCGCCCAGCAGCGGGCGCAGGAGCTGGCCACCGTCTGCGCGATGGCCCGGGTGCAGCACGCGCTGTGCCACGTGGACGTGGTCGACGACCTGGCCAAGGCCGAGGTGCCCGGCCTGCGGATCACCCCGTACGGCGGTGAGGGCGCGGACGACCTGCTCCGGCTGGCCGAGCGGCACGCGGCGCCGTTCCCCGCCGTGGAGACCTCCGCCGACGACGTGGCCCTGATCGCCTTCACCTCGGGCACCACCGGCCGGCCCAAGGGCTGCATGCACTTCCACCGCGATCTGCTCTCCGTCGCCGACACCTTCTCCCGCAACGTGCTGCGCCCCCGCCCCGAAGACGTCTTCGCGGGCAGTCCGCCGCTCGGCTTCACCTTCGGCCTGGGAGGCCTGGTCGTCTTCCCGCTGCGCGCGGGCGCCTCCGCGCTGCTGCTCGACCAGGCGGTCCCGCGCCGCCTGCTGCTCGCGCTCGCCCAGCACCGGGTCACGGTGCTGTTCACCGCGCCCACCGCCTACCGGACGATGCTGGACGAGCTGGGCCCGTACGACGTGGGCACGTACGACCTGTCCGCGCTGCGCCGCTGCGTCTCCGCGGGCGAGAACCTTCCGGCGGCCACCTGGCAGGCCTGGTACGAGCGCACCGGACTGCGGATCATCAACGGCATCGGCGCCACCGAACTGCTGCACATCTTCATCTCCGCGGCGGACGAGGACATCCGCCCGGGGACGACCGGCCGCGTGGTGCCGGGCTGGCAGGCCCGGGTCGTGGACGCCTCCGGCCGCCCGGTCGCGGACAACGAGCCCGGGCTGCTGGCCGTGCGCGGCCCCGTGGGCTGCCGGTACCTGGCGGACCCGCGGCAGGAGGAGTACGTACGGGACGGCTGGAACCTGACCGGGGACACCTACGTCCGCGATCCGGAGGGCTATTTCCGCTACGTCGCCCGGGCCGACGACATGATCGTCTCGGCGGGCTACAACATCGCGGGCCCGGAGGTGGAGGAAGCCCTGATGCGCCACCCGGACGTGGTGGAGGCCGCGGTGGTGGGCCGCCCGGACGAGCGACGCGGGCAGATCGTGGTCGCGTACGCCGTCGCACGGGCGGGCGCGGCCCTCGACGAGGAGGAGCTGCGCGCGTTCATGCGGGCGGAGCTGGCCCCGTACAAGTGCCCCCGCGCCTTCGTCTTCCTCCCCGCCCTCCCCCGCACGGCGACCGGCAAACTGCAGCGCTTCCGGCTGCGCGACGGAGAGGACGTCCTGCCGGCGAGCCCGGCATGATCCACACGACGGCCCTAGAGTGAACCCGTGGTCGAGCAGCACACCCCGCGATCCCTGATCGTCACGTTCTACGGCGCCTACGGGCGGGCCTTCGAGGGCCCGGTCCCGGTGTCCGCGCTGGTCCGCCTGCTGGGCGCGGCCGGCGTGGACGCGCCGTCGGTCCGCTCTTCGGTGTCCCGGCTGAAGCGGCGCGGCTTCCTGCTGCCCGCGCGCGCCGCGGACGGTTCGGCGGGGTACGAGCTCTCCGCGGAGGCCCGGCAGCTGCTGGACGACGGCGACCGGCGGATCTACGGGGCGCGCGGTGCGCAGCCGACGGGGGAATGGCTGCTCGCGGTGTTCTCCGTACCGGAGCAGGAGCGGCACAAGCGGCACCTGCTGCGCTCGCGCCTCGCCGGCCTCGGCTTCGGCGCGGTGGCGCCCGGGGTGTGGATCGCGCCGGGCCACCTGTACGAGGAGACCGGGCACACCCTGGACCGGCTGCACCTGACGGCGTACGTGGAACTGTTCCGCGGGGGCCACCTCGGCTTCGCCCCGACCGCCGAGGCGGTGGCCCGGTGGTGGGACCTGACCTCGCTGGCCAAGCAGCACGAGGAGTTCCTGGACCTGCACGAGCCGGTGCTGCGCGCCCTGCAGTCCGGCCCGGCCCCCACCGCGGAGGAGGCCTACCGCGGCTACCTCCTGGCCCTGGACACCTGGCGGCGCCTGCCGTACGCCGATCCGGGGCTGCCGCGGGAGCTGCTGCCCGCGGACTGGCCGGGCGACCGGGCGGCGGCGGTCTTCACCGAACTGCACGACAGGCTGCGGGACATCGGGGCGGGATTCGTCGAAGCGTAGCCGCGCGCGGGTGGGGAAACCCGTGTGCGAGGGGGACCGGTCCGGCGTCATCATGAGCCATGACGTGGACGTTCACCCATGACCTGGCGGCCTTCCGGGCCGCTGCGGGCCCGGCCGTGGCCGCCGAACCGGTGACCAACACCACCCTGCTGACCGTGCTCGACGCACTGGAGCGGCGCGGCACGGACGCGTACGGCTCCGCCGAGCCCTTCTTCGGCTGGTGGACCGCCGCCGACGGGGGCGTCGCCGGCGCCCTGCTGTGCACCCCGCCGTACCCGCTGCTGATCGGGGCCCTGTCCGAGCAGGCCGTGCGCGAGCTGGGGACGGCCCTCGCCACCGAGCCGCTGCTCGCCGGGGTGGACGCGCTGAACGTCCGCCGCCGGGACGCCCGGGCGCTGGCCGCGGCCTGGGGCAGGCCGAGCGAGGTCACCGAGGAGAACCGGCTGTACCGGCTCGCCGGACTGCTCGCCCCGGATCCCGCACCGGCCGGCCGGGCCCGCACCGCCGCCGAGGCCGACCTGCCCCTGCTGCTGGACTGGGCGGGGGCCTTCACACGGGAGGCCCGGGTGCCGGGCGGCCCCTCCGAGGCCTCCCTGCGCGACCGGCTCTCGTACGGGGGCATGCTGCTCTGGGAGCGCGCCGGGACGCCGGTGTCCATGGCCGGGTTCTTCCGCCCGATCGGCTCGGCCTCGCGGGTCGGCCCGGTCTACACCCCGCCGGAGCTGCGCGGCCGCGGTTACGCGGCCGGGGTCACGCACGCGGTCAGCGAAGCGGCGCGCGCGGCCGGCGCCTCGGAGGTGCTGCTCTTCACGGATCTGGCGAACCCGACGAGCAACGGCGTCTACCAGCGCCTGGGCTACATCCCGGTGGAGGACCGCGTCGAGGTGGCGGCGCTCTGAGCACCGCCGGGTGATCGCGCCTCAGCCGCGTCCGGTCGGGGGTTTGCGGCTGCCGGCGCGGTACGGGGCGGGCCAGGGGGCGGCCGGGCCCTCGTAGGACTGGTCGGCGGCCGCGTGCAGGGTCCAGTGCGGGTCGTACAGGTGGGGGCGGCCCACGGCGCAGAGGTCGGCGCGGCCCGCCAGCAGCAGGGAGTTCACGTCGTCCCAGGAGGAGATGGCGCCGACGGCGATGACCGGGATCCCCAGTGCGTTGCGGATCCGGTCGGCGTACGGGGTCTGGTACGAGCGCCCGTACTCCGGGCTCTCCTCCGCCACCACCTGGCCGGTCGACACGTCGATGGCGTCGGCGCCGTGCGCGGCGAAGGCGGCCGCGATGTCCACCGCGTCCTGGGCGCAAGTGCCGCCCGGGGCCCAGTCGGTGGCCGAGATGCGGACGGTCATCGGCCGGTCGGCGGGCCAGACGGCGCGGACCGCGTCGAAGACCTCCAGGGGGAAGCGGAGCCGGTTCCCCAGGGTCCCTCCGTAGGCGTCCGTGCGGTGGTTGGTGAGCGGGGACAGGAAGGAGGACAGCAGGTAGCCGTGGGCGCAGTGCAGTTCCAGCAGGTCGAACCCGCAGTCGGCGGCCCGCACGGCGGCGGCCGCGAAATCGGAGCGGACCGAGGCGAGGTCCGCCGCCGTCAGCGCGCGCGGAACGGCCGAGACACCCGGCCGGTAGGGCAGTTCCGAGGCGGCCACGAGCGGCCAGTTGCCCTCCGGCAGGGGGTCGTCCATGCCCTCCCACATCAGGCGCGTCGAGCCCTTGCGCCCCGAGTGGCCGAGCTGGACGCCGAGCGCGGTGCCGGGCGCGGAGGTGTGCACGAAGTCCGCGATCCGGGTCCAGGCCGCCGCCTGCCCGGCCGTGTACAGGCCGGTGCAGCCGGGGGTGATCCGGCCCTCGGCCGAGACGCAGACCATCTCGGTCATCACCAGGCCCGCTCCGCCGAGGGCCCGCGCCCCCAGGTGGACCAGGTGGAAGTCCCCGGGCGTCCCGTCGCCGTCCTGCGCGCTGTACATGTCCATCGGGGAGACCACGACCCGGTTGCGCAGGGTCAGCCCGCGCAGCGTCAGCGGCGTGAACATCGGCGGGGTGTGCTCGTCGGGGCAGCCGAAATCGCGCTCCACGGCCCGGGTGAACCGCTCGTCGCGCAGCCGGAGGTTGTCGTGGGTGACCCGGCGGCTGCGGGTGAGCAGGTTGAAGGCGAACTGCCGGGCGGGCTGGTCCACGTACCCGGCGAGTTCCTCGAACCAGCGCATGCTGGCGGCGGCGGCCCGCTGGGTCGAGGCCACCGCGGGCCGCCGGGCGGCTTCGTACGCGGCGAGGGCGGCGGGCACGTCCGGCTCGGCGCCCGGCCCGGCGGCGGCCACGGCGTCGGCCACGGCCTCGGCCAGCGCGAGCGCGTCCTCCACCGCCAGCTTGGTGCCGGAGCCGATGGAGAAGTGCGCGGTGTGCGCCGCGTCGCCGAGCAGGACGACGTTGCCGTGCGACCACCGCTCGTTGACGACGGTACGGAACTCGGTCCACGCGGAGCGGTTGCCGTGCAGCGGGCGCCCGCGCAGGGCCTCACCGAAGGTCTTGGCGCAGCGTGCGGCGGATTCGGCCTCGTCGCACAGGTCGAAGCCGGCGGCCCGCCACACCTCCTCGTGCATCTCCACGATCACGGTGGAGGCGTCGGCCGAGTACGGGTAGGCGTGCAGCTGCATGACGCCGTGCTCGGTCTCCGCGATCTCGAAGCGGAACGCGTCGAAGGCGAAGTCGGCGGCGAGCCAGATGTACCGGCAGTGCCCGCTCGTCAGTGTCGGGCGGAAGTGCGCGGCGCCGCTCTGCCGGGTCGCGCTGTGCACCCCGTCGGCCGCGACGACCAGGTCGTACGAGGCCGCCAGGACCGCGGCGGGCGGCGCCGGGGTGCGGAAGCGGAGCCGGACCCCCAGTCCGGCGCAGCGCTCGTGGAGGATCTCCAGCAGCCTGCGCCGGCCGAGGGCGGAGAAGCCGTGGCCCCCGGAGGTCAGCAGCCGCCCCCGGTGCACGATGTCGATGTCGTCCCAGCGCACGAACTCGGCGCCGAGGGCCGTGTAGACCACGGTGTCGGCCTGTTCGATGCCGCCGAGGGTCTCGTCGGAGAGCACCACGCCGAAGCCGAAGGTGTCCTCGGGGGCATTGCGCTCCCACACCTCGACCGTGTGGCCCTGGCGGGCCAGCAGCGCGGCGGCGTACAGGCCCCCGGGCCCGCCGCCGACGACGGCGACCCGCAATGCGCTGCCTGCCGGCATGGCGCTACCTGCCCTTCCACTCCGGGGGCCGCTTCGTGGTGAAGGCGGCGTGGAACTCGGCGTAGTCCCGGCCGTGCATCAGCAGGGCCTGGGTGTTGGCGTCGAGCTCGACGGACGCGGCCAGCGGCATGTCGAGCTCGGCGGTCAGCAGTGCCTTGGTCTGCGCGTACGCGAGGGCCGGGCCCGCGGCGAGGTGCGCGGCGAGCTCTGCGGCCCGTACCCCGGCCTTGCCCTCCTCGGTGACCTCGCTGAGCAGGCCGATGCGCTCGGCCTCCGGCGCGCGTACGGGCTCTCCGAGCATCAGCAGCCGGGTGGCGTGGCCGAGGCCGACGACGCGGGGCAGCAGGTACGCGGCGCCCATGTCCCCGCCGGAGAGGCCGACGCGGGTGAAGAGGAACGCGAAGCGGGCGGTGGGGTCGGCGATGCGGAAGTCGGAGGCGAGGGCGAGGACGGCGCCGGCGCCGGCGGCGACCCCGTGCACGGCGGCGATCACCGGGAAGGGGCATTCGCGGATGGCCCGCACCACCTGGCCGGTCATCCGGTTGAAGTCGAGGAGCTGGGCCGTGTCCATGGCGAGGGTGGCGCCGATGATCTCGTCGACGTCGCCGCCGGAGCAGAAGCCGCGCCCCTCGCCTCCGAGGACGAGGGCCCGTACGGATCGCTCGCGGGAGAGCTCGGCGAGCAGGTCGCGCAGGTCGGCGTAGGCGCCGAAGGTGAGGGCGTTGAGTTTCTCGGGGCGGTCGAGGGTGACGGTGGCCACGCCGTCCTGCCGGGTCACCCGCAGGTGGCGCCACCGTTCGGTCGCTGCTGTGGAACCGATGAAGGGGCTCACACGATCGACGGTATCACTGGATCGTGACTGCCGTCACAGAAACGCGACACACGAGTGAGGGGCGCGCCTGTCGGGTGACCGGGAAGGCCGTCCGGTTCCCCTGGCGGCTCCGTCCGCATGACTATGCGGAATGGGAAACAGGCTAGGGGTGTCCGCGAAGTAGCGCCGTGCGCCCGCGGGGCAGGCGGGACTTCGCGGACACCCCCTAGGCGGCGGGCCCGGCGAGGGTGGCGACGAGCACGGCTTTGATGGTGTGCAGCCGGTTCTCGGCCTCGTCGAAGACGACGGAGTGCGCGGATTCGAACACCTCCTCCGTCACCTCCAGCGAGTCCAGCCCGTGCCGCTCGTGGATCTCCCGGCCGACCTTGGTGCCCAGGTCGTGGAAGGCCGGCAGGCAGTGCAGGAACTTCACGTCCGGGTTGCCGGTCGCGCGCAGCACGTCCATGGTGACGGCGTACGGGGCCAGGGCGGCGATCCGCTCGTCCCAGACCTCCTTCGGCTCGCCCATCGAGACCCAGACGTCGGTGGCGACGAAGTCGGCCTGGGCCACGCCCTCGGCGACCTCCTCCGTCAGCATGATCCGGGCCCCGCTGGCGGCCGCGAGCTCGCGCGCCCTGGACACCACCGACTCGGCCGGCCAGTAGGCCTTCGGCGCCACGATCCGTACGTCCATGCCGAGCAGCGCGCCGGTCACCAGGTAGGAGTTGCCCATGTTGAACCGGGCGTCGCCGAGGTAGGCGAAGACGACGCGCTCCAGCGGCTTGGCGCAGTGCTCGGTCATGGTGAGCACGTCGGCCAGCATCTGGGTGGGGTGCCAGTCGTCGGTGAGGCCGTTGAACACCGGCACGCCGGAGTGGGCGGCGAGCGCCTCGACGGCCTCCTGGCTGTCGCCCCGGTACTCGATGCCGTCGAACATCCGGCCCAGCACCCGCGCCGTGTCCTTGACCGACTCCTTGTGGCCGATCTGGGAGCTGGCCGGGTCGAGGTAGGTGGTGTGCGCGCCCTGGTCGGCGGCGGCGACCTCGAACGCGCAGCGGGTGCGCGTCGAGGTCTTCTCGAAGATCAGCGCGATGTTCCTGCCCTGGAGGCGGCGCTGCTCGGTGCCGGCCTTCTTGGCCGCCTTGAGGTCGGCCGCGAGCTCGATCAGACCGCGGAACTCGGCGGCGGAAAAGTCGAGCTCCTTGAGGAAACTGCGGCCGACGAGGTCGGTGGCCATGGGGACACTCCAAGGGTCACGCTGACAGGGGATGCTGGAAGTCTATACGATCCCCCGTATTGATATACAGGGGGTCTCAGGCCGGATCCCGCTCCACCGGGCAGCTCATGCACCGCGGCCCGCCCCGCCCCCGCCCCAGCTCGCTGCCCGGGATTTCGATGACCTCGATGCCCTCCTTGCGCAGGTGCGTGTTGGTCGTCACGTTCCGCTCGTACGCCACCACCACCCCCGGCTCGACCGCCAGCACGTTGCAGCCGTCGTCCCACTGCTCGCGCTCCGCCGCGTGCACGTCCTGCGTCGCGGTCAGCACCCGGATCGAGTCCAGCCCGAGCGCGGCCGCGATCGCCCGGTGCATGTGCTCCGGCGGGTGGTCGGTCACCTTCAGCTCCTGCAGGCCCTCGCCCGGCTCGATCGTGTAGGAGCGCAGCATGCCGAGGCCCGCGTACTGAGTGAACGTATCTCCGTCCACCATCGTCATCACCGTGTCCAGGTGCATGAAGGCCCGCCGCTTCGGCATGTCCAGCGCCACGATGGTGGTCGCCGACCCGGCCGCGAACAGGCCCCGCGCGAGCATCTCCACCGCCTGCGGCGTGGTCCGCTCGCTCATCCCGATCAGCACCGCGCCGTTGCCGATGACGAGCACGTCCCCGCCCTCGATGGTCGAGGGGTAGTCCGCCTGCCCCTGCGACCAGTAGTGGAAGGCGCCCGAGGAGGTGAAGAGCGGGTGGTGCTTGTAGATCGCCTCGAAGTGCACCGTCTCGCGCTGCCGGGCCGGCCAGCGCATGGCGTTGATGGAGACCCCGTCGTAGATCCAGGCGGAAGTGTCCCGGGTGAAGAGGTGGTTGGGCAGCGGCCCCAGCACGAAGTCGTCCAGCTCCATGGCGTGGAAGCGGACCGATACCGGCTCCGCGTGCCGCTCGAGGTACTCGCGCTTGGTCATCCCGCCGACCAGCGCCTCGGTCAGCGCGGTCACCGGCAGCTGGTCGAAGACCGCGCGCAGGTGGTCCGTGGCGAGCGGCCCGTACTCCTTCTCGTCGAACACCCGGTCCAGGACCAGGTGTCTGGCCTCCGGGATGTCCAGCGCCTCGCACAGGAGGTCGCCGAAGAGGTGCACCTCCACGCCGCGGTCGCGCAGGACGTCCGCGAAGCCGTCGTGCTCCTGGCGGGCCCGGCGCACCCACAGCACGTCATCGAAGAGCAGCGCGTCCTTGTTGCTCGGTGTGAGCCGCTTCAGCTCCAGATCGGGCCGGTGGAGGATGACGCGGCGAAGCCGCCCGGTCTCGGAGTCGACATGGAATCCCATGGCGTACACGTTCGCAGACCGGACGGCTTTTTGACCTGGCGTTCGCTCAGGAGACGCGGCACAGCCGGCATCCCCCGCGGTCCCGGCGGCGCCGGCGGGGATCAGCGCAGGCCGAGGAGGGCCGACGGGGTCCCGATCAGCTCGGGGGCGGTCAGGCCCAGCTTGGGGGCGGTCAGGTTCGGGATGCCGTAGTTGCTGCCGTCCGGCATCGTCAGCGGGGCCCCGACGACGGCGCCGGGGGTACGGGCGAGCAGATCGGTGGCCGGGGCCTCCAGCGAGCCCTCGCCGTCGGTCTTCGGGTCGCCGAGCAGGTTCGGCACCGGCGCCCCGACCAGGGTGCGGCCGAGCTCAGTGGTGATCGGCAGCGACGGGAGGATCGGGCTGGGGAGCAGATCGCCGGTGTGGTGTACGGGAACCTCCGGCGCGCCGACGACGGGCACCGGCACCGCGGTGGCCACGCGCGGGGTGTCGACGCCCAGTGTGGTCTTCACGGCGTCCAGGGGGACACCCACCGGCACCGAGTCGGCCACGGCCGGGGTGGCCGCGCCGGCCGCGGCCATACAGGTCATGAGTGCCGCAATGCTTCCGCGCGCGGTCATCTTCATAGGTGACGTTCCGTCCTTCCAGGGTCGCGGACATTCCGCTGCCCTGGATGAACGATCCCGCCGGTGGTTTTCCGGGCGTTCTCCGGGAAAGTTCCCCCATACGACCTAATTCGGGGCCGTACAGGGGCCTCGCCTTTACGGCTGCGCCGACCCGCCCCGGCTCACAACCGGGGGTCGACCGGCTCCGATTCGAGGGCGAGCACGGCGAAGACCGCCTCGTGCACCCGCCACAGCGGCTCCCCGCCCGCCAGCCGGTCCAGGGCCTCCAGCCCGAGCGCGTACTCCCGCAGGGCGAGCGAGCGCTTGTGCCCCAGGAACCGCTGGCGCAGCTTCGCGAGCTGCTCCGGACGCGTGTACTCCGGGCCGTAGATGATCCGCAGGTACTCGCGCCCGCGCACCTTGACCCCGGGCTGGACCAGGCGGCCCCTGCCGTCCCGGGCGTACGCCTGGAGCGGCTTGACGACCATGCCCTCGCCGCCCGCGGCCGTCAGCTCCAGCCACCAGTCGGTGCCCGCCCGTACGGAGTCCTCGTCGGCGGTGTCGACCAGGATCCGGCCGGTGCGGCGCAGCAGCCCGGTGCCGGCCGCCTCGTCGGCGGCGACGAGCCGGTCCAGCCAGAACAGCTGCTCGTCGTGCGGTACGGCGGCCAGCGAGCGCCCGGCCGCCGCCAGCAGCTGGAACGGCGCGAACCGCACTCCGTCCAAGCCGTCGGTGGTCCAGCAGTAGCGCCGGTAGGCGTCGGTGAACCGCTCGGCGTCGGCGGCCCGGTCCCGCTGGCGGGCGAGCAGGTCACCGGTGTCGATGCCCCGCTCGGCGGCCGCCGCCAGGGCGCCGAGGGCGTCCGGGAAGACGGCGCGGGAGGCCGCGCCGACGGCGGCGTACTGGTTGCGCAGCAGGCCGGTGGACTTCAGCGACCAGGGCAGCAGCTCCCCGTCCAGCAGCAGCCAGTCGGTGGCGAGTTCCTCCCACAGGCCCGCGTCGGTGACGGCTCCGCGGAGCCGGGCGAGGACCTCCTCGGTGACCTCGGGGTCCTGGAAGAAGGGCCGTCCGGTGCGGGTGTGGACGGATCCGCTCGGTCCGTCCACGCCGAAGCGTCCCCGGGCCGCCTCGGCGTCCTTGCAGACCAGGACCGTGGCCCGGGAGCCCATGTGCTTCTCCTCGCACACGACCTGGGCGATGCCGTCCTTGCGGTACTGGGCGAAGGCCTCGGCCGGGTGCTCCAGGTAGCCGTCCTCCTGCGAGGTGGCGGTCGGCGCCATGGTCGGCGGCAGGTACGGGACCAGCCGCGGGTCCACCGCGAAGCGGCTCATGACCTCCAGGGCCGCGGCCGCGTTCTCCTCGCGCACGGTGACGTTGCCCAGGTGCCGGGTCTCGACGATCCGGCGCCCGTGGACGTCGCCGAGGTCGAGCGGGCGGCCGTCGTGGCCGCCCGGCGCCTCGGCGGCGAGCGGCTTGACCGGCTCGTACCAGACCTTCTCGGCCGGTACGTCGACCAGTTCGCGCTCGGGCCAGCGCAGGGCGGTCATCCTCCCGCCGAAGACGGCGCCCGTGTCCAGGCAGATGGTGTTGTTGATCCAGGCCGTGTTCGGCACCGGGGTGTGGCCGTAGACCACGACCGCCTTGCCCCGGTAGTCCTCGGCCCACGGGTAGCGCACGGGCAGGCCGAACTCGTCGGTCTCGCCGGTGGTCTCCCCGTACAGGGCGTGCGAGCGGACCCGGCCGGAGGTGCGCCCGTGGTACTTCTCGGGCAGGCCCGCGTGGCAGACCACCAGCTTGCCGCCGTCGAGCACGTAGTGGCTGACGAGGCCGCGGATGAACTCGCGCACCTCCTCGACGAACTCCTGCGGCTCGTGGCCGAGCTGCTCGATCGTCTCGGCGAGCCCGTGGGTCTGCTGGACCTTGGAGCCCTTGAGGTACCGGCCGAGCTTGTTCTCGTGGTTCCCGGGCACGCACAGGGCGTTGCCGGACCCGACCATGCCCATCACGCGGCGCAGGACGCCGGGGCTGTCCGGGCCGCGGTCGACGAGGTCGCCGACGAAGACCGCGGTGCGGCCCTCCGGGTGGACGCCGTCCTGGTACCCGAGCTTGCCGAGCAGGGTCTCCAGCTCGGAGGAACAGCCGTGGATGTCACCGATGATGTCGAAGGGACCGGTGAGGTGGGTGAGGTCGTTGAACCTCTTCTCCAGCGCCACCTCGGCGGTCTCGGCCTCCTCCGGAGTGCGCAGCACGTGCACCTTGCGGAAGCCCTCGCGCTCCAGTCCGCGCAGCGAGCGGCGCAGATCGCGGCGGTGCCGCTGGATGACGGCGCGGGGCAGCCCGGCCCGGTCGGGCCGGGCGGCGTTGCGTTCGGCGCAGACCTCTTCGGGCATGTCCAGGACGATGGCGATGGGCAGGACGTCGTGCTCGCGGGCGAGCTGCACGAGCCGGCGGCGGGCCTCGGCCTGCACGCTGGTGGCGTCGACCACGGTCAGGCGGCCGGCCGCCAGCCGCTTGCCGGCGATGTAGTGGAGCACGTCGAAGGCGTCGCCACTCGCACTCTGGTCGTTCTCGTCGTCGGCGACGAGACCCCGGCAGTAGTCGGAGGAGATGACCTCGGTGGGCTTGAAGTGCTTGCGGGCGAAGGTGGACTTCCCGGATCCGGTGGCCCCGACCAGGACGACGAGGGACAGATCGGTGACGGGAAGTACGCGGTTTCCGGTACTGGTCATGCGGCCTCTCCCTCCTTGTGGGCATCGGTGTCGGTCCGGGTGAAAACGGCCATCTGGGTGGGCGGCCCCACCTCGGGGTCGTCGTCGCCGACGGGTGCGAAGGCGACCTCGTACCCGTGGCGGGCGGCCACGGAGGCGGCCCAGCCGCGGAACTCCCCGCGGTTCCACTCGAAGCGGTGGTCGCCGTGGCGGACGTGCCCGGCGGGCAGGGACTCCCAGCGGACGTTGTATTCGACGTTGGGGGTGGTGACGAGGACCGTACGGGGGCGGGCCGCGCCGAACACCGCGTACTCCAGGGCGGGCAGCCGCGGCAGGTCCAGGTGTTCGATGACCTCGCTGAGCACGGCCGCGTCGTAGCCCGCCAGCCGCTTGTCGGTGTACGCGAGCGAGCCCTGGATGAGCTGGACGCGGCTGCTCTGCTTCTCCCCCATCCGCTCCAGGCGCAGCCGCTTGGCGGCCATGCCGAGGGCCCGCATGGACACGTCGACTCCGACGATCTCGGTGAACGCCGGCTCCTTGAGAAGGGCCTGCACCAGCTGGCCCTGTCCGCAGCCGAGGTCGAGGACCCGGGCTGCGCCGGCGGCGCGCAGCGCGCCGAGGATCGCCTCGCGCCGCTGCACGGCGAGCGGCACGGGCTTCTCCTCGGCCTCACCGACGGCGTTGTCGAACTCCTCGGCCTCGCTGCCGTCGGCCTCGGCCAGCCGGAGCAGCTCCAAGCGGTCCAGGGCCTCGCGGGTCAGCTTTTTGTGCCGGGCGAGATAGCGGGCGCTGATCAGCGCGTTCTCCGGGTGCGCGGCGAGCCAGCCGTCCCCGGCGCGCAGCAGCTTGTCGACCTCGTCGGGCGCGACCCAGTAGTGCTTGGCGTCGTCGAGCACGGGCAGCAGGACGTAGAGCTGGCGCAGGGCGTCGGCGAGCCGGAGCTCGCCCTCCAGGACCAGCCGTACGTACCGGGAGTCCCCCCACTCGGGGAACTGCTCGTCGAGCGGTACGGGTTCGGCCCTTACGAGGTCCCAGCCGAGCGGGTCGAACAGCCGGTGGACGAGCTCCGCCCCGCCGCGGGCGGGCAGCGCCGGTATCTCGATCCGCAGCGGACGGGCCTGCTCCGGCAGCTCGGGGCGGGCGGTGCACCGGCCCCCCAGCGCGCTGCGGAAGACGGAGCCGAGCGCGACGGCGAGCAGCGAGGAGGCCGCGTAGGGGCGGTCGTTGACGTACTGCGCGAGCGCGGCGTCGGGGGCTCCTCCCCGGCCCTTGCCCTGCCCGCGCCGCACGAGCGCGACGGGATCCACCTCGAGCAGCAGCGCCGCCGTGCACCGCTCGTCGGCGGCCTCGGGATAGAACACGTGGGCCACGCCGTGGGAGGTGGAGAACGCCTGTGCCTTCCCGGGGTGCTTGTGCAGCAGAAAACCCAGGTCGGTGGCCGGGCGCTCGGCACTGCCAGTGGTGGAGATCGTCAGGAACATGCAGCTCAGCATGGATGCAGCCGTCGACCGGGGGCCACCGAATTTCCCCCCCTCGGCCGCGCCCCGCCCCACCCGCGGATCCCGCTCCGGCCAAGTACCCGGCGCCCGTGCGGACGGCGCTGTACGGTCCCCGGAACACGTCGTTCCCCGTGTTTCCCACAGCCCCGTCGCCCAGGAGGGCTTCCCCTCGTGTAACCGCCGCAGCCCTACCCGCCCATGCCCGCTCCCGTGCGCCGCTGGTGGCAGCATCCCGCCCTGGTCATCGCCCTGTTGGTCGTGATCCCGCCCGCCGGCATCGCGCTCGCGTGGACGAGCCGGTGGGGGCAGGCGAAGAAGATCGTCGCGACGGTCCTCGCCGGTCTGTGGTTCCTCACGCCCTTCCTCGGCGATCCGCCGAAGAAGGCCGAGGCCGACTCCAAGCCGGCCGCCGCCGCGTCCGCCTCGCCCGGTGCGAGCCCGAGCCGGGCCGAGCCGCCCGCCCTCGTCGGCCGGAGCCTCAAGGAGGCGAAGGCGACGGCGCTCGCCGCCGGATTCGGCGTGCTCTCGCACGACGCCTCCGAAGGGAACGCCGCCCAAGTGGCGGAGGACGACTGGAAGGTGTGCTTCCAGGGCGTCGTGGCCGCCGAGAAGCCCGGTGCGATACCCACGCTCGACCTCGGCGTGGTCCTCACCGATGCCCCGTGCCCCGCGAAGGACGGGGATCCGATCCCCTACCCGAAGATGCCGCGCGTGGTGGGGCTGGCCTTCGCGAACGCGTCCCGGACGCTCGGGCCGATCGGCTTCCGGAAGATCGAGCCGCAGAGCGCGTTCACGGACGTCACCCTGCCGGCCGCCGTGGACGACTGGGTCGTCTGCTTCCAGGAGCCCGAGGAGGGCAAGGAGATCGGCGCGCCGGGGACCACCTCCGCCGCCCTGAAGCTCGCGTCCCCGGGGACCGGCTGCCCCGGCGCGCCGAACACCCGGCTCCACCCCGAGCCGGCGCCGGCTCCGACGCACGAGGACGACGACTCCGGCAGCACGGCGTCGGGCGGGTCCTCGTCCTCCGGCGGATCCGCGTCCGGTGGCTCCTCCTCGGGTGGGAGTTCCTCCGGTGGGACTTCCTCCGGTGGGTCGGACAGCGGCGGCGGGGGCGGGGGCACCATCACGCCCGGAGCGTTCTGCTCCCCGATCGGGGCATCCGGTGTGAGCAGCAAGGGCGTCCGCTACACCTGCACGGGGACGCCCGGTAACGCTCACTGGCGGCGCTGAATCCCCGCGGCCAGTTCGGCGATGCCGGGCGGGCCGATGCGGCAGCAGCCGCCCACCAGGCGGGCACCCGCCGTGCGCCAGGCTTCGACCGGCCAGTGAGCGGGGTGGGGCGGGGCGTGCCAGGTGGCGGTGGGGGCGTCCCAGACGGAGCCGTCGTTGGGGTAGGCCAGGAGCGGCTTCGGCGTGACGGAGGCGGCCGCCTCCAGGGCGGGCAGCACGTCCGCCGGGTCGCAGCAGTTGACGCCGAGCGCGATGATCTCCGGGGCCCCGGCCGCGAGGGCGAAGGCTTCGGGGAGCGGCCGGCCGGCGCGGGTGCGGGGGCCGGCCACCGTGTAGCTCAGCCAGGCGGCCGCCCCCGTCCCGGCGAGGACGCCGAGGAGGGCTTCGGCCTCCTCGGCGTCCGGGATGGTCTCCAGCGCCAGGACATCGGCGCCCGCCGCGAGCAGCGCCTCGATCCGCGGGCGGTGGAAGGCGGCCAGCTCGCGCACGCTCAGCCCGTACCGCCCGCGGTACTCGGAGCCGTCCGCGAGCACCGCCCCGTACGGGCCGACCGAGGCG
This sequence comes from Streptomyces sp. NPDC001903, assembly GCF_042891345.1. Classification (NCBI taxonomy): domain Bacteria; kingdom Bacillati; phylum Actinomycetota; class Actinomycetes; order Kitasatosporales; family Streptomycetaceae; genus Streptomyces; species Streptomyces sp. NPDC001903. The sequence continues at coordinate 186,927 of NZ_JBIASZ010000007.1, forward strand.
GCGACCCAGACCTCGTGGTCGGCGGCTTCGGCCGCCCGGGCGGCCAGGGCGACGCTGCGGTGCAGCAGGGCGGTGGTCTCGGCCCGGTCGTGCCCGTGCGCGGCGAAGGCCTCGTACCCGACCTGGTAGCTGGCGGTGATCAGCACCTCGGCGCCGGCCCGCGCGTATGCGGCGTGGGCCGCCTCCACCTGGTCCGGGCGCTCGGCGAGCACCCGGCCCGACCAGAGCCCGCCGGACAGGTCGCAGCCCTGGTCGGCGAGCTGGTTGCTCAGCCCGCCGTCCAGGATCACGACCCTGCGGGCCAGGGCTTCGGCGAGCGGGCCGGACGCACGGGGCACGGTTCCTCCGCCTCCCTCAGCCGAGCTGGGACAGCACCTGGGCCGAGATCAGCTCCAGGTGGTCCAGGTCGTCGAGGTCGAGCAGTTGCAGGTAGACGCGGGAGCTGCCGACGGCCCCGTAGGCGCCGATCTTCTCGACCACCTCGGCCGGGGAGCCGGCCAGGCCGTTGGCCTTGAGCTCGTCCACGTCCCGGCCGATGGCGGCGGCCCGGCGTGCGACCTCGGCGTCGTCCCTGCCGACGCACACCACCAGGGCGTTGGAGTAGACGAGGTCGTCGGCCCCGCGGCCGGCCTCCTCGGCGGCCCGGCGCACCCGGCCGAACTGTCGCTCGCTGTCCGCGATCGACGCGAACGGCATGTTGAACTCGTCCGCGTACCGCGCGGCGAGGCGCGGGGTGCGCTTCGCGCCGTGGCCGCCGATGAGCACGGGCACCTTGGCCTGGGCCGGCTTGGGCAGCGCCGGGGACTTCTCCACCTGGTAGTGGGTGCCCGCGTAGTCGAACGTGCCGCCGGGCTCGGTGGCCCACAGGCCGGTGACGATGGCCAGCTGCTCCTCCAGGCGGGCCATCCGCTCCGCCGGGAAGGGGATGCCGTACGCCTTGTGCTCCTCCTCGAACCAGCCCGCGCCCAGCCCCAGTTCGACCCGGCCGCCGGACATCTGGTCGACCTGGGCCACCTGGATGGCGAGCACGCCGGGCAGCCGGAAGGTCCCGGCCGTCATCAGGGTGCCCAGCCGGATCCGCCGCGTCTCCCTGGCCAGGCCCGCGAGGGTGATCCAGGCGTCCGTGGGCCCCGGCAGGCCGTCCGCCGAGCCCATCTTCAGATAGTGGTCCGACCGGAAGAACGCGTCGAAGCCCAGGTCCTCGGTGGCCTTGGCGACGCTCAGGAGGGTGTCGTAGCTCGCGCCCTGCTGGGGCTCGGTGAAAATACGGAGATCCATGACTCCCATCCTGCCTCGCCCACCCCGGCAGGGTGAATCTGCGTCAACCGGACGGTCCACCCCGGGCCCGGCCAGTGACCAGCCCGGATGGGGATCGTTGGCTCGGACGGAGCCGGACCGCCCGGCCCGCGCGCCGGCGGCCTTCCGCCGATGCGTCCACCGCCCCCTTCCGCCTTGGAAGGGCCAGGGCCGAGGAGGCCGCCATGTCCCAGGAGTCCGTGCCCGAGCACACCGGACAGACCGGACAGGCAGCACACGACCATGCACGTCTCGAGCCCGCGGCGGCCGCCCAGGGCGGCGCGCCGAAGGGCCTGCTCCAGCAGATGGAAGAGCTGATGGCGGCGCTCAACGCCGACCTGTCGCAGCTCGACGCCGACCTCCAGTCCTCCACGGACCGCGCCCCCGGCACGCCGCTGACCCCGGGCAGCCGGATCCCCGGGACCGAGCGCCCGTCCCACCCGTCGTACTGACCGTGCCGGTCGGATGACCGTGCGGGTCCCGTCGCGCGCGGCGGGACCCCCGATTCCGCCCTCACCGCTCTCCCGGCGGGCCGCGCTCTCCCGTCAGGCCACGCCGGAGGCGGACCCCCGTTCACGGACGGTCAGCCGGCGCAGGACGGCCCTGACCCGGTCGCTCGATTCATCGGCCGCGTCTATGGACTCTATGCACTGCCAGTACAGGCCTTCGTCGTCCGTCGCGCAGGCCACCCCGACCAGGGCTATGCCCACTTCGCCGAGCAGCGCCTGCAGTCCGAGCAGAGCCTGGCGGACATCCGCCACCTCGGTCAGCTGCGCGGCTCTCGGCGGATAGTCGGGCGCGCTGCCCTCTCCGCGCAGGGCCGCTCTGTCGAGCACCCCGCACCCTCTGCCCCCGGCTTCCCCCAGTCCCCGTGCCTCCGATCTCAGCTCCGGCGGCCCCGTGACCGCCAGCCAGCTCCCGATCCCCTGCGTGAGCGCCTGGGCCTGCCAGGCCTCGCCCACGATGTCCATCGCCGCCCCGCTCTGCGCCAGCGCGTGCCGGCCGGCCGCGATGAGCCGTACCGCATCCATATGCCGTCCCCCGTCCGCACGACATCCGCCGTTCTCACCACTACCCAGAGTGAGGGCAATGGGCCAGTAAAGCCAGGGGTATTCGGAAATCTATGGACACAAACATGGTTGTGGACAGCGCCATCACTCCGAAGAGTGACAATTCGATGTCGGAGGCCCTGTCACCGGGAAGCGGAGCTCGTTCCTCTCGATCTTCGCGGCGAGCGCATCCAGCACATCCACCCCGAGAACCTCACAGAATTGCAGCAGATACGCCAGCACGTCGGCCACCTCATCGGCCACGCGGTGCGCGGTTTCCGGCTTCTCCATGACCTTCGCCGACTGTTCCGGGGTCAGCCACTGGAAGATCTCGACCAGTTCGGACGCTTCCACGCTCAGCGCCACCGCCAGGTTCTTGGGCGTGTGGTACGGCTCCCAGCCCCGCGCGGCGGCGAACTCGGCCAGCCGCCGCTGGAGTCGGTGGAGCCGCTCCTGCGGAAGTGGCTCCTGCGGCAGCGGCTCCTGCGGACCCGGCCCGCCCCCGCGCTCTACGTCCTGCTCATCGCTCATGGCACCAGGTCTACCACCGTCACCCCCGGAGTCACACGGGCGGCCTCGGCCGCCCCCTCCCCCACCGCCGCGAGCAGCCGGACGTGGCCGCGGCCGCAGGACAGCAGGGCCAGCCGCAGCAGTTCGGCGCTCTGGCGCCGGTCCAGATCGCGGTCGAAGCCGTCGGCGAGGACGGTCAGCGCCTGGCGGGCGGAGAGCAGCTCGGCGGCCGGGTCCATGGCCAGCACCCCCGGGCCGGTCAGCAGGACCAGCGCCAGCGCGAGGAAGCGGAGCTCGCCCGCGCCGAGCCGGCCCAGTTCCGTGGCGGGCCCGGCGCGGCCGCGGTCCAGCACCGCCGTGACCGGCCCGGACCCCGGAGCCCGTACGTCGAGCCCCTCCACCGGGCCCGCGCAGCCGGTCCGCGCCGCCGCGGCGAGCAGCGCGTGGCGGGTGCCGCACTCGTGGCGGGTCCGGCGCAGGACGTCGGCCAGGTTGGCGCAGTCGCCGAGCAGCCGGCCCTCGCCCGGCGGGACGGGTGCGCGCATCCGGTCGGGGCGCGGGTCGCAGGGGAACACGGAGCGCAGCGCGACCACCACCTGCTCGGCGGCCGCCAGGACCCGGCGCTGTCCGGCCGTGGAGCCGGCGACGCGCAGCGGGAGCAGGGCGGTGCCGAGCCGGTCGTCGGGGAGCGGGGCCCGGGTGACGCCGACGGCCCCGCCGGTCAGCCAGGAGGCCTGCACGGAGCGCCGGCCGGGGTCGCGCAGGGCGGTGCCGAGCAGGATCTGCCCGTCCACGGCGAGCCGTTCGCCGACGATCCGGAGCGTGGGCTCGGCCTGGACGGCGAGGTCGAGCCGGACGGGCCCGGCGGGTCCGTCGACGGTGCAGCCGATGCGGAAGCCGCGCCGCCCCTGGCCGTCGGGCAGGGCCCGGTCGGGGACCCGGCCGCGCGGATCGGGGAACGCCTCCTCCAGGGTGGCACCGGCCCCGAGCCCGGCCAGGGCCTCGTAGGCGGCCAGGACCTGGGACTTGCCGCCGCCGCTGGGCCCGGCGAGGAAGGTGACGGGCCCCAGTGCGAAGACGGCTCCGCGATGCGACCCGAACGCGGAGAGCCGCAACTCGGTGACGACGGGCCGATGGTGCACGGCGGCGGGCGGGATCACGGCGTCGGCGACGGCGGTGGGTAACTCGGCGCGGTCGGGGGCCGCGGCCCCCGGCGCGCCCGAGTCCAAGATGGCGTCCATGCGCCGGACGGTACGGGCCGCCGGGCCCCCGGTGGGCACGGCGAACCGTTCCGCCCTGGCGACCTTCCTACGATCGGGGGACGGCGGCGGCCGCGATCCCCTCGACCTCGGTCCCGACGGGTGCCAGCAGGAAGACGTTCCGGTCCACCCGGTGCATCCCGCTGCCGAGCCCGAAGACCACGCCGCTGCTGAAGTCGAGGATCCGCTTGGCCACTTCGCCGTCCGCACCGGTGAGGTCGAGCAGCACCGGGATCTGCGCGATCAGGTACTCGGCCACCTCCCGGGCGTCGGCGAAGACCTGGACCCGGATCACGACGAAGCGCCGCTGTTCCGCCGCCGACGCCCCCGGCGCCGCGGGGATCGTGCGGTGGTCCACCCGGGAGGGCCACTCGTTGCGACTGCGCAGGGGGACCACCTGCGCGAGCCCCTCCCACTGTTCGTCCGTGACGTCGTACCTGCTCACCGGGCCGCCTCGGCCGTGCGCTTCATGTGCATCCCCCCATCCTCTCGCGTTTCACCCGTTCAGCCCAACAACGACACGAGCGACTCGGGGTACTCGCGCAGAAGCGAATAGGTTAGGTTAGGCATACCTAAGTCACTCGCCCAGGACGATGGAGAGATCCCGCATGCGCATGCCCGGTGCTGCCCCCGCCACCCCGGCCGCCGGCCGGCCCACCGACGCCGAGCGGGTCCGGTCGGTCCTGGCCGCCGCCCACTCCATGACCGTGGTCACGGACGGGCTGAGCAGCGAGATCCGCCACCTCGACGGATCGGACCCGATGGGCCGGCTGCACCTGCACCCGTCCGAACCCGGCGGCGAGTGCGAGCACCGGCCCTCGATCCGGCTGGAGTTCACCGACATCGCCCCCACCCCCGTACGGGACCGGGTGCGCGCCCGCGTCACGATCACGGGCCGCCTGCTCACGCCGTACACGGACGAAGGCGCCGACTCCACCTGCATGGAATTCGGCCGGGCGGTCCTGGAGACCGACGAGGGGCGCACCTGCGTCGGCCTCGAAGAGCTCGACGCGGCCTGCCCCGACCCCCTCGCCCCGTACGAGGCCGGCATGCTCACGCACCTCCTCGACGACCACGCCGAGCTCGTCACACTCCTCCTGCGCCTGGTCCACCCGCTGCCCGCCGCCGCGATCGTCCGCGTGCTGCCGCTCGCCATGGACCGGTACGGGGTCACCCTGCGCCTGGAGCTGCACCGCGGCCACCGGGACGTACGGCTGCCGTTCCCCTCCCCGCTGGACGACGTCGAGCAGTCCGGGGTGCAGATCCAGGCCCTGTTCAGCGCGGCCCGGCGGCGCTCGCACCGCAACAGCCTGCCCGCGTGAGCCGTCCGCTCGGGAATAGGCCCCTTCAGGGTCCCGTTGGGGACGATCATGAAGGCAATCACGTACGACGCATACGGAACTTCCCCGAACCTCAAGCTCGTTGACGTAGTGCCGCCCAAGGTCGGCCCCGGCGAGGTGCTGGTCCGCGTCAAGGCGGCCGGCGTCAATCCGGTCGACTGGAAGCTCGCCGCCGGATACCTCGACCCCATCCTCGAAGTCCGCCACCCCGTCATACCCGGCTGGGACGTGGCCGGAGTCGTCGAGGCCGTGGGCCCCGACACCTTCGACCACGCCGTCGGCGACGAGGTGTACGGGTACGTCCGCAAGGAGTGGGTCGAGCTCGGCACCTACGCCGAACTCGTCTCGGCGCCCGTGCGGACACTCGCCCGCAAGCCCGTCGCCCTGACCTTCGAGCAGGCCGCGGGCATCCCGCTGGCCGGCCTCACCGCGTACCAGTCCCTCACCCGCGCGGGCCTCAAGGCCGGCGAGACCGTCGTCATCCACTCCGCGGCGGGCGGCACCGGCTCCTTCGGCGTCCAGATCGCCGTCGCGCTCGGCCTGCGCGTCATCGGCACGGCGGGCGCCCACAACCACGACTACCTGCGCTCGCTCGGCGCCGAGCCCGTCCTGTACGGGGAGGGCCTCGCGGACCGGATCCGCGAACTCGCCCCCGAAGGCATCGACGCCGGGCTGGACTTCTTCGGGGACGGCGCCGTCGAGCTCCTCCAGTCGCTCGTCAAGGAGCGCGGCCGGGTGGTCTCCATCGCCGATTACGAGGCCGCCGCCAAGGGTGCGCACCAGCTGTGGGTGCGCCCGGACACCGCCGACCTGACGTTCCTGGCGGAGCTCGCCGACGCGGGCCGGCTCACGGTCAACGTGGAGCACGCGCTGCCGCTCGCCGAGGCCGCGAAGGCCTGGGAGCTCAGCGCCGCGGGCCGCACCCGCGGCAAGATCGTCCTCACCGTCTGACCACATGCGAACGGCCGCCGGAGTACGGGACTCCGGCGGCCGCGGGCTCAGCGGGCGGGGCCCGTCACGCGGGGGCTTTCGCGTACCGGTTCGCCGGACGCGCGAGGCCGTAGTTCTCGCGCAGGGTCGTACCGGTGTACTCGGTGCGGAAGAGTCCGCGCCGCTGCAGGATCGGCACCACGTGGTCGACGAAGTCGGTGAGCCCGGTCGGCAGCACGGGCGCCATGATGTTGAACCCGTCGGCGGCGCCCTGGGTGAACCACTCCTCCAGCTGGTCGGCGATCTGCTCGGGCGTTCCGGCGAAGACGCGGTGGCCGCGGCCTGCGCCGAGGCGGGCGATCAGGTCGCGCAGGCTGAGGCCGTCGCGGCGGGCCAGTTCGGCGACGAGCGTGAAGCGGCTCTTGTTGCCGTTGATGTCCCGCTCCTCGGGGAGCTCGGGCAGCGGGCCGTCGAGGGGGAGGCCGGTCAGGTCGGTGCCGAGCATGCCGGAGAGCTGGGCGAGCCCGTACTCCGGCACCTGGAGGTCGGTGAGCTGCTGCTCCAGGGCCTTGGCCTCGGCCTCGGTGGAGCCGATGACGGGGGCGATGCCGGGCAGGACGAGCAGGTCGGACTCGGCCCGGCCGTACTTCGCCAGGCGCGACTTGAGGTCCTTGTAGAAGGTCTGCCCGTCGGCGAGGGTCTGCTGGGCGGTGAAGACGGCCTCGGCGTACCGGGCGGCGAACTCCTTGCCGTCCTCGGAGGAGCCGGCCTGCACGAGCAGCGGGTGGCCCTGCGGGGAGCGGGGCACGTTGAGCGGGCCGGCGACGCCGAAGTAGGTGCCGCGGTGGGCGGCCGGGTGGAGCCTGTCGGTGTCGGCGTAGATGCCGCGCTCCTTGTCGAGGACGATCGCGTCGTCCTCCCAGCTGTCCCAGAGCTTGGTGGCGACGTCGAGGAACTCGCGGGCGCGGTCGTAGCGGAGGCTGTGCTCCAAGTGCTCGTCCTGGCCGAAGTTGCGGGCCTCGTCGACCGTGCCGGAGGTGACGATGTTCCAGCCGGCCCGGCCGTTGCTGATGTGGTCGAGGGAGGCGAACTTGCGGGCCAGGTGGAACGGCTCGTTGAAGGTGGTCGAGACGGTGGCGATGAGCCCGATGTGCTCGGTGACGGCGGCGATGGCGGAGAGCAGGGTGAGCGGCTCGAACCCGCCGAGGGCGTTGTAGCGGGCCTTGCCCCAGAGGGCGAGCCCGTCGGCGAAGAAGATCGAGTCGAGCCGTCCCCGCTCGGCGGTCTGCGCCAGCTCCTGGAAGTACCGCAGGTCGGTGACCCGTTCGGGACTGCTGTCGGGATGCCGCCAGGCGGCGTCGTGGTGCCCGGCGTTCATGAGGAAGGCGTTGAGGTGGAGGGTCCGGGGTGCGGTCATGATGGTGTTCCTCGGGGTGGGAGAGACGAGTGTCAGGCGGGGACGCGCCAGAGGCTGAGGCGGCGTTCGACGGTGATGAGGAGCTGGTTGAACGCCACGCCGATGGCCGAGATGGTGACGATGCCCGCGTACATCTCCGGGATGGCGAAGTTGAACTGCGAGGCGTTGATCAGGTAGCCGAGCCCCGCCTTCGCGCCGATCATCTCGGCGGCCACGAGGACCAGGATCGAGACGGCGCCGGCCAGCCGGATACCGGTGAAGACGGCCGGTACGGAGGCGGGCAGGATCACCTTCTGGAACAGCCTCGGCGTGGACAGGTCCATGGAGCGGGCCAGTCTGACCAGGGTCGGATCGGCGTTGCCGACGGCGCTGATGGTGTTCAGCAGGATCGGCCAGACGCAGGCGTAGACGACGATCGAGACCTTCGAGGTCTCCCCGATGCCGAGCAGCAGGACGAACACGGGCAGCAGCGCGAGGGCCGCGGTGTTGCGGAACACCTCCAGCAGCGGGCCGAGCAGTGCCGCGACGGGGCGGTACCAGCCGATCAGCAGGCCGAGCGGGACCGCGACGACGACGGCGATGCCGAATCCGCCGAAGGAGCGGACCAGGCTGGCCTGCGTGTGCTCGGCGAGCTGGCCGTTGCCCGCCAGCTCCCACCAGGCCGCGGCGACCTCGCTGACCGGCGGGAGGAAGGTGGAGTCCACCAGCCCGAGCCGCGGAGCCGTCTCCCAGAGCACGAGCAGGGCGACGATCGCCGCCGAGCGCAGGGCCGCCGCGCGCAGCCACCGGGCGACGGCGCGCAGGGCGGCCGGCGCGGCCGCGGGCGGGGCGGCGGCCGACGGGGCCGACGGGCCCGGCGCCGGTTCCCGTACGGGCGCGGGCTCCCGGGCCGGCGCCGGTTCCGGGGGCGGCGCGGGCGCGTGGGTGGCGTGCACCCCGCTCTCGGGACCGGCCTCGGCCGCGGTGGTCTTCGTATCGGCTGCGGTGCTCATACGGTGGCCTCCTCCTTCTCCAGTTGCTGGGCGCGGGCCACCTCGTCGTGGAGCAGGGTCCAGATCTCGTGGCGGTAGCGGGCGAATTCCGGACTGGAGCGCAGCTCCTCCCCGCCGGCGCCGGTGGCCCGGTCGCCGAAGGAGACGGGGACGGCCTCCTTGATCCGGCCGGGGCGGGAGGTCATCACGGCCACCCGCTGCCCGAGGTACACGGCCTCCTCGATCCCGTGCGTGATGAACACGACGGTCTTGCCGGTGCGCTGCCAGATGCGGCGCAGCTCGTCCTGGAGGGACTCGCGGGTCTGCGCGTCGAGCGCGGCGAACGGCTCGTCCATCAGGAGGACGTCCGGGTCGTAGGCCAGGGACCGGGCGATGGCCACGCGCTGGCGCATCCCGCCGGACAGCTCGTGCGGGTGGCGGTCCTCGAAGCCGGTCAGCCCGACGAGGTCCAGGAACTCCCGGGCCCGCTCCGGGCGTTCACGGCGGGGGACGCCGGTCGCCTCCAGCCCGAACTCGATGTTGCCGAGCGCGGTGCGCCAGGGCAGCAGGGCGTACTGCTGGAAGACGATGCCCCGGTCCAGGCCGGGTCCGGTGACCGGCTCGCCGTCGAGCAGGATCCGGCCGGAGGTGGGCCGGGTCAGGCCCCCCAGCAGGTCCAGGAGGGTGGACTTGCCGCAGCCGCTCGGGCCGACGACCACCACGAACTCCCCGGCCCCGATCTCCAGGTCCACGCCGTCGAGGGCGGTGAAGCTCCCGCCGTCGCCGGGCGCCCCGGCCCTCCTGCCCTTGGCCTGCTTCCTCGGGAAGGTCTTCGTCACGGACTCGAACACGATCTTCGCCATGGTGCTCAGCCCTTCCCCTGGCCGTTGAACTCGTTCGTGTAGAGGTCGGAGGGCTTCAGCTGGCCCTTCTTGATCTCGCCCCGCTCACCGAGCCAGTCGATCCACAGCTGGAACTCCTTGTCGGCGATCCGGCCGCCGGTCTCGGCCACCCCGAACGAGCGCCAGTACTGGAGGGTGGAGGTGTCCTCGTTGCGGCCGCGCTTCTTGACGATCTCGGTCATCCGGGCGATGACCTCCTCGCGCGGGGTCGTGCGGGACCACTCGATGGCCTTGGCGACGCCGGTCGTGAAGGTCCGTACGGTGTCGGGGTTCTCCTTGATGAACCTCCGGGTCATCACGTACGACCCGGCGCTGAAGGCGCCCAGCAGCTCGAAGTCCTTGAACAGCGGGCGTATGCCGCCGGCGGCGAGGGCCTTGTCCCGCAGGACGCCGCTGAGCACCCCGACCTCGATCTGCTTCTGGCGCAGGGCCTGTTCGGTGTTGACGGGCGGGACCACGAGGGACTCGACCTTCGCCGCATCGGCCTTGGAGACGCCGTTGCGCTCCAGGTAGATGTCCAGCAGGGCCTGGGCATGGGCGCCCAGGGTGTTCATGCCGACCTTCTTGCCGATCAGGTCGCGGGGCGAGCGGATCGGGCTGTCCTCCAGCACGTAGTAGCCGAGGTAGGTGTCCTTGTCGGAGCCGTAGTAGGAGATGACCGACTGGATCTGGGCCTTGCTCGCGGCGAGCTTCACGATCGCGCCGTTGAAGGCTCCGCCGAAGTGGGTCTGGCCGGTGGCGGCGGACTGGATGTCCTGGGGGCCGCTGATGGTGTTGCCGACCCAGTCGAGGGTCAGGCCGCCCAGGTAGCCGAGGTCCGCGGCCAGCTCGGGGAGCAGGACGGCGCCGACCGCGCCCTGGTACTTGAGAGACGTGACCTGCTTGGCGGATCCGCCGGTGGCGGTGGCCGTGCCGCAGCTCACCGCGGCCGCCGAGATGCCGAGCAGGGTGAGGAACTGGCGTCGGGTGGTGGAGGTGGAGGCGAGGGCTGCGGGCATGGAAGGGGTCCTTGTTCGGGGAATCGGCGGTTTCGGGGCCGCTACGGGGCGGTGGTGGCGAAGGGGACGGCGGAGGCCTGGGCGTGCAGCGCCTCGGCGAACTCGTCGACGGCCTGGAAGAGGTCCAGCTCGGCCTCGGGCCGCAGCCGGCCGGGGCCGGTCCCGCGCTCCACGGAGGAGTCCAGGACGAACCGGCCGGCGGTGACGTGCCGGGCGCCGAGCGCGGCGAGCACCGGGCGCAGGGCGTAGTCGAGGGTCAGGACGTGGGCGAGGCTGCCGCCGGTGGCGATCGGCAGGACCGTCTTCCCGGCCAGCCCGTCCTGCGGCAGCAGATCGAGGAAGGCCTTCAGCAGGCCGGTGTACGCGGCCTTGTAGACCGGGGTCGCGACGATGATCCCGTCGGCCTGCGCGACGGCTTCGAGGGCCCGGCGGATCTCGGGCTCGCCGCGGCGGGCGGCGAGGAGGTCTGCGGCGGGGAGCTCCCGTACGGCGAGGTGGGCGGTGTCGAACCCGGCGTGGGCGAGCCGGCGCAGCACGTGGTCGGCGACGACGGCGGTACGGGAGTGCGGGGAGGGGCTGCCGGTGAGGGCGAGCAGGGTGGGCACGGTGCCTCCTTGGGTGTCGTACGGGCGGGACGGGTCAGGCGGTGGCGGAGGCGCCCGACGGGATGCCGAAGGACGGGTCGGGGACGGCCTCCGGGCTGATCAGGCGGGACGGGGCCCCGTCCGGGCCGACGGGGACGTCGCCGTCGACCGTCACGCGGCGCAGGGTGCGCTCGTGGTCGTCGGAGTCGTCGACGCCGTAGTGCTGGGTGGCGCGGTTGTCCCAGATCGCGACGTCGCCGGCCCGCCACTGCCAGCGGACGGTGTTCTCGGGGCGCTCGATGTGCGACTGGAAGAGGTCGACCAGCGCCCGGGAGTCCCGACCGGTCAGGCCCTCGATCCGCTGGACGAAGTTGCCGAGGAGCAGGGTGCGTTCGCCGGTCTCGGGGTGGACGCGGACGACGGGGTGCTCGGTGAGGAACTTGGTGGACGTGAACACCTCGCGGTACTGGACCAGGGCCTCCGGGAGCGCGTCGGGCTTCAGGGCGGCGTAGTCGTACTCGTTGGAGTGGACCGCGCGCAGGCTGTCGGCGAGGACCCGGAGCGGCTCGGGGAGGTGGGCGTAGGCGGTGGCGGTGTTGGCCCAGAGGGTGTCGCCGCCGTACGGCGGGATGGTGACGGCGCGGAGGATGGAGAAGGCGGGGTAGGCGGGGACGAAGGTGACGTCGGTGTGCCACTGGTTGGCGCGGGCACCGTGGTGGGAGTCGATGCCGAGGGCGTAACGGCCGTCGGCCGAGGGCACGGTGGGGTGGGCGACGGGCGTGCCGAGCAGCTGGGCGAAGGCCTCGTGGCCGGCCTCGTCGAGGTGGTCCTGGTCGCGGAAGAAGACGACCTTGTGGGCGAGGAGGGCGGCCCGGACCTCGGCGACGACCTCGTCCGGAAGCTCGCCCCCGAGCCGCACACCCCCGATCTCGGCGCCGATCCGGCCGCCGATCCGGGTGACGGTGGGCTGGGTGCGGGTGGCGGTGCTCATGGCAACTCCTTGGGATGGGGTGGCGCGGGCAGGCAGGCGCAGCCGTACGGCCTGCATGCAGGGCGGACCGGCGGTGCACGGGACGGGGGAAGTGCGGGGCGAGCCACCCGGCCCCGGCCGGGTCGGCCTTGGGCCGAGCGGGCTTGGTACGGGAGGGCTTGGTACGGGAGGGCTTGGTACGGGAGGGCGGCCGGAGCGAATCGGAGGGCGGCGGAGCCGACCGGGTTCCGGGAACGGGACCGGGGGCCTGTTCGGCGGGAGGCCGAACGGCTCATCGGGCAGGACCCGGGGCGGCGCTCAGGCGCGGCGCGGGGCCTGACAGCGGCCCGGACACGCACCCGGCGCGGTACAGGAGCCGGGGGTGTGGAACCGCGGGGCGAGAAGCTCGAACGCGGACATGGCTCGGAGCCTGGCAGCGACTCCGGTACGGGTCAAGCCCCGCCAGACAAGCCGAAACAAACCCTTCCCGGATCCCCCACCCACTCCTGCACACCCACCCTGACCTGGCACTTCAACCACGCCTCCAGGAGCCACCCAACACCCGGAACGGCCGAAAACCGTGGCCGGATTTCACGCCCCCGCAACGCGACCGCCACGCAGGGCCGACACGCCGACCGTCACCGCCCTCGCGGCCGAAGTCGACCGCAGGGGTCGGGGGTGGGGTGGGGTGTCGTCCGGAGTGTCAAACGTGATGTGTTGGCGCTCCATCCCGAGCACTTCTCCAACCCGGAAAAGGCGCCATAAATCATGCCCCGCTCCGGACGGCGCCCCACCCCGCCCCGACACCGGCCCCACCACGCTCCACGGCACTCCGCCGCTGCTCACACGCTCTTTCGTGAGCGTCCCCGTCTCACATGAGAGGGGGAGATCACATCCGGTGGTTATAGTCGTTCACAAGCCCACCCCCCTAGCATTCGAGCCATGACGGTCCTGCCTGATGACGGGCTCTCCTTGGCCGCCGAGTTCCCTGACGCGACGCATGAGCAGTGGCAGCGCCTGGTAGAGGGCGTTCTACGCAAGTCCGGCAAGGACGTATCCGGCGAAGCCGCAGAAGACGCGTTGTCCACGAAACTCGAGGACGGGCTCACCACCCGCCCGCTGTACACCGCACTCGAAACGGCCGACGAGACCGGGTTTCCCGGTTTCGCTCCGTTCATACGGGGCGGCAGCCCCGCCGGCGGCGCCGCCGGCGGCTGGGACGTGCGCCAGCGATACGTCGGTAATGACCCCGTACGGGTGAACGAGGCCGTTCTGACCGACCTCGAGAACGGGGTCACCTCCCTCTGGCTGTCCCTGGGCGGCGGCTCCGGCGGGCTCCCCGTCGACGCGCTCCCCCGCGCCCTCGACGGCGTCTACCTCGACCTGGCTCCCGTCTCCCTCGACGCCGGAGCCGAATACGCCGACGCCGCCCGGGCCTTGCTGCGCCTGTACGCCGAGCGGCAGGTGGCCCCCGAGGCCGCCCGCGCGAGCCTCGGCGCCGACCCGCTCGGCCATGAGGCCCGTACGGGTGAGGCCCTGGACCTCGCCGACGCCGTCGGCCTCGCCCGGGAGGCGGCCGCGCACTGGCCCGGCGTCCGCACCCTCCTCGTCGACGCGCTGCCCTACCACGAGGCCGGCGGCTCCGCCGCCGAGGAGCTCGGCCTGTCGCTGGCCACCGGAGTCGCGTACCTCCGCGCCCTGACGGAAGCCGAAACCGAAGCCGACACCGGAGCGGAAACCGAAGCCGCGGGCGCCGTCACCGGCGGCGGCCTCGGCATCGGCGCCGCCCTCGGCCAGCTCGAGTTCCGCTACGCCGCGACCGCCGACCAGTTCCTCACGATCGCGAAGTTCCGCGCCGCACGCCGTCTGTGGGCCCGGATCGCCGAGGCCTGCGGGGCCCCGGACGCCGGCGCCCAGCGCCAGCACGCCGTCACCTCGCCCGTGATGATGACCCGTCGCGACCCGTGGGTGAACATGCTGCGGACCACCGTCGCCTGCATGGCGGCGGGCGTCGGCGGGGCCGACTCGGTCACCGTGCTCCCCTTCGACCACGAGCTGGGCCTGCCGGACGCCTTCGCGCGCCGCATCGCCCGCAACACCTCCACCATCCTCTTGGAGGAGTCGCACCTGGCCCGCGTCATCGACCCGGCCGGCGGCTCGTACTACGTGGAGCAGCTGACCGACGAACTCGCGCACGCCGCCTGGGAGTTCTTCCAGACGATCGAGAAGGCCGGCGGCCTCGCCGCCGCCCTGCGCTCCGGGTCGGTCGCCGACCGGCTCGCCGCCACCTGGGCCGAGCGCTCGAAGAGGATCGCCAAGCGCCGCGAACCCATCACGGGCGTCAGCGAGTTCCCGCTGCTCTCGGAGAAGCCCCTCGACCGCGAGCCCGCCCCGGCGGGCCCCACCGGCGGGCTGCCGCGCGTACGGCGCGACGAGGCGTACGAGGCGCTGCGCGCCCGCAGCGACGCGCACCTGGCCGCGACCGGGAACCGTCCGCGGATCTTCCTGGCCGCACTCGGCCCTGCGGCGGCGCACACCGCGCGCGCCACCTTCGCCGCGAACCTGTTCCAGGCGGGCGGCGTCGAACCGGTCCACGACCCGGTCTCGGTGGACCCGTCGACGGCCGCCGCGGCCTACGCCGCGAGCGGCGCGGACGGCATGGCCGTGCTGTGCTCCAGCGACGCCCTGTACGAGGAGCAGGCCGAGGCGGTGGCCGCGGCCCTGCGCGCGGCCGGTGCGACGACCGTGTTCCTCGCGGGCAAGCCCGGCACGTCGGCCGGCGCCGTGGACGAGTACGTCTTCGCGGGCTGCGACGCGGTCGCCGTGCTGTCCTCCGTACTCGACCGGATGGGAATCGCGTCTTGAGCATCCCCGATTTCTCCGAACTGGCGCTGAACGGCGCGGGCCCGGCCGCCGGGTCCGAGGACCAGTGGCGCGCCGCCGTCAAGGAGTCCACCGGGACCGCCGCCGGCGACCTGCTGTGGGAGACCCCCGAGGGCATCGGCGTGAAGCCGCTCTACACGGGCCGGGACCTGGAGGGGCTGGACTTCCTGCGGACCTACCCGGGCGTGGCCCCGTACCTGCGCGGCCCGTACCCGACGATGTACGTCAACCAGCCCTGGACGATCCGCCAGTACGCGGGGTTCTCCACGGCCGAGGAGTCGAACGCCTTCTACCGGCGCAACCTCGCGGCCGGCCAGAAGGGCCTGTCGATCGCCTTCGACCTGCCCACGCACCGCGGGTACGACAGCGACCACCCGCGCGTCACGGGCGACGTCGGCATGGCGGGCGTGGCGATCGACTCGATCTACGACATGCGCCAGCTCTTCGACGGCATCCCGCTGGACAAGATGACGGTGTCGATGACGATGAACGGCGCGGTGCTGCCGGTCCTCGCCCTCTACATCGTGGCGGCGGAGGAGCAGGGCGTCTCCCCCGACAAGCTCGCCGGGACCATCCAGAACGACATCCTCAAAGAGTTCATGGTCCGCAACACCTACATCTATCCGCCCAAGCCCTCGATGCGGATCATCTCGGACATCTTCGCGTTCACCTCGCAGAACATGCCGCGGTACAACTCCATCTCGATCTCCGGCTACCACATCCAGGAGGCCGGGGCCACGGCCGACCTGGAGCTCGCGTACACCCTCGCCGACGGCGTGGAGTACCTGCGCGCCGGGCAGGCGGTCGGGCTGGACGTGGACGCGTTCGCGCCGCGCCTGTCGTTCTTCTGGGCGATCGGCATGAACTTCTTCATGGAGGTCGCGAAGCTGCGCGCCGCCCGCCTGCTGTGGGCGCGGCTGGTCAAGCAGTTCGACCCGAAGAACGCCAAGTCGCTCTCGCTGCGCACGCATTCGCAGACCTCGGGCTGGTCGCTGACCGCCCAGGACGTCTTCAACAACGTGACGCGCACGTGCATCGAGGCGATGGCCGCGACCCAGGGGCACACCCAGTCGCTGCACACCAACGCCCTCGACGAGGCGCTCGCGCTGCCGACGGACTTCTCGGCGCGCATCGCCCGCAACACCCAGCTGCTGCTGCAGCAGGAGTCGGGGACCTGCCGGTCGATCGACCCGTGGGGCGGCAGTGCGTACGTGGAGAAGCTGACGTACGACCTGGCGCGCCGGGCCTGGCAGCACATCCAGGAGGTCGAGGCGGCCGGCGGCATGGCGCAGGCCATCGACGCGGGCATCCCGAAGCTGCGCGTGGAGGAGGCCGCCGCCCGTACGCAGGCGCGGATCGACTCGGGGCGCCAGCCGGTGATCGGCGTGAACAAGTACCGCGTGGAGAACGACGAGCAGATCGACGTGCTCAAGGTCGACAACTCCTCGGTGCGCACGCAGCAGATCGAGAAGCTGCGCCGGCTGCGCGAGGAGCGCGACGAGGCGGTCACGCAGGACACCCTGCGGGCGCTGACGAACGCGGCCGAGCGCGGCGACGGCAACCTGCTCGCGCTGGCGGTGGACGCGGCGCGCGCCAAGGCCACGGTGGGTGAGATCTCGGACGCACTGGAGAAGGTGTACGGGCGGCACGCGAGCCAGATCCGTACGATCTCGGGTGTGTACCGCACCGAGGCAGGCGAATCCCCGAACGTGGAGCGCACGCGTGCGCTGGTCGACCGGTTCGAGGAGGCTGAGGGCCGCCGTCCGCGTGTCCTGGTCGCCAAGATGGGCCAGGACGGGCACGACCGCGGCCAGAAGGTGATCGCGACCGCCTTCGCCGACCTGGGCTTCGACGTGGACGTCGGCCCGCTGTTCCAGACCCCGGCGGAGGTGGCCCGCCAGGCCGTCGAGGCGGACGTCCACGTGGTGGGCGTGTCGTCGCTGGCGGCCGGCCACCTGACCCTCGTACCGGCGCTGCGCGAGCAGTTGGCGGAGGAGGGGCGCGAGGACATCATGATCGTGGTGGGCGGGGTGATCCCGCCGGCCGACGTGCCGACGCTGCTGGAGATGGGCGCGGCGGCGGTGTTCCCGCCCGGCACGGTCATCCCGGACGCGGCCCACGACCTGGTGACGCGGCTGGCCGCGGACCTGGGCCACGAGCTGTAGGGCGCGGCCGATGCCTCCGAAGATCGAGATCGAGGCCTACGCGAAGGGAGTGCTCGACGGGAAGCGCGCGTTCATCGCGCGCGCCATCACCCTCGTCGAGTCCACCCTGCCCGCCCACCGCGCCCTGGCGCAGCAGCTGCTGACGGAACTGCTCCCCCACACGGGGCGGGCGCGCCGGATCGGGATCAGCGGGGTGCCGGGGGTCGGCAAGTCCACGTTCATCGACGCGTTCGGCACGATGCTGACGGGGCTGGGGCACCGGGTGGCGGTGCTGGCCGTCGACCCCTCCTCCACGCGCACGGGCGGCTCCATCCTGGGCGACAAGACGCGGATGGAACGACTGGCGGTGGACCCGGCGGCGTTCGTCCGGCCGTCCCCGTCGGCCGGCACCCTGGGCGGGGTCGCGAAGGCCACCCGCGAATCCATGATCGTCATGGAGGCGGCTGGCTACGACGTGGTCCTGGTCGAGACGGTGGGCGTGGGCCAGTCGGAGACGACGGTGGCCGGCATGGTGGACTCCTTCCTCCTGCTCTCCCTGGCCCGTACGGGAGATCAGCTGCAGGGCATCAAGAAGGGTGTCCTGGAGCTGGCGGACGTCCTCGCGGTGAACAAGGCGGACGGGCCGCACGAGCGCGACGCGAAGGCGGCGGCGCGGGAGCTGTCGGGCGCGCTGCGCCTGATGCACCCGGCGGACGCGGCCTGGACCCCGCCGGTGCTCACGTGCAGCGCGCGGGAGTCGGCGGGTCTGGACGAGGTCTGGAACCGCCTGGAACAGCACCGCCGGCTGCTGGACGCCGGGGGTCGCCTGGCGGCCAAGCGCGCGGAACAGCAGGTGGAGTGGACCTGGTCGATGGTCCGCGAGGAGCTGCTGGAGCGCCTGCGCGGGAATCCGGCGGTCCGCGACCTGGCCCCCGGCCTGGAGGCGGCGGTCCGAGCGGGCACGGTGACGCCCACCTCGGCGGCGGACCGCATCCTCGCGGCGTTCACGGGCCCCTGACGGGCCCTGCCGGGGCGGCCGCCCCTCCGGGGTCCGGGAGGCGGTCGCCCCCGGCACCCCGGTCGGGGGTCGGGCTCAGGCCGTGACCAGTGCCGGCCCGGCCGAGGACACGCTGCGCTGCAGGACGCGGACCCGGTCCGCCGCGTCGTCTGAGGCCAGCAGGGCCGAGAGCACGGCGATCCGCGCCTGCGGGGCCCTCAGCGTCCCCGTCGGGACCGCTCCCGCCGCCACCAGGTCCACGGCCCCGCCGTGGGTGTAGATCTCCGTCACCGGCCCGGCGGCGACCCGGGTGGTCAGCGCCACCAGCACGCCCCGCGCCACCGCGTCCTTCACCGCTTCCACGATCTCCGGGGTGGCGTTGCCCGCGCCGGTGCCCACCAGCACCAGACCCCGTGCGCCCGCCGCGAGCGCGGCGTTCAGGAGTACCGGGTCGCCGTCCGCGTGGTGCATCATGACGTCCACCCGCGGCGGGACCTCGGGCATCGCCGGCAGCGGCAGCGGCTCCGGGCGCTGCGGGGCCCGCAGCATCGTGACCTTGCCGAAGCCGATCTTCCCGAGCAGTTCCTTCGAGGGGTCGGCGAACGCGTCCAGCGCCACCGCCTGGGTCTTCACCGTGCCGCGGGCCGCGTGCACCCGGCCGCCGAAGGTGATCAGCACGCCGAGCCCGCGCGTACTGGCTGCGGTGAGCAGCGCGTCGTACAGGTTGCCCGGCCCGTCCCCGTCCGCGGTGCCCATCGGCCGCTGCGCGCCCGTGAACACCACGGTGCGCGGGTCGTGGTGGTGCAGGTCGACGAGGAACGCCGACTCCTCCAGGGTGTCGGTGCCGTGCGTGACGACGATGCCGTCCACGTCCGGATCGGCGAGCACCTCGTGCACGGTGCGCAGCAGGGTCAGCTGGTGGGCGGTGGTCAGCCGGGGGCTGTTCACGCTGAACAAATCCACCACCTCGACGGTGATGTCCTCGGGCAGCGGCGCGGTGGCCATGACCTCGCGCCCGTCGGCGTCGGCCGCAAAGCCGGAACCCTGCCAGCGGCTGGCTATCGTGCCGCCGGTGCTGATGACGACGATCCGTCCCATGGCCACCCTCTCTCGCGTACGGGTGATACCTCGTACAGATGTGCTGAGCTGGCAATGATAGTGAGATCTACGCGCAACGCGATTGCCAGTTTCACCCCGCCCGTTCACATACGCCGGGTGATAATTGCTCCATGGATGCCATTGACCGTGAAATCTTGCGCGAGCTCCAGGCCGACGGCCGCCTCAGCAACCAGGAACTGGCCCAGCGCGTCGGCTTGACTCCCTCCCCTTGCATGCGGCGGGTGCGCCAGCTCGAACAGGACGGGGTGATCCAGGGCTACCGCGCGGTGATCGCCCCCGAGGCGGTCGGCCGCGGCTTCGAGGTGCTGGTCTCCGTCGAGGTGCGGCGCGACCGCGCTGCCGTCGAGGCCTTCGAGGCGGCCCTGCAGGACATCCCCGACGTCATCGAGGCGTACCGGCTCTTCGGCAGCCCCGGCTGCCTGCTCCGCATCGCGGTGGAGGACCTCCGCGCCTACGAACGCCTCTGGATCGAGAAGCTGACGGCCCTCTCCGGCGTCACCGAGGTCAACTCGCAGATCATCATGAAGCGCATCAAGGAACCGACGGGCCTGCCGGTCTAGCCCTCGCCGGGGATGTCCGCGGCCAGCGCCCTGGCCGCGGAGCCGGCGGCGTCCCATTTCACGCAGGGCCGAGTTCTGGCGGCGGACCGTCCGCTCCGGCAGTTCTCTGCGGACCTCCCGCAGAACGCGGTCGAGCGCTTCGGCGGGCGTGTCCACCAGGAATTCGACCCTCTCCCCGAAGAATCCCGCCGTACCGACGGCGTGCTCCATATGGGGGCCTTTCCGGTCCTGCTCATTTTGTCGAGCCATTGGGCGCCGGCACCCGCCCCGGCCGCGATCTCGGCCAGGGAGCAGGGGCGGCGGCGCGCCTCCGCAGGGTCCCCGGCGGCCGGGACCCGCTCCCCCCGCAGCAGGCTTTCGACCTGGTGCGCGGCAGTCCCGTCCGGTACGACAGCCCGCCCTCACCGTCGACCCCCAGTACGGCATCGCGCCCGGGACCGGCACCGTCCCGGAGCTCGGCGATCAGCCGCGCCGTGTCGGGATCCGGTTGGATTTTCCGTCAGTTCCCACATAACGTCCCGCAGGTCTCGCGCTTGGCAGAGCTTCTCCCCGCGGGGCAACGACTTTTACCGGTTTCCATAAAAGGGGGGCATGTGCCGGAAATGAGAACACGCGGCTCCAGGGCCGCGATACGCGCAAGACGGACGAGAGGCGAACAGGGCGGCGGGGCAACGGGGCGGGTCCTGCACCGCGTCCTGGCCCTCGGCCTCGTGGCCGGGCTGACCGCCTCCGGGCTGACCGCGGGCATCGGGGCGCACCCCGCGGCCGCCGCGGCCGACCCCGTGGCCGAAGGCTCCAAGAGCGCCGAGGAGTTCGCGCTGGAGCAGGCCAAGGCCACGAACCAGCCGTACGAACTGACGTCCGCGCGCACCGAGTCCACGGACACCTGGGCCCTGCCGGACGGGACGTGGTCCGTCAAGCGCTACGGCACCCCGGTGCGCGTGCTCCGGGCCGGCGCCTGGGTGCCCACCGACGCGAACCTGGCGTTCTCGCCGTCCGGAACCGTCACCCCCAAGGCGTCGACCGTGGACGTGGCGTTCTCCGGCGGCGGCACCGGTCCCCTGCTGACCGGCGTCAAGGACGGCCGCACCCTCTCGCTGACCTGGCCGAAGGCCCTGCCCAAGCCGACCCTCGACGCGAACGTGGCCACGTACGCCGAGGTCCTCCCCGGGGTGGACCTCCAGCTGAAGGCCGAAGTGGAGGGGTTCTCGCAGCTGCTCGTCGTCAAGACCGCGGCCGCCGCCCAGAACCCGGAACTCGCCTCGCTGAAGTACAAGCTCGACACGGTCGGCCTGAACGTCTCCGTCGACGGGACCACGGGCAGCGTCAGCGCCGTGAACCCGGCCGGGCAGACGGTCTTCTCCAGCCCCTCCCCACTGATGTGGGACTCCACCAGCGCGACGGCCCCCGCGGCCAAGAGCCTGCTGAAGTCGGCCCGCTCCGCCCCGCAGGGCGTGTCGGCCCCGCAGGGCCTCTCCGCCGCGGACGCGGGGCACCCCTCCGACGTCTTCGAGCCGGGCCCCGGCGCACGCGACGCGCAGATGCCGACCTCCGTCGCGGGCGGCACCCTGGAGATCAAGCCGGACCAGGCGCTGCTGACCGGTGGGGCCACCACCTACCCCGTGTTCATCGACCCGTCGTGGGCCTGGGGCGAGAAGCAGAACTGGACCCGGGTCTACAAGCAGTACCCGAACACCTCCTTCTGGAACACCAAGGACCCGATCCGGGTCGGCTACGAGGCCGAGACGGGCGGCTCGAACCGCGTCTCCCGGTCCTTCGTCCAGCTCGACACGAGCGACACCCGGTACGCCCAGGTGAAGGACGCGACGTTCCGGATCCGCAACACCTGGTCCTGGTCCTGCCAGGACCGGCCCGTCGAGCTGTGGCACACCGGCGGCATCTCGAAGAACACCACCTGGAACAACCAGCCCGCCAAGAAGTCGAAGCTGGCCACCGTCGACGACTCCAAGGGCTGGAGCAACGACTGCGCGGCCGGCAACCTCGAGTTCAAGGTCACGGACAAGATGCGCGAGGCCGCCGCGCAGGGCTGGGCGAACATCACCCTGGGCCTCTACGCCTCCAACGAGGGCGACACGTACGGCTGGAAGAAGTTCGACGCCAAGACCGCCGTCCTGGAGACGGTCTACAACCACCTGCCGTCGCGTCCGGCCGGCCTGGGCACCGGCCCCCGTACCGCGTGCCAGGCGGGCGGGCTGATCGGCAACACCCGGGTCAGCCTGTACGCCACCTTCGACGACCCGGACGCGGGAAACCTCACGGCCGAGTTCCAGCTGTTCAAGGCGGGAGCCTCCACCCCCTCGGCCACGCAGTCCCTGCCGGCCACCAAGGGCAAGGTCACCACCTGGGCGGTTCCGGACGCCAGTCTGCCGACGGGCGAGTGGACCTGGAAGGTGCGGGCCAAGGACCAGGACGACGCGTACTCTCCGTGGTCCGAGACCTGCAAGTTCACGGTCGACCGCACCCGCCCGAGCAAGCCGCCGGTGATCGCCTCCAGCGGGAACCAGTTCCCGCCCGGTGACAACGGCTGGCCCGCGGTGACCGGCAAGGCCCGCGAGACCGGCACGTTCACGTTCGCGCCGAACGGCGTGGCCGACGTCGACCACTACGTCTGGTGGACCGACTACGACGCGGACACCAACGAGACCCCGCCCGGCGCTCCCGCCTTCGTACGCCCGCCCGGCTACGGCCCGCACCACGTCTACGCGTACAGCGTCGACAAGGCCGGCAACCGCTCCGACGCGAGCAGCTACCTGTACTACGCCGGCCGCTCCCAGCTCCGGGACGGGCCCACCGACCTCAACGGCGACGGCAACAACGACATCTGGAGCATCGACTCCAACGGCACCCTGCTGACGTACGCCGGCCAGGGCAACAGCACCTTCGCCGTGGCCACCAACGGCGGCAACTCCTTCGCGGGCGCCGTCGTGGACTCGCGCGGCGACTGGGGCCAGGACGGCTACAACGACCTCGTCACCCTGAAGTACGACGACGTCGAGAAGAAGAAGCGCCTGTGGACCTACCCCAACAACGGCAGCGGCGCCGTCACCGACCGGTACACCGAACTGACCGTCTCCTGCCCGGTCGTCAACGAGGACCTCGGCTGCGTCGGCGACGAGACCTGGACCGGTGACGACCACTGGTTCAACGCGGAGCAGGTCGTCTCGGCGGGCGACCTCAACGGGGACGGCCAGCCCGACCTCCTGGTCAAGCAGGGCAAGTTCCTGTGGGCCTACTACGGCAACCGCGCCGCGCGCTCCCTCGACGTGCGCGAGCCGGTGCTCGTCGGCGGCGGCGACTGGGACAAGTTCACCGTGATCGCCCCCGGCGACCTCAACGGCGACGGGATCGCCGACCTGTGGCTGCGCGACAACGCCGGCGGCGACATCCTGCGCTCGTACGGCAAGAAGGCCGCCAACGGCTACCTCGACCCGACCACGTGGGGCGACACCGCCGCGCGGGTGAAGATCGGTTCGGGCGTCACGGCCGCCGGCTACCCGGGCATCGGCTCCGTCGGCGACATCACCGGGGACGGCATCGCGGACCTGTGGGCCCGCAAGACCGACAACACGGTGGTCGGCTGGCCGGGCAAGGTTCCGGCGGCGGACAACGTGTCCTTCGCCGCGCCCTTCTCCATCGACGGCATCACGGGCGGCTCCCGCATCCCCTCCGGCACGGTCCTGGCCGCCGGCCAGTCGCTCGGCTCCCGCTCGGCGAAGCTGACGATGCAGGGCGACGGCAACCTCGTCGTCACCTCCCTGGCCAACCAGCCCCTGTGGTCCTCGAAGACGGCGGGCAACGCGGGCGCCAAGGCCGTCATGCGCGGCGACGGCAACCTGGTGGTCTACAAGGCGGACGGCACGACCGTCCTGTGGGAGTCCAAGACCAAGGCCCCGGACGGCTACGCGCTGCTGCAGGACGCGGGCGACCTCGTCGTCTTCGACGCCGGCAGCAGGGCCCAGTGGTCCAGTGGCAGCGGCATCCGCCACGACTACAACGGTGACGGCCGCAGCGACATGGCCGACTGGTACGACTTCTACGACGGCAGCGACGGCATGCACACCTTCGCCACCAACTCGGACGGCAGCTTCCAGACGCCCAAGTCCGCCTACCGGGTGGACGACGGCCACTACTACGCCCCCAACATGAAGCGGGTCACGGGCGACTTCAACGGCGACGGCATCGGCGACGTGGCGTCCGTCTACGGGTACGCGGACGGCGGCGTCGCGCTGCTCACGTGGACCGGCAAGGGCGACGGCACGTTCAACGAGATGTTCAAGTCCTGGTCCGTCGGACCGGGTCAGTGGAGCTTCGACCGGATGACCCCGTACAGCGGCGACTTCAACGGAGACGGCCGCGACGACGTGGCGGTCTGGTACGACGCCTTCGACGGCGACGACACCATCTGGACGTTCACCAGCACCGCGCGCGGAGCCTTCAACTACCCGGTCAGCTACTGGCACGGGTACGACAGCTGGGACCGCTCCCGGGCCAAGACCGTCACCGGTGACTTCAACGGGGACGGCCGCGACGACCTCGCCGCCCTCTACGGGTACGCGGACGGCAGCCAGAAGATCTGGACGTTCACCTCCACCGCGAACCCCGGGTTCACCCCCGTCGCCTCGTGGAGCTCCGGCCCGCGCGACGACTGGTCCCGTACCTCGCTCCACGCGGGCGACTTCAACGGCGACGGCCGCGACGACCTCGCCGCCTGGTACGACTACGCGGACGGCCACGACGGCGTCAACGTCTTCCCGAGCAGCGCCGACGGCACGTTCGCCTCGACCTACGAGGCATGGAGCGTGGCGGCCGGCCACGTCCACCGCCCCAACATGAAGATCGTCACCGGCGACTTCAACGGCGACGGCCGCGACGACCTCGGAGCCTTCTACGGCTACGACGACGGCTCGGTCAAGGCCTACACCTGGACGGCCAAGCCGGACGGGAAGCTGAACGACTCCGTCGGCGGCTGGTCCGCCCCGACCGGCCAGTGGACGCGCGACCGCGTCCAGTTCCTGGACATGCAGAACTAGGACCGCCCCCAAGGCGGTGCCCCGACCCACCGGGCCCGGGGCACCGCCTTTCCCAATGGCCGTGCCGACGTCGGCGCCCTCCCGCCGGCACGGCCGATGGCTCCGCACCGGGTCGGCCGCGAAGCATCACCAAAGCTGTCTGTTTCAGGCCAATGACCAGCGATTTTCCGGAAACCTGCGGGCTCGCTGCAAGGGCTCTTCGGTACTCTCGCCCGTCCGTGTGTCCGTCGCACGGAAGGACGTAGGGGGACGAAGAACGTGAGTACGACCACCGACCCGGCCACCGCATCGCCATCCTCGACGAGGACCCACTGCGCGCCCGGCGCGAGGCGCGCGAACTGCTCGCCGCCCTCGCCGGGGCCGATCCGCGGGCCGCGCTCGACATCCCGCGAACCCGGCCCGAGAGCGAGACCCTCAAGGGCGGCACGATCACCGACCTCGTCGGGCTGGTCTTCAGCGGGGGCTCGCTCGTCGCCGCCGGCATCCAGGTCTGGCTGGCCCGCGTACCCCAGCGGACCATCGTCATCACCCGGGCGGACGGGGCGACGCGCCGTATCACCGGCAAGGAAGCCCGCGCCGACAGCGAACTGATCGACAGGTTCCTCACCGACGGCACGGCCGGGGCACGGGACGGGGACGCCCGCGAGGCGGGTCCGGGCAGGCAGTGAGCGGCAACGACCGGTTCGCCCTGCGAGGACCGTCGGCTCCACGCAGGTCCACTCCGGTTCCACGCCAAAGCAGGAAGGCAACTTCTCCCTACCTGCCGCGGCGGCTGCGCGGAAGTCCTTCACTGCATCCCCAGCCCCGCACAGCACCACCACTGTCAGCTTGGTGATTACGTAGAGCGGGATACCGAGTCGCTCGACCGGACTGACGAACGGCGCGTGCACGGGCTTGGCTACACCCCACAGGGCCGGGACGATCAGGGCGAAACTCAGCAGGCTCAACAGCTTCACCGCCTGCGTGGCTTGCCAGAGTGGAGGCACGTCGAGGTCCTCGGGCTCCAGTCCCAGGCTGTCCGCGAACATCGCGCTCGCCGTCCGTGCTGCCGTGAGAAGTCACAGCACTGCCGCCCCCGCCATACCCAAGTCCGCGCGCCTCCTGCTGTCCGGCGACCACCGCGCAGCAGAACATGGCGAACAGCCAGGTCACGAGGCGGTTCACCAGCGTCGTCGGGCTTCCGACGCCGTCCCCGTCACCACCAGGCCGGCGTCGTGGCAGCCACGCCTCTCCGCGAAACGTGCGCGCGCCAGTTCGGCCGCGTGACCCAACCTCGCCACCGGCGTCCGCGGCCTCGGAACGGGTACGCGCGGGGGCCGGTGGGCAACGGTATGACCCCGCCAGACGGTCAGCTGTCCCCTGTCCCGATCCATCAGCTCGCAGCGGCGCGCATACATCTCCAGACCGGTCGCCCGTGCCAGCCGCTCCACGCACCAGGCGGCTGCCCGCGCGGTGCGCCTGTTTCGGGCTCCGAAGAATCGCACATCGACGAAGTACAGGCGTGCTGAAGCATCTACCCGGAGGATGCCCGTGGATGCACAGTCGCTCTGCCCGCCTCGCATGACGGCGCGGCCCGCACGCCGCCGCACCGATTCCGGACCTCGACATTCGGCCAACTAGACAGGCGGCCCGCCGACGCGCAGGAGTGGTGGGCTCAACACCCACGCACTCCCTCTGCGGTAAAGAGCTGCCGGACGGCCTGTCGAGGCCGCCCTCTGTTCACCCGTGGGCTCCACGAAACCTGCGGTTCTCAGTACCTTGCGCCGAAAGTTGCTTGGGTCCAATGGCTGCCCCCAGACCACTTCATAGACCGTTCGCAACTCGCTGAGGGTGAACTCGGAGGCGCAGAAGGCCGTGGCGACAGGGGTGTATTCGAGTTTACGGCGGACCTCTTCCAAAGCCTCGGCGAGGATCTCGGAATGGTCGAACGCCAGCCTCGTCCCGTTCCGGTCAAGGTCATCCACGGATGCCCAGTAGGCGTGTTCCGCATCGGTGCCGCCCACAGGTACGGGCAGGTCTGGACCCAGGGCCAGGTACGCGACAGTGACCACTCGACCTCTCGGGTCTCTTCCAGGATCACCGTAGGCACCCAGCTGTTCCA
Organism: Streptomyces sp. NPDC001903; assembly: GCF_042891345.1. Taxonomy (NCBI): domain Bacteria; kingdom Bacillati; phylum Actinomycetota; class Actinomycetes; order Kitasatosporales; family Streptomycetaceae; genus Streptomyces; species Streptomyces sp. NPDC001903. The sequence goes on from NZ_JBIASZ010000007.1 coordinate 214,008, forward strand.
GGTGCAACAGCCCACCGTCGATGCCGGCTTCCTCCCACAACTCGCGCAGAGCCCCCTCCCGTAGGGTCTCGCTCTTCTGGACATACCCGCCGGGGAGCGCAGGCCGACCGAGGAAGGGCTCCAGCCCCCGGTCGATGAGGAGCACCATCAGGCGGGCGCCCCGCAGCGTGAAGATCGCCAGGTCGACCGTCACCCACGAGGCCTCGACCTCATCGGAGTTTTTCAGCCAGTCATCCACGAGAACCCCTAAAGGTCACATTGACTTGAACATGCTCGCCACTTATGGTCACACAGACCTTAACCCTAGGAGGCGAGGGCAGGGCATGGCCACTCCCCCCGTACCACCAGCAAAGGATTCCGGCGCCGAACCCACCGCCGCGACACGCCACTTATGCGCAGGCACTTACGTGGACGAGCACTTCCGCGACCTCGTGATCGACAAGGTCTGCACGTCGCCGCACCGCAGGGTCGCCCCGTCCTACGGCTTCGACATCGTCCCGGTCATGCGCCACGCCTGGCGGGCCGCCACCCTTACGGCCGTCCTGCGCGCCACCCTGCTGGGATCCGTGATCGCGCCGGCATGTGCGGGCGCCTTACCCGCGAGCGCTCTCATGACATGCGGCCTCGCCCTCCTGTGGCTGCTCCGCCTGGCCCTGCTCATACACCAGGGTGACCGCGAGCCCCGGACCGACCCAAAGCCCGGACGCCGCAACAAGGAACGCCAGTACCGTCATAGGCGCCGCATCCAACGGATGCTCCCGCGAAGGAAATCGGAGAAGTCACAGGCGCTACGACGCGTCGGGGGCATCGCGCTCGGCCTGGCGACGACCGGCCTCACGATCGGACTCATCCATCCCCATCACGTCACCACGGCCCTTCGCCTGGGAGCGAGCGTCGTACTCGTGTGCCTCGCCATCGGAGCGGTGCGCCAGCTGCAGCTCAACCGGATCCTTCGGGCACCGACCCTGCGCCCCGACCGTCTGTCTTCCCGGCAGCGAGTGGCCGACGTTCAGCAGAGGGACGTGCACACCGTGTATCGCCGCCCCCGCCACAGCCAGGACAAAGGAGCGGCTAACGATGACCTGACCGTGTTCACCCTCTTCGGGAAGGAGTCGCCGTTCATAGGTGCCGGAGAGATCGTCTACCAGTGGAACCCGCCCATGAGCGTCCAACTCCTGCGCCCCGTCGAGGACGATGACGTCCCCCTGCACGAACGGGAGCACCTGGTACCCCCGTTCCAGGCCCACGAACTCGTCGAGCACCTGCGCGACGCGGTCCGCCTGCTGAACACCGACAGCCACGATGTCCGCTTGCCCGCCCACGTCACGGACCGCGTCTACGTGTCCGAGACCGACGTGGCGACCGACCGGTCCCTACTCCCCCGGAAGCTCACCGACCTGGACCTGCGGGAGATCATCAACACGCCAGGATCGAGGGGGCATCACTTCCTCGAGGTCACGACACCGCTGGAAGGCGCGGAATACGTCGCGACCGTCCTGCTCCACGTCAGCGTACGGGGACGGACCCTGATAATTTCCACGGCGGCCTGCGTGCTCGCACACACGCCGAGATCCTTCCAGCGGACGGCCGAGTTCGGCCAGCACGGCCTCATCGCGGTCATATGGGCCGCTTTCCGTGAGATGTCGGACCTCCCCCGGCAAATCCAGCATTCGTGGCGGATCGTCCGGTATCTCCGCGCAGTGATCAAGGCTGCCGCCCTTCCCTCGGACCTCACCTCCACGCCGATACGCAACGTCCTCATCGGCAGTCGCGTGAGCATCCGGGAGCAATCGGCCCAGGCGTGGTCCAAGGTGCAGCTGGAGAAAACCGACATCCTCGGCCGGATGAAGACGATCGAACAGCGTCTACTTCGGGCGGCAGGCGACTTCCTGCTGACCAAGGACGTGGACGCGTCAGAGTTCAACAGTCGCGCTCTCAAGATCATCAATAGCGGGATCTTCAACTTCGGCGACAACAACACCATCAGTAACAACGCCGTAGGCGATGCGGCTCAAGTCGGCGCCGCGGCACACCCTGCTACGGGGACCGACAACCCCAGCGACGGAGGAGCTCCGTGAAAACCGATCGAGGCATCAGCTCGTACGGAAATGACAACACCATCAGTAACAACGCCGTGGGCAACCACGCCCGAGTCACCGTGACGCCACCCTCAGAACGAACCAGCGCACACATGGCAGGCTCCGCAGTGCCAACGGATCGGGGCACGTGGGACATCGGGATCGTCACCATCCTCAGCGAGGAACTGCGCGCGGTGTGCGACGAGTTGAAGCTCGAACGACACAAGGAGCCAGGGGGCCTCTACTTCTATCGCGGAAAACACGCCACCCCGGACTCGACCGTCCGTATCGTCGCCACTCAGACTCAGAGCCAGGGCCAACGCTCGACCATGGCCGCCTTGGAGAATCTGCGACGCCACTACACGCCCCGCCTCTGGGCTCTCGTCGGCGTGGGCGGAGGGATTCACGACGAGCACGCACGCATCGGCAACGTCATCGTCTCGACCGACATCGTCTACTACGAGAACCGCAAGATCAATCCGCACGGTGACGTCCGCAGGCGTGGCGAACACCGGCAGGCCCCGGCCCAGGTGGTGCACGCCGTGAACGCATTCTTCACCGAGCATGGCACCCCGGCCCGTATCCATGGCCAGCTCGCCTCGCAATCCTCACAGCAGTACGAGGTGTACCCGGGGTTGATCGGCTCCGGTGAAGCCGTCGTCGCCGACCGTGACAGCGACATCCGCCGATACCTCGCGCACTACAACGAGAAGGTGCTGGCGGTGGACATGGAAGCAGGCGGCTTGAGCCAGTACTGGCAGGAGAACTCCGTCCACGACGAGACGAACCCCGGCTGGATCGTCGTCCGAGGCGTTTCCGACAACGCCGACGAAGAGAAGGGACACGCACACCACGAACTCGCGGCCCGAAACGCCGCCCACGTGCTGCGACTCCTGCTGCCCTTCCTCTGCTGACGCGATCGATGGCCCGCCGCATGGCACCCCACACCGGAAGAGGGCTCCACATGACCGATTTTCTGTTGGGCATCCTCGGCTCACTGGCAGCCAGCGCGATCCTGCTCGTCCTCGGCCTGCTGCGCGGCGCCCGTCCCCTGCGGTGGCTGGTCGCCGCCTGCTCCCGGTACACGGGGACCGGGCTCGGACGCGTCTACCGCCACCAGTCCTCCGCCGAACAGGACCTCGCTCGCGACCTGCGTCGAGCCAGCTGGGTCAAGGTCCTGACAGGTCGAGGCAACGTGCTCACCCGTGAGGTCTTCTCGCCCCTCTGGTCGGCGGAGCCGACCCCGCGGTCCGTCCAGATCCTGTTGCCAGACCCCGATCCCCGGGAGGATTCGTGGCTCGATCGACGCTCTCAGGAGGTGTCCCGGTTCGATCCAGGCTTCACGCGGGGGCTGCTCAGAAGCCAGGTGCGAACGAACATCGACTACGTGGCCCGGGCGGCGCGGGCGAGGGACGGGATAGAGCTGCGGACCTTCAACCTGCCGAACAACTGTCGCGTGATCGCAACGGACCGTGCCGCCTACCTCACGTTCTACAGTGCTTCGGCCCACGGCAGAAACTCTCCCTGCCTGTACGCCCGAGCCCCTGGCATCCTGTACACCGCCGCCCTGCGCCAGTTCGACGCAGCCTGGGCACACTCCACGCCGGCTCTCCCCACCCGCCTCCCCTGACAAAGAGGGGAGGCGAAAGACGGCGGACGCCGCGGACCTGCAGGTCAGGCGTCTTCGCGGATGGGCTCCAGGATCGCCACGCACTCCATGTGGTGCGTCATCGGGAAGAGGTCGAAGACGCGGAGGGTGCGGGGCTTGTAGCCGGCCTCGCGGAAGTAGCCGAGGTCGCGGGCCAGGGCCGCCGGGTCGCAGGCCACGTACGCGATGCGGCGGGCGTTCAGGCCCGCGATGTGGCGGACCGTCTGCTTGCCCGCGCCCGCGCGCGGCGGGTCCAGGACGACCAGGTCGCACTCGGTGATCCCGGTCTTCGGGAGGACCGACTCCACCTTGCCCTGCTCGATGCGGACGCGGGGGAAGTCCGCCAGGTTGTGCCGGGCGTCCTCGACCGCGCGCTTCGTGGACTCGATGCCGAGCACCGCGCCCGTCTCGCCCAGGCGTTCGGCGAGGGCGCCCGCGAAGATGCCGACGCCGCAGTAGAGGTCGAGGGCCATCTCGCCCTTGCGCGGCATCAGGCCCTGCATGACGGCCTTGATCAGGGTGTCCGCGGCCTGCGGGTGGACCTGCCAGAAGCCGCCCATGCCGACGCGGTACGTACGGCCGTCCGCGCGCTCGCGGACGAAGGGGCGGCCGTGGACCCGGTGCACCCCGCCGTCCTTCTCCTCGACCCGCAGGACCGAGACCGGCTTGTCGAGCTCGACCAGCGGGAGGCGGCCGCCCGGGCGCGGGGTCAGGACGACCTGGCGGTCCTGGGAGCCGGTCGCGGCGATCGCCTCGACCGTGGCCATCTGAGGCCAGTCCTGCTTCTCGATGCCCAGCTCGCTGACGCCCGGCGCCGCGATCATGCAGTGGTCGACCGGCTCGATGTCGTGCGAGCGGTGCTTGCGCAGGCCCGCGTTGCCGTCCTCGTCGATCGCGTACTGGACGCGGGTGCGCCACTGCGGGACCTGCCCGGCCGGCAGCTTGTCGCCCTCAGCCGGCATGACCGTGCCGTCCCAGCCGGCCTCCTCCGGGGTCAGCCCGGCGAGCCGCAGCAGCTGTTCGGCGACGACCTCGCCCTTGAGCCGGCGCTGGGCGCCCGGCTTGGCGTGCTGCCAGTCGCAGCCGCCGCACTTGCCGGGGCCGGCGTACGGGCACGGGGCCTCGACCCGGTCCTTGGACGCCTCGACGACCGTGATCGCGTCGGCGCGCAGGAAGCGGGAGTCCGACTCGCCCTCGGTGACCTTGGCGATCACCTTCTCCCCCGGGAGGGTGTGGCGGACGAAGAGGACGCGGCCGTCGGCGGTACGGGCGATGCAGTGGCCGCCGTGCGCGACGGGACCGACCTCGACCTCGTACTCCTCCCCGACCAAGGACTGCTTCTCGTTCTGCTCGGTCATGGTGGGGAGACTCCAAAACATAAATGGGAACGGCCGGACGACCGACCCACCAGTTTACGTGGATCTCGTCCGGCCGTTCGCCACACCGACAACGGCGCTACTTGCCCGCGCGGTCCTTCGGGCGCGGGGTGTCCACCGGTCCGCGGCGCACCGCGCCCGGGGCGTTCCAGTCCTGCCGCTTCTTCGCCCGCTTCTTCGCGAGCTCCGAGGACTCCAGCTGGTACGGCACCGAGGTGACCATCACGCCGGGGGTGAACAGCAGGCGGCCCTTGAGCCGCAGCGCGCTCTGGTTGTGCAGCAGGTGTTCGTACCAGCGGCCGACGACGTACTCGGGGATGTAGACGCTGACGGCGTCGCGCGGGTTCTCGCTGCGCAGGCCCTTGACGTACTCGACCACCGGGCGGGTGATCTCGCGGTACGGGGAGTCGAGGATCTTCAGCGGTACGTTGATCCCGCGCCGCTCCCACTCCTCCTTCAGCGCCTTCGTCTCGGCCGCGTCCACGCTGATGCTGAGCGCTTCCAGGGTGTCCGAGCGGGTCAGCTTGGCGAAGGCCAGGGCGCGCAGCGTGGGCTTGTGCACCTTGGAGACCAGGACGATCGAGTGGACCCGCGAGGGCCGCACGCTGTCGTCGCTGGGGCCCTCGGCGGCGGCGATTTCGGTGGCGACCCGGTCGTAGTGCTTCCGGATCGCGGTCATCGTGCCGTAGAAGATCACCATGCCCAGCAGGGCGACCCAGGCGCCGTGCGTGAACTTGGTGGCCAGGACCACGACCAGCACCAGGCCCGTGAAGATCGCGCCGAAGGTGTTGATGGCCCGGGAGCGGTGCATCCGGCGCCGGGCGGACTGGTCCTTCTCGGTCCGCAGGTGGCGGTTCCAGTGCCGGACCATGCCGATCTGGCTCAGCGTGAAGGAGACGAACACGCCGACGATGTAGAGCTGGATCAGCTTGGTGGAGTCGGCGTCGTAGATCCACACGAGCAGGATCGCCGCGCCCGCGAGCAGCACGATGCCGTTCGAGAAGGCGAGCCGGTCACCGCGGGTGTGCAGCTGGCGGGGCAGGTAGCGGTCCTGGGCGAGGATCGAGCCGAGCAGCGGGAAGCCGTTGTAGGCGGTGTTCGCGGCCAGGAACAGCACGAGCGCGGTGGCGGTCGCCAGCACGATGAACAGGAAGCTGCCGTTGCCGAAGACGGCCTCGGCCACCTGGGAGATCACCGGGTGCTGGACGAACTCGGGGCCGACGGGGACGCCGTTGTCCAGCAGGTTGGTGGCGGGTGCCTCGGCCATCTTCACGTCGGTGGCCATGGCCAGGCCGATGATCCCGCAGAACATGGTGACCGCCAGGGCGCCCATGAGGGCGAGGGTGGAGGCGGCGTTCTTGCTCTTGGGCTTGCGGAAGGCGGGGACGCCGTTGCTGATCGCCTCGACGCCGGTCAGGGCGGCACATCCGGAGGAGAAGGCCCGCAGCAGCAGGAAGACCAGCGCGAAGCCGGCCAGCCCCTGGTGCTCGGCCTTGATCTCCAGGTGGGCCGTCGGGGCCTGCATGGTGTCGCCGGCGACCAGACCGCGCCAGGCGCCCCAGGCGATCATCACGAAGACGGCTCCGACGAACACGTACGTCGGAATGGCGAAGAGCTTCCCGGATTCCTTCACGCCGCGCAGATTCATCAGCGTGAGCAGCAGAATCATGATCACCGCGGAGAGCACCTTGTGCTCGATGACGAAATCCACGGCGGAGCCGAGATTCTCGACTCCGGAGGAGATCGACACGGCGACGGTCAGGACGTAGTCGACGAGCAGGGCGCTCGCGACGGTGAGTCCGGCCTTCGGCCCGAGATTGGTGTTGGCGACCTCGTAGTCGCCGCCGCCGCTGGGGTACGCGTGGACGTTCTGGCGGTACGAGGCGACCACGGTGAACATCAGCACGACGACCGCGAGGGCGATCCAGGGGCTGAAGTGGTACGCCGACACGCCCGCGATCGACAGGACCAGCAGGACCTCGCCAGGGGCATATGCCACCGAGGAGAGGGGGTCGGAAGCGAACACAGGAAGGGCGATCCGCTTGGGGAGGAGCGTTTCCCCGAGGCGGTCGCTGCGTAGCGCCCGGCCGATCAGGATCCGTTTGGGCACGTCGGTCAGTTTGGACACGCAGAGGATCGTAAGCGTTCGAAATCGGCCTGACGAACCCCCCGCCCGCATTACAGGGCAATGACACCCGCATTGAGACCCCGTGTGCGCTGCAAAGGTCACATGGTGGACCGCCCGTGTGTAGCTTGGGCCATGGTCTGAGACCCTGTGAAGCCAGAGCATGCAATGAGGCTGGGAACCAGCGAGCGCTGACAGCCGGAAGGACGGCCGTGCACATCGTCATTATGGGCTGCGGAAGAGTGGGCTCCGCCCTCGCGCAGACCTTGGAACAGCAGGGGCATACGGTCGCTGTCGTCGACCAGGACCCCACCGCATTCCGCCGGCTGGGAGCCGGATTCGGCGGGCGCCGCGTCACCGGGGTCGGCTTCGACCAGGACACGCTGCGCGAGGCCGGGATCGAGGAAGCGGGCGCCTTCGCAGCGGTCAGCAGTGGTGACAATTCCAACATCATCGCCGCCCGCGTGGCACGCGAGATGTTCGGTGTCGAGAACGTCGCCGCCCGTATCTACGACCCCAAGCGCGCCGAGGTCTACCAGCGCCTGGGCATCCCCACCGTCGCCACCGTGCGGTGGACCGCCGACCAGATGCTGCGCCGGCTGCTGCCGTCCGGGGCCGAGCCGCTGTGGCGCGACCCGAGCGGCGGGGTCCAGCTCGCCGAGGTGCACACCTCCGCCGCCTGGATCGGGCACAAGGTCAGCAAGCTGCAGGAGGAGACCGGCGTCCGCGTGGCGTTCCTCACCCGACTGGGCGAGGCCATGCTGCCGACGTCCCAGACGGTGCTGCAGGAGGGCGACCTCGTCCACGTGATGATGCGTACGGACGAGATCGACAAGGTCGAGGCGTCCTTCGCCGAGGGCCCCGAGGAGGCACACGCATGAGGGTCGCGATCGCCGGAGCCGGCGCGGTGGGCCGTTCCATCGCGGGCGAGCTGCTGGAGAACGGGCACGAGGTGCTCCTCGTCGACAAGGCTCCGACCGCCATCTCCGTGGAGCGCGTGCCGCAGGCCGAGTGGCTGCTGGCCGACGCCTGCGAGATCACCTCGCTCGACGAGGCCGCGCTGCAGCGCTGCAACGTCGTCATCGCGGCCACCGGCGACGACAAGGTCAACCTGGTCGTCTCCCTGCTGGCCAAGACCGAGTACGGGGTCCCCCGGGTCGTGGCGCGGGTCAACAACCCGAAGAACGAGTGGCTCTTCAACGAGTCCTGGGGCGTCGACGTCGCCGTCTCCACGCCGCGTCTGATGTCGGCCCTGGTCGAGGAGGCCGTCAGCGTCGGCGACCTGGTGCGGCTGCTCCGCTTCAGCCACGGCGACGCCAACCTCGTCGAGCTGACCCTGCCCGCCGACTCCTCGGTCGCCGGCACGCAGATCAGCGAGATCACCTGGCCCGAGGACACCTCGCTGGTCACGATCATCCGCGGCAACCGGGTCCTCACCCCGCACGCGGAGGAGACCCTGGAGCCGGGCGACGAACTGCTCTTCGTGGCCGCCCAGGCCCGCGAGGAGCAGCTGGAGGACCTCCTCCAGGCCCGTCACTGACGGACCTCACGCATGAGGGAGGGGGCGGGCGGCCGATCGGCCGCCCGCCCCCTCCCTCATGTCCGTACGCGCATGTCCGTACGCGCTACTTCGTCCCGGCCTTGCGGGCCTTCTCCGCGGCCTCCTCGGCCTCCCACTCCGCGATCACGTCGATCGGCGGCGGCGCCTTGGCCAGGAAGACCCACGTGAAGTACACCGCGAGCACCATCGGCGGCAGCTTGAGCGCGATCAGCACCCAGCCCAGCTGCGTCGCGTCCCCCCACCAGTACAGCGGGAAGAGGATCGCGTACTTCGCCAGGAAGATGAGCCCCCAGGCCAGACTGGCCTTGGTGTAGGCCTTCTTCCGCCCGGGGTTGCGCGTCCGCCAGGACAGGTTCTCCTTGAACACCGGCCCCAGGATCACGCCCAGCAGCGGGAATCCGACCAGCGCGGACAGCGTGAAGGCCACGCCCAGTCCGGCGCCGTAGATCATGCCGGGCAGGTAGAAGCCCTTGGCGGTGCCGGTGAACAGGGCGAAGGCCACGCCGACGCCCACGCCGAAGACCCCGCTGAACGCGTGCTTGACGGTGTCCTTGCGCAGCAGCCGCACGATCACGAGCAGGACGGCGACCGCGCCCGCCGCGAAGGCGGACATCTTCACGTCCTTGTTGACCGTGTAGATCATCACGAAGAGCAGCCCGGGGAGCATCGTCTCCACGGTGCCCCGCACGCCTCCGAACGCGTCGAAGAGCGCCGCCTGCGTCACGGCCTTCTGGTCCGCGGACGGTTCGCCCGCGGGTTCCGGGGTGATCGGTTTGTCGAATGACGTCACCGGCTACTGCTCCTGTCCGAGCGGTCGGAGTTCGTACTTCGGGTTGAAGAGGACCCGGCGGCCGTGGCTCATCGCGATCCGCCCGGAGGCGATCATGCGCCGGCCCGGTTCGATTCCCACGATCGAGCGACGCCCGAGCCAGACCACGTCCAGTGCCGCCGAGCCGTCGAAGAGCTCCGCCTCCAGGGCGGGTACCCCGGCGCGCGGCCGGAGGGTGACGGTACGCAGGGTTCCCGTCACCTTGACTATCTGGCGGTCGTGGGAGTCGCAGATCCGCGTGCACCCCGCGGCTTCTGCGTCCTCCTGCAGTTCCGCCGAATGCAGCTCCTCCTGCGAGGTGGACAGCCGCTCTATCATCCGCCGGAACCGGCCCGCCGGCCTGACCGGCTTGACGGACTTCTCGGGACGCGGTTCAGCACTCATACAGGAAGCGTACCGGCGCCCGCACTACCTCTCGAAGCGGTATCCCATGCCCGGTTCCGTGATGAAGTGCCGCGGATGCGAGGGGTCCGCCTCCAGCTTGCGCCGCAGCTGGGCCATGTAGACCCGCAGGTAGTTGGTCTCGGTGCCGTACGAGGGCCCCCACACTTCCTGGAGGAGCTGCTTCTGGCTGACCAGCTTGCCCCCGTTGCGGACCAGCACCTCCAGCAGGTGCCACTCGGTGGGCGTGAGCCGTACGTCGCGCCCCTCGCGCACGGCCTTCTTGGCGGCCAGGTCCACCGTGAAGCCGTCGGTCTCCACGATCACCTCGTCCTCGCCCGAGCCCGTGCCCGGCTCGGCCCGGCGGACGGCGGCGCGCAGCCGCGCGAGCAGCTCGTCCATGCCGAAGGGCTTGGTGACGTAGTCGTCGGCCCCGGCGTCCAGGGCCTCGACCTTCTCGTCGGAGCTGTGCCGGGCCGAGAGGACCAGGATCGGCACGCGGGTCCAGCCGCGCAGGCCCTTGATGACCTCGACGCCGTCCATGTCGGGCAGGCCCAGGTCGAGGACGACCACGTCGGGGTGGCGGGCCGCCGCGAGCTCCAGGGCCTGGGCCCCGTCCGCCGCGGCGTCGACCTCGTACTTGCGCGCCTTCAGGTTGATCACGAGGGCTCGGACGATCTGCGGCTCGTCGTCCACCACGAGCACCCGGGTCATTGAGGTCCTGCTTTCTGTCGTATGGGGTCGAGATCGATGGGTTCGGCGGCGTCACTGCCGTCGGCGGCGCCGAGGCCGCCGTGCACCGCCGGGCGTTCCGGTCCACTGTCGCGCGGCGCGGCGCGCAGCGTCAGCACCATGGTGAGTCCGCCGCCGGGGGTGTCCTCGGCCGCCAGGGTGCCGTCCATGGCCTCGGTGAAGCCCCGGGCCACCGCGAGGCCGAGGCCCACCCCGGTGCCGCGCGGGGCGTCTCCGTGCCGCTGGAAGGGGGCGAAGATCCGGTCCTTGGCCTCGTCGGGCACGCCGGGCCCGCGGTCCACGACGCGTACCTCGACCCGGTCGCCCAGGTGGCTCGCCCGGACCAGCACCCGCTCGTCGGCCGGGCTGTACTTGACGGCGTTCTCCACCACGTTGGCCACGGTCCGCTCCAGCAGCCCGGGGTCCACCGCCACCATCGGCAGCGTCTCCGGGACGTCCAGCACCACGCTGTCCTCCGGTACGCCGCCCAGCGCCATCGGGACCACCTCGTCGAGGTCGATCTCCCGGATCAGCGGGGTCACGGTCCCGGTCTGCAGCCGGGACATGTCGAGCAGGTTGCCCACGAGGTGGTCGAGCCGGTCCGCCCCGTCCTCGATGCCTTCGAGGAGCTCGGCCCGGTCCTCCTCGGACCAGTCCACGTCGTCGGAGCGCAGGGAGGAGACGGAGGCCTTGATGGAGGCGAGCGGCGTACGGAGGTCATGGCTGACGGCGGCGAGCAGCGCGGTCCGGATCCGGTTGCCCTCGGCCAGCCGGCGGGCCTCCTCGGCCTCCCCGACCAGCCGCTGGCGGTCCAGGACCACGGCGGCCTGCGCGGCGAAGGCGCCGAGCACCCGGCGGTCCTCGGCGGGCAGCACCCGGCCGGACAGGGCCAGCGCCATGTGGTCCCCGATGGGCATGTCCACATCGGCTTCCTCGGGGCGGTCGACCGGGCGCGGGCCGACGCTGGCGGCCCGCTTCCAGGGCTCGACGTCGCTGGTGCGCTCCAGCAGGGCCACGGACTCCATGGCGAAGGTCTCGCGGACCCGCTCCAGCAGCGCGTCCAGTGTGGTCTCGCCGCGCAGCACGCTGCCGGCCAGGAAGGAGAGGATCTCGGACTCGGCGCGCAGCCGGGCGGCCTGGTGGGTGCGCCGGGCGGCCAGGTCCACGACGGAGGCCACGGAGACCGCCACCCCGAAGAAGACGGCGATCGCCACGATGTTCTTCGGGTCGGAGACGGTGAACCGGTGGACGGGCGGGGCGAAGAAGTAGTTCAGCAGCAGCGAGCCGAAGGCGGCCGAGGCCAGCGCCGGCCAGAGCCCGCCCAGCAGGGCGGCGGCCACGGTCAGCGAGAGGAACAGCAGCATCTCGTTGGCGAGGCCCGGATCGGCGTTCACGTGCGTGAGCAGGACGGCCAGCAGGGCCGGCAAGACGATCCCGACGATCCAGCCGGCGATGATCCGGGGCCGGCCGAGCCGGGCCGCCGAGCGGACCACGGGCAGGCCCCGGCCCCGGGCGACCTCCTCGTGCGTGACGATGTGCACGTCGAGGTCGGGCCCCGAGTCGCGGGCCACGGTGGCGCCGACGCCGGGGCCGAACACGTACTGCCAGGCCTTGCGGCGGCTGGAGCCGAGCACGATCTGGGTGGCGTTGACCCCGCGGGCGAATGCGAGCAGTGCCTCGGGGATGTTGTCGCCGATCACATGGTGAAACGTTCCGCCAAGGTCTTCGACCAGCGTCCGCTGGACCGCGAGCTCCTTCGGCGAGGCCGCGGTCAGCCCGTCGCTGCGGGCGATGTAGACGGCGAGGATCTCGCTGCCCGAACCCTTCGCGGCCATCCGGGAGGCGCGGCGGATGAGGGTGCGGCCCTCCGGTCCGCCCGTGAGCCCGACGACGATCCGCTCGCGCGCCTGCCAGGTGGAGCGGATGTCGTGCTCGCCCCGGTACTGCTGGAGGTACTCGTCCACCCGGTCGGCCACCCACAGCAGCGCCAGCTCGCGCAGCGCGGTGAGGTTTCCGGGCCGGAAGTAGTTCGACAGGGCCGCATCCACCTTGTCGGACTGGTAGATGTTCCCGTGCGCCATCCGCCGGCGCAGCGCCTGCGGGGACATGTCGACGAGCTCGATCTGGTCCGCGCGCCGCACCACCTCGTCCGGCACGGTCTCGCGCTGGCGCACCCCGGTGATCGACTCCACCACGTCGCCCAGCGACTCCAGGTGCTGGATGTTCACGGTGGACACGACATCGATGCCCGCCCGCAGCAGCTCCTCCACGTCCTGCCAGCGCTTGCCGTTGCGCGAGCCGGGGACGTTGGTGTGCGCGAGCTCGTCCACGAGCGCGACCGCCGGCCGGCGCGCCAGTACGGCGTCCACGTCCATCTCGGTGAAGTCGGCGCCCCGGTACGAGAGCCCCTTGCGCGGGACCTGTTCCAGCCCGTGCAGCATCACCTCGGTCCGCGGCCTCCCGTGGTGCTCGACGAAGCCGACGACGCAGTCGGCTCCGCGCTCCACCCGGCGGTGGGCCTCGGACAGCATCGCGTACGTCTTGCCCACACCGGGTGCCGCGCCGAGGTAGATCCGTAGCTTGCCGCGTCCCATGCGCCCATTCTCGGGGACGTTTGCGCCGATCACGCACTTTCGGGGCCCGTCCGCCCAACCCTGACGGATCCCTGACACCCAGGGCCCGTACGCCGCGGGTACGACAGCGGGCCGTACCCCCGAAGGAGTACGGCCCGCGGCCGGAAACGGTGGGTCGCGATCGGTCAGCGGACCTCGGTGATCGTCGGACCCTGCTCCAGCTGGCCCATGCCGCCGGAGAAGCGGGAGCCCTCCTGGTCCTCGGTCTGCACGCCGTCCGGCACCATCTGGGCGTCGTTCGGCAGCTTCAGCACGATCGGGTCGCGCGGAGCCATCGGGCCGTCACCGCGCACGATGACGGTCTCGCGGAAGATCTGCTCCAGCACGCCCGCCGACTCGGGACGCACCGCGCCCTGGCCGGAGATGACGCCGCGCAGGAACCAGCGCGGGCCGTCGACGCCGACGAAGCGGACCAGCTGGGCGCCGGTCTGGCCGTCGGGCATCGGTACGGGCACCTGGGCGCGCAGCTCCCAGCCCAGCGGACCCTCGACCTCGTCGATGATGCCGCCCTGCTGGGTGATGCCCGTGGCGATCTCGTCGCGGACCTCGCCCCAGATGCCTTCCTTCTTGGGCGCCGCGAAGGCCTGCAGCTGCACGGCGCTGTCGCCGAGGACGACCGTCGCGGCGACGATCGCGTCACCGGCGACCTCGACGCGCAGCTCCATGCCCTCGACACCCGGTACGAGAATGCCGCCCAGGTCGACGCGACCCTCCTCGGGTGCACCCGGCACCTCGGAGACGTCCCAGGGGCCGTCGGGCCGCGGGGCCGGCGGCAGATTCACCCTGCGGGGCGCGGAGTCGGTGCCGAGCTCCTCGCCGCCGTCCTGCTCATCGGCAGCCACGCCGTCCACGACCTGCTCGGCCGCGCCGCCGTCCTTGGCGGAGTCGTTCTTCTTGCGACGTCCGAACACGTCACTGTCCTTCCCGGTCGGATACGACCGAAGCGTAGCCATTCCCACCCTGCTGACCAGCGCCGGATCCGGCCACGGCCGCATGACCGCCGGTGGAGCCGAAACCCCCCTCGGCCCGCGCCGAGCCGGGAAGTTCCGCGACCTCGTGGAAGCGCACCTTCTCGACCCTCTGGACAACCAGCTGGGCAATGCGGTCGAAGCGCTCGAACCGGACGCTCTCGCGCGGGTCGAGATTGACCACGATCACCTTGATCTCCCCACGGTACCCGGCATCCACCGTCCCCGGGGCATTCACGAGCGCGAGCCCGCAGCGGGCGGCCAGGCCCGAGCGCGGATGCACGAACGCCGCGTACCCGTCGGGCAGGGCGATGGACACCCCCGTGGGCAGTACGGTGCGCTCGCCGGGCTCCAGCACGGCCGCCTCGGTGGTCACCAGATCGCAGCCGGCGTCGCCGGGGTGGCCGTACGCGGGCAAGGGCACCTCGGGGTCGACGCGCTTGATGAGCACGTCGACCGGGGCATGGGTGTTCTCAGACATCAGGGGTTCACCTCGAAGGCGCGCGTGCGCCTGACCTGGTCCGGGTCGGACATCGCCGCCCGGATCTCCTCGGGCCGACCGTTGTCGATGAAGTGGTCGACCTTCACCTCGATGAAGAGCGCGTCTGCGCGCACGGCGACCGGGCCCTCGGGCCCGCCTATCCGGCCGACCGCGGTGGAGTAGATCTTGCGCCCGGCGACGGCGGTCACCTCGGCCTCCAGGTACAGCACGGTGCCCACGGGCACGGGCCGCACGAAGTCGGTCTCCAGCCGTCCCGTCACCGCGATGACGCGCAGCAGCCAGTTCAGGGAGCCCAGCGTCTCGTCGAGCGCGGTGGCGAGCACGCCTCCGTGGGCGAGACCGGGGGCACCCTGGTGCGCGGGCTTGACGGTGAACTCGGCGCTGACGCGGACGCCCTCCCCGGCACGGGCCTCCAGGTGGAGTCCGTGGGGCTGGCCCTCGCCGCAGCCGAAGCAGTGCCCGTAGTGCGCGCCGAGCAGCTCGCCGGGCGCGGGGGCGTCGGGGTGCCGGACCGGTGCGGCGGCATCCGCCGGGGGCGTCAACGCTGTGTTTCGTCCACTCACAGGCGCAGACCTTACCCGCGCCGCTACCCGCCGGTCGCCTCGTGGCAGGCTTGGCGCTATGCAGCTCTCCCCCGCGCACCACGACGAACGTCTGACCGCCCCCCGCTCCTGGTGGGCCATCGCCGTGCTCATCGGCCTCGCGTGCGCGCTGATGCTGCTGCCGCTGGGCACGCTGCCGCTGCTGGCCGGGCTGGTCGGGGGCACCGTGCTGGCGGGGATGCTGGTGAGTTCGTACGGCTCCGCGCGCGTGCGCGTGGTGGGCGGTGCGCTGGCGGCCGGCGAGGCGCGGATCCCGGTGGCGGCACTGGGCGAGCCCGAGGTGCTGGACGCGGAGGAGGCGCGCGCCTGGCGCACGTACAAGGCGGACACGCGCGCCTTCATGCTGCTGCGCAGCTACGTCCCGACGGCGGTGCGGATCCCGATCACCGACCCGCAGGACCCGACTCCGTACGCGTACATCTCCACCCGCGAGCCGCAGGCACTGGTCTCGGCGATCCGGGCGGCCAAGGGCTGATCATCCGCCCCCGGCGGGGGTCAGGCCGGGGGCCAGTCTCCGGTCGGGCCTTCGAGGGCCTCCCTGATGGCCTCGGGAAGGGGCTCGGAGGGCTGCTCAAGGGGCGGGAGCTGCGGCAGGGAGTCCCACGCCACGGCACGGCTCCGCAGGTCGGCACGGACCTTCTCGGCGAGTTTGCGGGTGTCGCGGTGGTTCATGACCGCGCCGACGGTGGCGCCGACCATGAACGGCAGCAGGTTGGGCAGGTTGCGGAAGGTCCGCTTCATGATCTGTTGGCGCAGTTCGCGCTTCATCTGACCGCCGAGCGCGATGTTCAGCGTCGTCGGCTTGGTCAGGTCCACCCCGCGCTCCTCCGTCCACGCGGTCAGGTAGGCGAGGCTGCGTTCCTTGAGGTTCCCGGCCGGGCGCTGGCCGTACACCTCGTGGAGCTCCGCGACGAGCTTCAGCTCGATGGCGGCGACCCCGGTGATCTCCGCGGCCAGTTCGGCGGGCATCGCGGGCGGGACCGGCAGCATGGCCGCGGCTCCGATGCCCGCGCCGACCGTGGAGGTGCCGTACGCGGCGCCCGCGATCAGCTTGTCGGCAAGCTGATCGGGACCGAGGCCCGGGAACTGCGCGCGCAGGGTCGCGAGGTCCCGAACCGGAACGCGCGGTGCGTTCTCGATGATGCGGTCAGTGATGTGCTGGACGGCGGCCCTGACATGTTCGCCGCCCTTGCGCACACCGCTTTTGACGGCTTGCAGCCGACGAGCCCCGGACCTGCGCCGGGCTCCCTCGCCGGACTCTGCGGCCGACGGCACCGCCTCGGCGGTGCCGGACGACACGGCGGGTACGCCGGAGGCTGCGGGGCCCGTTTCCGGGCCCGTGGCCGCCTCTTGCGCCTCCGCCGGATCACCAGCTTTTCGGAAGCGGCGCTTCCGAAACGGTGTCGAGCCGGTCACGGCCGACGCCTCTCAGTCGCAGTCGCGGCAGATCGGCTGACCGTTCTTCTCGCGCGCCAGCTGGCTGCGGTGGTGAACCAGGAAGCAGCTCATGCAGGTGAACTCATCGGCCTGCTTGGGCAGCACCCGGACGGCCAGTTCCTCGTTGGAGAGGTCCGCGCCGGGGAGCTCCATGCCCTCCGCCGCGTCGAAGTCGTCGACGTCGACGCTCGAAGACGACTTCTCGTTGCGCCGGGCCTTCAGCTCTTCAATGCTGTCGTTGTCGACGTCGTCGTCGGTCTTGCGTGGGGTGTCGTAGTCCGTTGCCATTTTTCGCTCTCCCCCTCTGGGATTTAGCGGTGTCTCAGCGCACGTAACGCGCGAGAGGCCGGACTTGTGCCCGACCTGAGGCGGAGATTTTGCCTCACATCAAGGTCTGTTACTCAATCGACACCCAGCCGCACACCTGAAGGAGCGATTGGCTGGGATGACGACCGGGACCGTACACGGTCCGGGGGCCGTCTTGCACAAACGCCACCCCGTGTATTTCCCGCCGTTCGAGGGGCGGGAAACCCGGACTTCCCGGGCTTTCCGGCCCCCTGTGGGGTCACTGAACGCACATGACCCGACACTCGACAATGTGATCGATCACACAGGCGCCACCTTCGCCACCTCCTCGTCATTCAGCCAAGAGCGAACAAGCGGGCGGGGACTCACAGGGGCAAAGTGACACGCATCACGAGGCCACCGCCCTCGCGCGGGGTCGCGGAGATCCGCCCGCCGTGTGCGCGGGCCACAGAGCGCGCGATGGACAGACCGAGCCCCACACCCTTGTCGCTGCCCGTGCGCTCCGTACGCAGCCGCCTGAAGGGCTCGAAGAGGTTGTCCACCTCGTACGCGGGAACCACGGGACCCGTGTTCGAGACGATGAGGATCGCCTGGCCGTGCTGGGACTCGGTGGTGACCTCCACCCAGCCGTCCTCCGGCACGTTGTACCGGACGGCGTTCTGCACCAGGTTGAGCGCGATCCGCTCCAGGAGGACGCCGTTGCCCTGGACCACGGCCAGTGCCCGCTCGCCGCGGATCTCCACGCCCTTCACCGCGGCCTCCCCGCGCGCCTGGTCGATGGCGCGCGAGGCGACCTCCGCCAGGTCCACGGGTTTGCGCTCGACTATCTGGTTGTCGCTGCGGGCCAGCAGCAGCAGGCCCTCGACCAGCTGCTCGCTGCGCTCGTTGGTCGCCAGCAGCGTCTTGCCCAGCTGCTGGAGCTCCACCGGCGCACCCGGGTCGGACAGGTGCACCTCCAGCAGCGTCCGGTTGATCGCCAGCGGCGTGCGCAGCTCGTGCGAGGCGTTCGCGACGAACCGCTGTTGGGCGGTGAAGGCCCGCTCCAGCCGGTCGAGCATCTCGTCGAAGGTATCGGCGAGCTCCTTGAGCTCGTCGTCCGGCCCGTCCAGCTCGATCCGCCGGGTCAGGTCGGAGCCGACCACCCGGCGGGCGGTCCGGGTGATCTTGCCGAGCGGCGAGAGCACCCGGCCGGCCATCGCGTAGCCGAAGGCGAAGGCGATGATGCTGAGGCCGAGCAGGGCCATCAGCGACCGGCTGAGCAGGTCGTCCAGCGCGTGCCGGCGCTGCTCCAGGATGCAGGTGTTGATCACCGAGTTGAACTGGTCGGGTGACTGGATCTTGCCGACCACGCCGGGGCAGGTGCTGGTGACCTGGATGTCCGTGCCGCCCAGGATCTTGTACGGCAGCCCGTTCCCCTCGCGCAGGGCCTGCGCCGCCAGCAGGTAGATGATCGACAGCAGCAGGATGCCGGCGATCAGGAACATCCCGCCGTAGAGCAGCGTGAGGCGTATGCGGATGGTGGGCCGCAGCCAAGGGAAGGGACCCTCGGGCTGGCCGGGGTCCCAGGTCGGTCTCGGCGGCACCGTTGGCGGTGCCGGGGTCGCCGCCACGCGCGTCAGATCCGGTAGCCGGAGCCAGGCACGGTCACGATGACCGGCGGCTCCCCCAGCTTGCGCCGCAGGGTCATGACCGTCACCCGCACCACGTTCGTGAAGGGATCGGTGTTCTCGTCCCATGCCTTCTCCAGCAGCTGCTCGGCGGAGACGACGGTCCCCTCGCTCCGCATGAGAACCTCCAGCACCGCGAACTCCTTGGGCGCCAGCTGCACCTCCCGGCCCTCACGGAACACCTCGCGCCGGTTCGGGTCCAGCTTGATGCCGGCCCGCTCCAGTACGGGGGGCAGGGCGACGGTGGTACGCCGCCCCAGGGCGCGCACGCGGGCGGTCAGCTCGCTGAACGCGAAGGGCTTGGGCAGGTAGTCGTCCGCGCCCAGCTCCAGGCCCTCCACCCGGTCGCTCACGTCCCCGGACGCCGTCAGCATCAGCACGCGGGTGGGCATGCCGAGCTCGACGATCTTCCGGCAGACGTCGTCACCGTGCACGAGCGGGAGGTCCCGGTCGAGCACGACCACGTCGTAGTCGTTCACCCCGACGCGCTCCAGGGCCGCGGCGCCGTCGTACACGACGTCCACGGCCATGGCCTCCCGGCGCAGCCCGGTGGCCACCGCATCGGCGAGCAGCTGCTCGTCCTCGACGACGAGTACGCGCACGTCGTTTCCTTCCATCGAGCCCTGAGGGCACACGTGTATTGCGTCGTCCATCCTGCCCGTTTCAGCCGTAAACCGGCTGTAAGGCGCCCCTCCGGGGCCCTCGGGGGCCGGAAGTGAGGATTCCCTCGCCTCCCGAGGTTTCTGGGCCCAGGGTGCCGGGGAGGACGACAGCACACCCCAACCACTCCCTGACGGCGGACTGCCACGTGCCGCCGCCGACCCACGAAGAGGGGGCGAACCCACCATGGACGCATTCACCGCGGGTCTCCTGCAGCGCATCCGGGCCACGCAGTCGGACCTCAAGCAGGCCCGCGAGACGGGCGACGACTTCCTCGTGGAAGTGGAGCAGGCGGAACTGGAAGATCTCCAGCGCCTCGCAGCCGAACACGGCGTTCCCGTATCCGTATCCGCCTGCTGAAGACCTCCAGACCCAGCCGGAACCCCGGTGGCCGCACCACGGCCGCCGGGGTTCCCTCATGCCGGGGTTCCCTCATGCCGGGGCGCGGCGCTCAGTCGTGCCAGGCCCCGGCCTCCTCCAGCAGCGGCTGGAGCGAGGCGAACACCGCGGGCGTGGCGGCCAGCGCCAGCTCCCCCGAGGCCGGCCGTCCCGGCCGGCCGCCCGTGAGCGCCCCGGCCTCCCGGGCGATCAGCTCGCCCGCGGCCAGGTCCCAGGGGTTCAGCCCGCGCTCGTAGTACGCGTCCAGCCGTCCGGCGGCCACGTCGCTGAGGTCCAGCGCCGCCGACCCGCCCCGCCGGATGTCCCGCACCCGGGGGATCACCCGCCGGGCCACCTCCGCCTGCTGCTCCTTGCGCGCCTGCAGGTACGCGAAACCGGTCCCGACCAGCGCCTGGTCCAGCGGCGCCGGCGCCCGGCAGGCGAGACGCACCCCGTCCAGCCAGGCCCCGCCCCCGAGCACCGCCGTGTACGTCTCGCGCCGCATCGGAGCCGCCACGACCCCGATCACGGTCTCGCCCCGGTACTCGGCGGCGACCGACACGCTCCAGCTCGGCAGCCCGTACAGGTAGTTGACGGTGCCGTCCAGCGGGTCCACGACCCACCGCACCCCGCTGGTCCCGGGGACGTCCGCGCCCTCCTCGCCGAGCAGCCCGTCCTCGGGCCGCCGGCGCGCGAGGATCCCGGTGATCAGCTTCTCCGCCGCGATGTCCATCTCGGTCACCACGTCGATCGGGCTGCTCTTGGTCGCCGCCACCGCGAGATCGGCCGGCCGGCCGTCCCGCAGCAGCTCCCCGGCCTGCCGGGCGGCGTCCAGTCCCACGTCCAGCAGTTCGGCCTTCAGCTCTTCGGAGATCACGCTCGCCCTTCCCCGGCGTAGGGGCTGTCGGCGCCCGCGGCCGCCGGCCGGGGCCCGCGCGCCGGGCAGCAGCCCACCGCGCACAGATCGTGGCTGGGCCCGAGCAGCCCCAGCGCGCACCGCTCCACCGGCTCGCCCCGCTCCGCGGCGGCGCGCTCCAGCACCAGCTCCCGGACCGCGGCCGCGAACCGCGGATCGGCCCCGACGGTCGCCGACCGGGCGACCGGCAGCCCGAGTTCGGCCGCCTTCGCCGTCGCCTCCGTGTCGAGGTCGTACAGGACCTCCATGTGGTCCGAGACGAAGCCGATCGGCACCATCACCACCGCCGGCGCCCCGGCCCCGTGGAGGGCCTCCAGGTGGTCGCAGATGTCCGGCTCCAGCCACGGGATGTGCGGGGCGCCGCTGCGCGACTGGTAGACGAGCTCCCAGGGCGGCTCCGTGCCCGTCTCGGCCCGTACCGCGTCCGCGATCACCTGCGCGACGTCCAGGTGCTGCTTGACGTACGCCCCGCCCTCGCCGCCGGCGGTGTGCTCCTCGACCGGGCCGGAGGTGTCGGCGGCCGCGGTGGGGATCGAGTGGGTGGTGAAGGCGAGGTGCGCGCCGGAGCGCACCTCCTGCGGCAGCGACTCCAGGGCGGCGAGCACCCCGTCGATCATCGGCTGCACGAAGCCCGGGTGGTTGAAGTAGTGCCGCAGCTTGTCGACCGCCGGCAGTTCGGCGACGCCTTCCGCGGCCAGTGCCGCCAGCGCGTCCGCGAGGTTCTCGCGGTACTGCCGGCAGCCCGAGTACGAGGCGTAGGCGCTGGTCGCGAGCACCGCGATCCGGCGCCGCCCGTCGGCGGCCATCTCCCGCATCACGTCGGTGAGGTACGGGGCCCAGTTCCGGTTGCCCCAGTACACGGGCAGGTCCAGCCCGTGCTCGGCGAAGTCCTTGCGCAGGGCGTCCAGCAGTTCGCGGTTCTGTCCGTTGATCGGGCTGACCCCGCCGAAGCCGAAGTAGTGCTGCCCGACCTCCTTGAGCCGCTCGCGCGGGATGCCGCGCCCGCGCGTGACGTTCTCCAGGAACGGCACGACGTCGTCGGGCCCTTCGGGACCGCCGAAGGAGAGCAGCAGGAGGGCGTCGTACGGGGCGGCGAGGCCTTCGGCCGTGGGCGAGGCGGCGGCGCGGAGCTGGTCTGACATGGTTCGAATCCTGCCACCCGGGATCCGCGCCCGGGAACCGGCCCGGCGGCGCGCCCGCGCCCGCAGCCTGGGTAAGGTGACCCTAAGTTCCCCTTCCGGGCGCTGGTCCGGATTCTCCCCGTGCGGGTGCCTTGTCGGCGGTCGTAACCTGTATGGGCCAATGACGTCCCTTACGGAGGGCACCTTGCCCAGTCCCTACCGCGCGATATTCGCGGCCCCCGGCACCGTGGGGTTCAGCGCCGCAGGCCTCATAGGGCGCCTGCCCATATCCATGGTCGGCGTCGGCATCCTGACGATGATCTCCGAGATCACCGGCCGCTACGCCATGGCGAGCGCGCTCACCGGCACCCTCGCGCTGGCCGCCGCGTTCATCGGCCCCCAGGTGTCCCGCCTGGTGGACCAGTACGGGCAGCGGCGGGTGCTCCGTCCCGCCACCCTCATCTGCGTGGCCTCGGTCGCCGTCCTGCTGGTGGCCGCCGCCAACGGGTGGCCGGACTGGACGCTGTTCCTGTGCGCGGCCGTCGCCGGCTGCGTTCCGAGCGTCGGCTCGATGGTCCGCGCCCGGTGGACCGTGATCTACCGGGACTCCCCGCGCGAACTGCACACCGCGTACTCCTTCGAGTCCGTCGTGGACGAGGTCTGCTTCATCTTCGGCCCGATCATCGCCATCGGCCTGTCCACCACCTGGTTCCCCGAGGCCGGCCCGCTCATCGCCGCCCTCTGCCTGCTCGTCGGGGTCTGGCTGCTCACCGCGCAGCGCTCCACCGAGCCCGAGCCGCACCCCCGCGAGGAGCACGGGAACCGCACCTCGGCCCTGCGCTCCCCCGGACTCCAGGTCCTGACCGCGACGTTCGTGGCGACCGGCGCCATCTTCGGCTCCATCGACGTCTCCACGCTGGCCTTCGCCGAGGAGCAGGGCCACAAGTCCTCCGCCAGCTTCATCCTGGCCATCTGGGCGTTCGGATCCTGCCTGGCGGGGATCGTCTTCGGCCTGCTCCACCTCAAGGGCAAGAGCGAACGCCGTTGGGTACTGGGCGTATGTGCGATGGCCGTGAGTATGATCCCCCTCCTACTGGCCGGGAACCTTCCGTTTCTGGCCGTGGCGCTCTTCGTCTCGGGCCTCGCCATCGCTCCCACGATGATCACCACGATGGCCCTGATCGAGGCGCACGTACCACGCGCGAAGCTGACCGAGGGCATGACCTGGATCAGCACCGGCCTCGCGGTCGGCGTCGCGGTCGGCTCGTCGGTGACCGGACTGGTCATCGACGCCTCCGGGGCGCGCAGCGGGTACGTCGTCTCCATCTCGTCGGGAGTGGCCGCGGCGGCGGTTGCGTTCGCGGGATACCGCCGGCTGACGAAGCCGGCGCAAGGGGAGGAGCCAGCAACCGATGGGGACGGCGACAGCAGGGCACGAGAGCACGGCGACCGCGTGGCGTAACTGGGCGGGCAACGTCACGGCCACGCCCGCCCGGGTGGTGACCCCGGCCTCGGTCGGGGAGCTTCAGGAGGCGGTGCGCCGGGCCGCCGAGGACGGGCTGAAGGTGAAGGCGGTGGGCACCGGCCACTCCTTCACCGCGGCCGCCGCGACCGACGGGGTGCTCGTCCGTCCGCAGGCGCTGGCCGGGATCCGGGAGATCGACCGGGCCGCCGGCACCGTGACGGTGGCCGCGGGCACGGTGCTCAAGGACCTGAACGTGGCCCTGGCCCGGGAGGGCCTCTCGCTCACCAACATGGGCGACATCATGGAGCAGACGGTCTCCGGGGCCACCAGCACCGGAACCCACGGCACCGGCCGGGACTCGGCCTCCATCGCCGCCCAGATCCGCGGCCTGGAGCTGGTCACGGCGGACGGCCGGCTGCTGAGCTGCTCCGAGAAGGAGCATCCGGAGGTCTTCGCGGCCGCCCGGATCGGCATCGGCGCCCTCGGCATCGTCACCGCGATCACCTTCGCCGTCGAGCCCGTCTTCTTCCTGACCGCCCGTGAGGAACCCATGGGCTTCGACCGGGTGACCGCCGAGTTCGAGCAGCACTTCGCGGAGAACGAGCACTTCGAGTTCTACTGGTTCCCGCACACCGGCAACTGCAACACCAAGCGCAACAACCGCAGCCAGGGCCCCGCCGCACCGCCCGGGGCCGTGAGCGCCTGGGTCGAGGACGAGCTGCTGTCCAACGGCGTCTTCCAGGCCGTCAACTCCCTCGGCCGCGCGGTCCCGGCGACCATCCCCTCCATCGCCCGGATCGCCAGCCGCGCCCTGTCGGCGCGCACCTACACGGACATCCCGTACAAGGTGTTCACCAGCCCGCGCCGGGTGCGCTTCGTGGAAATGGAGTACGCACTCCCGCGCGAGCAGGTGGTCGAGGCGCTGCGGGAGCTCAAGTCGATGGTCGACCGCTCCGGGCTGCGCATCAGCTTCCCGGTGGAGGTGCGGACGGCTCCCGCCGACGACATCGCCCTGTCGACGGCCTCGGGGCGGGAGACCGCCTACATCGCGGTGCACATGTACAAGGGCACGCCGTACCAGGCCTACTTCACGGCCGCCGAGCGGATCTTCACCGCGCACGGCGGGCGGCCGCACTGGGGCAAGGTGCACACACGGGACGCGGAGTACTTCGCCGGCGTCTACCCGCGCTTCGGCGAGTTCACCGCGCTGCGCGACCGGCTGGACCCGGACCGGCTGTTCGGCAACGACTACCTGCGCCGGGTCCTGGGCGAGTAGTCCGGCTCAAGGAGCCTGCTGCCGCCCCTTGTCGCTCGGGGTGGGCGCGGGCGGCGGGGTCGGGGCGGGCGTGGGCTTGGTGCTCGGCGCCGGGGTGCTCGGGCTCGGACTCGGCACGGAGCCACCGGAGCCGTCCGAGCCGGACGGGTCCGGGGACGGGGGGTCGGGGCTGGGACTCGGGCCCGGGCCCGCTCCCGGGCCCCGGCCGCCGTGCGGGGCCGAGGGGCTCGGGGAGGTCCCGGACTCCGGGCTCTCCCCGCCCTTCCCGCCGGTGCCGGGCGCCTTGCCGGGCTCGGCCGGCCGCTCGTCGCCCACCTTGTGCGTGCCTCCGGACCAGATGGTTCCGCCGCCCTGGCTGATCGCGGTGCCGGAGAAGGCCTCGTACGCCCCGAGGCCGCCGAGCGCGATGGCGAAGGCCGCGCCCGAGGCCACCGCGGTCCGCTTCCAGCCCCGTACCCGGGTGCCGTGCACGGTGGCGGCGCCGAACTCCTGCGAGGGCGCCACCGCACGCGGCGGCAGGGTGCCGTCGGGCGCCTTCTCCCCGCCGGGCGGCGGGATCTGACGGGCCCTGGGCCGGGCGCCCTCGCGGAGCTGGTCGCCGGTGCGCTTGAAGAGGTGCTGGATGACGGGACCGCCGGCGGTCGCGACCACGCTGACCACGCCGGCGCCGAGGATGGTCCCGTAGACGCCGAGCTTCGAGGCGAGGAGGGCCGCGGCCACGGTGGCGAGGGAGGAGCCCGCGATCTGGGCCACGCTCAGATCGAGCTTGCTCTTCTCGGTGCCGCCCGCGCCGCCCGCGCCGTCCACGCCGTCGGAGCCGTCCGCTCCGTGCGCCCCGTCCGTCCAGGACACCGATCCGACCTCGGGCGTGGCCTTCTGACCCATCCTCATCCCCTGTGTGATCTGCCTCTCGCGACGTCTCGCGCTTCACCGCTCTCTGCAGTTACTGACCACTGAGCGAAACAGATAGTTCCGTTTCTGGTGATTCTGTGAAGCAGGACACGCGAAATCGGACGCGGGCGCAGGTCCCGCCCGATTCGGGGCAGCCCAACTCCCGCCGCCCACGACAAGTTCGGCGGCGCGGCGGTCCACCCAGGTGGCCCGAATGGAGTACTGTGGCGAGCCCTGGGGCCGTCCTTCCTTACGGATGTCCGGACTCGGGAGAGGGGGCCGACTGATGGAGAAACGGCACTCGAGACCGGTGATGCCGCGGCATTGCACGCATTCCTGATGCGCACAGTAATCGTTCGGTCACTGTGTGTGCCCAACAGGTAACCGTGCCATAACGGCGATCAAGGGCGCATGCCCGACACGCCGGTTGAACTCGGCAAGGTTGTGGCAGGCTGCACCCGGGCAGGCCACACTCGACTAGCGGAAGCAGCGACGCACGTGACGTCGGCAGGCACCACCCGGGAGGTCCCCATGCCCGAACTGCGTGTCGTGGCCGTCTCAAATGACGGCACACGACTGGTGCTCAAGGCTGCGGACAGCACGGAGTACACGCTTCCGATCGACGAGCGGCTGCGGGCTGCCGTGCGCAACGACCGCGCGCGCCTGAACCAGATCGAGATCGAGGTGGAGAGCCACCTCCGCCCCCGTGACATCCAGGCCCGCATACGGGCCGGTGCCTCCGCTGAGGAGGTCGCTTCACTCGCCGGCATCCCCGTCGACCGCGTGCGCCGCTTCGAGGGCCCGGTCCTGGCCGAGCGCGCGTTCATGGCGGAGCGGGCCCGCAAGACGCCCGTACGCCGCCCCGGCGAGAACACCGGACCCCAGCTCGGCGAGGCCGTGCAGGAGCGGCTCACGCTGCGCGGCGCCGAGAAGGAGTCCGTGCAGTGGGACTCCTGGCGCCGCGACGACGGCACGTGGGAGGTCCTGCTGGTCTACCGGGTCGCGGGCGAACCGCACTCGGCGAGCTGGACGTACGACCCGCCGCGCCGGCTGGTCGTGGCCGTGGACGACGAGGCCCGCTCGCTGATCGGCGAGGCAGACGACCTGCCGGCCACGCCGGAGCCGAGCTTCCCGTTCGTGCCGAGGATCGCGCGACTGCCGAGGGACCGGCCGCTGGACCGCGCCCTGGACCGGCAGTTGGAGCGGCCGGTCGCCCCGGCACCGGAGCCGGAGGAGGAACGGGACACCCTGACCAGCCTGTTGGAGGCCGTACCGAGCTTCCGCGGCGACCTGGTGGTCCCGGAACGCCCCGAGCCCCCGGCGGAGGAAGAGCCCGAGGCGGAGGAGCCCCCGGCGGCCTCGGCGAGCGCCGGCGCCGGCTCGGCGTACGCGGACGTCCTGATGCCGCGCACGGTCGCGGGCCACCGCGACCGGCTGACGGGCACCACCGACCGGCAGGCGGAGGCCGACGGCGTCCGTCCGGGCCGCCGCGCGGCCGTCCCGAGCTGGGACGAGATCGTCTTCGGCACCCGTCGCAAGAAACAGGAGTAGCCGCCCCGCGAGCAGGAGTGGCCGCCCCGGTCCCGCCGCCGTTCCCGGCGCGGGTTCCCGGGGCGGAGCCCTCTACTGCGGGTCCGGGCCCGTGGCCACGGGCCGGGCCGGGTCGGCGGACCACTCCGACCAGCTGCCCGCGTACAGGGCCGCCGGAACGCCCGCCACCGCGAGCGCGAGCACCTCGTGCGCCCCCGAGACCCCGGATCCGCAGTACACCCCGACCGGCGCCTCACCCGAAGCGCCCAGTCCGGCGAACCTCGCCCGCAGTACGTCCGCCGCGAGGAAGGTCCCGTCCGCGTCCACGTTCTCCGTCGTCGGCGCCGACACCGCTCCCGGGATGTGCCCGCCGACCGGGTCGATCGGCTCGACCTCGCCCCGGTACCGCTCCCCCGCCCGCGCGTCCAACAGGACCCCGCTGCGCGCGAGCGAGGCCGCCGCGTCCGCGTCCAGCAGCCCCACCGCCCCCGGGTTTGGCTTGAAATCGCCCTCCGTAACGGTGACGGCATCGGGCGTCACCGGACCGCCCGCCGCCGTCCACGCGGCCAGCCCCCCGTCCAGCACCCGCACGTCCGTGTGACCCGTCCAGCGCAGCAGCCACCACGCCCGTGCGGCGGCCCAGCCCAGACCCCCGTCGTACACGACCACCGGCGCGTCGGCCGAGACCCCGGCGCGGCGCATCACCGCCCCGAACTCCTCCGGCTGCGGCAGCGGGTGGCGCCCGCCGGCTCCCGGCGGACCTGCCAGTTCCCGGTCGAGGTCCACGTACGCGGCCCCCGGAAGGTGGCCCGCCTCGTAGGCGGAGCGCAGGTTCGGACCGCCCAGCTGCCAGCGGACGTCGAGCAGTACCGGCGGCCGGGACCCGGCCAGCTCGTCCATCAGTTCGGCGGCGGAAACGATCACGGGGGGCGCAGAGTTCGCAGTCATGCGGCCCATCTTCCTCCCCCCTCCGCGGCCGTCGTAACAAGCCCGACATCGACAGGCCGCACCGATTCGGTCATCTCTCCCCGCGTCGGTGAAACCCGGCCGGTCGAGGCGCGCCGGACCCGCCGTAGTGGAAGCATCTGGTCCGGGATGAGCGACGACGGAGGAGACGGCTGACATGACCGAGGAACCGGAAGAAACGCGGCGCCCGCCCGGCACCCCGTGCTGGTCGAGCCTCATGGTGCACGGCCTCGGGACCACCGAGGCCTTCTACACCGACCTGTTCCGCTGGGAGTACGAGCCCGGCCCCCAGCCCTTCGGGCCGTACGTCCGCGCCCTCCTCGACGGCCAGGAGGTGGCCGGAATCGGCGAGATGCCGCCGGACCGGCATCTTCCGGTGGCCTGGACCACCTACTTCGCCACCGACGACGCCGACTCGACGGCAGAGACGATCCGCTCCTGCGGCGGCACGGTCGCGGTGGGCCCGCTGGACGCGGGCGGCGAGGGGCGCGTGGCGATCTGCTCGGACCCGCTGGGGGCGATCTTCGGGATCTGGCAGGCCGAGGAGCACATCGGGACCCGGCTGTCCGGCGTCCCCGGCACCCCGGTCTGGGCCGAGCTGGTCACGCAGGACACCTCGACCGTCGGCAAGTTCTACGAGCACGTCTTCGGCCACGAGGCCGAGACGCACGCCACCGCGACCTCCGACTTCGACTACGTGACGCTGCTGCTGGACGGGCGCCCGGTCGCCGCCGTGCACGGGGTCGGGCGCTCGCTCCCGCACGACCGGGGCCCGCACTGGATGACGTACTTCGAGGTCGAGGACGTCGACACGGCCGCGGCCCGGGTCCAGCGGCTGGGCGGGCGCGTCGTCCAGCCGCCCCGCGAGGGGCTGACCGGCAGGGTCTCGACGGTCACCGACCCGGAGGGCGCGGTGTTCACGCTCGTCGAGTCGCGCCCCGCGAACGGCCGCTGACCGCCGGCGCGCTCAGGCGTGGTTGACCGGGAGGACGTCCGGGGAGAGCGCGGCGGCGTGGGCCGCGGCGCTCGTCATGCGGCGGCGGTGGTGGCGGCGGCAGAGGACCTCGTAGCCGATCTCCTCCGCCGGGCGGTTCACGTCGCCGACGACCACCTGCTCGCCCTCGACCACCATCTCCCCGCCCACCGTGCGGGCGTTGTGCGTCGCGCGCGCCCCGCACCAGCACATCGCCTCCACCTGGAGGGTCTCGATCCGGTCCGCCAGTTCGATGAGGCGCTGCGAGCCGGGGAAGAGCTTGGTGCGGAAGTCCGTGGTGATGCCGAAGGCGAAGACGTCCAGGTCGAGGTCGTCGACGACGCGCGCGAGCTGGTCGATCTGCTCGGGGGCGAGGAACTGCGCCTCGTCCACGATGACGTAGTCGACCTTGGCGCCCTTCGACATCTCGCCCACCAGGTACCCGTAGAGGTCCATGCCCGGGCGTGCCTCGACCGCCTCGGTCACCAGGCCCAGGCGCGAGGAGAGCTTGCCCTCGCCCGCGCGGTCGTCGCGCGTGAAGATCACGCCCTGCAGGCCCCGGGCCGAGCGGTTGTGGCCGATCTGGAGCGCCAACGTACTCTTCCCGCAGTCCATCGTGCCGGAGAAAAACACCAATTCGGGCATGGAAGGAACGGGACCTTTCGGGTCGTCGTGGTCGGCGGGAGGCTCGTACGGGGCGGGACGGGTCGGGGCAGGACGGATCGGGCGGTCAGGTGCGGATCTCGAGCAGCGGGACCAGCTGCTCGGCCGCGGTCATGGAGCCGTGCATCCCGGCGAGCGCCGACTCGTTGGGCTCGTTCACGGACGCGGTGATCGCGGCATCGGCGTACGCGGCGGCCACCACGTCCCCGATCCGGCCGAGCACGCGCTCGTCGCACTCCCCCGGCGGCCCGAACCATCCCAGTTCCAGGGCCTCTTCGCGGCTCGCGATCCAGAAGCGGTCGCCCAGCACCTCGCGCCACACGGTCAGCACGTCGGCCTCGGCACCCGGGACGGCGTACACGTGCCGGGCCCGGCCCTCGCCGCCGAGCAGGGCCACGCCCGCACCCAGCTCCCAGTCCTCGTCGTAGTCGATCCGGGAGTCCTCGTCGAAGGGGACGTCCACCATGCCGTGGTCGGCGGTCACGTACAGCGCGGTGCGCGGCGGGAGTTGTTCGGCGAGCCGCTGCACCAGCCGGTCGACGTACATCAACTGGCCGCGCCAGGCGTCGGAGTTCACACCGTGCCGGTGGCCGGCCCCGTCGAGCTCGCTGTAGTACGTGTAGACCAGCGAGCGGTCGCCGGCCGCGAGGCGCTCGGCCGCGAGGTCCATCCGCTCCTCGCCGGTCATCCGGCCGAGGAAGGTGCCGCCGCTCAGCGCGATCTTGGTGAGCGGGGTGGTCTGGAACGCGGGCGAGGACACCTGCGCCGTCGCCACCCCCGCCTTGTCGGCCTGCTGGAACACCGTCGGGTACGGCTGCCAGGGCTTGGGCGGGGTCCAGGGGTGCCAGCGGAGCTGGTTCATCAGCTCGCCCGTGGCCGGGTTGCGCACGGCGTAGCCGGGCAGGCCGTGCCGGGCGGGCGGCAGGCCGGTGCCGACGGAGGCCAGCGAGGTGGCGGTCGTCGCCGGGAAGCCCGCGGTGATCGGACGGCCGGTGCCGCCGCGCGAGGTGGCGAGCAGGGAGGTCAGGTACGGGGCCTCGTCCGGGTGGGCCTTGATCTGCTCCCAGCCCATGCCGTCGACCAGGAACACGCAGTTCCGGTCGGCCGGGGTGAGCTCGGGGATCGCGGCGGTGAACCCGGGGACGCCCTGGCCGGCCACGAGGGTCGGCAGCAGGTCGGCGAGCGAGCCGGTGCCGTACTCCGGGACGGGGGCGCCGGACAGGTCCAGCAGCTCCGGCTCGTCCCAGTTCGACGGTGCGGAGTAGGACATCAGCGGGCGGGGCCGGATGTCGCCGCGGTTGCTTCACTGAGCGCCTGAGCGAAGACGAGGGTCTGGCGGACCGCCTCCGGGCCGTCGCCGGCCTCGCTGACGCGCAGGCTGAGGTCGTCGGCGGTGGAGTTGCCGGTGTAGCCGTGGTCCGAGTCGCAGTTCGGGTCGCCGCAGGCGGCGGGCTCCAGGTCGATCCGGGAGACCGCGCCCCAGCCGATGGTCAGGACGACCTCGCGGGGCAGGGTGCCGGGGGTGTACGACTCGGGGTTGGCCACGACGCGGCTGAGCACCACGGAGGAGATCGCGCCGATCTTGACGGACTCGGTGGAGGTGGTCGCGTACGGGGACGGGGACCCGGCGTCGGCGGCCTGCTCGTCGGTGTGGCTCACGATGAAGCGGTTGCCGGTCAGGACCAGGACGGTGACGTGCCGGCGCACCTCGTTGGAGTCGAAGGTCGTCTCCTGGTGGACCAGGTACGACGAGATCGGCTCGCCGCCCACCGCGGCCTCCACGGCCTCGGCCACGAGGGCCGGGTAGTAGCCGCTGCGCTCGATCGCCGTGCGCAGCCCCTGGGTCGTCGTACCGGATTTCGCCATGGGGCCCATCCTAAGGCCCGTACGGGGCACCCAGGGCGCCCAAGGTGCTGGACTACGGACCCGGTCAGTAGCTCGGCAGTGTCCGGGGGCCGAGATCGGTGCGGGCGGGCGGGCGGGCCACGCGGACGGCGGCGCTGAGCACGGAGAGGCCCTCGGTCGCGACGACGACGGGTTCGAGCGTGACGCCCACCACTTCGGGGTGGTCGTCGACGAGCCGGGACAGCCGCAGCAGGAGCTCTTCGAGGGCGGCGGTGTCGACGGGATCACTGCCGCGCCAGCCGAAGAGGAGGGGCGCGGTCCGGATGGACCGGATCAGCCCGGCGGCGTCCCGGTCGGTGGCGGGGACGAGCCGGTGGGCGGTGTCGCCCAGCAGCTCGGAGGCGACGCCGGCGAGCCCGAAGGAGAGGACGGCTCCGGCGGCGGGGTCGATGACGGACCGCACGACGGTGTCGACCCCGCGGGGCACCATGGCCTGGACCACGGGGAGCAGCTCGTCGGGGGTCCCGAGGAGGTCGGTGAGCTCCTCGTACGAGCGGCGCAGGTCGGCCTCGCCCCCGAGGTCGAGGCGCACTCCGCCGAGGTCCGCGCGGTGGCGCAGGTGCGGGGCGGTGGTCTTGAGGGCGACGGGGTAGCCCAGACTCCGGGCGGCCCGGACCGCGGCGTCGGCGGTGGGCGCGGGCAGGGTGGGGAGCACCCGGATCCCGTAGTGGGCGAGCAGCGCGGCCGCGTCGGGTTCGGTGAGGGTGAGCACGCCGTCGCCCACGTCGGCCAGGAGCGCGGCGAGCCTGGCGGCGGCGCCGGCCTCGTCGATGTCCTCGTACTCGGGGACCTGGCCGGCTTCGGCGTTCGCCCGCCGCCACTGGCCGTACCGGACGGCCTCCGCGACGGCCCGTACGGCCCGCTCGGCGGCGGGATACGCCGGAATCCGCACGTCCGGTCGGGCGTACCCGGCCTCGTCCTCGTCCGTGGGGCGGGGGCGCCGGGGCGCCACCCCCGTCGGCGCCGCCGCGCCGTCCCCGGCCGGGGACAGGGCGTCGACGAGCTCGGCCAGTTCCACGTGGACCACCGCCACCGGCTTGCCGGGGTACGCGGCCACCGCGTCCCGCAGGGCGTCGGCCAGGTCGTCCTGCGGGTCCTGTTCGTTCACCCAGGGGATCACGGTGACGATCACGGCGTCGTTCTCGGCGGAGGCCAGGGCCGCGCGCAGCGCCGCCCGGAAGTCCTCCGGCGTCGCCGCCGTCGTCAGGTCCTGCGGGGCCCCGGGCCGCAGCCGCTGCGCGAGGCAGGCGTCGTACGTGAGGACGCCGAGCGACTCGGAGTTCCCGAGGATCGCCACGCGCGGTCCGGCGGGCAGCGGCTGCGAGGCCAGCAGCAGCCCGACGTCCACCAGCTCCGTCACCGTGTCGACCCGGATCACCCCGGCCTGGCGCAGCAGCGCGGAGACGGTGGCGTCCGGCAGCCTGGTCCCGGGGACCACGTGCCCCGCCGGGGTGTGGCGGCCGCCCCGCGCGACGACCACCGGCTTCACGGCCGCCGTCCGCCGCGCGAGCCGGGTGAACTTCCGGGGGTTGCCGAGGGTTTCGAGGTACATGAGCGCGACGTCGGTGGCCTCGTCCTCGTACCAGTACTGGAGGATGTCGTTGCCGGAGACGTCCGCCCGGTTGCCCGCCGAGACGAAGGACGAGAGCCCCTCGCCCCGCCGCAGCAGGGCGGAGAGCAGCGAGATGCCGATCGCCCCGGACTGGGTGAACAGCCCGATGCGGCCGCGGATCGGCGCGGGCGCCGGGGTCAGGGAGGCGTTGAGCCCGACCTCGGGGGCGGTGTTGATCACGCCGTAGGCGTTCGGCCCGATCAGCCGCATCCCGTACGAGCGCACCTGGCGCACCAGTTCGCGCTGCCGGTCGAGCCCCGCCGCGCCGCTCTCCCCGTACCCGGCGGACAGCACCACGAGCCCCTGCACCCCGTGTTCGCCGCAGGCGGCCACGGCCTCGGGGACGCGCTCGGCGGGGACCGCGATCACCGCGAGGTCGACGGGGGCGTCGATGGCGCCGAGTGCGCGGTAGGCCCGTACGCCGTCCAGCAGATCGGTGGCGGCGGCCTCGTTCACGGCGTAGAGGTGGCCGCGGAAGCCGCTGTCGCGCAGGTTGCGCAGGGCCGCCGCGCCGACGCCCCCGCCGGAGCGGCTGACCCCGATGACGGCCACGGAGCGGGGGGTCAGCAGCCGCTGCACGGAGCGGGCCTCGGCGCGCTGCTCGCGGGCGCGCTGGACGGCCAGGGACTCGGCGGTGGGTTCGAGGTCGAGGGTGAGGTGGACGGAGCCTTCCTCGAAGCTGCGCTTCTGCTCGTACCCGGCGTCCTTGAACACCTTGATCATCTTGTTGTTGGCGGGCAGCACCTCGGCCGCGAAGCGGCGGATGCCCCGCTCGCGGGCGACCGCGCCGATGTGTTCGAGGAGAGCGGAGGCGACCCCGCGGCCCTGGTGGGCGTCCTGGACGAGGAAGGCGACCTCGGCCTCGTCGGCGGGGGCGGAGGCGGGCCGACCGTCGGGGCCGATCCGGTCGTAGCGGACGGTGCCGATGAACTCCTCGCCGATGGTCGCCGCGAGGCCGACCCGGTCCACGTAGTCGTGGTGGGTGAAGCGGTGCACGTCGCGGGCGGAGAGCCGGGGGTAGGGCGCGAAGAAGCGGTAGTACTTCGACTCGTCGGAGACCTGCTCGTAGAAGCTGACCAGCCGGCCCGCGTCCTCCGTGGTGATCGGCCTGATCCGGGCGGTGCCGCCGTCGCGCAGGACGACGTCCGCTTCCCAGTGGGCCGGGTACGAGGGGTCCGACGCGGTGGTCATGCGGCGATCTTAAGGCCAGGACTGGCCGAATAGCTCCTGCGCGGCGCACGAGGCAGGCATGGGCAAACCAGTGCAAGCTGGGGTGGGTCGAACGGCGGTGGATCCGGGCCGAAGGTCGGTCGGAGCATGAGGGGCGCCGTGAGAGACTGGTCTAGACAACCGTAAGAACCTGAAGGGCATCACCATGGCAGAGCGCCGCGTCAACGTCGGCTGGGCCGAGGGCCTGCACGCTCGTCCCGCCTCGATCTTCGTCCGCGCGACGACCGCTTCCGGCGTCCCGGTGACCATCGCGAAGGCCGACGGGAACCCCGTCAACGCCGCGTCCATGCTCGCGGTGCTGGGCCTGGGCGCGCAGGGCGGCGAGGAGATCATCCTCGCGTCCGACGCCGAGGGCGCCGAGGCGGCGCTGGACCGCCTCGCGAAGCTGGTCGCCGAGGGCCTCGAGGAGCTCCCCGAGACCGTCTGACCCTTCGGGTTCACCCCGGGCACACGAAGAAGCCGCGGCCACCACCGGTATTCCGGTGGCCGCGGCTTCCTCGTTCCGCCGCTTTCGGGAATTCATCGCACGCGCGCAGGGCGAGAAGATATGCGCCGCGAATTCAACCGAAGCCCTCACTCCTTAATACGCGCCTTTTGTTAATGCGGGCCGCTCGCCATGTTTACGGCATGTTGCGAAGTCCTCACCCGCAGCCGGTGCGCCCCGGCCGCCCGGTCCGCGTGCAACGCCGTCAGCGCCCGGGCCCGCTCGGCGTCCCCGCGCGCGACCGCGTCCACGATCGCGCCGTGCTCCGCCCACGAGTCCACGGGCCGGGCCGGCGCCTCCACGGTGTACATCCAGGCGACCTTGTGCCGCATCTGCGTGAGCAGCGCGATCAGCCCGGGGCTGCCGGAGGCCTGGGCGAGGGTCTCGTGGAACCAGCCGCCCAGGGACCGCAGATCCTCCCCCTGGCCCCGCCTGGCCCGCTCCTGGCCCAGCCTGACCAGCCCGCGCAGCACCTTGAGGTGGCCCTCGGTGCGCCGCCGGGCCGCGCGGGCGGCCGCCAGCGGCTCCAGCAGCAGCCGCAACTCCAGGAGGTCGGCCGCCTCCTGCTCGGTGGGCTCGGCGACGCAGGCGCCCGCGTGCCGCCGGGTGGTGACGAAGCCCTCCGACTCCAGGGTCCGCAGCGCCTCGCGGACGGGGACGCGGGAGACCCCGTACCGGCGGGCCAGCAGTTCCTCGGTCAGCCGGGCGCCCGGCTCGAAGACCCCGGAGACGATGTCGTCGCGGATTGCCGTGCATACCGCGTGCGCAGGAATACGCAAGTCCGGACCTCCGCCTATTTCCGACTGCCGACGCCATTGCCGCGACCGTATCGCGATCGTACGGGGACTCTATTGCACTGCGCGTTAAATTCCGAGTGCGGGCGGGAATAGCAGATGTTTACAGCCAAGACGAAGGCCCCGGCTCGGGGAGCCGGGGCCTTCGGTGGAGTGCTGCGGGTCAGACGTTGACGCCGTGCTGGCGCAGGTACGCGACCGGGTCGATGTCCGAGCCGTACTGGGCGCCGGTGCGGGCCTCGAAGTGCAGGTGCGGGCCGCTGGAGTTGCCGGTGGAGCCCGACAGGCCGATCTGCTGGCCGGCGGTGACCTGGTCGCCGACGGAGACGCTCAGCGAGGACATGTGGCCGTACTGCGTGTACGTGCCGTCGGCGTGCTTGATGACGACGTTGTTGCCGTACGCGCCGCCCCAGCCGGCCTCGACCACGGTGCCGATGCCGACCGCGTGCACCGTGGTGCCGGAGGCCGCGTGGAAGTCGATGCCGGTGTGGCTGCCGGAGGACCACATGCCGCCGCCCGCGTGCCACTGGGTGCTGACGTAGGACTCGTCGACGGGGGCGACGAAGGTGTTGAGGCGCTTGCGCTCCTCCTCGCGGGCGGCGCGCTCGGCGGCCTCGCGCTCGGCCTTCGCCTTCTCCTCGGCCTTCTGCCGGGCCTCGGCGGCGCGCGCCTTGGCGTCGGCCTCTGCCTTCGCCTTGAGGGCCGCGGCCTCGGCCGCGTGCTCCTGGGCATCGGCCTGGGCCTCGATCTGCCCCGGGAGGTCCTCGGCCGTCACGACGGCGTTCAGGCCGGTGTCCTCCATGGAGGGGGCCTTGTCCGACGCGGCGAACGCCGGGCCTGCGAGGGAGCCGACGACACCGGTGGTGGCGAGGGCGGCTATGCCGGCGTAACCGGCGGTCTTGCGGCTCAGACGACTGGAACCACGGTGCTTACCGGCGGCACGACTGCCAAACGCCATGAAGGGGCTGATCCTTTCCTTCCTTCTCGCCTACCGGGTTAGCTGACGGGTTCGGAGCAGGAAGGTCTCCTACGGGCCCCCTCTGACGAGGCGGTCCGATTCACCCCAGGGACACATGTGGGTCCCCGGCTCCCCAGGCTCGCGCCTGACGGGGACTCGGCGATCGCTGCCCGGTGCCGCGGATGCGGCGCGTACAACTGACGGACAGCACGGCCGACGCTAGGCGGATCATCAGTCAATCGCCAAACAGACACGCGTTTTTGTTGCATACGCCACACCCCATACAAGCAACCTCTCCACGAAACGGACAAAAGGGGCCCCGACGGACAAGCCGCCGGAGCCCCTTGGAACGTCCGTCAGTTGGTGACGACGGTGACCTCACCGATCCCGAGCGCCCGAACCGGCTCCTCGATCTGCGCGGCGTCGCCCACCAGGACCGTGACCAGGCGGTCCACCGGGAAGGCGGCCAGGACGGCCGACGTCGCCTCCACCGTGCCCGTTTGGGCCAGCTGCGCGTACAACTGCGCCTGGTAGTCGTCCGGGAGCTCCTGCTCGACCTGGTCGGCGAGCGTCCCGGCGACGGCTGCGGCCGTCTCGAACTTCAGCGGGGCCACGCCCACCAAGTTCTGCACCGCCACGTCCCGTTCGGCGTCGGTCAGGCCGCCCTCCGCGAGGGTGCGCAGCACCTTCCAGAGGTCGTCGAGCGCCGGGCCGGTGTTGGGGGTGTCCACCGAGCCGCTGATGGCGAGCATCGAGGCGCCCTTGCCGTCAGCCGTGGAGCGCAGCACCTGGCCGAAGGCGCGCACGCCGTACGTGTAGCCCTTCTCCTCGCGCAGCACCTTGTCCAGGCGCGAGGTGAGCGTGCCGCCCAGGCAGTACGTGCCGAGCACCTGCGCCGCCCAGACCCGCTCGTGCCGGTCCGGCCCGATCCGGCCGATGAGCAGCTGCGTCTGGACCGCGCCGGGCCGGTCCACGATGACCACGCGGCCGGTGTCGTCGGCGGTGACCGGCGGGACCGGGAGCGGCTCGGCGAAGTCGCCGGTCCAGGCGCCCAGGGTGTCCGCGAGGACCGCGTCCAGGTCGATGCCGGTCAGGTCGCCGACGACCACCGCGGTGGCGGTGGCGGGGCGTACGTGGGCCTCGTAGAAGGCGCGTACGGCCGCGGAGTCGATCCGGGCGACCGTCTCCTCGGTGCCCTGGCGCGGCCGGGACATCCGCAGGGTCGGCGGGAAGAGCTGCCGGGAGAGCTCCTTGGCGGCCCGGCGCTGCGGGTTGGCCAGCTCGTGCGGGATCTCGTCGAGCCGGTTGCGCACCAGGCGGTCGACCTCGCTGTCGGCGAAGGCCGGCGCGCGCAGCGCCTCGGCGACCAGGCCGAGCGCCTTGTGCAGGCGGGAGGCCGGGACCTCCAGGGAGACCCGCAGGCCCGGGTGGTCCGCGTGCGCGTCGAGCGTGGCGCCGCAGCGCTCCAGCTCCGCCGCGAACTCCTCGGCGGAGTGCTTGTCGGTGCCCTCGGACAGCGCGCGGGCCATGATGGTCGCCACGCCGTCCAGCCCCTGGGGCTCGGCGTCCAGCGGGGCGGCGAGGTTGACCTCGACGGCGACGACCTGCTGCCCGGGCCGGTGGCAGCGCAGCACGGTCAGGCCGTTGGGCAGCGAGCCGCGCTCGGGGGCCGGGAAGGCCCACGGCCGGGCCTCGCCCGCCTGGGGCCGCGGGTGGAAGGTCATCGTGACGGCTGCGGTGTCGCTCACTGCTCCGCCCCTTCGTTCTCGTCGCTCTCACCGTTCTCGCCGGCTTCTGCCGGGAGCGGCTCGTACACCAGCACCGCGCGGTTGTCGGGGCGCAGTCGGGCCGCGGCCACGACCTGCACCTCCTCGGCGGTGATGTCGAGGACGCGCCCGACCGCGCTGAGCGCCAGCTGCGGGTCGCCGAACAGCACCGCGAAGCGGCACAGTTCGTCGGCGCGCCCGGCCACCGTGCTCAGCCGGTCCAGCCACTCGCGCTCCAGCTGCGCCTGGGCGCGCTCCATCTCCTCGGCGGTCGGGCCCTCGGCGGCGAACCGCGCGAGCTCCTCGTCGACCGCCGCCTCGATGGCGGGCACCTCGACCCCGCTGGAGGTCTTCACGTCCAGCCAGCCCAGCGAGGGCGCCCCGGCGAGTCGCAGCATGCCGAATCCGGCCGCGACGGCGCTCTGGTCGCGGCGTACCAGGCGGTTGTGGAGCCGGGAGGACTCGCCGCCGCCCAGGACGGTCAGCGCCACGTCGGCGGCGTCGCACTCGCGGGTGCCGTCGTGCGGGAGCCGGTAGGCGGCCATCAGCGCGCGGGCCGGGACCTCCTCGACGATCTCCTCGCGGAGCTCGCCGCCCATGATCTCGGGCAGCGTGCCGTCGCGCGGCGGCTGCTTGCCGTCGTGGCCGGGGATGGAGCCGAAGTACTTCTCGACCCAGGCGAGCGTCTGCTCGGGGTCGATGTCGCCGACGACCGACAGCACCGCGTTGTTGGGCGCGTAGTACGTACGGAAGAAGGCGCGGGCGTCCTCCAGGGAGGCCGCGTCCAGGTCGGCCATGGAGCCGATCGGGGTGTGGTGGTACGGGTGGCCCTCGGGGTAGGCGAGGGCGGTCAGCTTCTCGAAGGCCGTGCCGTACGGGACGTTGTCGTACCGCTGGCGGCGCTCGTTCTTGACGACGTCGCGCTGGTTCTCCATGGACTCGTCGTCCAGGGCGGCCAGCAGCGAGCCCATGCGGTCGGCTTCCAGCCAGAGCGCGAGCTCCAGCTGGTGGGCCGGCATCGTCTCGAAGTAGTTGGTGCGCTCGAAGCTGGTGGTGCCGTTGAGCGAACCGCCCGCCCCCTGGACCAGCTCGAAGTGCCCGTTGCCGGGTACGCTCGCCGAACCCTGGAACATCAGGTGCTCGAAGAGGTGAGCCAGGCCGGTCCGCCCCTTGACTTCGTGGCGCGAGCCCACGTCGTACCAGAGGCAGACCGCGGCGACCGGGGTCAGGTGATCCTCGGAGAGCACCACGCGCAGGCCGTTGGCCAGCCGGTGCTCGGTCGCTGTCAGGCCGCCGGAGCCGGCCTGGGCTGTGGCCGTGTGACCCATGGGCATGTGGTCCCTTCGATCGCGATGCAGATTTTTCCGT
This sequence comes from Streptomyces sp. NPDC001903, assembly GCF_042891345.1. Classification (NCBI taxonomy): domain Bacteria; kingdom Bacillati; phylum Actinomycetota; class Actinomycetes; order Kitasatosporales; family Streptomycetaceae; genus Streptomyces; species Streptomyces sp. NPDC001903. The sequence continues at coordinate 253,809 of NZ_JBIASZ010000007.1, forward strand.
CAGACCTGCCACTGTATGCAAGCGCGTCGGGCACCGGAGAAGTTCCCGACCCACACTCGCCCACGCCTCCGTCCGGGGGTGACCCCAGGGTCGGAGTCGGCGTTGTCGGTGCCTCGGGCCACAATGGTCCGCGACAACCCCGTCAACGCCGATCAGACCACCCGCCAGACCCCAGCACACTTTCTTTCTTGGTTAAGGAGCCGCGCAGCGATGGCCCGCCGCAGCACGAAGACCCCGCCGCCGGAGGATTTCGAGGAGAAGATCCTCGACATCGACGTCGTCGACGAAATGCAGGGCTCCTTCCTCGAGTACGCGTACTCGGTGATCTACTCCCGCGCCCTGCCCGACGCCCGGGACGGCATGAAGCCGGTGCACCGGCGCATCGTCTACCAGATGAACGAGATGGGCCTGCGCCCCGACCGCGGCTACGTGAAGTGCGCCCGCGTCGTCGGCGAGGTCATGGGCAAGCTGCACCCGCACGGTGACGCGTCGATCTACGACGCCCTCGTGCGCATGGCCCAGCCCTTCTCGATGCGGCTGCCGCTGGTCGACGGCCACGGCAACTTCGGTTCGCTCGGCAACGACGACCCGCCGGCCGCGATGCGCTACACCGAGTGCAAGATGGCGGACGCCACGTCACTGATGACGGAGTCGATCGACGAGGACACCGTCGACTTCACCGCCAACTACGACGGCCAGGAGCAGGAACCGGTCGCGCTGCCCGCGGCCTACCCGAACCTGCTGGTCAACGGCGCCTCCGGGATCGCGGTCGGCATGGCCACCAACATGCCCCCGCACAACCTGGGCGAGGTCATCGCGGCCGCCCGCCACCTGATCCGCTACCCGCAGGCGGACCTGGAGGCGCTGATGCGCTTCGTGCCGGGTCCGGACCTGCCCACGGGCGGCCGGATCGTGGGCCTCTCGGGGATCAAGGACGCCTACGAGAACGGCCGCGGCACGTTCAAGATCCGCGCCACGGTGGCCGTGGAGAACGTGACGGCGCGCCGCAAGGGCCTGGTCGTCACGGAACTGCCCTTCACGGTCGGCCCCGAGAAGGTCATCGCGAAGATCAAGGACCTGGTCGGCTCCAAGAAGCTCCAGGGCATCGCGGACGTCAAGGACCTCACCGACCGCTCGCACGGCCTGCGCCTGGTCATCGAGATCAAGAACGGCTTCCACCCGGAGGCCGTCCTGGAGCAGCTGTACAAGCTGACGCCGATGGAGGAGTCCTTCGGCATCAACAACGTCGCGCTGGTCGACGGCCAGCCGTTGACCCTGGGCCTCAAGGAGCTCCTGGAGGTCTATCTCGACCACCGCTTCGAGGTCGTGCGCCGGCGCAGCGAGTTCCGCCGCACCAAGCGGCGCGACCGGCTGCACCTGGTCGAGGGCCTGCTGGTGGCCCTGGTCGACATCGACGAGGTCATCCGGATCATCCGGGACAGCGACAACTCGGCGCAGGCGATGGAGCGGCTGATCGAGCGCTTCTCGCTGAGCGAGACCCAGACCCGGTACATCCTGGACACCCCGCTGCGCCGTCTCACCCGCTTCGACCGGATCGAGCTGGAGTCCGAGCGCGACCGGCTGACGGGCGAGATCGACGAGCTGACCGGGATCCTGGAGTCCGACACGGAGCTGCGCAAGCTGGTCTCCGCGGAACTGGCCGCGGTCGCGAAGAAGTTCGGCACCGAGCGCCGTACGGTCCTGCTGGAGTCGGCGGGCACGACGGTCGCCGCGGTTCCGCTCGAGGTCGCGGACGACCCGTGCCGGGTCCTGCTGTCCTCGACGGGCCTGCTGGCGCGCACCGCGAACGGCGAGCCGTTGCCGCAGGAGGAGGGCGGCTCCCGCGCCAAGCACGACCTGATCGTCTCGCAGGTCGCCGCGACGGCCCGGGCCGATGTCGGCGTGGTCACCTCGTACGGGCGGCTGCTGCGGCTCGCGGTGATCGACCTGCCGCAGCTGCCGGACACCCACGCCGCGCCGAACCTGGCGGGAGGCGCCCCGGTCTCGGAGTTCCTCTCCGGGCTGGAGGCGGACGAGAAGGTGATCTGCCTGACCTCGCTCGACGAGTCCTCGCAGGGCCTGGCCCTGGGCACCGAGCAGGGCGTGGTCAAGCGGGTCGTGCCGGACTATCCGGCGAACAAGGAGGAGCTGGAGGTCATCACCCTCAAGGAGGGCGACCGGATCGTCGGCGCGGTCGAACTGCGCACGGGCGAGGAGGACCTGGTCTTCCTCACCGACGACGCCCAGCTGCTGCGCTACCCGGCGGGACAGGTGCGCCCGCAGGGCCGCCCGGCGGGCGGCATGGCGGGCATCAAGCTCTCCGAGAACGCCAAGGTGATCCACTTCTCGGCGGTGGACCCGGCGCGCGACGCCGTGGTGTTCACGGTGGCCGGCTCGCACGGGACGCTGGACGACTCGATGCTCTCCGGCAAGCTGACCCCGTTCGACCAGTACCCGCGCAAGGGCCGGGCCACCGGCGGCGTGCGCTGTCAGCGCTTCCTCAAGGGCGAGGACCTGCTGGTCCTGGCCTGGGCCGGCAACGCGCCGGTCCGCGCGGCCGCGGCGAACGGCAGCCCGGCCGAACTGCCGCCCGTGGACCCGCGCCGCGACGGATCGGGGGCCGCGCTGCCCGCGGTCGTCGCCGCTCTGGCGGGGGGCGCGCTGTAGGACGTACTGCGGCATTCGGGTGGTGCGACCGGGGGGACGTACCACCCGAATGCCGACTAGTGTTTTCCCTCCGGGTGTTGGTGGGGGGAGTACACAGCTGATGAGTCGTCGGCCGGGCGGTTTGATCGGGGACTGGGCCGAGGCCCAGCGCCGGCAGCAGCAGACGCAGGTGATCCAGCAGCGCGAGGCGGAGCGCCGGCTGCTGGCGTACGAACGGGACCGACAGCGGACCCACGAACGGGACGCCAACCGCAGCCACCGGCAGTACCGCGAGTCCGAGGCCCTGCGGCGGACCGCGCAGATCGACGCCGAGGTCGACGCCCTCAAGGGCCTGCTGGTCGCGGGCTGCCGCGCACCGGCCTTCCGGATTTCCGCCCTGGCCCGGCCCGAGCAGCTGGAACCCTTCGACCCCGGCGCCCTGGCACATCCGGTGCCGATGCCGCGCATCGACCAGTTCCAGCAGCAGAGCAGCGGCTGGACGATCGGATCCAGCCACCGGGCGCAGGCGGAGCGGGAGGCCCACGCCCGGTACACCGAGGCCTGGCAGGCCGCGAGCGCCGCGGAGGCGCAGCGGCAGCGGCAACTGGCCGCGTACCGGCAGCAGTACGACCGGTGGGCCGCCGAGCAGCTCGCCGGGGCGCGGGCGCACAACAGCGGGCTCGGCGAGCTGGCCGCCGCCCTGCGCACGGGCGACGCGGAGGCGGCGGTGGAGTACTTCTCGGCCGCCCTGTACGCCTCCACGGCCTGGCCCGAGGCGCTGCCGCGGCAGGTGGCGGCCGCGTACGACCCGGCGGCGCGCCAGCTGGTGCTGGACTGGGAGCTCCCCGGGTACGCGGTCGTCCCGGAGGCCAGTGCGGTGCAGTACCTGCCGAGTACGGACCAGGACAGGGTCAAGCCCCGCCGGGTGACGGAGCGTCGGGCCCTGTACCGGGACCTGCTGGCGCAGTGCATGCTGCTGGTGGTGCGCGAGCTGTTCGCGGCGGACGAGTTCGGCGTGCTGGACTCGGTCGTGGTCAACGGCTTCGTGGACTGCCACGACCCGGCGACGGGGCAGGAGGCGCGGTTCGTCCTCTCCACCGTGCCGGCGGCGCGTTCCGCCTTCGAGGGGCTGCGGCTGGAGCAGGTCAGCGCCGTGGACTGTCTGGTGTCGGGGCTGGGCGGGCAGTTGTCGGGGCGTCCCGACCAGCTGACGGCGGTGCGCCCCGGGCGGCGGCCGGACGAGGTCGGCGGAGGGGTCGTCAGCCACGGCGGGCAGGCGGGCGGAGCGGACGAGGACGAGCCGGACCTCTTCGTGATGGATCCGATCGCCTTCGAGAACCTGGTCGCCGAGCTGTTCCGGGCGATGGGCATGGAGGCGGTGACCACGCAGCGGTCGGGTGACGGCGGGGTGGACGTGGAGGCGCTGGACCCCGCGCCGATCCGGGGCGGGCGGATCGTGGTGCAGGTCAAGCGCTACCGGAACACGGTGCCGCCGACGGCCGTGCGCGATCTGTACGGCACGGTCCAGGACAAGGGGGCGAACAAGGGGGTGCTCGTCACCACCGCGTCCTTCGGGCCCGGTTCGTACGCCTTCGCCAACGGCAAGCCGCTGGAGCTGGTTCCCGGGGCGGATCTCGTGGAGCTCCTGCACCAGTACGGGCTGCGCGGGCGGCTCGGCGGCGGTCCGGCGCAGCGTGCGCCCGAGCCGGAGCCGACCGCCCCCTCGGCAGACCACAACGTGCTCGGCATGTCCTGGTCGGGGGCGGCCGCGCTGGACGTGTGCGCCCTCGTCTGCACGGGCAACCGGGTGCTGAGCGAGGAGCACTTCGTGTTCTTCAACAACCCGCGGACCCCGGACGGTTCGGTACGGGCCCGCGCGCACTCCGCGCCCGACAAGGCGGCGCTGGAGGTCTCCTTCGACGCCCTGCCCGAGCCCGCCGACCGGCTGGTCCTGGTGGCGGCGATCGACCCGGAGGCCGATCCGCACGCCGACCTGGCCGGGTTCACGGACGCCCACATCCGCCTGCTGTCCGCGGACGGCGAGGAGCTCGGCCGGCTGGACGTCTCCGACGGGCGTGCCGGGGAGACCGCTCTGGTCCTCGGCTCGTTCCGGCGGCGCTCCAACGGCGACTGGGACTTCGTGATCGGCGGCAAGGGCTACCGCGGCGGCCTGGAGGACCTGCTCGGCGAGTACGGCGTCGAGGTCGCCTGATCAGTCGGAGCCGGGATCGGCATCGGGATCGGCATCGCGGTACGGATCGGGTTCGCAGGGCTCCGGCTCCGGCTCCGGTTCGGGCTCCTGCCCGGCCTCCGGCCGCGGCGGGCGGTCGACGTAGCGCAGGACGCCCCACATGCTCTCCGGGGGTGCGTGCTGCGGGGCCGGCTCGCGGCAGGCCTCCAGCTCGCGGGAGAGGGCGGGGCCGTCCGTGCCCGCGCCGATCAGGACCAGCTGGCTCCGGCGCGGCTCGCCCCGGCCCCAGGGGCCCGGCACGAAGCGGAGGAAGCGGCCGACGGCGTGGACCTCGTAGCGCTCCTCGTGGCCGGGGACGCCGAAGTGGACGTAGCCCTTGATCCGGTACAGGCCGGCCGGGCGGCGGTCGAGGAAGTCGATGAACCGGCGCGGGTTCAGGGCCTGCTCGGACACGAACTCCGTGCTCTCGTAGAGCGTGTGGGCGTGGCCGGTGTGGTCCTCGTGACCGGCGTGACCGGCATGACCGCCTTGATCGTCGTCCCTGGCCTCTGAGATCAGGTCCTCGAACGACAGCTGGCCCCGGGTCTCGGTCCACGGCCGCCGGTCGAACAGCAGCTCCGGGTCGATCCGGCCGTGGTCGGCGGCCACCACCGGTGTCCCGGGGCAGAGCGCGCCGAGCTCTCCCTCGATCCGGGTGAGCCCGGCCGGCTCCACCCGGTCGGTCTTGTTCAGCACCACCAGGTCGGCGGCGGCCAGGTGGCGGTCGGTCTCCGGGTGCTTGGCCCGGGTCGCGTCGAACTCCGCCGCGTCCACGACCTGGACCAGTCCGCCGTACCGGATCGCGGGGTTCTCGCTGGCCACGAGCATCCGGATCATCTCCTGGGGCTCGGCCAGCCCGCTCGCCTCGATGACGATCACGTCGATCCGGTGGACGGGCGCGGAGAGCTTCTCCAGGTACGCGTCCAGCTCGCTGCCATCGACCGCGCAGCACAGGCAGCCGCCGCCGAGCGAGACCATCGAGTCGCCGACCTGGCCCGCCACGGCCATCGCGTCGATCTCGATCGAGCCGAAGTCGTTGACGACGACGCCGATCCGGGTGCCTCCCCGGTTCCCGAGGAGGTGGTTGAGCAGAGTCGTCTTGCCGGATCCGAGGAATCCGGACAGCACGACGACGGGAATCGGCTGGACGGGCGGCCGAGCGGACTGCTGGGCGGGCTGACTGCTGTTCACGCCGTCGATCGTAGTCAGCCGAGCGCCGGAACCGGCTCGGGCGGGTTCGGTCCCACGTACCGGGCCGCCGGACGGATGATCTTCGAATCGGCGGCCTGTTCGAGGATGTTCGCGCTCCAGCCGACCACGCGGGCGGCGCAGAAGGTCGGGGTGAACATCTCGCGCGGCAGCCCGCACAGCTCCATGACCACCCCCGCGTAGAACTCCACGTTGGTGTGCAGCTCCCGCCCCGGCTTGAGCTCGGCGAGGATCTCCTCGACGCGCCGCTCCACCTCCACGGCGAAGTCCACGAGCGGGCCGCCGAACCCGAGGGCGATGTCGCGCAGCATGCGCGAACGCGGGTCCTCGGTCCGGTACACGGGGTGGCCGAAGCCCATGATCCGGTCCCCCGCGAGCACCCGCTCGCGGATCCACGGCTCGATGCGGTCCGCCGTGCCGATGGCGTCCAGGGTGTCCAGGGCCCGGCTGGGCGCGCCACCGTGCAGCGGTCCGGAGAGCGCGCCGATCGCTCCGGTGAGGGCGGCGGCGACGTCCGCGCCGGTGGAGGCGATCACGCGGGCGGTGAAGGTCGAGGCGTTGAAGCCGTGGTCGACGGTGGAGATCAGGTACTGCTCGACGGCCCGCGCCTTGACGGGGTCGGGTTCCTGACCGGTGAGCATGTACAGGTAGTTGGCGGCGTACGGGAGGTCCGCGCGCGGCTCGACCGGCTCCAGGCCCTGCCCCAGCCGGTGCAGCGCCGTGAGCAGGGTCGGTACGGCGGCGCAGGCGGCCAGCGCGTCGGCGGCCCGCCGCCCGGGGTCGATGTCGTAGACGGGGCGGAATCCGGCGGAGGCGCCGAGCAGGGAGAGCGCGGTGCGCAGCCCGGCGAGCGGACCGGAGAGCGCGGTGGCCCGGGCGAGGGCCGGCAGGGCGTCCCGCACCGCGTCGGGCAGTCGGCGCAGCGGGGCGATCTCGGCCGCGAACGCGGCCCGCTCGGCGGTGTCTGCCGGGAGGGCGCCGCGGAACATCAGGTGCCACACGTCCTCGAAACTGCGGCTCGCGGCGAGCTCGACGGCCGAGTACTGGCGGTAGTGGTAGAAGCCCTCGCGGCCTCGGACGTCACCGAGTTCGGTCTCGGTGACCACGACTCCCGCGAGACCGCGGGGCACATCGACGGTGGTGTTCATGGATCGACCATCCATCATGGATTGAATCCTTGTCAATGTTGATTGAATCAATATATGTAAGGTGGGCGTCATGAACGACCAGGCGGACGGAGAGCGCCGGCTCAGCACCCGGCAGGCGGCGGAACTGCTGGGGGTGAAGCCCGCGACCGTGTACGCGTACGTCAGCCGCGGCCAGCTCACCAGCCGCCGCGATCCGGTCGGCCGCGGCAGCAGCTTCGACGCGCGCGAGGTGGAAGCCCTGGCCCTGCGCAGCCGGCGCGAGGCGGCGGCGCCCCCGGGAGCCGAACTCTCCGTACGCACCTCGCTCACGCTCATCGAGCCCGACCGGTACTACTTCCGGGGCGTGGACGCCGTCGAGCTGGCTTCGCGGTACCGCTACGAGGAGGTCGCCGAGTGGCTCTGGACCGGGGTGCTGCCGCGCGGCACACGGTTCACGGCCCCGCCCGAGGCGCTGGCCGCCGCCCGGCGCGCGGTGGCCGCGCTGCCCGAGCACAGCGGTCCGATCGACCGGCTGCGGGTGGCGACGGCGGCCGCCGCGGTCACGGATCCGCTGCGCTTCGACCTGTCGGCCGAGGCCGTACTGGGCTCCGCGCGCTGCCTGATCCCGACCCTGGTCGGCGCGCTGCCCGAGCTGGGGTCGCCCGGCTGGCGCGGGGACGGCCGGCTGGCCCGGCAGCTGTGGACCCGGTTGACGCCGCGTGAGCCGGACCCGGACGCGCTGGCCACCCTGGACCTGGCCCTCACCCTGCTCATCGACCACGATCTGGCCGCCTCCACGCTGGCCGTACGGGTGGCCGCGTCGGCGCGGGCCCATCCGTACGCGGCCGTATCGGCCGGTCTCGGCGTGCTCGAAGGGCCGCTGCACGGAGCGGCCGGGCGGCTCGCGCACCGGATGCTGGTGGAGGCGCTGGAGCGGGGCGGGGCCGCACCGGTGGTCGCGGACCACCTGCGGGCGGGACGGCGGGTTCCGGGGCTCGGGCACCGGCTGTACGAGGGCGAGGACCCGCGCGCCACGGCGCTGTTCGCCCGGCTGGAGGGCGTGCCGCAGGCGGGACCCGCGCTGGCCGCCGCCCGGGAGGTCGTCGCGACGGCGGCGGCCCGGCGGGGTGGGCTGCACGCCAATGTGGACCTGGCGCTGGCGGTGCTGACGGTGTCCTGCGGGATGCCCGCCGAGGCCGGGGAGACGGTGTTCGCCGTGTCCCGGACCGCGGGCTGGATGGCGCACGCGCTGGAGGAGTACCAGGAGCGGCCGCTGCGGATGCGGCCGAGCGGCCAGTACCAGGGGCCCCGCCCGCCGCAGCCGATGCCGTGACACCTCCCCCGCGGCGGAGGGCGGCGGTCCGGCCGCGGGGTCAGGACCGCAGCCAGACCGCCGTGTCCTGCGGAAGCAGCCCCGCCGCGTCCAGGGCGGAACTGCTCAGCAGGAGGCTCGTGTGCGCCGGCAGCGGGACCGGCGCGCCGGACAGGTTGACCACGCAGAGCAGCCCGTCGGGGCGGACGAAGGCCAGCACCCCCGGCGGCGCGGTCAGCCAGGTGAGCGAGCCGCCGCCGAAACCGCCGGCCGCGCGGCGCAGCCCGAGGGCCGTCCGGTAGAGGGTGAGCATCGAGTCGGGGTCGTCGGCCTGGCGGTCGGCGGCGTACGCGCCCCAGCCCTCGGGCTGCGGCAGCCAGGGGTCGTGCCACGGCTCGGCGGTCCACGGCAGCGGGACCCGGCAGCCGTCGCGCCCCGGGTCGGTACCACCGGAGCGGAAGTGCATGGGGTCCTGGATCCGGCCGATCGGTATGTCGGCTTCCGGCAGGCCCAGTTCCTCCCCCTGGTAGACGTACACGGAGCCGGGCAGGGCGAGCGTCAGCAGGGCCGCGGCGCGCGCCCGCCGGGTGCCGAGGGCGAGGTCGGTGGGGGTGCCGAAGGCCTTGGCGGCGAAGTCGAAGCCGGTGTCCGCGCGTCCGTAGCGGGTGACGGTACGGGTCACGTCGTGGTTGCACAGCACCCAGGTGGCCGGGGCGCCGACCGGGGCGTGCTCGGCGAGGGTCTCCTCGATGGAGGTGCGCAGCCGCCCCGCGTCCCACGGGCAGCTGAGGAAGGAGAAGTTGAAGGCGGTGTGCAGCTCGTCGGGGCGCAGGTAGCGGGCGAAGCGCTCGGAGTCGGGCAGCCAGACCTCGCCGACGAAGACGGCTCCGTAGGCATCGGCGATCGCGCGCCACGAGCGGTAGACGGTGTGCAGGTCGTCGCGGTCGATGTACGGGTGGGACTCGCCGGTCCCGGGCGGCCAGGGCTCGGGCGGGCGGCCGGCCAGGTCGGGCAGGGCCGGGTCCTTGGTGAGCAGGGCGGCGGAGTCGATCCGTACGCCGGACACGCCGCGCTCGAACCAGAACCGCAACACGTCCTCGTGTTCCCGGCGCACGGCGGGGTGGTCCCAGTTGAGGTCGGGCTGCTGCGGGGTGAACAGGTGCAGGTACCACTCCCCGTCGGGCACGCGCGTCCAGGTGGCGGCGCCGTTGAACTGCGAGGGCCAGTCCCCCGGCGGCAGTTCTCCCCCCTCGCCGCGGCCGGGCCGGAAGTGGAAGAGCTCCCGCTCGGGGCTGCCGGGCCCGGCGGCGAGCGCGGCCCGGAACCAGGCGTGCCGGTCGGAGACGTGGTTGGGGACGATGTCCACGATGGTCCGCAGGCCCAGGGCGCGGGCCTCGGCGATGAGCTTCTCGGCCTCGGCGAGGGTTCCGAAGGCGGGGTCGATGCTGCGGTAGTCGGCGACGTCGTAGCCGCCGTCGGCGAGCGGGGAGAGGTACCAGGGGGTGAACCAGAGGGCGTCCACGCCCAGTTCGGCGAGGTACGGGAGGCGGGCCCGGACGCCCGCGAGATCGCCGGTGCCGTCCCCGTCGCCGTCGGCGAAGCTGCGGACGTACACCTGGTAGATGGCGGCCGTGCGCCACCAGTCGGCGGCGTCTGCGGGCAGGGGGAGGTCAGCCACGGGGGGTCCTTTCACAGGGGGCGGCCGGGCGTGGCGGTACGGGGCGCTGGGGTCGGCCCTGGGTGGTCAGCCCTTGAGGGAGCCCGCCGTCAGACCGCTCATGATGTTGCGCTGGAAGACCAGGAAGACGAGGAGCGTGGGCGCCGAGGCCATCGCGAGGGCGGCGACGAGGTGGTTCTCGGGCACACCGGTGGACAGCGAGTAGATGCCGACGTTGAGGGTCTGCAGCGCCGGGTCGGGGAGGGTGAGCATCGGCCAGAGGAAGTCCTTCCAGACGCCGACGACCGCGAAGATCGACACGACGCCCAGGACGGGCCGGGACATCGGCAGGACCACGGAGCGCAGGATGCGCAGGGCGCTCGCCCCGTCGATGGAGGCGGCGTCGAGGATCTCCTGCGGGATGGAGTCGAAGAACCGCTTCAGCAGGAAGATGTTGAAGGCGTTGGTGACGGACGGCAGCCAGATGACCCAGGGCGAGTTGAGCAGGTTCCGCTCGATGAGCGGCATGTCGAGGACCGTGAGGTACTGCGGTACGACGAGGACGGTGGCCGGGATCATCAGGGTCGCCAGCATCATGCCGAGGATCGCCTTGCCGAGGACCGGGCGCAGTCTGGACAGCGAGTAGGCGGCGCCGACGTCGAGGACGAGCTGGAAGGCGAGGGCTCCGAAGGCGTAGTAGAGGGTGTTGAAGAGCAGCTTGGCGAGGTCCATGACCTTCCAGGCGGCCGTGTAGTTGGCGGTGTGCACGGAGTGCGGCACCAGGGTGGGCGGGACGCCGGCGAACTCCTCGGTGCTCTTCAGGCCGCCCGCCACCATCCAGTAGAGGGGGCCGAGGAAGACGACGGTGAAGCCGATGACCACCACGGCGAGGACGGTCCAGTAGAGGACCTTCCCCCGGGTGCGGCCGAGCCGGGCGGGGGATATCAGCGTGCGCTCTGCCATCGCGGGGGCTCCTGTCAGCTCTCGTTGTCGCGGCTGAGGCGGACGTACAGGGCGGAGAAGCCGGCGAGCAGGACGAGCAGGCACAGGCCCAGGGCCGCGGCGCCGCCGTACTGGTTGAAGCTGAAGGCGTACTGGTAGATGAGGACCACGACCGTGGTGGTCGAACCTTCGGGGCCGGCTCCGCCAGTCAGCAGGAACGGTTCGGTGAACACCTGCATCGTCGCGATGATCTGCATCAGCAGCATGAGCGAGAGGATGAGCCTGGTCTGCGGGACGGTGACGTGCCAGATCTTGCGCAGCAGTCCGGCGCCGTCCAGCTCGGCGGCCTCGTAGAGCTCGCCGGGGACGCCCTGGAGGGCGGCGAGGTAGATCAGGGTCGCCCCGCCCATGTTCATCCAGGTCGACGCGATGACGACGGACAGCATGGCGGTGTCGCTGGATTGCAGCCAGTCTTGCGCCGGCAGGTGCAGAAATTCCAGGGCCCTGTTGAAGAGGCCGTATCCGGGGTCGTAGAAGTACTTGAACAACAGGACCGAGGCCACCGGCGGCATCATCACGGGTAGGTAGACCAGCAGGCGCAGGTAGCCCTGCGCGTGCCGGAACTCGTTGAGGACGACGGCGACCAGGAAGGGCAGGACGAAGCCGAGAGCCAGGGCGAGTCCGCTGAAGAGCAGGGTGTTGCGCCAGGCCTGCCAGAAACCGGGGTCCTGGAAGACGTGGCGGAAGTTGTCCCAGCCGGCCCATCGGGTGGCGCCGTCCTCCGTCTTCTGGAAGGCCAGCAGGAACTCCCGGACCATCGGGTACCAGGAGAAGAAGGAGAAGCACAGGACGGCGCCGATCAGGAAGCCGTGGGCCGTGAGGTTCCGCTTGAACGCCCGGCGGAACTCCTCCTTCGAGGCCGCGCGCGCGGCGCGGCCCGCGGGCAGGGTGGTGGGAGCCGACATCGCCGCTCGCTCCTACTGGTTCGCCAGCAGCTGGTTGACCGCTTTCTCCGCCTCGGCGAGGAGCTGTGCGGCGTCGGCGTCCTTGTTGGTGAGGACCCCGGACATCACCTTGTCGAGCACCTTGTAGACCTCCTGCGCCTTCATCGGCTCCGCCTTGCCGGGTACCGGGTTGTCCAGGAAGGCCTTGAAGTTGGCGACGGGCATGGTGGCGCTGGCGGCCTTCAGTCCGTCGTCCTTCGCCTTGCTCGCGCCGGTGAAGAAGGCGGGCTGGGGAAGGCCGACCGGCAGGCCGTCGGCCTTGGAGCGGTCGTACCGGAACTGGCCCTTGCCGACCGCGAGGGTCTTGAAGTTCAGCCAGGCGACGGCGGCCTTGACCTTGTCGGGCGAGCTGCCCTTCTTGATCATGTAGCCGTTGCCGCCGGCCAGGGTGGCCGCGCCGCCGGGGAGCGGGCCCATGCCGAAGTTCTCGTACTTCGCCCCGAGCTGCTGGACCATGTACGTGATGTCGTCGGGCGCGGCGAGGAACATGCCGAGCTTGTCCGAGGCCATCTGCTTCTGCAGGTCGCCCCACTTGAGCAGCTGGGTCTTGCCCATGCTGTCGTCCTCCCAGCGCATGGCGTGGAGGTTGTCGGCGATCTGCCTGCCGGTGGGGGTGTTGAAGGCGGCCTTGCCGTCGGCGCCCACGATGTCGCCGCCGAGGCCGTACATGGCGGCGGTGTAGTGCCAGCCTCCGGTGTTCTCGACGCTGTACTCGCCGTAGCCGGCGGTGCCGTTGCCGAGCGCCGCGATCTTCTTGGCCGCCGCCCGGACCTCGTCCCAGGTGCGCGGCGGGGTGTCGGGGTTCAGCCCCGCCTGCTGGAAGAGCTTGCGGTTGACCAGGAGGCCCATCGTGTAGTTGCTGGTGGGGAGGCCGTAGAGCTTGCCGTCCCGCTTGAGGACGCCCAGGACGTTCTTGTCGATGTCGTCGAGCACGGGCACCGACTGCGGGGTGACGTAGGCGGAGATGTCCTCGGCGCCGTCGTTGTCGAGGACCTGCTGGAGGTCGGTGAAGTAGGCGTAGAACACGTCCGGCTGCGACTTGGCCTTGAGCATCGCCGTGAAGCGCGGGGGCTCCAGGCACTGGCCGGGGGTGGAGCGGCCCTCGATCGTGACGTTCGGGTACGTCTTGTTGAACTCCGCCACGTCCTCCTTCCACTCCTTGAGCTCGGCCGCCTTGGCCGCGGGCGGCATGCAGTCGATGGAGAGGGTGACCTTCGTCTTCGGGTCGAGCGGGGCGGCGGGATCGGCGGAACCGCCGCCCGGCTGCGCCGATTTGTCGTCGCCGCTGCTGCTGCTCGTGCCGCAGGCCGCGAGGGCCGTGACGGCGAGGGCGCAGACAAGGGAGGCCGCGGTGCTGCGGCGGAGGCTGGTTCTCATCGGTGGTCCCCTTCGAGCATCGGGCAGGAGGCGTGGGGGCGAGCGCGGCACACTCAACCACCACCCACAGATGGGCGCAATATCTCGCGCAGATTTCGTAAGAGATTGACATTGCCCTGCCGGGCGCTGGACACAAAAAGGGCTCCGGAGCGTCCAGGGGACGCTCCGGAGCCCTTCGCTGCTTGCGCGGAGCCGGTACGGGCTACCTGCGCGGGGCCTGCGCCGTGGAGCCGCGGACCACCAGTTCGGGCTCGAAGAGCAGCTCGCCGGGCTGCACGGCGGCGCCCTGGATCTGCGCGGTGAGCAGCTCGACGGCGGCCCGGCCCATGGCCTCGATGGGCTGGCGGACGGTGGTCAGCGGGGGCTCGGTGCAGTTCATGAACGCCGAGTCGTCGTAGCCGACCACGGAGACCTCCCGGGGCACGTCGAGCCCCCGGCGGCGGGCCGCCCGTACGGCGCCCAGCGCGAGCGGATCGCTGGCGCAGATGATGCCCGTGACCCCGCGGTCGAGCAGCCGGGAGGCGGCCGCGTGGCCCCCCTCCAGCGAGAACAGGGCCCGCTCCACGTGGGCGGGGGGCAGCTCGGCGCCGGCCGCGGCGGCGACCGCCTGGGCGGCCGTCAGCTTGCGCAGCGAGGGGATGTGGTCGGGCGGGCCCAGCACCAGGCCGATGCGCTCGTGCCCCAGCGAGGCCAGGTGGCGCCAGGCCTGCTCGACGGCGACGGCGTCGTCGCAGGCCACGCAGGGGAAGCCGAGGTCCTCTATGGAGGCGTTGATGAGCACCACCGGGACCTTGCGGTCGGACAGCAGCCGGTAGTGCCCGTGCGGGGCGTCGGCCTGGGCGAAGAGCCCGCCGGCGAAGACCACGCCGGACACCTGCTGCTGGAGGAGGAGTTCGACGTAGTCGGCCTCGGAGACCCCGCCGGTGGTCTGCGTGCACAGCACCGGGGTCAGCCCCTGCTGGGCCAGCGCGCCGCCGATGACCTCGGCGAACGCGGGGAAGATCGGGTTCTGCAGCTCCGGCAGCACGAGGCCGACCAGCCGGGCGCGCTCGCCGCGCAGCTGCGTGGGCCGCTCGTAGCCGAGGACGTCGAGGGCGGTGAGCACGGACTGGCGGGTGGCCTCCGAGACGCCCGGCTTGCCGTTGAGCACCCGGCTGACCGTTGCCTCGCTGACTCCCACCTTCTTCGCCACTTGAGCAAGTCGTCGCGTCATGCGCGCAAGAGTAGCGCAAGAAATGCAAGTCGCTTGCGGGGCGGTGGACGGCCCGGGGAGTGCCCCGGAGCCGCCCACCGCCCTTCTTCGGGCTGCCTGGCTACGGCAGTCGGTTGATCCTGAACGTCGAGGTCGTGTTCCGTACGTCCACGGCGTTGTCGCTGGTCTTCAGGTTGTGGATGGTGACCTCACCGACCGCCGGGCCCTGCCCGTCCTCGGGCATCTCGTTCGCCCAGAGTCCGAAGCCGGACTTGGCGTCGAAGGCGTCCCCGCTCTTCTTCGCCCCGGTGATGGTGATGTCCTTCAGGACGGTGTCCTTGATCGGGTTGACCGGCTGGCCGCCGATGTACTGCGTCTGGAACATGATGCCGCTGTACGTCGGGTCGACGATGTCGACGTTGTTGATCCTGATGCCCTGGAACACCTTCGAGGCGGAGAACAGCCAGATCCCGGGGAAGGTCTGCGCGCCCCAGAAGTGGCCGCCGGAGCGGACGATCGAGACGTTCTCGAAGGTCGTCGGATCGGTGCCGAATCCGTTCATCGGGTACCCGAAGTCCAGCGAGCTGACGGTGACGCCCGAGTAGACGAGGGTGTCGGCGATGTGGATGTTGCGGAAGGTGTTGTTGTAGCCGCCGTAGACGGCCACACCGGCCGCACGCCAGGTCAGGATCGTGGTCAGGTTCTCGTACAGGTTGTTCTTCATGTCCGCGCCGCCCGCGTCGATCGCGGAGAACAGCGCGAAGCTGTCGTCGCCCGTCGACCGCGCCTCGTTGTTCGACACGAGGTTGTCGGTGCTCCCGTTGGTCATGTTGATGCCGTCGGCGAACGTGTCGCGGATCCGGGCGTTCTTGATGGTGATGCGGTCGGTGTTGGCGCCCCAGTAGAGGCACACGGTGTGTTCGTTCCAGATGTTGTCGATGGTGATGTCGGTGACGTTGGAGAAGTCGAACACCTTGCCGGGGCCGTCGATGCGCGAGGTGTAGTTGCCGAAGGAGGCGAATCCCGCGAAGGAGGAGCCCTTCGCGCTGGCTTCCGCCCGCCAGCCGTTGTCGGTGTTGTCCTGGCCGGCCGGGGCGTGGAAGCGGGTGAACCAGGGTCCCGCGCCGAGCACCTGGACGGCCTTGCCGTACACCTGGAACTTGCCGGCCGTCTCGTACTCGCCGGGCGGCAGGTAGACGCCGACGAGCTTGCCGGTGGTGTCCATGCGGACCTTGTCCAGGGCGTTCTGCACGTCCTGGTGGGTGAATCCGGCGGGCACGGTGTACGTCGCCGGGTCCGGGTTGGGCGTGGCGACGGCCTGTTCCAGGCTGACGAAGTCGATCGCGTAGCTGGTGGTGTTGGCCGCGTCCTTCTGGAGGCGGATCCTGCTGCCCGCCGGGACGGTCTCGCCCAGCAGCAGGTTGGCCTCGTCGTAGATGTGCCGCGGGGCGCCGGAGCCCGGCGAGTTGCCCGGGGAGGCCTCGGCTCCGTACAGCCAGGCGTACTTCGAGGTCAGCGGCAGGGCCTTCTTGAAGGTGCCGTTGACGTACACGTCGATGGTGGAGTCGATGCCGCCGCCGCCCGGGGCGTCCGGGATGGAGAAGCGGGTGACCAGGGTGTTGGTGGCGGCGCGGGTGGTGAACTCGACGTACTCGCCCGTCGCGTCGAGGTTGACGGCCCTGCGGCCGGAGGCCTCTCCCGCGATGTCACCGATGGTGCGGTTGGGGCCGACGACGGTGGCTCCGCCGCCGACCGCGGCGTCCTCCGCCTCGTACATGTCGAAGGGCATGTTCGCCCCGCGACCGACGAAGAAGGACTTGGTGGAGGTGTTGTTCGCGCGCTTGACCGGGAGCTCGTTGGCGTCGTCGGCGAGGACCGCCTTGACCGTGTACTTGCCGTTCACGGCCGGCCAGCTGCCGAGCGCGATCGGGGCGGTCGAGGCGCCGGCGGCCAGGGCGCCGCTGAAGGAGCCGGTGAGCGTACGGACGGTGGCGCCGGCCGCGTCCTGGAGGGTGAGGGTGACGCCGTGCGCGCCGGAGGCGGCCGCGACGGTGCCCTGGTTGCGGACGGTGACGGTGAACTCGACCGGCTGCCCTGCGGAGGGGGCGCTCGGGGACCAGCTCACGGCGGAGGCGACCAGGTCGGAGCTGTCGACCGGGCGGACCACCAGCGGGGAGCCGGTGAAGGTGTTGTTGGTGTCGTTCTGCTCGATGACCGCGTTCGCCTCGTCGACGACCGCGCTCAGCGGGTAGGTGCCGGCGTCCCGCGCGCCGATGCCGGCGGTGACGGTGGCCGTGGCGCCCGCGGCCAGGGCGGGCACGTTCGCCGTGCCCACCGGGCTGTCACCGAGCTTGAAGGTGACGGCGGTGGCGGCCGCCGGGGCCGGGCCGCTGTTGCGGACGGTGGCGGAGAGCGTGACCGGGTCCGATTCGACGGGGGCCGCCGGGGTCGCGCTCAGGCCGGTGACCTCCAGATCGGGGTTGGGCGCGGGGACGCCGATGACCTGGAACTCGGCGATCTGGCCGTTGGACGCACCGGTGTTGGAGGTGAAGCGGAGCTGCACGTCCGCGACGCGGGCGTGCACCGGGATGGTGACGGTGTTGGCTCCGGACGCCGGGTTGAAGACGTAGTCCTTGGCGGCGACCAGACCGGTGGCGCCCGATGCGCTCTGCTCCCGGCCCAGGACCTGGATGTTCTGGGTGCGCGTGCCCCAGCTGCCGTCCGGGTTGAGCTTGAGGACCAGGCGGTCGACGTCGGCGTTGGCGCCGAGCCGGACCGTGAGGGTGCTCGGGTAGGCCCCGGCCGCGCCCTCCCAGTAGGTGGAGGTGCTGTTGTCGTTGGCGTTCTCCGCGACGAAGGTGTGGATGACGGAGGAGCCGGTGATCGGCTTGCCGACGGCCAGGTTGGAGCCGCCGCCTCCGCTGCCGTTGCGCGTCACGGTGTTGCTGTCGCCGGAGCGGTTGCCCGCCGCGTCCTTGGCGCGCACGAAGTAGCTGACGGTGGCGTCGGCCGGCTGGGTGTCGGTGTAGGTGGTGGCGCTGCCGGCCACCGTCGTACGGAGCTGGTTGTTCGCGAACACCTCGTAGCCGGTGACCCCGACGTTGTCGGTGGAGGCCTGCCAGGCCAGCCGGACCTGGCCGGCGGCCGGCTCGGTGAAGGCCAGGGCGCCGGGGGCGGTGGGCGCCTGGGTGTCCTTGGTGTCCGCGGCGCGGGTCACGCTGTTGCTGTCGGGCGACTGGTTGCCCGCCGCGTCCCTGGCTCGGACACGGTAGGTGACGCTGGTACCGGTGGGCTGGGTGTCGGTGTAGGTGGTGACGTCGCCGGCCACGCTGGTGCGCAGCTGGTTGTTCGCGTACACGTCGTAGCCGGTGACGGCCGTGTTGTCGGTGGCGGCCTTCCAGGTCAGCTTGATCTGGCCGGTGGCGGGCTCGGTGTAGGCGAGTTCGGCGGGGGCGGTCGGGGGCTGGGTGTCCCCGGTCAGCGGGCCGTAGACCTCCAGCTCGGATATCTGTCCGCCCGGCTGCACGGAGTTGGCCGAGATCAGGACCCGCAGGTGGCGGGTGGTGGCGGCGTCGAAGGTGATGGTCACCGCGTTGGCGCCGGCCGCCGGGTCGAACGCGTACGTCTTGGACGCGGTCAGGTCGGTGAAGTCGGTGCCGTTGGCGCTGCCCTGGAGCTTCAGCGTCTGGGTGCGGGCGCCCCAGCCCTCGGGCAGGCGCAGCACGACGCGGTCCACGCGGACCGAGGCTCCGAGGTCGGCCTGGAGCCACTGGGGCAGGGCGTTGTTGGCGCTCTCCCAGTAGCTGGCCGTATTGGAGTCGTTGGCGTTGGGCGGCAGGTAGGTCTGGGTGCTGCTGCTGGCGGTCAGGGTCTTCCCGAGGGCCAGGTTGGCCGAGGATTCGCCGGCGGCGCGTACCTCCAGCTCGGCGAGCTGGGCCGCCGGCCAGCCGGTGTTCGCGGTGATGTCGATGCGGACGTAGCGGGTCTGGGCGGCCGGGAAGGTGATCGTGACGGTGTTCCCGCTGCCCTGGCCGAAGGTGTAGGTCGCCGAGCCGACCAGGGTGGCGAAGGAGGTGCCGTCGGCGCTGCCCTGCACGGACAGGGTCTGGTTGCGGCTCTCCCAGGCCGCGGGGAGCTTGAGCACGACCTGGTCGACACGGGCGGTGGCGCCGAGGTCGGTCTGCACCCACTGCGGGAGCGCGCCGCCGCCGCTCTCCCAGTACGTGGACTGGTTGCCGTCGGTGGCGTTGGCGGCGGTGTAGGCGCCGTTGCTGCTGCTCGCCGCGGCGGGGCGGCCCGCCGCGATGCTCGGGCCGCCCGCGGCCTCGGCGGTCAGGGCGGGCCATCCCAGCATCAGCAGGGCCGTGGCGGTCAGGGCGGCCAGCGCCCGTCCTCTCCAGTGGAGCCTTCTCATATGTCCTCGTCCCTCGACATGAGTTTTCTGAACCAGGTGAGACAGGAATTTGCGCCGTGCCGTGCGAGAGTTGCAGAGCTTTGCCGAGTCGTCTACTGCTCTGACCGCACTTTCATGCCGTCATCGCTTGCGCAAGCTGGACGCAAATAACGCAAGCCATTTGCGTGCACATCGGAAATTCCGCTTCGGCGGAAGGCGACCTACCGTTGCTGGTCATGCGGTTCCTCCACATGAGCGCTCGGCGCCTCGGGCTGCCCAGACGGGCCGTCTCGCAGATCCTGCTGACCCAGCTGGCCATCGCCGCCGGGGTCGTCGTGCTGGCCACCGGGCTCTTCCTGGCCCCGCTCGGCGCGCAGCTCGACGACCAGGCGATGCGGCGAGCCCTGGCCATCGCCCAGAGCGCGGCGGCGGACCCGTCTCTGGCCGCGGACCTCCTGGACTCCGGGCCGACGGCCGACAGCCCGGTACAGGCCTCGGCCGAGCGGATCCGCCGTGCCACGGGCGCCGAGTACGTGGTGGTCATGGACCTGGACGGCATCCGCCGTTCACACCCCGGCGCCGACCGGATCGGACTGCCGGTCTCCACCGACCCGAGCGAGGCCCTGGCGGGCCGCGAGGTCATGGAGATCGACGAGGGCACGCTCGGCCGCTCCGCCCGCGGCAAGGTCCCGCTCGTCGCGGCCGACGGGGAGATCGTCGGTGCGGTCTCCGTCGGCATCGCCTACGACAGCGTCCACGACCGGCTCCTCGGCGCGATCCCGGGCCTGCTCGCCTACGCGGGCGGGGCCCTCGCCGCGGGGGCGCTCGCCGCCTACCTGCTGTCCCGCCGGATCCAGCGGCAGACCCGCGACCTGGCCTTCTCCGATATCGCCGGACTGCTCGCCGAACGCGAGGCGATGCTGCACTCCATCCGCGAGGGCGTGATCGCCCTCGACCGCGACGGCCGGGTCCGCCTGGTCAACGACGAGGCCGCCCGGCTGCTGGGCCTCGCCCCCGACACGGCCGCCACCGTCGCCGGGCGCCCGCTGGACGAGGTACTGGGCGCCGGCCGCACCACCGACGTCCTCACCGGCCGCGTCACCGGCCGCGACCTGCTCACCGTCCAGGGCCCCCGGGTGCTGGTCGCCAACCGGATGCCCACCGAGGACGGCGGCGCCGTCGCCACCCTGCGCGACCGCACCGAGCTGGAGCACCTCGGCCGCGAGCTCGACTCCACCAAGGGCCTGATCGACGCCCTGCGCGCGCAGGACCACGAACACGCCAACCGCCTCCACACCCTCCTCGGCCTGCTGGAGCTCGGCCTGCACGAGGAGGCGGTGGAATTCGTCACCGAGGTCGTCGGAGTGCACCGCAGCACCGCCGAACAGGTCACCGAGAAGGTCCACGACCCGCTGCTGGCGGCCCTCCTGGTCGGCAAGGCGACCGTCGCGGCCGAACGCGGCGTCCCACTCCGGCTCGCCGACGCCACCTTCCTGCCCGACGGCCTCGTCGACCCCGGCGGGCTCGTCACCATCACGGGCAACCTGGTGGACAACGCCCTCGACGCCGCGGCGGGCTCCGCCGCGCCCCTGGTCGAGGTCGAGCTGCGCGCCGAAGGCCGTACGGCGATCCTGCGGATACGGGACAGCGGCCCCGGCGTCCCGGCCGCCCGCCGCGAGGAGATCTTCACCGAGGGCTGGTCGACCAAGCAGCCCAAGGCCCACCGCGAGCGCGGGCTGGGCCTCGCGCTCGTACGCCGCCTCGCGGAGCGGCAGGGCGGCACGGCCCGGGCCGGCGAGGCCGCGGACGGAGGGGCGGAATTCTCCGTCGTACTCCCGGAGGCCCTGCGATGAACGAGACCCCGGTCCACGACATCCACGTACTGGTCGTCGACGACGACATGCGGGTGGCCCGGATCAACGCGGCCTACGTGGCGAAGGTTCCCGGCTTCCGCGTCGTCGCCCAGGCCCACTCGGCGGCCGAGGCGCTGGCCTGCCTCGCCGCCCGTCCCGTGGACCTGATCCTGCTCGACCACTACCTTCCGGACGAGAACGGGCTGGACCTGGTCCGCCGGCTGCGCCAGCTCGGCCACCGCACCGACGTGATCATGGTCACGGCCGCCCGCGACCTGGCCACCGTCCAGTCCGCCATGCGCCTCGGCGCCCTCCAGTACCTGGTCAAGCCCTTCACCTTCGCCGGCCTGCGCAGCCGGCTGGAGGCGTACGGCTCCCTGCGCCGCACCCTGGAGACCGGCGGCGAGGCCGAACAGGCCGAAGTGGACCGGATCTTCGGCGCCCTCGCCGCGGCCGGCTCCCCGAACGAGCTGCCCAAGGGCCACTCCGCCACCACCGCCGAACTGGTCCGCCAGGTCCTGCGCTCCGCCGAAGGCCCGCTCTCCACCCAGCTGATCGCCGACCGCGCCGGCATCAGCCGCCAGACCGCCCAGCGCTACCTGAAGCTCCTGGAGCGCACCGGCCGGGTCACCCTGGCCCTGCGCTACGGCGAGACAGGCCGCCCGGAACACCGCTACTCCTGGCTCCCGTCCGAGGGCGCGTGACCCGGCGGACCGGGGCGCCGGCCGCGCTCAGACGGCCCCGGCCCCGGTCAGCGAACGGACCTCCGTCTCCGCGTACTTCGCCTCGTCCGGCTCCTCGGCCGAGGTGACCGTTCCCATCCAGCCCGCCAGGAAGCCCAGCGGGATCGAGACCAGGCCGGGGTTCTGCAAGGGGAAGAACTGGAAGCTCACGCCCGGGAAGAGGGAGTCCGGGCTGCCCGAGACCACCGGCGACAGGACGACCAGCACCACCGCCGGGATCAGGCCCCCGTACACCGACCACACGGCGCCGCGCGTGGTGAAGGCCCGCCAGAACAGCGAGTACAGCAGCACCGGCAGATTGGCCGAGGCCGCCACCGCGAAGGCCAGCCCCACCAGGAACGCCACGTTCAGGTCCTGGGCGAGCAGCCCCAGGGCAATGGCCACCGCCCCGATCCCGACGGCCGCGACCCGGGCCACCGCGACCTCGCTGCGCTGGCGCGCGTGCCGGCGCCTCAGCGAGGCGTACAGGTCGTGCGCCACCGAGGCCGAGGAGGCGAGCGTGATCCCCGCGACCACGGCCAGGATCGTGGCGAAGGCGATCGCCGCCACGATGGCGAACAGCACCGCTCCCCCGGTCGACTCCGCCCCGCCGCCCAGGAAGGCCGCGAGCAGCGGGACCGCGGTGTTGCCCGAGGCGTTGGAGGCCCGCACCTCGTCCGGGCCCACCAGCGCGGCGGCCCCGAACCCGAGCACGATCGTCATCAGGTAGAAGCCGCCGATGAGCGCGATCGCCCACACCACCGAGCGGCGGGCCGCCCGCGCCGTGGGGACCGTGTAGAAGCGCGACAGGATGTGCGGCAGCCCGGCGGTCCCGAGCACCAGCGCGAGGCCGAGGCTCATGAAGTCGAAGCGGGAGGTCCAGTCGGCGCCGTACTTGAGCCCCGGGCTCAGGAACCGCCGCCCGTGCCCGCTGCGCTCGGCGGCGCTCATGAGCAGCTGGCCGAAGTCCCCGTGGAAGCGCAGGAGTACGAGCACGGTGAGGGTGACGGCCCCGCCCATGAGCAGGACGGCCTTCACGATCTGGATCCAGGTGGTGGCCCGCATGCCGCCGAAGGACACGTAGACCACCATCAGCGCGCCGACCCCGATCACGGTCAGCGTCCGGGCGGCGGTGCCCGAATCGCCGAGCAGCAGACCCACCAGGCTGCCCGCGCCGACCATCTGGGCGACGAGGTAGAGCACCGAGACGGTGACGGAGGAGGCCCCGGCCGCGATCCGTACGGGCCGCTCGCTCATCCGGGCCGCGACCACGTCCGCGAGGGTGAAGCGCCCGCAGTTGCGGACCAGTTCGGCGACGAGGAAGAGCACGACGAGCCAGGCGACGAGGAAGCCCACCGAGTACAGCAGGCCGTCGTAGCCGAAGAGGGCGATGAGGCCGGAGATGCCGAGGAAGGAGGCGGCGGACATGTAGTCGCCGGCGATGGCGAAACCGTTCTCCATCGGGGAGAACAGCCGCCCGCCGACGTAGAACTCCTCGGCGGAACCGTGCCGGTTGCGGCTGACCCAGGTGGTGATGCCCAGGGTGACCGCGATGAAGAGGCTGAACAGGATCAGGGCGAGCGTCTGGTGTTCGGTGGTCACAGGCCGGACCCCCGGCTCTGCTTCCGGTTCCGCTCCTGGCCGCGCTCCTGCTCGAAGACCGTCCAGCGCAGGTCGAGCGCGGCCCGGTCCCGGCGCAGCCGCGCGTGCCGGGCGTACGCCCAGGTCAGCAGGAAGGTGCTGAGGAACTGGCCGAGGCCCGCCAGCAGGGCCACGTTGACGGCTCCGACCACGGGCCGGGCCATGACGCCGGGTGCCATGGTCGCCGCGACCACGTAGGCGACGTACCAGAGCAGGAATCCGGCGGTCGCGGGGACGACGAACCCGCGGTAGCGGCTGCGGACCTCCTGGAAGGCGGCGCTGCGCTGCACTTCCAGGTAGATGTCGGACGCCCCGGGCGCGGCCCGGCCTCCGGTCGCAGGGCGCGGGGGCGGCGGATCCCCGCCCTCGCCCTCCCCCCAGCCGACGGCGAGCGCGTCGTACCAGGGGTCGTCGAGCCGGATCGTTCCGGCATCGGGACCTTCGTGCTTGTCCACCGAACTCTCCTTGTCCGCTGCCGCATTGGCCGCGTGCCCACAAGGATGTGCGGTATGAACGTTTTCCGGACTGGTGTCCCGGTGCTCTTCACTCCAACAGGTGATGGAGCGAAGAGCACCGGTGTGCCGTGATGCCGGTGTGTGCCTCGGTCAGGCGTCGATGCGCGAGCGGTCCAGGGTCGCCGCGGAGCTCGTGATGAACTCCTTGCGCGGCGCCACCTCGTTGCCCATCAGCAGGTCGAAGACCTGCTCGGCGGAGTCCAGGTCGCCGATGTTGATCCGGCGCAGCGTGCGGAAGCGCGGGTCCATGGTGGTCTCCGCCAGCTGGTCCGCGTCCATCTCGCCGAGGCCCTTGTAGCGCTGGATCGAATCCTTGTACCGGACGTTCTTGCGCTGGAATTCCAGCAGGGTCTGGCGCAGCTCGTTGTCCGAATACGTGTAGACGTACTTGTCCTGGCCCTTCTTGGGCTGGACGAGCTCGATCCGGTGCAGCGGCGGCACCGCGGCGAACACCCGGCCCGCCTCGACCATCGGACGCATGTACCGCTGGAAGAGCGTGAGCAGCAGGCAGCGGATGTGCGCGCCGTCGACATCGGCGTCGACGAGCAGGACGATCTTGCCGTACCGCGCCGCGTCGATGTCGAAGGTCCGGCCCGAGCCGGCCCCTATGACCTGGATGATCGCCCCGCACTCGGCGTTCTTGAGCATGTCCGAGACCGAGGACTTCTGGACGTTCAGGATCTTGCCGCGGATGGGCAGGAGTGCCTGGAATTCCGAGTTCCGCGCGAGCTTGGCGGTGCCGAGCGCGGAGTCGCCCTCGACGATGAAGAGCTCGCTGCGCTCCACGTCGTCACTGCGGCAGTCGGCCAGCTTCGCGGGCAGCGAGGAGGTCTCCAGCGCGGTCTTGCGGCGCTGCGCCTCCTTGTGCTGACGGGCGGCGATCCGGGTCCGGGCCGCCGCGACGATCTTCTCCATCACGGCGCGGGCCTGCTGCTTGTCATCGCGCTTGGTGCTGGTCAGGAAGGCCTTGAGCTCCTTGGCGACCACGGCCGCGACGATCCGGGCGGCCGCCGAGGTGCCGAGCACCTCCTTGGTCTGGCCCTCGAACTGCGGCTCGGCCAGCCGGACGGTGACGACCGCCGTCAGGCCCTCCATCGCGTCGTCCTTGACCACGTCGTCCTCGGCGACCCGCAGCAGCTTGGCCGAGCGGAGCACCTCGTTCACGGTCTTGGCGACCGAGCGCTCGAAGCCGGTGATGTGGGTGCCGCCCTTGGGCGTGGCGATGATGTTGACGAAGGACTTGACCTGGGTCTCGTACCCGGTGCCCCAGCGCAGGGCGATGTCGACGCCGAGCTCGCGGGTGACCTCGGTGGGGGTCATGTGGCCGCGCTCGTCGAGGACGGGGACGGTCTCCTTGAAGGTGCCCTGGCCGGTCAGGCGCAGCACGTCGCAGACGGCCTTGTCCTGCGCGAGGTACTCGCAGAACTCGCTGATGCCCCCGTCGAAGCGGAAGGTCTCCTCCGTCTTGCCGGCCCCGTCGATGGCGCGCTCGTCGCGGACGACGATGGTCAGGCCCGGGACGAGGAAGGCGGTCTGGCGGGCGCGCTGGTAGAGCGTGTCCAGGGTGAGCCGGGCGTCCTTGAGGAAGATCTGCCGGTCGGCCCAGTAGCGGATCCGGGTGCCGGTCTTGCCCTTGGTGATCCGCTTGATCTTGCGCAGGCCGTTGGCGGGGTCGAACGGGCTGTCGGGGCCCTGCTCGGTGAACATGCCCGGGACGCCGCGCCGGAAGCTGATCCCGTGGGTGGAGCTGCCCCGGTCCACCTCGACGTCCAGCCGGGCGGAGAGGGCGTTGACCACGGAGGCGCCGACGCCGTGCAGGCCGCCGGAGGCCGCGTAGGACCCGCCGCCGAACTTGCCGCCGGCGTGCAGCTTGGTCATGACGACCTCGACGCCGGAGAGCCCGGTCTTGGGCTCGACGTCGACGGGGATGCCGCGGCCGTTGTCCCGGACCTCGACCGAGGCGTCCTCGTGGAGGATCACCTCGATGTGGTCGCAGTAGCCCCCCAGGGCCTCGTCCACGGCGTTGTCGATGATCTCCCAGAGGCAGTGCATGAGGCCTCGGGAGTCGGTGGACCCGATATACATGCCGGGGCGCTTGCGGACGGCCTCGAGGCCTTCGAGGACGAGCAGGTGCCGCGCGGTGTAGTTGGAGCCGTCCCGGTCTGCTCCGGACAGCAGTGCGCTGGAAGGCACGGACGTGTCGGCGGTCACGCAGTTCGCTCCTCGCTGAATTTCTTTTTCTGGCCCGTCGGGCGCAGGGTGGCTCGGTTGCCCGTCGAAGGGTACCGAGGCCTGGTAGAGCCGATGCAACGCCACCCTCGTGCCTTCATCAGCCTAGTGCAGGACCGCACGGGTGTTCGATCCCCCGGTCGAGTGAAGCAAACATCACGTTCCCTTCCAGGCATGAACCATTTAGGGTTCGGGCACGTCCTCATGAACAACCGGCACTCAGCCGGGGAGGACGGAACTGCAACAAGCGAACGACTGACAACGCGAAACCGTAAAGCAACGCAATACGGCTCCTTCGCCGCCAACCGGCAGCAGCCGGCCAGCTTCGGAAGGAAGTTTCGAGGAAAAGCCGCGAGCGGGAACGTTTTCGGCCTGGTTGGATGTTGACCCTGGTACGACAGCTCGTCGAGCTAGAGAAGAGGCGACGTGACTACTGTTCTGACACCCGCGACCCCGCTGACGGCCGCTGACCGATGCGACCGTTGCGGCGCCCAGGCATATCTGCGCGTCGTCCTGCTGAGCGGCGGTGAACTGCTGTTCTGCGCCCACCACGGGCGTAAGTTCGAGCCGGAACTCAAGAAGATCGCCGCGGATATACAGGATGAGACCGAGCGGCTCACGTCCGCTCCGACGGCCAATGCCGACACCGAGGACCGCTGACACAGGCCTATACCTCGCATCCGACGAGCCAGGACCGGCCAGGCCGGTCGACGGGCGGCACCCCTGAGACCCAGGGGTGCCGCCCGTCCTCACGTCCGGAGCGGTGCGGCTAGCCGGCTCCGGGCCGGTGTCCGCCCCCGGGCGCTCCCGCGGAGCCCTGCGGCTCTGCCGGCACATGCCCCCGTACGGGCCGTGCGGCCGGTCCGGAGCCCCGTTCGGCACCCCACGCGATGTCGTGGCCGTCGCTTCGCCGCGGGGCCGCCTCCGGGGCCGTCACGAAGCCGGTGAGCGGCGCGATCTTCGTGTAGACCCCCGGACTGTCGGGGCGCCCGCAGCCGCGTCCCCAGGACACCAGGCCGATGAGCCTGCCCTGGGCGACGAGCGGTCCGCCGCTGTCCCCCTGGCAGGCGTCCCGGCCGCCGTCGCGGTGGCCCGCGCACACCATGGAGTCGGGCCGGTACTGCCCGTCGGCGTCTCCCGGGTAGGCGCGCCGGCAGACCTCGTCCGCCAGCACGGTCACGCGCGCCGCACGCAGCCCGTACGCGTAGTCGCCGAACCCGCTCGTGTCGCCCCAGCCGTACACGGCCGCCTCGCCGCCCGCCGCGTAGCCGGGATGCCCCGCCCCCGCCATGGGGAGCACGTAGTGGGCGGGCACCGCCTCGGCGAGCTCCAGCACGGCCAGGTCCCCGGCATTGCTGCGGGCGTCGTACGCCGGGTTCACCCGGGCCGAGCGGATCGGGATCTCGCGGCCCTCGGCGGCCCGCAGCTCCGTACGCCCGGTGATCACCCGGAAATCGGGGACGGACTCGATCGGGCCGCCCAGCACCTGGCGGCCGAGGCAGTGCGCCGCTGTCAGCACCTTGGTCGGGCCCACGATGACGCCACCGCAGAACTGGCCGCCCCGCGTACCCCCGAACCGGTCACGGCTGGCGAGGGCCACCACCCACGGGCTGTCGGCCGCCTTCACCGGCTTCCCGCCGATCACCACACTGTCCGCGGCTGCCTGCGGCGCCTGGGCCAGCGGCGCCGCTGCCGCTCCCGCCACCAGGGTCAGCGCGCCCGCCAGAGCACGGGAAAAGGGACGACGCATGAGGCCTCCTGACTCTGAGTGTGCATGACTCCACCCAGAGTGGGACGCCAAGTGGCCGTGCGCACCCGCGCACGGCCACCTCCGTACGGCCCGCGCCCGATCGCCCGGGGCCCGGCCGGTCCGGGTATCAGTCCAGGTAGTCGCGCAGGACCTGGGAGCGCGACGGGTGGCGCAGCTTCGACATCGTCTTGGACTCGATCTGACGGATCCGCTCGCGCGTGACGCCGTAGACCTTGCCGATCTCGTCGAGGGTCTTCGGCTGGCCGTCGGTGAGGCCGAAGCGCATCGAGACCACGCCGGCCTCGCGCTCGCTGAGCGTGTCGAGCACCGAGTGCAGCTGCTCCTGCAGGAGCGTGAAGCTGACGGCGTCGGCCGGGACGACCGCCTCGGAGTCCTCGATGAGGTCGCCGAACTCGCTGTCGCCGTCCTCGCCGAGCGGCGTGTGCAGGGAGATCGGCTCGCGGCCGTACTTCTGGACCTCGATGACCTTCTCGGGGGTCATGTCGAGTTCCTTGGCCAGCTCCTCCGGGGTGGGCTCGCGGCCCAGGTCCTGGAGCATCTGGCGCTGTACGCGGGCGAGCTTGTTGATGACCTCGACCATGTGCACCGGGATGCGGATGGTGCGGGCCTGGTCGGCCATGGCTCGCGTGATCGCCTGGCGGATCCACCAGGTCGCGTACGTGGAGAACTTGTAGCCCTTGGTGTAGTCGAACTTCTCGACCGCGCGGATGAGGCCCAGGTTGCCCTCCTGGATCAGGTCCAGGAAGAGCATGCCGCGGCCGGTGTAGCGCTTGGCCAGGGAGACCACGAGGCGGAGGTTGGCCTCCAGCAGGTGGTTCTTGGCGCGGCGGCCGTCCTCGGCGATGATCTCCAGCTCGCGCTTGAGCTTGGGGGCAAGCTTGTCGGAGTTGGCCAGCTTGTCCTCGGCGAACAGGCCCGCCTCGATGCGCTTGGCGAGCTCGACCTCCTGCTCGGCGTTGAGGAGGGGGACCTTGCCGATCTGCTTGAGGTAGTCCTTGACGGGGTCGGCGGTGGCGCCGGCCACGGCGACCTGCTGGGCCGGGGCGTCGTCCTCGTCGTCCGAGATGACGAAGCCCTTGCTCTCGCCGCCGTCCTCTTCCTCCTCGGCCTCCGCCTTGACCGCGCCGGGGCCCTCCTCGGGGGACTCCTCGTCGCCGGCCTCGTCGGCGTCCTTCTTGGCCGCGGTCTTCTTCGCCGCCGTCTTCTTCGCGGCGGTCTTCTTGGCGGGAGCCGCCTTCTTGGCCGCCGTCTTCTTCGCCGCGGTCTTCTTCGCGGCGGGCTCGGTTCCGGACTCCTCCGCGGGAGCGTCCACGGGCTCCGGGTCGGCCGCCTCGGCCGCGGGTGCCGCGGCGGCGACGGTCCGCGCAGCCGTCGTCTTCGCCGCGACGGTCTTCGTGGCCGTGCGCTTGGCCGGGGTCTTCGCTGCGACGCTCTTGCGGGTGGTGCGCTTGGGCGACTCCGCGGCACTGACCATCAGCGTCACACCCTCTTCCTCGAGGATCTGGTTGAGGCTGCGCAGAACATTCTTCCACTGGGTCGCAGGAATCTGGTCAGCCTCGAAGGCCCGACGCACGTCATCGCCGGCGATCTGCCCCTCGGCCTTGCCCCGCTCGATGAGCGCCATCACAGACTCGGAATCGGCGATCTCCGGCGGGAGCGTACGGGATGTGCTGGCCGACACGAACAACCTCTCGGAACGATGGAAACGGCTTCCGACCCCGGCCGGATGGTGCTGGACCGGAGCCGACGACCACCGACTGGGGATGGGCCGGGGGCGCGGGCAGGGGCCGGGGAGCTGCACAGCACCCGCAAGGGCTGCTGTCTTCCCTCCGTCGGCCATCACCTCTCTAGGTCATCGCTCGACCTCGCGGAGTGTTACGCCCAATCTTCGTGGCCCGAGTCACACCCCGACCGCCCGACCGCCCCGCCGCCCGCGCTGCCGCCCGTCCGTACGTCAGTGCTCGCGCGGGGCGGGGACCACGCGCTCGACCTCCGGGTGCACCGTCAGGAGCTGGCGCATCGCGTTCTCGGCACCCACGGCGTCGCCGGCCGCGAGGGCCTCGACGATGCGCGCGTGGTGCGCGACGCAGGTCTCGCTCGGGCGGTCGCAGGCGGTGATGGGGCTGCCGGAGACCTGGAGGGCGGCGGAGACGATGCCGGAGAGGTGCTCCAGCATGCGGTTGCCCGCGACCTGGATGAGGAGCGCGTGGAACTCGTTGTCGGCGCGCGTGAAGGTGATCGCGTCACCCTGCCCGAGGGCGTGGCCCATGATCTCGACCATGTCGGCGAGGCGCTGCTGGATGTCCGGGCGCCCGTGGCCGGCGGCGAGGCGGGCGGCGAGCGGCTCGATGGTCCAGCGGAGCTCGCCCAGCTCGCGGCGCTGGTCGTCGCGCTGCGGGCCGAAGGCGCGCCACTCGATGATGTCGGGGTCGAGCAGGTTCCAGTCGGCGACCGGCCGGACGCGGGTGCCGACGTTGGGGCGGGCGCTGACGAGGCCCTTGGCCTCCAGCACGCGCAGCGATTCGCGGACCACCGTGCGGGAGACCTCGAAGCGCTGGCCGATCTCCTCGGGGACCAGGGGGCGGTCTGCGCCGAGGTCGCCGGAGACGATCATCTGGCCGAGCTGCTGGACGAGTTGGCCGTGCAGTCCGCGGCCGCGGCTGCCGGCCGCGCGGCGGCCGACCCGGCTCAACTCGACGTCGGCGCCGTCCCAGTGGGGCGCTGCGACGCGGTCGGTCCCGGAGGCCTCCGCGTAGGGGTAGCGGTCGAGTTCGCCCGGGCCGGCGAGGCCGGAGTCGGCATGGCGGGCGGCGGTCATCATGGTGTGCGCAAGGGTACTCACGAATCCTTTGTCGGTCGTGCCCGGATGACCCTTGAGGTCTTTGGTGAAAAGCACACGAAAGGGTGATCGGTGCCACCTGCGCAATTGACGACTTATCGTAAAGAACCGGGCTCTTTGCGGGGAGTTGTGGTCCGGTTCACGTGATGTGGACGGGATCGGTCCCCTTCCGTCCCCGTCCGGCACCACATCGATCACCAACGGTCCTTTACCAACGGACGCGGCTGCGCAGTCCTGTGAACCCATAGGCGCACAACAGGACCATCAGCGACAACAGCAGCGCCGTGCCGACGGGTTGGGCCATCACCCGCAGGGCGCCCAGGACCAGGCGGTCCGCCTCCGGGGGCCACTGCGCCCAGGCCAGCCCGCGCAGCCGGGCCGCCACCCCGCTCGCCGCGTACGCCGACGGCCCGTCCAGTGCCTTGCGTACGAGGGGGACGACCATGACCGGTACGGCGAGCACGGCGGCCAGGCCCGCGACGGCAGACCGGAAGACACCGGAGGCCAGGACCCCGGCCCAGGCGCAGCCGACGAGCAGCCCGGCCCAACTCACGGCCGGGGAGAGCCATTCCCCGGGGGCGTGCAGCGGGCCGCGGTCGAAGACGAGCTTCAGGGCGGCGGCGTCGGCGGTGACCGCGAGGGCGCCGAAGGCCAGGGCGAGGGCGGCGCAGACGGTGAGCTTGGCGGCGAGCAGGCCCATGCGGCGGGGCACGGTGCCGCGGTCGGCGGCGAGCGCGGGGTAGCGGTACTCCTCGCCGAAGGCCAAGGCGCCGAGCAGTCCGGCGCCGAGGGCGGCGGGGGGCAGGGGCAGCAGCTCGGGCCAGGCGGCGAGCAGCCGGTTCTGCGGGGTGCCGCCGGCCCGGGCCAGCGCGAGGGCGGTGACGGCCGAGACGGCGACGACCACGGCCGCGGTCAGCAGCGGCGTGGCGGTGCCGAAGACCCGGCACAGCTCGTAGCGCAGCGGCCGCAGCGGGCCGCCCACCCGGCGCACCGCGGAGGCCGGCCGCGTACCGCCGGAGGCGGTGGCGGCGGGGCTCGCGGGTGCCGGGTCCGCGCCGCCCGCCTCGGTGCGGGCCTGCGGCACCGGCGGTACGGGCGGGCACGGCGCACCGGCGTCCCCGGTCTCGTCGGCGAGCTGGTGGACCAGCACGCCGTGCCGGAACGCCGCCTCGCCCACCTCCGCGCAGCTGCTGCCGTACACCGACAGGCGGCTGCCGCTCTCCTCGACGATCTCCACCGCGCGCTGGGCGGCCCGGGCCTCCCGGCCGAGCACGTCGGCCAGCCGGGCGGCGTACGGGCTGCGCACGGCCACGCGGGGCCGCAACCGGGTCCGGGCGAACTCGGCCGCGTCCTGGTCGGCGACGAGCCGGCCCGCCGCGATGCTGACGACCCGGTCCGCGCTGCGGGCGGCCTCCTTGGCGTCGGCGGTGGTGAAGAGCACCGCGCCGCCGAGGGAGGCGTGTTCGCGCAGCAGCCCGTGGAGCCAGCCGCGTTCGCGCGGCGGGAGGCCGGCGGCGGGCTCGTCGAGGACCAGCGTGCACGGGTCGGCGAGCAGGGCCGCGGCCAGCGCCACCCGGCGCTCCATGCCGAGCGAGAGCGACCCGAGGCGCTGGTCGCGCAGGCCGGCGATGCCGACGACCTCCAGCATGGTGTCGGCCCGGGAGGCCGGCACCCCGGCGGCGGCGCAGAGCATCCGCAACTGGTTCAGGACGGTCCGCGACGGGTTGCCGGGCACGTCTCCGAGCAGCACCCCGACCTCACGGCCCGGATACGGGATCCGGTGCAGCGGGCGGCCGCGGAAGTAGGTGACGCCGCGGCCCGGTTCGAGTTCGAGCATGAGCCGCAGCGCGGTGGTCTTGCCCGATCCCGGTTCGCCGAGGAGGGCGGTCACGGTTCCCGGGCGGGCCTCGAGGGTGAGGTCGTCCACCAGGGGCGGGAGGTCTCGACGGGGTGTGCTGGTGAGTCCGATGGCCTGGAGCATCGCTTCTCTCGCGGGGGGTGAGACCGCTCTGCGGCAATGTGAGTACCGCAAACAAGATAACGCGATATGTCCGATTTTCAGGGTAGCCGGGGCGCGTTCGCGTCCGTGTCGACGCGTCAGACTTCCGGCCGCAGCATCGGCGGGTTGAGCAAGGTCGCCCCGCCGGCCCGGAACAGCTGGGCCGGACGGCCGCCCTGACGGGTCGTCGTCCCCCCGGCCGGTACCAGGAACCCGGGGGTCCCGGTGACCTTGCGGTGGAAGTTGCGCGGGTCGAGGGCCACGCCCCACACGGCCTCGTAGACCCGGCGCAGCTCGCCGACGGTGAACGCGGGCGGGCAGAACGCCGTGGCCAGCGAGGAGTATTCGATCTTGGACCGGGCCCGCTCCACGCCGTCGGCGAGGATCCGGGCGTGATCGAAGGCGAGCCCCGCGGCCGCCTGGTCCGGGGCCGCCAGGAGCTCGTCGACGGGGGCCCAGCGCGCGCTGTTGGCGTCTCCGCCGGCCCGGGGTGCGGGCAGGTCCGGAGCCAGGACCAGATGCGCGACGCTGACGACGCGCATGCGCGGATCGCGCTTCGGATCCCCGTACGTGGCCAGCTGTTCGAGGTGCGCCCCGTTGCCCGCGCCCGGCTCGGCCGGGTCGTGCGCGCACAGGCCGGTTTCCTCGGAGAGCTCGCGGGCCGCGGCCGCGGCCAGGTCCTCGTCCCCGCGGACAAAGCCGCCGGGCAGGGCCCAGCGTCCCTGGAACGGCTGCTCCCCCCGCCGGACGACGAGCGCGCAGAGCGCGTGACGCCGCACGGTGAGCACGACCAGGTCGACGGTGACAGCGAAGGGCGGATAGGCCGA
Organism: Streptomyces sp. NPDC001903; assembly: GCF_042891345.1. NCBI lineage: Bacteria > Bacillati > Actinomycetota > Actinomycetes > Kitasatosporales > Streptomycetaceae > Streptomyces > Streptomyces sp. NPDC001903. Next base: position 287,294 of record NZ_JBIASZ010000007.1, read on the forward strand.
CGGGTCGTAGGGCGACATGCCGCGATCATAGTCGTCTGCCTGACGATAAACAGAGCTTTGGTGATCCCGGGGGCAGCGGTCCCGAGGCTACCCGCCCAGTTGGAGCGCATCGGCCGCCTCCTCCACCATGCCGAGGCCCAGCCGGCTGATCCGGACGGCGAACGGTTGCCCCGAGACCCGCAGGTCGCAGAAGCGCAGGGCACCGAGGGGAGCGCCGGGCAAGGGGACCAGGGCGACACTGCCCGCCGGGGCGTCGGGGCGGATCCCGGCCAGGGCGGTCAGCGCGTGCACCCCGGCTGCCGCGGCCACCGCGGCGGGGCGGCAGGCCGCCGGATGCGGGAGCGGTGCGCTGCCCGCGGTGCGCTGCTCGGCGGCGAACATCTCCGGCAGCCGGTATCCGAAGCTCTCCGCGGCGTCCAGCAGACCCCGCAGCAGGCCGGCGGCCTCCTTCTCGAAGCCGGCCTGCGCCAGCCCGGCGACCGCCACGGCGCTCTCGTACGCCCGCACCGCTCCGGAGCGGTGGCCGAAGGGGTTGTGGCCCGGCTCCCGGGTCGCCATGCTCCGCAGGCCCCAGCCGCAGTCCATGGCGGGGGCGCCCAGCAGGCGGGCGAGCTGTTCGGTGCGGACGCGGTCCAGCAGCCCGGGGGCGAGCCGGCCGCCGCCCAGCAGGCCGGTGTCGAGCAGGTGGGCCGCGCTTCCCGTCAACCGGGGCAGCGGCCTCCCGTCGGGGTGCAGGGCCGCCGCGGGCCGCCCGCCGTCCGGGCCGTCGATCCAGAACCCGTCCAGGAAGCGCTTGCGCAGTGCGGCCGCCCACTCCTGCCACTCCTCGGCGCCGGGCCGCCCGCAGCCGGCGAGCAGGTCGGCCCCGAGCAGCGCGGCCCGGTGGGCGTGGGCCTGGGTCTCGCAGCGCCGCGGCCCGGGATCGGGATCGGCCAGGAAGCCGTCCGGCCCCAGGGCTGCGCGCAGCCAGTCCAGGCACCGCTCGGCCGCCGGGAGGAGCCGGGCCACCTCCTCCTCGGGCATCCCCCAGCGCCGGGCCTCGGCGAGCACCGCCGGGAAGGCGAGGGTCGCCTCCGTGCCGGTGCACCCGGGCGGCAGCTGCGGTCCCGCCCCGCGCAGCGGCCCCGGGATCTTCCCGGCGCCGGGGCCCCGGCCGCCGGTCTGGGTCCTGGCCAGGGTGCGCAGGGTGGCCGCGGCGAGCCCGGTGCCGAGCGGCAGGGCCATCCTGGCGGCCCAGAGGGACTCCGCCGGAGCCAGCCCGAGCCGCCACGGCACCCCGGCGGCGACGAAGGCGTCGGCCGGCTCCTCGCGGTCCCGCATCAGCAGCGCGCCGAGATCCTCGACGCTGCGGCGGAACCAGGGCTCGACCCGCGGGTCGTCCCCCTCGGCCCGGGCGTCGGCCAGCGGATTGGCCACCTGCCCGGCCGGGGCCCGGGAAACGCGGTCCTGCGTGGTCCGCAGCTCGATGGTGCGGGACTCGCCGGGTCCCAGCTCGAGCTGCCAGCGCAGCAGTCCCGCCGAGGCCAGCGCGTCGTCCGGGGCCGGCTCGGCCGCGGTGACGGCCTGGGCGTCCCCGCTGCTCCAGCGCAGCCCGGCGGCGTGCACCCCGGCCGGCAGTTCGGGCCCGGCCCGGCCGGCGGCCACCGCGGCCAGCTCGGCCAGGTCGGTACCGAGCAGCAGCTCCACGGGCAGCCGCAGCGGCCGGGCCGTGAAACTCCGCACGGTGATCCGCTCGGTGCCGTCCGCGTGCCGGACCCGCTCCACCCCGATGTCGGGATCGGGGCCCGCTTCGGCCCCGGTACGGACGGTCGCGGTGAAGGAGGCCCGGTCGGAAGAGAGGCTGCGCCCCTGGACGGCGACCGGGTCCCGGCCGCCGACCCGGAGCACGCAGCGGGAGAGCAGCCTGCGCCCGGAGCGGTAGATCCCGTCGATCCCCCGCCCGGTCAATTGGCCGTGCTCCGGCGAGATGACCAGGCAGGGCGCGGCGACGCAGATGACGGCGCCGTGCACGGGCGGCAACTCGGTCCTGCGGGCGGGCGGTACGGAGGGGGCCATCTGTCGCCTTGTCTGGGCTGTCTGCGCTCCGGCCTGCTTCGCTGGGCGGCGGCGCGGCCGGGCCCCCGCCACCCTCCTGCTGAACGGCCCCGCCCCCGCCCGGGTCACGGGCCCCGGTGGTGGCTGCGCCCGTACTGGGCCGTGCCGGTGACGGAGAGCGCGCCGCAGGGCGGCCGCGGCGGCGCCCCGGATCCGCCGGGCGGAACTCCCCTCGCCCCGGCCCCGGGCCCGGCTCACTGGTCGCTCCCCGCGGTGCGGCGGGACTCACGGCGGGGCCGCGCTTCCCCGCGGCCCGGCGGGCGGGTGGTGGCCGCGGCGCGCCGCCGGCGCGGTTCCCGGCGCTGGCGCTCCTCCCGCAGGCAGGCCCGCAGCCCCTCCGGGTCGATGCCCTCGTTGCAGGCGTGGTGCAGCAGTTGGGCGAAGCGGTACTCGGCGTCGGCCCGCAGGGCCAGCCCGAGGGCGATCCGGGCCGTCGGCTCGTCCCCGGTGGACCACGAGACCCAGCCGGCGAGGGTGAGCGGGGCCGCCGCGTGCTCTGTGTAGGCCCCGACGCAGCGGCGGGCCAGCGCCCGCCACAGCCGCAGGGCGGGGGCCGCCTCCTCGCCCTCCATCCACTCGGCGGCGACGTCGCGGATCTCGCGGTCCTGGAGGCCGAGGATCACGCCGGCCGCCTCGTCGTGGCCGAGCAGCGCGTCGTCCCACTCGTCGGCTCCCGGTCCCCCGTCGACGGGTGGGGCGAGCGTCATCCGCCGCATCAGGGTGCGGGCCAGCGTGACCGTCTCCGCGCCGACCTCCTGTCGGGTGGCGCCGTCGAGGATCTTCGGCACGAGGGCGGCGGCCGCCCGGTCCAGGGCCTGCTCCATCTCCGCCGCCGCGCCGCCGCGCAGCGGTGCCAGCCTGCCCTCGATCTCCCGCAGGGAACCCCGCACCCGGAGTCCGGCGAAGGTGGCCGTCGCCGCCATCACCGAGGTGCCGGTCGCGGCCAGCGGGCTGCCCTCGGCGGGGCAGCACCGCTCGTCGGGGCAGCAGTAGGACCAGTACCGGCCGTCGGAGATGCACAGCGCCTCCATCACGGGCACGTCGAGCGCGCCGCAGGCCAGCCGGATGCGCTGGGCCAGCGGCCGCAGCCGGGTCATGACCCGCTGGCCGCTCTCGCCGTCCGCCGGGTCCTGGCACAGGAAGACGACGATGCCGTCGGGCTTCGCGCCGCGCCGCTCGCTCCCCCGGACCAGGCAGTCGGAGACCTGGCGGGCGGTGTCCTCCCACTCGGCCGGGGCCGTCGGGATGCCGACGCGGAGCCGGCCGCCGAACCGCCCGCCCTCGCCGTGCACGGTGACCATGACGAGGGAGTCGGTCGGGTGGAAGCCGAGCATGTAGGGCAGGGCATCGGCCAGTTCGGCCGGGCTGCGCAGGGTGATCCGGGGGCCGGGTCCGGACGGGCCGATGGCGGGCCGGTCGGACGGGGTGCGTGATTCGCGGTCGTTCGTCATGCCCCGACGGTCCCGCGGACGATCAGATCCCGAAAGCCCTGTGGATAACCATTGATCGTTCAACATCCACAGGTTCGGCGGGGCCTTGACGGGGTGTCGGAGCGGTCGGGTTCCATGGGGTCATGAACACGCACCAGTCCCGTCCGTCCCGTCCACCACGCCCTACGTCCCGCCGGCCGGCAGCCGGTCCAGAGCCGCCGGGAGCTCCGCGCGCCGGCGGATGCCCAGCTTGCGGTAGGCATGGGTCAGGTGGGTCTCCACGGTGCGCCGGGCGAGGTGCAGGAGCTCGCCGATCTCGGAGTTCGTCCGCCCGCCCGCGGCGAGTTCCGCGATGCGCCGCTCGCTGTCGGTCAGCGCAGCCGGCCCGGTGTACGGGGTCGCGGCGCGGCGGGCACCGCCCTCGCGCAGCACGTGTTCCGCCACGGCGCGCAGCCGGACCGCACCGATGCGCTCGGCCCGCTCGGCCGCCTCCCGCAGCGGATCGCGGGCCCGCGTCCGGTCTCCGGCGGCGACGAGCTGCCGTCCCTGGGCGATCAGCGCCGCGATTAGTTCCGTCTCGGCCGGCGTGTCCCGCAGCAGCCGTACGGCTTCCTCGGCCAGCCCCAGTCCTCTCACACCGCCTGTCGCCGCGCCCAGGACGCGCAGGCAACGCCCCACCGTGCGGGGCGTGTTCCAGACTATGGCCAGCCTCAGCTCTTCGTGGGCCAGGGCCAGGGCCTCCTCGGGCCGGCCCAGCGCCAGCCGGCATTCGGCCGCGGCGGTCCGCCACGGCGTGACGACCGGGCTGACCACCTCCCGTTCCGCCTGGCGCCGCCCGCACTCCAGGAAGTCGTCGAGCGCACCGGCCGGATCGCCCGACGCCGCGCGCAGACGACCGCGCGCGTACAGAAATCGGGGCAACTCCCAGGAGCCCGCCGCGTCGCGCGCCTCGCTGCGGTCCGCGAGCGCCGCCGCCTGCTCCGGACGGCCGGTCTCCACCAGCGCCAAGACGGCCGCGGCAGCCGCGTCCATCCGCGGACGCGCGTCGCCGGCGCCCTCGAGGGCATGCCGCGTTCCGGGGTCGGCGAGCAGTGCGGCGTAACCGCCGCGTGCGCAGGCCAGGTCCGCCCGTACGGTCAGGAGCGCCGCCTGAAGCGGATGCAGCAGCGAGGCGCGCTGCCCGGCAAGGGCCCGGCCGGACAGGCGCTCGGCCTCGTCCAGTTCGTCGGCCCACAGGGCCACGGCCGCGGACGCACCAAGAAGAATCGATTCCGCAAGCGGGTCGGCGGGGACCTCCAGCAGGGCTCGGACGCGTCCCATCGCCGCCTGGGCCGAGACCAGGCCGGCCGTCGCCTCGTACCGCACCAGGAGCGCCTGCCCCGCCGTGCCGACCAGGCCCGGTGCGAGCGCGGCCGTCTCACGCAGCCGGCCGTACACCTCGCGCCGTACGGCCGGATCCCGGTCCGAGAGCAGCGCCGAAGCGGACCACAGCGTGCGCGCGAGACCCTGGTGATCCGTCAGCCGCTGTTCCAGGGAGCGCAGTACGCCCACGGCCGCCCGTACCTCGCCCCGTCCGGCCAGTGCCGTGCCGTGCGCCATCGCCGAACGCACCCGGTCCCCCGGCGTGTCCGCCACCTGCACGGCCTCGGCGAGCCGGGGCAGGCCGGCCGCCGACCGGCCGCCGGCGAATTCCAGGGAGCCCAGTTCGGTGAGGACCGCGGCCCGGCGGGCGGACGGCATCTCCTCGTCCAGCACGCGCCGCAGAAAACCTGCGGCGTCCTCGCCGCGGCCCGCCCCGACCGCGCGGGCCGCGGCGTCCAGCAGGACGTCGGCGGCCCAGCTCCCGAAGGGCGCGGGAGCCCGCAGCAGCTGTCCGGCCACGGCCTCGGCGCCCGCGCCGCGGCGCAGCATCACCTCGGCCGCCCTGCCGTGGGCCGCCTTCCGCCGGTCACCGGACCAGCCGCCGACCACTGCGTCCCGCAGCAGCGGATGGGCGTAGCGGGGGCGGCCGTCCGGGCCGGGGCGCAGCAGCCCCAGGCGGGTCATGGCGGTGAGCCAGCCGTGCGTCCGGGCCGGGTCGGCCCCTGTCATGTCGGCGAGCAGCCCGGCGTCGCCCTCCTCGTACACGCCCGGGTGGCCGGCGCCGTCGCGAGCGCCCTCGCAACCCCGGTCCCCGTCCCGGTCCCCGCCTCGGCCGTCACTCACCACGGCGAGCGCGCGGGCCACGTCGACGGTCGCGGACCCCGCGCTGTCCAGCCACCACGAGACGGCGGCCGGGTAGGCGCCCGGGTAGAGCGCGGCGCAGGTGTCCGGCACCGCCGGGGCGCCGTCGCGGCCGGGGGGTTGCGCCGCGAGGTCGTCCAGCAGGGCGTGCAGGAGCAACGGACTGCCCGCACCGGCCCGCACGACGTCGTCGACCCACGCCGGGGAGGGCAGCGCGCCGGCGACCGACCGCACCAGCTCCGCCGCCCCGTCCGGGCTCAGCGGGGTCAGGGTGTGGGTGCGGACGAGGTGGGGCGGGAGCGCGTGGGCGAGGCCCGGCGCCGGCGGTTCCACGTCGTACTGGCTGCGCTCGGTCGCCACGAGCAGCACAGGCAGCCGCTCCACCAGCCGCGCGGCTTCGGTCAGCCAGCCGCGCGACAGCGGATCGGCGAGCTGGACGTCGTCCACGGCCAGGAACAGCGGCGCTTCTTCGGTCCATTCGAGCAGTGCACGCCACAGCCACGCGGCCCGTTCGCGGTGGAGCGCGGCGCCGGAATCGGCGTCACCCGGCGGTTCCATCGTGGGACACGCCAATTCCGGGCCGTCCTCGAACAGTTGCCTGACCGCGGCGAACGGGGCGACGGGCCCGGGTGCGCAGCGGGCCCGCAGCACCCACATGCCGTGCGCAGCCGCCTGCTCGGCGACGGCCTCCAGGAGCGCGGTGCGGCCGCTGCCCGTGGTCCCCCTCAGCAGCACCAGGCCGCCGGAGCCGGACCGGGCGCGCTCGGCCTCGGCGGCGACCATCGCCATGGCCTCCCGGCGCTCGGAGAGCGCTCTCGGTACCGGCCTGGCTGACATGGCTGACTCCCGATGTCGTGGATGTCTAGTGGTCGGCCCCGTGGTGCGGCTCGTGGTTCTCCACGATTGTCCGACGGTCCGCCGGTACGCGAGCGTGATGCCCGTCCTCCTGTCACGCATCTCACAACGCGGACGGGGGCCACGCCGACCTAGGGGACCAGTTGACCACCTCATTCCTGACCGCGAAGACCGGACCGGCCGGGGTCGCCGAGGCAGCCCGGACGCCGACCGGGCCGAGGAACAGGCCGACCACGCCGAGCACGCCGACCGGGACGAACAGGCCGGCCGGGCCGGCCGGGCCATCCGCGTCGGCCGCCACGACCAGGACGGTCGCCGGCGCCGCGGCGGATCCGGGACACCGGATACGCGTCGTGGTCCACGCGCCGGATCCGATCTCCCGGGCGGGGGCGGTCAGCCAGCTGCGGCAGCACCCCGTGATCGACCTGCGCGACGAGGCCGAGACGGGGCCCGGGACCGTCGCGGTGCTGATCGAGGAGACGCCGGACGAGAAGACCTTCGCGCGCCTGCGCAGACTCGTGCGGGGCGAAGGCGCCCGCGCCGTCCTGGTGGTCAACGCCGTCCGGGAGGCCGAACTCCTCGATGTCATCGAGTGCGGTGTCGGGGCCGTCGTCTGGCGCCACGAGGCCACCACGCACCGCCTGCTCCAAGCCGTGCTCGCGGCCTCGCGGGGCGACGGCGACCTCCCCACCGACCTGCTGGGCCGGCTGCTCGGCCAGGTGCGCATGCTCCAGCGGTCCGCAGCCGGACGGACCGGCGCGCCCGTGACGGGGCTGACGGCACGCGAGGCCGACGTCCTGCGGCTGATCGCGGAGGGGCTCGACACCGCAGAGATCGCCGGCAAGCTCGCGTACTCCGAACGCACCGTCAAGAACGTGATGCACGGGCTGACCACCCGCCTGCACCTGCGCAACCGCGCGCACGCCGTGGCCTACGCCCTCAAGGAGGGCTACATCTGAGCACCGCTCCGGGCTGCCGCTCCGGCTCCGAGGGCAACGGCACAGGGCCGCCCGGACACCCGGGTCCGCCCCCGAGTGCTTGCGGGCCGCAGCCGGCCGGAAGAAGAATTCGACGGCGCCGTCCCGTGATCACCACAGGGGCGGCACCTCAGGCAACGCGGGAGCACGACGATGATCCACGAGGTGGACGAAGTCCTCGAACGGCTGTTGACCGGCGGCGCGCTGGCCGGTTCCGGCATCGACGTCTCCTTCGATGCCCCGACCCGTGACTGGTCCGCCAGGCGCAACGCCACCGCCGTCAACGCCTACCTGTACGACATCCGCGAGGACGTGAACCGGCGCCACCGCGGCACGGTCCCCGTCAGTGACGACAGCGGAGCCGTCCTCAAGCGCCGCCAGCCTCCCCGCTGGTTCCGGCTGTCCTATCTCGTCACCGCCTGGACCAAACAGCCGAAGGACGAACACCGGCTGCTCTCCGCCGTACTGGCCACCCTGCTCCCGCGCGAGATCCTGCCCGCCGAGGAACTCGGCGGATCCCTGCGCGCGCTGGGACTGTCGGTACCCATCACCGTCGCCGGCGTCCAGAGCGAATCGCGCTCCCTGGCCGAGATCTGGTCCGCCCTCGGCGGTGAACTCAAGCCGTCCCTGGACGTGGTGGTGACCGCTCCGTTCCCCGCGTACCCGGAGTACGACGTCGGCCCGCCGGTCACGGAGGGCGCGGTGCGGGTACGAGCGCTCGACGGCACCCTGGAGGACTCGCCGGAGCGGCGGCACCGGCCGCGGCACGCGGCGGCCGCCGCGGCGGCGACCGCCCGCGCCGCTGCGGCGGCGGGTGAGCCCCGATGACCGACCCGGCGCCCGCACTCCTCGCGCGCCTGGACCGGGTCCGCGAGCGGGTCGCCCTGCTGGTCGAGCAGCGCGGCGCCACCGACCCCACGGCCGCCGATCCGCTGCGCGGGCTGTACCTCTCCGTCGACGCCGTACGGCACCTGCTGGACTCCGCGGCGCCGGATCCGTACGCCCGGCCCCATGAGCCCGAGTCCGAGTCCGAGTCCGAGCCGGGGGCCGGGGCCGCCCCCCGGCCCGCCGACCACGCGATGCGCGAGGCCACGGCACCGGAGGGCGGCGACCGGCTGGCGCGGCTCGCGCACCGGCACGGACTCACCGAGCTGGACGCCTGCCTGCTCCTCATCGCCCTCGCACCCGACATCGACCGCACTTTCGAGCCGCTGTACGGCTATCTGAACGACGACGTCAGCCGGCGCCGCGCCACCACCGGCCTCGCCCTCGACCTGTGCGGACTCCCCGTGCACCTGGCGCCGGCACGGGCCAGGTTCCATCCGTCGTCTCCCCTGTGCGAGCTCGGTCTCATCGAGGTCGAGGAGCCCGAACGCCCCTTCCTCAGCCGTGCGCTGCGCGTCCCGGACCGGCTGATCGCCCATCTGCTCGGCGACGACGCCCCGGACGCCGCGCTCGCGCGGCACGTACGCCCGCTCGCCGCGCCTTCCCAGCCGTACGACGAGGACTTCACCCGCCGGCTCGCGAACCGGCTGGCTGTCGCCGGCCCGCTCACCGTCTACCTGCGCGAACTGCGCGAGGGAGACGGTCTGGCCGTCGCCTCGGCGGCCCTGCGCGCAGCCGGTCTCGACGCCCTGCACGTCACCTCCCCGAGCGGTGACGTGCCGTACCCGGAGCTCCTGCGGGAGGCCCGGCTGCGCGGCTGCGCACTGGTCGTGTCACAGGTGCCCGACGAGGCGGGCCCGCTGGTCCGGGCGCTGGCGGCGAGGGACGTCCCCGTGGTGTTCATCGGCGAGCGGCCCTACGACCCCCACTGGTGCGACCGGGATCCGCTGGTCCTGGAGGCGCCCCGACTGCCGGCGGGAGCGGAGGCGGCCTGGTCGGCCGCGCTCGGCGAGGCGCCGGAGTTCGACCTGGCCGCGACCGTGGCCCCGTACCACCTCGGCGCCGACCGGATCGTGCGGGCCGCGCGCGCCGCGCGGGAACTCGCCGCGTTCGACGGCGTCCCGACGAGCGCCGCGCACCTGCGGCTGGCCGCGCGTCAGCAGTCCGCGTCCGGTCTGGAGCGGCACGCCCGCCGGATCCGGCCCGGCGTCGACTGGGAGGACCTGGTCCTGCCGGACAAGCCGCTGGCCCAGCTGCACGAACTCGCGCTGCGCGCCCGCCACCGCGACCGGGTCCTCGGAGACTGGCGGCTCAGCGCCGGCGGCGGCCGGGGCCGTGGCGTCCTCGGGCTCTTCGCGGGTGAGTCCGGTACGGGAAAGACGCTGTCGGCCGAGGTCGTCGCCGCCGAACTGGGCCTCGACCTCTACGTAGTCCAGCTCTCCTCGGTCGTCGACAAGTACGTGGGCGAGACCGAGAAGAACCTGGAGCGGATCTTCACCGAGGCCGGCCGGACCGATGCCGTGCTCCTGTTCGACGAGGCGGACGCCGTCTTCGGCAAGCGCTCCGAGGTCAAGGACTCGCACGACCGCTACGCCAACATGGAGAGCGCCTACCTGCTCCAGCGCCTGGAGTCCTTCGACGGCATCGCGCTGCTCACAACCAATCTGCGGGCCAACATCGACGAGGCGTTCACCCGGCGGCTGGACCTCGTGATCGACTTTCCGTTCCCCGACACGCAGCAGCGCCTCGCGCTGTGGAGGCACGCCCTCGCCCGCGTGCCGTGCGCGGACGACACCGATCCCGAGTCCTGCGCCGACGAGTTCGAGCTGGCCGGCGGGTCGATCCGCAGCGCCGTGGTCACCGCCGCGTACGCCGCGGCCGGCCGGGGCGCCGTGGTCACCACCGCCGATCTGCTGGAGGGGGCCCGCCGCGAGTACCGCAAGGCGGGCCGCCTGGTTCCGGGCGAGGGCGGCTGGTAGCCGCGGGCGGCAGTCGTCGTACGCGCGAAAGACCGGTGCCCCGACCGTCATCGACGGCCGGGGCACCGGTATTCACCGTAGGGGGGGTTCACCCCTTCCACCCGTTCAGGGGTGGACGAGCTGCCAGTTCGGCTCGGTGGGATTGACGAGCTGCCACTTCTGGGTCTCGCCCTTGACGCAGTCGTGGACCACGAGCCGCATCGGTGCGGCGCCCCTGCCCGCCTTGTCCAGGCAGGTGTTGTTGCTGGACGCGTTGCGGATCCAGTAGGTGTCGCTGTCCTGCTTCTCCAGCCACCACAGCTGGTTGTCGGTCCTGCTGTTGCAGCCGTACGTGGAAATCGGGGTGTGGGTGGGCTTGGCGCCCAGCCCCGGCAGGTCCATGCAGAGTCCGCCCTTGACCGCGCGGATCAGGAAGAGGGCCGTGCCCCCGGGGCCCGCCTTCGGGTCGACCAGCTCCAGGTTCCAGCGCTGGTTGTCGGCGGGTTTCGGATTGCAGGTGCCCGCGCTGACGGGGGCGCCCCGGACGGCCGGGTCGGCGCCCGGGACGTCGGCGCACGCCTTGGCCTCCCTGAGCCTGAGCAGGATGTTGTTCACCGAGTGCGGATCGGCTTTCTTCGCGGGGGGCTGCGGGGCCCCGGCTCCGCCGCCTCCCCCTCCCCCTCCCCCTCCCCCGCCGCCGCCCGGAGCCTCGGACGGCATCGGTTCTCCGCCCGGGGCCGCGGAGGGCGCGGCGGGCTGCACGGGCGGCGGGGCCAGGCTCGGCTCCGGCGACGGGAGCGTGGTCGCGCCGGCTTCCTGGAGCTTCTCCACCGCCGCGCTGCGGACTTGGGGCCTGTAGGCGATCCAGAGCATCACGAACGTGACGGCCAGGGCCAGGAGCACGCCGAGGAAGGTGGCGAGCCAGCCGGGCAGGAACCCGCGCTGGACGTACCTGCCGTCGACGTCCACCGGAGCCGTCCCCGAGCGGTGCACGGCCAGCGTGTACGGCCGCTGCTGCTTCGACCCGAACCAGATGATCTCGCGCGGCTTGAGTTTCGCCTTCACGAACGCGGCGCGGCCCGGAGCGATCTGGACGTTGCTCGGGGTGATCTCGTACGACAGCTGATCACCGTTGTCGCTGCCGCTGATGGAGGCGGTGAGCGTGGTGTTGCCGATGTTGTCGATGGCGAGCCTGGGGCGGCCGCGGATGCGGCCCTTGACGGTGGGCGGCACCAGCTCGGTGCGCATCTCGCTGAACGGCGTGATGGTGAGGTTGCCCTCCGGGACGGTCACCGCCTCGGGGTGCTCGGTGGGCGTGATGCGCACGGCGTACGGGTTCGGCCCGGCGGTCGCGTCGGGCGTGCGCGGAGGCGAGAACGTCAGCTCCACCGTGCCCGTGGTCCCCGGGTAGAGCCGGAGCGCGGCCGGTTCGACGACGGTCCACGGGGCGATGGCACCGACCGGCTCGAAGCGGTACTCGTCGACGACGTCACCGGTGTTGCGCAGCCGCAGCCGAACGGTGGTACTGCTGCCGGGATCCACGGTCGCGGAGGCAGGCTCCAAAGAAGTCCAAAGGCTCACGCCACGACGCTACGACGGACCCCGACGGCCGGTCAGAAGCCGCGAGGCAGCCTCCGCTGCCCCCGCGGGCAACAGCACTGCCCTCGAACGGGCACCCGAGGCCGTTACGCCGGACCGGCGCGCGGCCGAGGGTAGGGGCAACTGTCTCGTACCCCGAGGAGAGCAGAGCATGCCGTCCTACCTGTCGCCGGGCGTCTACGTCGAGGAGGTCGCCAGCGGCTCCCGCCCCATAGAGGGGGTGGGCACCTCCGTGGCCGCCTTCGTGGGTCTTGCGCCGACCGGCCCGCTGAACGAGCCGACTCTGGTCACCAACTGGACCCAGTACGTCGCATCCTTCGGTGACTTCACCGACGGGTACTACCTGGCGCACAGCGTCTACGGCTTCTTCAACAACGGCGGTTCGGCCGCCTACGTCGTCCGGGTCGGCGGCGCCGCCGCGGGCGCGTCCGCCGACCCGGCCTCCCCCACCGCCGCGGTCGGGGGTGCGGCGGCCCCCGCCGCGCTGCCGCCCGGCGAGCCGAAGCGGCTCGGCACCTTCACGGTGGCGGCCGCCGCACCCGGCTCCCTGCGCGTCGAGGTCGCCGATCCGGAGGGCGACGGTCCGCCCGAGCGGTTCAAGCTGATCGTCAAGGACGGCGAGAAGGTCGCCGAGACCTTCGACGTGACCGCCAAGAAGGGCGGGCGCAACTACGTCGTGACGCAGGTGAAGGAGCACTCCAAGCTCATCACCCTGCAGGAGGCGGCCCCCGCCGCGCAGCTGGCGCGCCCCGAGAACCAGACGGTGGCGCTGGCGGCCCCGGCCCAGGCCCCCGTGCCGGCCGTCCCGTCCGGAGCCGACGCCTCCCACCCCGGCCCCGCCCAGTACCTCGGCGACTCCGCCGACCGCACCGGCTTCGGCGGCCTGGAGGCCGTCGACGAGATCTCGATGGTCGCGGTTCCCGACCTGATGGCCGCCTACCAGCGCGGCGCGATCGACCTGGAGGCCGTCAAGGCGGTCCAGCTCGGGCTGATCGCGCACTGCGAGCTGATGGGGGACCGCGTCGCCGTCATCGACCCGCCGCCCGGCATGAACGCGCGCGAGATCCGTGTGTGGCGCCAGGAGACCGCGGGCTACGACTCCAAGTACGCGGCCCTGTACTACCCCTGGATCAAGGCCTTCGACCCGGCGACCGGCCAGTCCCGGCTGATCCCGCCGAGCGGCCACATCGCCGGCATCTGGGCCCGCAACGACTCCGAGCGCGGCGTGCACAAGGCGCCCGCCAACGAGGTCGTACGCGGCGCGGTGGACCTGGAGCTCCAGATCACCCGCGGCGAGCAGGACCTGCTCAACCCGATCGGCGTCAACTGCATCCGTGCCTTCCCGGGCCGCGGCATCCGCGTCTGGGGTGCCCGCACGATGTCCTCCGACCCGGCCTGGCGCTACCTGAACGTGCGGCGCTACTTCAACTACCTGGAGGAGTCGATCCTGATCGGCACCCAGTGGGTGGTGTTCGAGCCGAACGACCACCACCTGTGGGCGCGGATCCGGCGCAACGTCTCGGCCTTCCTGGTCAACGAGTGGCGCAACGGGGCCCTGTTCGGTGCCCGGCCCGAAGAGGCGTACTACGTCAAGTGCAACGAGGAGACCAACCCGCCGGAGTCGGTGGACCTCGGACGCGTCATCTGCGAGATCGGCATCGCTCCGGTCAAACCCGCCGAGTTCGTCATCTTCCGGCTGGCCCAGTTCTCCAGCGGCAGCGGCGAGCTGGAGGAGTAGCCCTCCCCCCCCCCACTCCCCCGCCTTCCGTTTCCCCGAACCAGTCAAGACCCCTCAGAAGGACAGAACACACATGAGTCTTCAGCCGGGTGACGCCCTCACCTCACATAATTTCGGCCTCCAGATCGACGGCGTGATGGTCGAATACCTCGCGGAGGTCAGCGGCCTCAGCCTCGAACAGGACGTCATCGAGTACCAGCAGGTCTCCTCGCAGGGCAAGGCCGTGGTGAAGAAGCTGCCGGGCGTGAAGAAGGCGGGCACCTGCACCGTCGTCCGCGGCATGACGCAGTCGGCCGCCTTCAACCAGTGGATCAACGAATCGGTCGCGGGGAACATGGGCAGCGCCCGCAAGAACGCCACGATCATGGTGATGGACTACCAGGACAACCCGATCAAGCGCTACAACATGCGCAACGCGTGGTGCAGCAAGGTCGACACCAGCACGGTGAAGGCCGGCGAGGCCGCCGCGCTCACCGAGACCGTGACGATCACGTTCGAAGAACTGGTCATCGAATAATGCGCCGTACGGCTCTCAGGGCCGGCGCGGCGACGGCGGCCGCAGGCGCGGGCGCGGGCGCGGGCGCGGGCGACGCGAACGGCCGTGCCGCGGCGGAGGCCGTGGCGGCGCCGGGGCCGTCGGCCGGGGTTCCGGCCGCGGCCCCGGCGGCCCGGCCGCTGCGCACGGAGTTCTCCTTCGAACTGCCGCGCGGCTACGTCGACGATGCCGGAGCCGTGCACCGGGACGGGACCATGCGGCTCGCGACCGCCCGGGACGAGCTGATCCCGCTGCGGGACATGCGGGTGCAGGAGAACCCGGCCTATCTGTCGGTGGTGCTGCTCGGCCGGGTCATCACCCGGCTGGGCAGCCTGCCGCTGGTGCACGACGGGGTGGTGGAGAACATGTTCGCCTCCGACCTGGCGTTCCTGCAGGACTTCTACCGGCAGATCAACGCCGAGGGGCACACCCGGGCCGGCGTGACCTGTCCCCACTGCGAGCAGCCGTTCGAGGTCGAACTCGGCGGGAGCCGCCTGGGGGAATCGTGACGTACGCGAACGACCGTCTGCACGAGGAGATCGCGTACATCGCCTACCACTTCCACTGGAGCCAGGAGGAGATCCTGGACCTCGAACACCGTGACCGCCGCCGGTACACCGAGCAGATCGCCGGGTTCGTGGCCCGTGCCGCGGCGGAGGGGTGAGGACGGGCATGGGACTTCTCGGCAGGCTGATGGGTGGTCTGACGGGCGGCCGCGGTCAGGCGGACGCGGCGACGGAGCCTGATGCGGGGGCGGTTCGTCCCGCCTCCGGGTCCGCGTCCGGGTCCGCGGGTGGCTGGTCCGCCGCCGGCTGGTCCGCGCTGCCCCCGATCCAGCGCGTGACCGCCGGCGCGGCCGGGCCCGTGGCGGACGCGGGGTTCGGCCGTCGCCTGAGCACGTGGCAGAACCCCTGCTTCGGCGGGACCATGTCCCACGCCGTGCTCGCCGGTGCGCCGGGCGGGCTGGTCAAGGGGATGCTGAGCCCCGCGGCGCGCCCCGGCTCCGGACTCGAACTGCCCTCGCTCACCCTGCCCGTCGTGTCGTACGGGAACCAGGGCGACGGGGCTTCGGAGGGTCTGCCGGCGCAGCGGGCGGCCCTGCCGGCGCCGGCCCCGCGCCGTGCGGGCGTCGGGGTGACCCCGGTGAGGCAGGCCCCCGGGGCGTCGACCTCGCTGACCCGGTCCCCGCGCACCCCTGCGGTGCAGCGGCGGGCCCTTCCGGTGGCACCCCGGGTGCCCTCGCCGGACGCGGCGGCCGCCACCGCCGAGTCCGCACCTCCGGGTAGGGCCCCGGCTGACGTCCGGGAGGCTTCGGCCGGCCCGCGTCCGACTCCGACTCCGGCTCCGGCTCCGGCTCCGGCTCCGGCTCCGGCTCCGGCCGGCACGGTGGCCCGGCTCCCCGGCACGCCATCGGCCGCCCCAGCGCCCCCCGTACAGCGAAGCGCCGCTTCCGCAGCACGGCGAACGGGACCGGCTGCCGCTGCGTCCCCGCCGCCCGCGGCTTCGCCGACCCCGGTTCGGCGGAGCACCGCCGGCACCCCGACGCGGCCCGCGGCCTCGGATGCGGGCCGAGCGGCCGCCGCCGAGCCGAGCCGGCCGGCCGCTCCGGCGACCCCCGTCCAGCGGCAGACCCCCGCGCCGTTCACGCCCGGCCCGGAGCGGGCCGGCGGCGCCCGTCCGTCTCCGAGTGCGCCGTCGGCCGGTCAAGCGGCGCCGGTTCAGCGGAGCGCCGCCGGCAAGACGCAGCGCACCGCGGCGGGGCACACGGCCTCGGGCCGGGGTGCGGACCGGGTGCCCTCCACCGGCCCGGGGCCGGTACGGGCTGCCGACACGCCATCGGCTTCTCAGGCGGCGCCGGTTCAGCGCAGCGGTGCCGACGAACGCTCGGAGCCGGGACCGGGACCGGGCATGACCGCGGCCACGAGCTCGCGACCGGCACCGGCCCACTCCGCCGACGAGTTCGGCACCCCGAGCACCTCGATCCAGCGGCCGTCGGTGCGCGCGGCCCCTGCCGCCGTTGCGGGCACGACACCGACTGCCGGGGCCTCCCCGTCACCGACTGCGCCAACGGCCGCTCGGGCGACCCCCGTGCAGCGGAGCGCTGCCGCCGGCGGGCCGCAGACGGGATCCCGCATGCCCGTTTCCCCCACCGCGGCTCCGGTCCGGCGGAGCGTCGCCGACGGCCCGTCCACCCCCCGGAACGCGCCGAGGCAGGGGGCGGGAGCGGCTGCGCCCGCAGCCGGTGGCCTCGGTCCGGCGACGCCCGAGCGGCGGCACACGGCACCGGTTCAGCGGAAGGCGGCGGACACGCCGCGGCAGCCGGGACCGGGCGCGCCCGTGTCCGCCTACTCCGCCCCCGTCCGGCGGATGACCCCCGACACGACGCGGCGCACCGGACTCGGCACCCCGATATCCGCCGGCCCGGTCCCGGCCGGGCCCGTGGCTCCCGTATCGCCCCTGGCCGGCGAGGCGGCCCCCCTCCAGCGGCGCACCCTCGATGCGGCTCGGAAGCCGGCCCCGGCTCAGGTGCGGCCGGGCGGCCCGACCCCGACCGGAGGAGCGCTCACGTACGGAAATCAGACGGCCCCCGTCCAGCGGGCAGCGACCGACCGGGCGCGCCGTACGGGGCTCGGCGCACCGGTCTCCGCCGCCCCGGCCACGCCCACGGCTGCTCCGTCGTCCCTTCTACGGCCCGCTGAATCCACCGCGTCTCGGCATGCCCCGTCGGCCGACAAGCCGACCCCGGTTCAGCGGAGTGCCACGAACAGATCTCCGCACCCGGCTCCGTCCCTGCCCGCGTCCGCCGGCCCGGCTCCGACTCCGGCTCCGACTGCGGACGGGGCCTGGACTCCGGCTCCCGCCGCGTCCCCGGTCCCGGTCCCGGTCCCGGCTCCCGCCGCGTCGCTGGTCCCGATTCCCGCCAAGTCGCTGGTCCCGGTCTCGGGCCCGGTCCCAGGGCCGGCCTCAGGCCCGGTCTCGGGCCCGGTCCCGATCTCGATGCCGGTGCCCGTGCCGGTGCCGGTGCCCGCGTCGATGCCGGTGCGGGTCCAGCGGAGCCCCTCGTCCGGCCCGACGTCCGGCCCGACGTCCGGGCGGGCGCCGGCGGGCGCGTTCCCGTCGGCGAAGCGCGCGGCCGCCGAGCACCCGACCGGCACCGTGCAGCGGGCCGTCGCCCGGCGCACTCCAGCCCGGCCCGAGGACCTTCCCGTACGGGCGCTTGCTCCCGCGCGGGCGCTGACGTCCTCCCTGCCGTCCGCGGCTCGGCCGGTTCGCTCCCCTCTGCCGCAGGCGAAGCCGGCCGTACGGCTCGTCCCTGCCGTCCCTCCCGCCGTCCCCGTACGGCCGCTCGCCGTACAGCGCCTCGCCGACCCGAAGCCCCGGACGGTTCCGGGCGCCGGGGGAACGGCGGCTCACCACCCGTCCGTGCGGCGCCGCCCCCTGCCCGTCGCCGCGCCGAACGCGCCCGAGGCGCAGCCCGCCGTGGCCGTCATGCCGGTGCAGCGGTTCTCGGCGACTCCTCACCTGCCACCCGTGCCTCACACGCCACCACCACCGCCCCCGGCTCCCCGGACCGTCCAGCGCGCAGCCGAACCCGCACCCCTGCGGACCACCACGACGCACCCCGGGCAGACCACGCAGACAGCACGGACCGTGCAGACCGCGCAGCCGCGCGGTGACGCCCCCACCCCCGACCCCGCCTTCAACCCCCGTTCCCTGACCGAGTTCCAACTCGACGAGCTCACCCACCGGCTCATCAGCCGGATCACCCGGCAGCTCCGCACCGAGTTCCGGCTCGACCGGGAGCGCATCGGGAAGCTCCGCGACCCACGCCGGTGATCCCCCGCCACCCGACCCCACGGACCCCGACTCCGGCAGCACCCAGAAAGGCCCACTCGATGCCCCGCGATCTCGACCCGGGCTCCACGATCTTCTTCACCCTCACCATCGACGGCGAAAGCCTCGGCTACTTCAACGGGTGCGAGGGACTCTCCTCCACGGTGGAGATCGAACAGCGTCACGAGGGCGGCAACAACGGGTTCGTCTGGCAGCTCCCGTCCCGGGTGACCTTCTCCAACATCCGGCTGACCCGCCCCCTGACCCCCGACACGGCCAAGGTGGCGGCCTGGATCTCCTCGATCACCACCGGCGTCACCCGCCCCACCGCCCAGATCGCCGCACTGCGTGCCGACGGCTCCGAGGTGGCCCGCTGGGGGCTGATCGACGTACTGCCCGTCAGCTGGCAGGGCCCGTCCCTCGACCCGAACAGCCCGGCCGTGGCCACGGAGGTCCTGGAGATCACCCACCACGGGTTCACGGACTGAGAGGGGACGACACCACATGGCTGCCAAGGGAGGAAAGGGCGGCGCGGGCAAGAGCCTCGTGCGCGCCTCGCTCGCGATCCACGAGCCGCCGATCGGCCAGAGCACCACGCCGGGCGCGCTGATCAAGAACTTCACCTTCTCGTTCAACCCGTCCCGGCTCTCGCTCGGCCGGCGGGCGCAGTGGAAGGCCACCCCGACCGCCGCGGTGCGCGACGGCGCCGTCCCGGAGTTCATGGGGCCCGAGCCCCGGGAGATGACGGTGGAGATCTTCCTGGACTCCTCCGGCCGCCCGGGCTCCAACTCCGTGCTGAAGAAGGTGGAGGCCCTCTTCTCCTGCTGCGAGGTGACCGCGAAGAGCATCGCCGCGAAGCAGCCCTCCACCCCCTGGGTGGTCTTCCAGTGGGGGTCGTTCTCGACGGCCCGCTTCACGGCGTACGTCTCCTCCGTGGACGCCGCCTACTCCCTCTTCAGCACGACGGGCGTGCCGGTCCGGGCCACCTGCCAGGTACGGCTGCACGAGATCCCCGGCAAGACCAAGGGGCAGAACCCGACCTCCGGCGCGCTCACCGCACAGCGCGTGCACCGCGTCGTCGCGGGCGACACCCTGCAGTCGCTGGCCTGGCGGGAGTACGGGGACGCGAACGTCTGGCGGGCGATCGCCGAGGCCAATGGCATCGACGACCCGTCGCAGCTGCGGACCGGTACGGAAGTGGTGCTTCCGGCGGCCGAGGAAGTGGGTGGTCCCTGATGGTCCAGGCGTCCTTCTCCAACGTCGTCCACGTCTCGATCGGTGGCGCGAAGCTCCCCGACCACGTCGCCGACGACCTCGTCGGCGCATGGGTCGACCTCGGGGCCGGGGTGCCCGGCGCGTTCCGGCTCACCTTCCGCGATCCGCACGGGCTGCTGCTCGGCGAGCTGAAGGTCAAGTTCGGCGCGAAGGTGGCCATCGCGCCCGTCGCGGCCGGCAAGGGCGCGGGGTCACCGCTGCTCACCGGCGAGGTGACCGGCATGGAGACCGACTACGACGGCACCGGCACGTTCACCGTGATCCGCGGCTACGACCCGGGCCACCGGCTGATGCGCCGGCGCCGGGTCGCCGCCTACCGCAACCAGACGGCCGCCGACATCGCCCGCAAGCTGGCCGGGCTGAGCGGCATCCCGATGGGCAGGGTCCAGGCCACCAAGACGGTCTACGAGTTCATCAGCCAGTCGAACGTCACCGACTGGGACTTCCTCTCCCGGCTCGCCGACGAGAACGGCATGGTGATGTCGCTGGACTCCAAGGGCATGTTCCAGTTCGTCCGGCCGACCCCGGCCGCCGGCGCGCCACCGACGAGCACCGAGGGCGAGAAGAGCCCGTTCGTGCTGCACGCCGGCCAGGACGTGCTGCGCTGCCGGGCGGCGGTCACCGCCGCGGACCAGGTCGGAAGGGTCGAGTCGCGCGGCTGGGACGTCACCACGAAACGGCCGCTGATCGCGCCGGCGCCCACGACCCGCACCTCGGCCGTCTCCATCGGCACCACCCCGGGACAGGCGGCCTCGGCGTTCGGGCCCGGGAAGCTGGTGGAGACGGAGACCCCGTACGACCGCCAGTCGGAGGTCAAGTTCGCCGCCGACTCGCTCGCCGAGGACATCGCCTCCTCCTTCGCCGAGCTGGAGGTCACGGTGCGCGGCAATCCGAAGCTGCGCCCCGGAGTGCCGGTCACCCTCAGGGACGTCGGCACCCCGTTCGAGGGCAAGTACACGGTGACGTCCGTACGGCACGTCTTCGGCGACGACAGCCACTACCAGACCTGGATCACCGTCAGCGGCCGGCAGTGGCGCTCGCTGTACGGGCTCGCCTCCGGCGGGGGCGCGACGGCCGCACCGAGGCTGCCGAGCGTGGCCAACGCCCTGGTCACGGACGTGCAGGACCCGCTGAAGCAGGGCCGGGTGAAGCTGCGTTTCCCCTGGCTGGACGACACGTACGTCAGCGACTGGACCCGCACCGTGCAGCTGGGCGGCAAGGCCGGGGGCGGGATCTTCCCGCTGGACGTCGGTGACGAGGTGCTGGTGGCCTTCGACCGCGGGGCCCTGGACCATCCGTTCGTCATCGGGGGCCTCTACAACGGCCGGGACGTGCCGACCCCGGTCAAGGACGTGCCGCTGCACGACGGGCTGCGGAAGAAGGCGATCCGGCACACGCTGTCCGACCGCGACGGCAACCGGGTGGACCTGCTCAGCCAGACGACCGGGGCCCGCAAACAGGGCGTGCGGATCGCCTCGGGCAACGACCGGCTCACCATCAACCTCGACCGTACGAGGACCGAGATCACGGTGGACAGCAAGGGCTCCGTCACCATCTCGGGCGGCACGTCGGTGTCGGTGGAGGCGGGTACGGACCTCACGCTGAGCGCGCGCCGGGCGCTGACCATCAAGAGCGGGGGGCCGCTCAACATCCAGGGCCGGGGGCTGGTGAGCCTCAGGTCGCTCGCGGGCGCGGTCAACGTCAACGCGATGGGCGCCCTCAGCCTCGGTGCGACGGGCGCGGCGACGCTCAGCGCGGGCGGGAGCGTCCAGGTCAACGCCGTCGCGAACGTGGGCATCCGGGCCGCCACGCTCATGCTGCAGGGCGCGGTGCTGGTCAACAGCAAGCCGTACCCCATCCCGTGACGGCCGCAGAGCCCGCGCGGCCCGCGAAGTCCGTGAAGTCCGTGAAGTCCGTGACGTCCGTGTCGAGAAGGAGAAGGCAGGTGGTCTGCTGATGGCCGAGCAGTTCGTCGGGTCCGGCTGGGCGTTCCCCCTGCGCATCGGGCCGACCGGGGGCATCGCCCTGGTCAGCGGGGAGCGGGAGATCGAGGAGGCCATCCGGCTGGTGCTGGCCACCGCGCCGGGCGAGCGGCCGATGCGGCCCGAATTCGGCTGCGCCATCCACGACCTGGTGTTCGCGCCGGTCAACGAGGCGACCGCGGGCCGCATCCAGCACGAGGTGTACGTCAGCCTCGACCGCTGGGAGCCCCGGATCGAGGTGACCGACGTCGACGTGAGCGCGGGCTCGGACCAGGGCGTGCTCTTCATCGACGTCCGCTACGCCATCCGCGGCACCAACAATCCGCGCAGCCTCGTCTTCCCGTTCTACGTCATCCCCTCCCACGACGAGCCCGGCGAGGGCGACCCGGCCGCCGCGGGCGCCTCTCATGCCGCGAGCACCTCAGGCACCTCTCTGGAAAGCGAAAGCTGATGGCACTGCCTTCCCCGAACCTCGACGACCGCCGCTTCCAGCAGTTCGTCGACGACGCCAAGCGCTACATCCAGCAGCGCGCCCCGGAGTGGACGGACCACAACGTCTCCGACCCGGGCGTCACCCTCGTGGAGACGGTCGCGCACATGGCGGACCAGATCGTCTACCGGCTGAACCGGGTGCCGGACAAGAACCACTTGGCCTTCCTCGACCTGGTCGGCATCCGGCTGTTCCCGCCGTCGGCCGCCCGTACGGACGTCACCTTCTGGCTCTCCGCGCCCCAGGAGGAGCCGGTGCTGCTGCCTGCCGGCACCGAGGTCGCCACCCAGCGCACGGAGAGCGAGGAGGCGGTCGTCTTCGCCACCGAGCGGGAACTGAGCGTCGTGCCGAGCGAGTTGCTCCATCTCATGGTGCAGCGCCGGGGCGAGGCCGTCACCGACATGACCGCCGACCTCACGGAGGCCAAGGACGTGATGTGCTTCGCCGAGGCCCCGCGGCCCGGCGACTGCATGCTGCTCGGGCTGAGCTCCGCCGTACCACATTGCGCGGTGGCGCTGGTCCTGGACAGCCGGGTCGACGGTGTCGGTGTGGACCCACGGCAGCCGCCGCTGGTGTGGGAGGCGTGGACCGAGGACGGCTGGGCCGCCTGCGAGGTGGACCGGGACGGCACCGGCGGCCTCAACCGGCCGGGCGAGGCCGTGCTGCACGTCCCGGGCGGCCACGCGCTGTCCCGCACCGGCGGGCGGGAGGCCGGCTGGCTGCGCTGCCGCGTCACCGAGCCGCTGGCCGGGCAGCCCTTCTACACCACCTCGCCGACCGTTCGGTCCGCCGAGGCCTTCACCATCGGCGGCACCACCGGCGCCGTGCACGCCGAGACCGTGTACGACGAGGCCCTCGGCGACGCCTCCGGCCTGCCCGGCCAGCGGCTGCGACTGGCGAACGCGCCCGTGGTCGGCGACGACCCCCCGGTGCTGTTGCAGAGCGCCGAGGACGACGGCTGGCGCGACTGGCAGGTCGTCCCCCACTTCGCCGCATCCGGCCCGCACGACCGCCACGTCACGCTCGACGCCGCGACCGGGGAGATCGCCTTCGGCCCGGCGGTACGGGAGCCGGACGGCTCCCTGCGGCAGTACGGGGCGGTGCCCCCGCAGGGCGCGGTCCTGCGGGCCCGCCGCTACCGCGTCGGCGGCGGCAGGGCCGGGAACGTGGCGCGCGGCGCCGTCCAGGTGCTGCGCAACTCCGTCCCGTACGTCTCCGAGGTCGTCAACCGGGAGGCCGCGCGCGGCGGGGTCGACGGCGAGACGGTGGCGGAGGCGAAGACGCGGGCGCCGATCACGCTCCGGGCCCAGGAGCGGGCGGTGACCCTGCGCGACTACGAGGAACTCGCGCGCCGCGCCGCCCCCGAGACCGCCCGGATCGCCTGCCTGGAGGGCGAGGAGAGCGAGCACGGGGCGTACGCGGTACGGGTGCTGGTGGTCCCGCAGGCGGTGCCGGATCCGGGAGGGCGGCTGCGCTTCGAGCAACTGGTACCCGGAGACGCCCTGTTGCGGCGCATCACCCGCCACCTCGACGATCGCAGGCTGATCGGGACGCGGCTGGCGGTCGGACCGCCCTTCTACCAGGGAGTCACCGTCGTCGCGACCGTGCACGCCTTCCGCGGTGTGGACACCGACCGGGTGCGGCGCCGGGCCCACGACGCCGTCCACCGCCACCTCGACCCGCTGACCGGCGGCGCCGAGGGCACGGGCTGGCCGTTCGGCCGCCGGGTCCAGGCGGGCGAGATCCACGCGGTGCTGCAGCGCGTGGCCGGCGTGGAGCTGGTCGACGAGGTCCTGCTGCACCCGGCGGACCCGCTGACCGGCAAGCGCGGCGAGGCCACGGACCGGATCGACCTCGAACCGGCGGCGCTGGTCTTCTCCTTCGACCACCGGGTGCGCGTGATCGGGGACGACGCGTGAGCGCCAGGGGATCCGTCGACGGGCTGAGGTCCTCCGCGCCGCTCGGCGCGATGCTGCCCGCGGTCTTCGCCGAGGACGAGCTGGCGCAGCACTTCGTCGCCGGACTCGACGAGGTCCTCGCCCCGATCCTCAATGTCCTGGACTGCCTGGACTCGTACTTCACCCCGTCGCTGGCCCCGGTGGACTTCACCCGCTGGCTGGGCGGTTGGGTCGGCGCCGAGACCGACGGGAGCGAACCGGAGGACCGGCTGCGCGCCGCCGTGTCGGCCGCCGCGCACCTGCACCGCGTACGGGGCACCCGGCGCGGGCTGGCCGAGGCGGTCCGGCTGGCCTTCGGGGCGGAGCCGGAGATCAGCGAGAGCGGGGCCGCCGACTGGAGCGCCCGGCCGCTCGGCCCGTTCCCCGGGGAACGGCGGCCGCGCCTGCACGTCACGCTGCGGCTGCCCGATCCGACCTCCGCGGACGAGCAGCGGCTCGACGACCTCGTGGCGGCGGCCCGCCCCGCCCACATGCCCTACACGGTCAAGGTGACCGCCGCGGAAAGGACTCCCGAGATATGACCAGCCAGACCCCCGTTCCCGGCGCGCGGAGAGACGGGGCCGACGCGCACTGCGCCGAGTGCGGCACCCGGGCCGAACCAGACCAGTCGTTCTGCGACTCCTGCGGCGCGGTGCTGGGCTGGGCCGACCGCGCGGGCGCGATGGGCTCGGCGGCCGGCGGGGCGGGCACATCCGGATCCGGGCCCGCCGCCCCCACCCCTCCCGCTTCCACCCCTCCCGCCTCCACACCCGCCGCCTCCGCACCCGCCGGTTCCACCCCCGCCGAGCCGGCCGGGACCGAGCCCGCCGCGGCCGAGGTGGCGGTGGCCGAGGTGGCGGCGGCCACCGCCACCACGTCCATGCTCACCGCGGCCGTGGCCCCCGCCTCCGACGACGCGGCAGCCCGGGCCAGGTCCCTGCTGGTGCCGGTCGCCGATGCGGAGCCCCGGGAGGCGGCAATGCCGTCCGTGGCACCCGTACTGCCCGGCCGCCCGGTCGCGGACCGGCCCCAGGTCCGCACCCCCGGCCGGGAGACCGGGGCCGAGGGCGGTCCGCCCTGCCCCTGGTGCGCCACGCCGAACCGGCCCGACCGGCACTTCTGCGGCGTGTGCGCCATGCCGCTGGCCGCCGGCCCCGCCGTGGCCGGACGCCGTCCCTGGTGGCGCCGCGTGCTCGGCTTCCGCAACCGGGAGACTCCTTGGGCCGGCGACCGCCCGCGCCTGCGCCGCGGCTTCGGGTACCTCATGACCTGGGTGCTCTGGACGCTGGTGCTGACCCTGCTGATCACCGCGATCGTCAACGCGGACACTGCCGTCAACGCCGTCCGCGACCACTTCGCCAAGCGCACACCGGTCGGACCGGACGCCGTCGAGGCCTCGCACTCCTACCCGGGGAACGACCCCCAGCTCGCCTTCGACAAGCTGAACAACACCTGGTGGGGCCCGGGAATCAGCCAGTCCGGCGCCGGGGAATGGGTCGAGGCCCGCTTCGACCAGCCCACCCGGCTGCTCGACGTCATCATCACCCCCGGCGTCTCCGCCCGCGCCGACAAACTCTCCCAGTCCGCCCTCCCGCGCCGCGTCGAGGCCGTGATCACCACCTCCGACGGCAAGACGGCCACCCGCGTCCTCACCCTCGATCAGGCCGCGGGCGGCCAGCGCCGCGCCTTCCGGGCCGCCGACGTGACCTCCGTGCGGTTCGTCCTCCGCTCGGCCTACGCCGCCGCCCCCGACAAGCAGGTCGCGATAGCCGAGGTGGAGTTCTTCGGCCCGTCGAACAGCAGCCGATCCCAGTAGCGAGGGTTCCTCCCGTGCAGACTCCGCGCCAGACCGGACAGCGCAGAACCGGCGACGAACGGCAGCCGGCGCCCGGACCGGCCCGCCCGGCCCGGCGCCCCGTACCCGATGCGGACACCCTGGCCCGCTTCCGGCAGCAGGCCGGGAACGCGGCCTTCACACAGGCGATGCACCAGGCGCGGTACGGGGGCGCCGCTCCCGCGACGGGGCAGCAGCCCCCCGACGGGGCGGCGGCCGAGCCGGAGTTCGAGCTGCCCCCGTACCTGATGGCACTGGAGGCGGGCGGGCTCTCCACCTCGTACGGGCTGACGGACCACGTATTCGTACGGAACACGATCGCCTCGGGGGTCGGGCACGGCGACGGCGCGGTGGCCGACATCCACGCCGAGCTGATCGGACGGCCGGAGAGCTTCTTCGGGGCGGGCCGCGCGTTCGCCGTCCAGGGCAGGGCGGGCGACGAGTGGTACGACGTCACCGTTCGCATCGGCCGGGCCGCCGGCGACGACCCGCCCACCTTCCAGCGCAACCCCGCGGCCGCGGCCCCCTTACCGGCCGACGGTGGGCGGCCCCGGGCCGAACTGGAGCATCCCGAGGGCAAGGACACCAAGGTCGACGTCCAGCACAACACCGCCGCCACCGCGAGCGGCACGGGCGGCGGGAATGCGAGCAAGGGCCTGGGAGGAGTGGCCTTCGGGCTCGGGCCGGTCGCACCGGGGGTGTGGTTCGGCGGCGCCGCCACCGCCAACGTGCAGCCCTGGCAGTCGTCCCGCGAGTCCCGCCGCCAGAGGAACGTGGCCGAACCCCGCGTGCTGCGCAGCGACAAGGGCTCCGTCGAAGTGCCGCGCGCGGTGCAGTACGAGGTACGGGTCAAGAAACAGGGCGACGCCCGGGCCGGACGGACCGACAAGCGGCTCGGCACGCTCACCCAGCGGGTGCCGACCGAGCACCTCGTGCCGGTGGGCACCGGCCGGGCGCCCCTCCCGCTCACGCCCCTGAATCCGACCACCGTGCGCCGGGTCCACCACTCGGACTCCCTGGCCGCCGTCGCCGTCAGCGACAATGCCGCCCCGCACGAGGGCGGCGGCGGACTCTTCGACGCGGTCGCCTCCGTCCTGCACCCCTCGGTCACCGCGCCCGGCGCGCCCGGCCGTGTCCGGCTGTTCGAGGCGACGTCCACGGCCACCGTCCTGGAGGACCTGCCGCGGCTGCTGCGCGACGGCGTGGTCAGTGAGGACCTGTACGCCAAGGACGGCAAGACGGCCTCCGCCTACCGCCTGCGCGCCATGATCACTGACCTCGCGCCCGCCTGGGGGACCGGCAAGACCCAGCTGCGCACCCACCAGCAGGCCCAGACCTCCGTCACCGAGGGCGCGGGCAAGGGCCGGGCCGTCCAGGGCGGACTGGGCCCGGCGATCGGGTTCGGGGCGACACCCGGCGCCGCCGTCGTCCGAGGCACCGCCATGCCGGTCGCGGCCGCCCGCAAGGCGCGCTTCACCGTGAACGAACAGACCGTCTCCAGCCGGCAGGGCGCGGAGGTCCGCGGCGAGAAGGCGCTCTACTTCGGGCGGGTGTCCTTCATCGCGGTGGGTACGGGCCCGCTCTGGCCCGAGGCGGCCCGGCGGCCGCAAGCCCGCGAAGCCGGGCACTCCATGAACGTGTGGATCAGTCTGCGGGCGGACGAGGCCAAGGAGTTCGGGCTGCCGCTGCCGCCGGGCATGACGGCCGGGGACTTCGTCAAGAAGCCGACACGGACCGGGGCGGACGGCAACGAGGTGGACGTCGAGCGGCACCTCCCGTTCGGCGGCAAGGGAGCCAACGTCGCGCTCAGCCGGCTCGACACCAAGCCCATGCTGCGGGCCGTGCTCGACCTGTTCACCACCGACCCGGGCCTGGCCGGCTACCTGCCCGCCTTCGGCACCACCGCGCCCGCGCAGGACACCACCCGTGAGGAGTCCGAGGCCCAGCGGCGCAACTACCGCGAGTTGATGACCACGCTCTCGGAGACCAACCTGCGCATCAACAAGGACCAGTTGCTGTCCACCGGCATCCGCGTGCGGCTGCGCCGCAAGACGAGCCTGCACGCGCACGACGTGCAGCTGCGGGTGAAGGGCGCGCTGAGCGATGCCGCCTTTGCCGGCGACATCAAGGACTGGTCGGTGCGCAGCCATTCCGGAGTCTCCGGCAGCTCGCAGAGCGGCCGCAGCAGTTCGCGGTCGATCGGCGGACTGGTCCTCGGCCAGGCCCGGCTCGTCCCCGGGGTGCTGTCCGCCTCGGCTCGCTACGAGCGGCACGCCATCGGCGGCCGCCGCAACCAGGCGGGACCCACCGGCCGCACGGACGTCGTCTCCAACGGCTCCGACACGGCGAGCGCCTTCGAGGCGGCCCTGAAGCTGAGCGTGGACGTCACCAGGACCTCCCGGCCCCGCAAACTGGCCCGGAGCATCACGCCCGACAAGCCCGGCCGGACGGTTGCCCACCCCGAGCCGGTGGCCTCGCTGGATCTCAGGGAGCAGGGTGTGCGGCTGCTCACCCCGTCCGAGTTCACGGTGGACGGGGCGGGGAAGGACCGGATCGACTCGACCGCCTCGGTCCGCAAGGCCCAGCCCGGCGTCGCGGAGCGCTCCGTCGAGGCCGAGGGAATCGGCGACCTGGCCGCGCTCGTCCTGCGGCCGTCCGTCGGCGAGCCGCTGCGGGACTGGCAGCTGGTCGAGACCGTCGACGGGGAGCCGATCCGGGCCCTCGCCTTGCGGCTGCTGTCCCGGGCGGCCGCCGGCAACAAGGGCATGCGCGAGGACCGGGCACTGGCCACGGAGGGGCTCGCGCCGAGGCTGGCGATCGAGGAGCGGTTCGGCGAGCGGGCGATCCAGGGCGCGCTGCGGCAGGCCGCGTCCTCCGGCTGGGTCGTGAAGAACCTCCGCTACCCGCGGCGCCTCGCCGGCCTGAACGGTGCGGTCGGCACCCGGCTCGCACTGGCCAACCCGCGGCTGCTGCACAAGGGCGCCGGCCCCGGCACCGAGACGTTCGTGCTCGGCGGCCACCAGTCCGGCGGGCAGCGGGGCAAGGCCGCCACCCACACGGCGCAGTTCGGCGTCACCGGCTCGGAGTCCGGCCCCGAGTGGCGCGCCGGCCAGGGCCTGGCGGTGTCCGGCACCACGAGCGAGTCGGACGCCGAGGCCTTCACCGTGTCCGGCACGATCGAGCGCAACGCCCACACCCCGAAGAAGGCCCCGCTGTACCTGGTCCAGTGCGACGTGCTGGTCGGCATGGTCGCGGAGGTGGGCGTCACGGCCCGCGGCTCGTGCACCGCGACGGCCGCCACGACGCTGCCGGCCGCGGCGGGGGTCTGGCTGACGGAGGCGCAGCTGCCGCCGCGGATACGGGAACAGGTGCGCAAGCGGAAGCCGGTTCCGGCCGCCACCACCACCGCCACCACCATCTCCGCCCCGGCCCCGGCAGCCGCCCCCGCGAGCGCGCCGCCCCCCGCGCTCCACCGGGACCGCGCCCTCGGGTTCGGCATGATCGAGGAACTGCCGGACTTCGTCCCGTTGCTCGGGAAGCTGCGTACGAGCCTCGCCGGGAGCACCCACCCGGACCTCGCCCACCGCCTGCTGCCCCGGCGCCAGTTCAAGGACCGCAACGACAACGTGCAGCGGCTGCTGCGCGTCCTGGACCGGGACGGCTCCGCCGGGCTCCTGTCCGGTGCCATGGACGGAGGCGTCACCGTCGAGCTCCTCGACGGCCGCAACACCCCGTACTGGGCGGTGTTCACGGTCGAGCGCACGGGCGACGGCACGTACGCCGAGGACGCGGACGACGGCCGCGACATGGAGTACATCACCTCGGCCGTCTCCCAGCAGGCCACCTCCCACGACACGGCCTCCGTCGCCGGTGTCGAGGCCGTCGTCGGCGCCTCGGCCCGGCCGGACGGCGGCTCCGGCCGATTGAAGAGCCTGGGAGGTGCGGGCGGTCTCGGATACGCGACCGGCAACTCGCGGCGCAGCGGCGCCGTGGGCCGCGGCCAGCTCGGCATGAAGTCCGTCGCGGACAGCTCCGCCGCATCGGCGAAGATGAACCTGCCGATCCGGGCCAAGCTCGAACTGTTCAAGGGCGACACCCGGTTGGCGCTCTCGCGCATGGACGGCCTGACGCTGACCCACCGCGTCCTGCGCAGGGACCTGGAGGCGCTCTCCCGCGTGCGGCCGGTCCCGGCGGCGCCCCTCGTCGCGCCCCCGGGCGGCAGCGGTGGCGGCGCGGTCCGGCTCGACGCCTGGCGGGACGCCGGTGTGAAGCTCCCGATGGAGGCGCAGGTGAACGGCTTCGCCGGAGCCCGCGACGTCAGGAGGCTGGTGAACACGGCCGTCAAGGAGGCGGGCGGCGGCCACCGGTTCCGCACACCGGGGCAGTCCGCCGCGTACGCACTGGACGAGGCGGTGTCCACCGAATGGATGATCGCCGCACTGCCGCTGCTCACCGCCTCCGGCGCCGATCTCCCGCCGGTCCACGCCTCCGGCCCGGAGGGCCAGGACCTGCGGGCCTCCGTGCACACGCGGCTGCGCGAGGGGCGGGTGCTCGGCCTCGGCGACAAGATGACCTTCGAGACGGTGGGCCAGAGCCATCCGCAGGCGCCCCGCCCCGGCCAACGGGAAGGCCAGAGCTCCTCCGACGACAGCAGGGCCGCCCGCCCGCTGCTCGGCGCGGGGCTGCTCAACGCCAACGAGTTCCGGCTCAACCAGCTGCTCGCCAACGGGGGCGGATCGGGCGGAGCGACCGATGCCGCGGCGAACTCCTCCGGCTCGCTGCCGCTGCACAAGCCGAAGACGAAGGCGGTGCTCGTCCAGTTCACGGTGGACGTCCGGGTGGTGGCGACGGTGACCGGCCGGCCCCTGGGCCGTACGGCCACGGCGGTACGGGAGACGACCCTGCCCCAGCCCGTGGTGATCCGCATGCCGGAACCCGCGGTCCGCCGGATGCTGGCCGAGCAGGGCGGCCGCCTGCAGGACCCCGGGAACCACCTGGCCGCGGCCGCTCCCCCGCCCGCCCCCTGAAGGGTCAGCCCGCCGTCGCGAGGATCAGCGGGAGCACCGGACCGCCGCCCGCCCGGCGGATCAGGCGGGCGGCCACCGCCAGGGTCCAGCCGGAGTCGGAGTAGTCGTCCACGAGCAGTACGGGACCGGGCGACTGCGCCAAGGCCGCGGCCAGTTCGTCCGAGACGGCGAACGTGCCGGACAGGGCCCTCAGCCGCTGGGCGGAGTTGCTGCGCCGCGCCGCGTGCGCCCCGTCCGGGCCGGTGTACGTCAGCGTGCCCAGGTACGGGAGGCGGCCGATGCGCGCGATCCCCTCCGCGAGGGAGCCCACGAGCTGCGGTCGGGCCAGGGAGGGCACGGCGACGACGCCCACGGGCCGGTCGGAGGCGTCCGGGACACCGGGGGCCCAGCCGCCCGCGGAGCGCGCCCAGTCGGCGAGCACGGCCACCGCGGCGTGCAGGACGTCGTCGGGGACCGGCCCGTCGGGGGCGTTCTCGGCGAGCAGCGGGCGCAGCCGGTTGCCCCAGCCGATGTCCGAGAGCCGGCCCAGGGCCCGGCCCGTGGAACACTGCTCCCCGGCCGGAATGCGGCCCTTGACGTTGATGCCGAGGGCGGCCATGCCGGTCGGCCACATCCGGCGCGGCTCCACCTCCACCCCCGGGCGCTCCAGTTCCTTGGCCGCGCCGGACAGGGTCTCCGCCGACACGGTGGAATCGGCCCAGGCGCCCGCGCAGTTGTCGCACCGGCCGCACGGGGCCGCCCCCTCGTCGTCCAGCTGCCGGCGCAGGAACTCCATCCGGCACCCGGAGGTGCCCACGTAGTCGCGCATCGCCTGCTGCTCCGCGGCCCGCTGGCGGGCGACCCAGGCGTACCGCTCGGAGTCGTACGTCCACTCCCGGCCGGTGGAGCTCCAGCCGCCCTTGACCCGCTTCACGGCTCCGTCGACGTCGAGCACCTTGAGCATCGTCTCCAGCCGGGTGCGCCGGAGCTCCACCGCAGCCTCCAGCGCCGGTACGGACAGCGGCCGCCCGGCGTCGGCGAGGGCCGACAGGGTCTGCCGTACCTGGGCCTCGGGCGGGAAGGCGGTATCGGCGAAGTAGCGCCAGATGGCCTCGTCCTCCTTGCCCGGCAGCAGCAGGACCTCGGCGTGCTCCACCCCGCGGCCGGCGCGGCCGACCTGCTGGTAGTAGGCGATCGGCGAGGACGGGGAGCCGAGGTGGATGACGAAGCCCAGGTCGGGCTTGTCGAAGCCCATGCCCAGCGCCGAGGTCGCGACCAGCGCCTTGACCCGGTTCGCCTGGAGGTCGTCCTCGGCCTGCAGGCGGTCGGCGTTCTCCGTCTTGCCGGTGTACGAGGCCACCGGGAAGCCGCGCTGGCGCAGGAAGGCCGCGGCCTCCTCGGCCGCGGCCACCGTCAGCGTGTAGATGATCCCCGAGCCGGGCAGCTCGTCCAGGTGCTCGGCGAGCCAGGCCAGCCGGTGCGCGGCGTCGGGCAGCTCGACCACGCCCAGACGCAGGCTCTCCCGGTCCAGCGGGCCGCGCAGCACCAGGGCCTCGCCGGCCCCCGTGCCCAGCTGCTCCGCCACGTCCGCGGTGACGCGGGCGTTGGCGGTCGCCGTGGTGGCCAGGACCGGCACACCGGGGGCGAGCTCGGCGAGCATGGCCCGCAGCCGGCGGTAGTCGGGGCGGAAGTCGTGGCCCCAGTCGGAGATGCAGTGCGCCTCGTCGACCACGAGCAGACCGGTGGTGGCCGCGAGCTTGGGCAGCACCTGCTCGCGGAAGTCCACGGAGTTGAGGCGTTCGGGGCTGACGAGGAGCACGTCGGTCTCGCCGCGCTCGACCTCCCCGTAGATGGCGTCCCACTCCTCCGGGTTGGCCGAGTTGATGGTGCGCGCCTGGATGCCGGCCCGGGCCGCCGCCTCGACCTGGTTGCGCATCAGCGCCAGCAGCGGCGAGATGATCACGGTGGGGCCGGAGCCGCGGCGGCGCAGCAGTGCGGTGGCGACGAAGTACACCGCCGACTTGCCCCATCCGGTGCGCTGCACCACCAGGGCCCGTCGGCGCTCCTCCACCAGGGCGGCGACGGCCTGCCACTGGTCCTCCCGCAGGCGCGCCCCGCTCCCCGGGGCGCCGACGAGCTCAGCGAGGATGGCATCGGCTTCGGTGCGGAGCTCCAGGTTGTCCATGCCCCCATGCAACCGGATGGCACGGACAATCGGCCAATTCACCCAGCGTGAGAAGATCGTCGCGGACGGTCCACCTGTCGGATGCACGCTCCAGCCGGGCTCCACCCTGTCCTCAAAGGGGTGTTTCCGCTGGTACTGGGGCTTCAGCCGTAGTCGAATGAGTCATCTACGGCATGACGGGGCAAGGATATGAACGGCATACCGGCGAATTCCGGTCGGCGGCGCCAATTGCTCGTTGCCGCAGGCTCACGGGCCACGCGAGAATTGGCATGCTCCCGCTCGGCCGGACGGCGCTCTCCCAGGCCGCGCCGCGGCGCGCCCGCACGACAGCTGTGCCCGTCCGCGGGCGTATACCCGAAGGGAGGACCGTGGCCTTCGGATTCGCCCCGCCCTCGACGTCGTCACTGACAGCGGCGGCCGGCGGTACCAGCCGGCACGGCAGACTGCTGGAACCCGCCGAGTGGACGGCGGCGGGCATCCCCCTGCTGCGCAACCCGCGCGAGGTCGTCCACGGACTGCACTCCCGGCACGGACCGACGGCCTCGACCGCGGTCATCGCCGTGCTCGGCCCCGAGGAGCGGCTCGTCGCGAGCGCCTCCTTCGCCCGCCGCTCGGCCTCGGCCGACGGCTGGGAGTACCGCAACGCCCTGCTCGCCGCGCTGCGCCGGGTCATCCCGCACGACCTGCGGCGCCGGACCCCGGTGCGGACCGCGGTCCTGCTGTACTGCCGCGAGGGCGACGAGCGGTGGACCGAGGAGGACGGCGCCTGGATGTGGGGGCTGCGGGACGCCTGCACCCTGCACGGGCTGCGCTGCGGGGCGTACATCACGCTGACCCGCGGCG
Organism: Streptomyces sp. NPDC001903; assembly: GCF_042891345.1. NCBI lineage: Bacteria > Bacillati > Actinomycetota > Actinomycetes > Kitasatosporales > Streptomycetaceae > Streptomyces > Streptomyces sp. NPDC001903. The sequence goes on from NZ_JBIASZ010000007.1 coordinate 320,974, forward strand.
GCTGGCAGGTGCTGGGCGAGGGCCGGGGCGGCCGGCATCCCAGCTCCGACTCGCGGCCCGAGCACCTCGGCGACACCGTGGCCGATTTCCCCGCGGTGGCCCTGCGCACCGGCGGCGGCGCGACCGAGGTCCTGCGGCGCCGTACCGCCGCGCGCTGAGGCCCGACGCGCGCTGGGGCAGCCCGGCACCGGAGCCCGCCCGCGCGCCGTTCCCGTACGCGGGCAGCCCTCACGGCCGTACACCCCGGATCGGGCGTACGGCTGGTCAGGCCTCGGGCTTCAGCGGGGCCGGTCCGGCCGGCCCCGCCCCTTGCCCGCGCCGGGTACGGGGCGTCAGACGCCCGTGCCCAGCACGGAGTTGATCTGCTGCGGGTCGCCGCACACGATCAGCAGCGCGCCGGCCCGCGCGAGCGCGGTCGGCAGGGCGGCGGCGCTCGCCCCGGCCGGTCCGCCGTTGGCCGCGAAGACCACGACGGGACGGCCCGCGGCGCGCTGGACCTGCGCCGCGTCCGCGTAGAAGACGTCGTCCCCGGCGTCGTGCAGGGCCCAGTACGCGGCCTCGCCGAAGGACAGCTCGTGCGCGGCCCACGGGTGCGGGTCGCCGGTGGTGAGCACCAGGATGTCGCCGGGCGCGCGCCCGGTGTCGAGCAGCAGGTCGACGGCCTCTTCGGCCGCGTCCAGCGCACCCTCGGCGGAGGCCGGGATCAGCTGGATCTGGGGCACCGCCGCGGAGACGGACGGTGCGGTGGGGGATACGGGTCCGGGGGTGGCCTGCGGCGCACGCTGCGCGGGCGGTGCGGGCCTGGGAGCCCCGCCCGTACGGCTCGCCGCCGCGGGGGAGGGACCGGGGCGTCCGGGCCGCGGGACGGCGGCGGGACGCGGACCAGGTACGGGGCGGGGGGTCTGCGCGGTGCGGCTCGCGGCCGGCGTGACGCGGGGACCCTGGGCACTCTCGTGAATCTGAGGCTCCTCGGGGGTGAGAGGCATGAGTTGATGTCTATCAAACACCGGTACGAAACGTACCGGCGGGTGGCACGTGGGTGCGATCAGAAATCGAAGCCGAGTTGGCCTCCGTTTTCCAGCTCCGTCGCTTCCTCGCTGCGCCGCACCTTCTTGAGGTGCCGCCATTGGGGCAGCCCGTCGAGGTACGACCACGAGAGCCGGTGGTACGGGGTGGGCCCCAGCTCCTCGAGCGCGGCCCGGTGTACCGGCGAGGGGTATCCGGCGTTGTCGCCGAAGGCGAACTCCGCGCAGCCGCCGCCGAGTCGGCCGAGCTCGGCCATCATCCGGTCGCGCCTGACCTTGGCGATCACCGAGGCGGCGGCGACGGCGACGCAGGACTGGTCGCCCTTGATCACCGTACGGACCCGCCAGGGCGCGCCGAGGTAGTCGTGCTTGCCGTCGAGGATCACCGCGTCGGGCCGTACGGGCAGCGCCTCCAGGGCGCGCTCCGCGGCGAGCCGCAGGGCGGCCGTCATCCCGAGCGCGTCGATCTCCTCCGGGGAGGCGTGTCCCAGCGCGTACGCGGTGACCCAGTCCTCCAGGACGTCGAGGAGCGCGTCGCGTCGTTTCTGGGTGAGCAGTTTGGAGTCGGTGAGACCTGCGGGCGGGCGGCGCAGCCCGGTGATCGCCGCGCACACGGTGACGGGACCGGCCCAGGCCCCTCGTCCGACTTCGTCGACCCCGGCGATGACCTTGGCGCCGGTGGTTGCACGGAGGGAGCGTTCGACGGTGTGGGTGGGTGCTTCGTACGGCATGGCGCCAGCAAGGGTACGCCGCCCCGCGCCGCCTGCACACCCCGCCCCGGGTGGAGTCCGTACGGCGTCTCACGCCCTGAGCAGCGGCACCATCACCTGATCGATCATTTCCGTGATGTCCACATCCGCCCATTCGCTCCCGCACACCTTCGCGCGGTACATCATCATGGCCGGAATGACATCGAGGACGAACGGACTCGCCGCGTCCGGCCGCACGTCGCCCCGCTCGATCCCGCGCTGCACAAGCTCTCTGATCAAGCGGTGGGCGGGCTCGTGCAGCCCGGCCCGGACCACGTCGTGGAACCGGCCCGCATGGGTGTGGTCGCATTCGTGAAGGACCGCGCGCAGCGCCTGACCGGCGCGCGACTGCATCACGTCACGCATCCGCACACACAACCGGAGGAAGTCCCCCCGGACCGACCCGCCGTCGGCGATCTCACCGATGGGCGGCAGCCCGGCCCGCAGCACCTCGGCCACCAGATCGGCCTTCGAGGGCCACCTCCGGTACACCGCCGCCTTGCCGGTGTGCGCGCGGGCCGCGACACCCTCCATCGTGAGCGCGTTCCAGCCGACCGTGCTCAGCTGCTCCAACGCCGCGTCGAGAATCGCCCGTTCGAGCTCCGGACCGCGCCTGCGGCCCGGTGACGCCACTGACCAGCGCGAACCCACCATCACCTCAACCTCCGACCGACCCACGCGCCCCTCGCACGCGTTTTCAGCCTTAGTGAACGGTTGCGTTCACTAACCGGGGGCTCCTACCGTGGTGCCGCAGTGAACGGCTGCGTTCACTATTTCACTATGGGGGGATCCTCGGTGAAAAGCTCTCCACTCGCCACGCCCCGGATACCGGGCGCGGCCCGCCGGGAAGGGCGGCCCGGCGTCGCACTCGCGGTCATCGCCGCCTGTCAGCTGATGGTCGTCCTCGACGCGACGATCGTGAACATCGCGCTCCCGCACATCCAGACCGCCCTCTCCTTCTCCACGACCGACCTGTCCTGGGTGATCAGCGCCTACACCCTCGCCTTCGGCGGCCTCCTGCTGCTCGGCGGCCGGGCCGGCGACATCCTGGGCCGGCGCCGCGTGTTCCTGACCGGCATCCTGCTCTTCACCCTGGCCTCCCTCCTCGGCGGCTTCGCCGAGGAGCCCTGGCAACTGCTGGCCGCCCGCGCCCTCCAGGGGGTCGGCGGCGCGATCGCCTCGCCGACCTCGCTGGCCCTGATCACCACGACGTTCGCCGAAGGCCCCGAGCGCAACCGCGCGTTCGGCGTGTTCGCCGCCGTCTCCGCGGGCGGCGGCGCGATCGGACTGCTGGCCGGCGGCATGCTGACCGAATGGCTCGACTGGCGCTGGGTGCTCTTCGTCAACGTGCCGATCGGCCTGCTGATCGCCGTGCTCACCCCGCTCTACATCACCGAGTCCGAGCGCCACCCGGGCCGCTTCGACATCGCGGGCGCGCTCACCTCCACCGGCGGCATGGCCTCGCTCGTCTACGGATTCATCCGCGCCGCCGCGGACGGCTGGCGCGACGGGGGCACCCTCGCCTCCTTCGCCGCGGCCGTCGTCCTGCTCGGGCTCTTCGTGGCCGTCGAGTCGCGGGCGCACGACCCGATCATCCCGCTGCGGATGTTCGCCGACCGCAACCGCGCCGGCACCTACCTGATCATGCTGGGCCTCGCCGCCGCGATGTTCGGGATGTTCTTCTTCATCGTCCAGTTCGTCCAGAACGTGCTGGGCTTCTCCCCCATCCGGTCCGGGCTCGGCTTCCTGCCCGTGACCGTCGCGATCGTCACCGCCGCCGGACTCTCGCAGCGCTTCCTGCCGCGCGTGGGCCCCAAGCCGTTCATGGTCACCGGATCCGCCCTCACCGGCATCGGCCTCGCCTGGCTGACCCTCATCCGCACCGACAGCTCCTACGTCTCGGGGGTGCTCGGGCCCATGCTGCTCTTCGGCTTCGGCATGGGCCTGAACTTCGTGACCCTCACCCTCACCGCCGTCTCCGGGGTCGCCCAGCGGGAGGCGGGCGCGGCTTCCGGGCTGCTCAACGCCAGCCAGCAGGTGGGCGGCTCGCTCGGCCTGTCGATCCTGGTGACCGTCTTCGGCACGGCCAGCCGGAACGAGGGCGCGAAGCAGGTCCCGGACTTCATGGCCCACGCGGACCCCGATCAATTGGCCGCGTTCCAGGAGACCGGGCGCCTGCCCGACCCCTGGGGGGACCTCGTCCTCACCCAGGGCATCTCCACCGCCTTCATCGCGGCCGTCGCCATGGCCGGGCTCGCGCTGGCCACCGCGCTGCTGGTGATCCGGGTGCGCAAGAGCGACCTGGAGGCCCTGAGCGGCGTCGCCGCGGAGGCCGGTCCGGCGGCCTGAGGGGTACGTCGACCTGGCCGTACTGCGCGGCGTACAGAGGCCCCGGCCACCAGATCACCTCCCGTGGCCGGGGCCGCCGGGGCCGCCTGGGCCCCGGCCGCGGGCAGCTACTCGATGCGGCTGTGGAAGGTGCCCAGGTCCCGGCACACCTCGTACGAGGCCGTCACCGGGCGCTCGCGGAGGATCCGGCGGGCCCGGTACTCGCCGAGGCTCATCGCGTACCAGGGCACCCGGCCGCGGTCCGCCAGGTCGTTGTTGATCCCGCGCAGGGCGCAGGAGCGGCGGGGTTCGGGGAGCCGGTCCAGCGCGGGCACGGCGTCCGCCGACAGGGACTGGAAGTAGGCGAGGTCGAGCTTGCCGGTCCGCTCGAAGCGGGCCGCGTTCTTCTCGGCGACCATCCCGTCCGGGGACAGCAGTCCGAAGGCCAGGACGGCGGCGGCCGCGCCGGCCGCGAACGCGCGCGGCAGCCAACGCGCCCCGAACACCCCGGCGGCCATGATCAGTACGATGACCAGCCCGAGCCAGAGCTCCATCGCCGCCACCGACACGCGCAGCCGGGTCAGCCCGTACGCGTCCACGTACAGGTCCATCCGGCGCAGGGCGGAGGCGACCACGACCAGGGTCAGGGCGCACAGCGTGCCGAGGACGACCCGGACGAACCGGCGGTCGCCGGCTCCGGCGCGCGGGGCCCAGCGCAGGGCGAGCGCGATCACGGCGAGGGTGAGCAGGGTGGCCCAGAGCAGCTGCCAGAAGCCCTGGCGGGCGTACTCGGCGTAGGAGAGCCCGGTGCTCTCCAGGACCTTGTCGTAGCCGCCGAACAGGACGGCCAGCTGGACGGCGTTGAAGCCGGCGAAGAGCAGGTCGAGAACGATCAGCGGCAGGGCCCATTCGACGCGGGAGCGGGGCTTTCCGGGCGCGATCCGGATCCGGTCCCAGCGCGAGGGCGCGGCGGCGGCGCGGGCCGCGGCGAGCGCGAGGACGGCTCCGAGCAGGAAGAGCACGAAGCGCACGGGTCCGTCGCCGAGGGAGATTTCCGGGGTGAGCCCGTCCAGCAGGTCGGCGAAGGCGGCGTCGGCGGAGGCGAACAGGGTGCCGAAGAGCACCAGGAGGACCAGGGCCACGGCGGCGGCCTTGGCCACGGGCAGCCAGCGGGCGCGGTCGACCCCGCTGCCGCGCGAGCGCAGCCCGCTCCAGGCCCAGCGGATCCCGAGCACGGTGGAGTCGACGAAGCCGAAGGGGCTGAGCAGGACGCCGGGCCAGGTGCGGCTGCCGTGCAGGGCCAGCGCGCCGAGCAGGACGGCGGCGAGCACCGCCAGGGTGGACGGCCAGTCGGCGTCGCGCAGGGCGGGTACGGCGAGGAGGGCGACGCAGCCGGCCGCCCAGGCCACGCTCCAGGGCCGCGCGCGGCGCCGGGCCGCCCGGGCGGCGAGGTACGCACCCACCGCGGCGGGCACGACGGCGAGCAGCAGCCCGAGGCCGAGCCCGTCACCGAGGAACAGGCCCGAGGCGAGCCCGGCCGCCGCGGCGGCGAGCAGGACGGCGGTGGGTACGGGCCCGGCCGGAGCCGGTCGCGCGGCTTCGGCCCAGGCCTGCGGGACGATGGACCAGGCCCCGGACTCGGCCCGCTGTCGGCGGACTTGGTAGGCCTGCCACGCCTTGGGGTCCCACCCGGGCGGCGCCCCCGCCCCGGTCGCGTGGTCGGCCTCGCCCTGGGTGTTCTCCGGCATCGGGTTCCCCTCCCCTGTCGGCCGCCCCGTCGTCACGACGGAGGCGGCAAGCGCGGACAGGTTAGGTCCGTGACGTGCGGTTTCAGCCCGCCGGGAAGATGCCTGTGGCAGGACCGTGACAATCGGAACGGCCCGTATCGCCGGCACCGGCGCCCCGCGGGCCGCCCGACTCCGGGCACCGGCCCCGCCGGCCCCGCCGCGGGGCCCCCTCACCGGCTAGTGCGCCGCCGTCTCCGGCAGCCAGGCCGGCAGGGCCTCCGTACGGTCCAGCCACGCGGCCGGCAGCACCGCGTCGCCGCGCGCCCCCAGCACCCCGCCGACGATGGCGCAGGTCGTGTCCACGTCCCCGCCGACCTGAGCGGTGGTCCAGAACGCCCGCTCGTAGTCGTCCAGCGAGCGCGCCGCCGACCACAGCGCGAAGGGCACGGTGTCGTGCGCGCTCGTCCGTCGCCCGCAGCCCAGCACCGCCGCGACCGTCGTGGCGTCGCCGTAGTCCAGCATGTCCCGGGCCCGCCGCAGCCCGGCTCCCACGGCACTGCGCGGCACCAGCGCGATGACCCCGTCCAGCAGGTCGCCGGCCTTGGGCGGACCGGCCGGATCCGCCGCCAGCGCGGCGGCCGCCGCCACGGCCATCGCCCCGCACACCGCTTCGCGGTGCTGGTGCGTGGTGTAGGCGGAGATCTCCGCCTGGTGCGTGGCCTGCTCCGGATCGTCGGCGTACCACGCGCCCAGCGGTGCGATCCGCATGGCCGCGCCGTTGCCCCACGAGCCCTGCCCGTTGAACAGCTCGGCGGCCAGCGTGCGCCAGTCCTCGCCCTCCCGGACGAGGCGGAGCATCCGGTTGACGGCGGGCCCGTAGCCGCGGTCGAAGTCGTGGTGGTGGGCGAAAGAGCTCGCCAGGGCGTCCTGGTCGATGCGGCCGTGCGCGGCGAGGACGGCGACCACCGAGCAGGCCATCTCGGTGTCGTCGGTCCACTGCCAGGTGCCGCCGCCGACGGGGAGCTCGCGGCGCTTGAGGAGGGGGTAGTTCACGGGGACGAAGTACTGGGAGCCCAGGGCGTCACCCAGAGCCAGCCCGCGGAGGCTGGCCATGGCGCGTGCGTAGCGCCTTTCGGAAACGGAGTCAGCGGTCATCCCGCGTCAGTTTAGCCGTCCAGGTCATAAGGCTCCGGTGTGGTCCACCTCTCAAACGGGCGGTCCATGCGGTAGCGGCCGTCCTCACCCAGCAGCAGCACCCGGAATTCACCGTTCCCCGGGTTGGAGAGGGCCTCGAACTCGGACACCGACCAGTGGAACCAGCGCATGCAGAAGAGCCGCATGGTCAGCCCGTGCGTCACCAGCAGCACGTTCGGCGGGTGGTCGGGGGCCTCGAAGCTGCGGTAGAGGCTCTCCAGGAAGGACCCGACCCGGTCGTAGACGTCCGCGCCGGACTCCCCCTGCGCGAAGCGGTAGAAGAAGTGCCCGTACGCGTCGCGGTACGCCTTCTGCAGCCGTACGTCGTCCCGGTCCTGCCAGTTCCCCCAGTCCTGCTCGCGCAGCCTCGGCTCCTCGCGCATCCGGACCCGCGCCGGGTCCAGCCGCAGCTCACGGAAGGTCTGGAGGGTCCGGCGGTAGGGGGAGACGTACGCGCTGATGGCCTCGTCCCCGAACAGCTCGCGCAGCCGTTCGCCCGCTTCCGCGGCCTGCTCGCGGCCCTGGCGGGTCAGCCGCAGGGCGTGGTCGGGTTCCCGTTCGTACACCGTGTCATCGGCATTCCCCTCCGATTCCCCGTGCCGGACAAGGACGATGCGCCGTGGTCGTGCCATCCCCCGACCCTATGCGGCGGCCGGCGGGCCGAGCACCCGGGCTCGCCGGTCGGCCCGCCGATGGTCGTACGGTCATACCGTCCAGGCCGGTTCGAGGTCGACGACGTCACCGGTGAGGGCTTCCACGTCGGCCTCGGTCTGGGCGCGCAGCGAGAGCCGCTCGACCCGCTCCTGCCGGTACTTGCCGTGCTCGGCGGCGGCGTGCCACATCGAGAGCACCAGGAACTCCCGGCCCGGGGCCTCCCCGAACAGGCCCCGGATCATTCCCGGCGAGCCGGCCATCGCGGGGTTCCACACCTTCTCCTGCATGAGGGCGAAGTGGTCCACGCGGCCCTCCCGCACCCGGGTGTGGGCGACCCGCACCACGTCCGCGTCGGTGAAGCGCGGCTCGAAGCCCGTCTTCACGTCGAAGCGGTGGTCGAAGAGCGTGACCCGCGCGTTCGTGTAGGTCCCGGTCTGCGACGCGGCCAGCCGGTCGTGCGACCGGGCCATGAAGGAGTCGTAGAAGGAACGGCTCTCCCAGAACGCGAAAACATGCGCGACCCCCTGCCGCCCCCGGCTCCAACCGCCGCCCTGTCCCCGGAATCCCGGCTCGCCAGGCAGCCCCGCCCATTTGCGCTGCCCGCGCTCGAACCCGCGTCGGTCCGTCACCGTGCAGCGAATCCACTTGACCAGCACCGCGCCATCGTACGGGCCCGGCGCGGCCCCGGTCAGTCCCCAGCGCGGTTGATCCGCACCAGTTCCTCCGCATCCCGCCCGGACAGCCGAAGCCCGAACTCCCGGTCGAGCAGCGCGAGCAGCTCTTCGGGGTCCACGGAACCGCGCTCGACCCGCCCGTCGGCGTGCAGCCGGGTCAACTCCCGGCCCACGAGCGCCCGGCGGTCGGGGCGGTGGACGCCGTCGCCCGGGTGCTGGACGATCACCCGCCCGACGAAGACCGATCGGGGGTGGGTGGAGCTGTAGTGGTTGAGCAGGACGTAGTCGACGGGGTGGTAGCGCTGCGGGGAGAAGGCGTACAGGTCACGCCAGATGCCCTCGCGCAGGATGGACAGCGCGAGGATCCCCTCGTCCTCCTCGCGGACGGCGTACGTCCACTGTCCTTGCACGACTTCGGCTCCGGGCCGCGCGAGCGGGACGGGCTCGCGCGGCCCCTGGTGGCCGAACCCGGCGTCGCAGAGCCAGGGTTGGCCCTCGACGGTGACGACGAGGACGGCGTGCGTCACCGCGAGAAGGGTGTCGCCCCGGGTGCGGTTGCGGGCACCGCGCCCGGAGACCTCGAAGCCGATCCGCTCCAGGGCGGCGGCCAGCAGCGAGTTCTGCTCGTAGCAGTAGCCGCCGCGGCGGCCGTGCACGAGCTTGTCCTCCAGCGCCTTGACGCCCAGCTCGACGGGGCGACCGAGCAGCACGTCCAGGTTCTCGAAGGCGATGGCACCGGTGTGGGCCCGGTGCACTGCGTACAACGTCTCGAGGTCCGCGCGGAGTTCCCCGTCCTCCCCGACCGGCCCGTCGTACCCGATCCGCGCCAGATAGGCGTCCAGACCCAGCTGCTCACCACTCCACATGTCTCCCCCGCTCCCGTCCGAGAACCCGTCGACGAAGGGGACCGCCCTGAGGCCGGTCCCCTTCGTGTACTGCCGTTCAGCTACGTCCGCAGACTACGCCCGGTGTACCGGCGGAGATCACTCATTCCTGGCGTGCGCCATTCCTCGGCATCCGGCTCCCGATCGGGGAACGCACGCAGCCTGAGCTGTGGCGCCCTGTGGCCGGCGAGCCACCGCATCCGGTTGTCATCCGCCGCGAATCCGGCGCGCGCGGTCCGGGTCCACTCCTCTCGGTCGAGGACGTCGAGGTACGTCGCCCGCAGCGCTTCCTGCTGAGCCTTGGTGCACCCCGCAGCCTCGGGAGGCTGCGTAGTCAGGTGCTGACTGAGCACCGCGATCGTGAAGTAGCGCTCGATGGTCGGACCGAGCGAACCCACATGGCGGGCATGAGCTTCCAGGACCACTCCCGAATGGGGGTAGTGAGCGAGGGTGAGGCCCATCCCCCCGCAGTTGCTCATCAGATGGAGTAGCCGACCGATGTGGTCGACCATCTCGCTGTCGGTGTCGAGGTCTGCAAGCGCCTCATGGAGTCTGGCGACTGTGGCGATCTTGCCCGCGAAGTATCCGTTGAGGAAGTCGCCGTCGCAGGCCCTGCGAAGCAGCCATCGTCGGGCAGCCGGGTCGTCGAGTCTGCAGAGAGCCTCAACGACGTAGACGCGTCCCCAGCCGGTGACTCGCTCGGCGAGCCAGAGCAGGGCTTCCACTCCTGCGGGCCGGCTCTCGAAAGCGTGCGCCGCCAGTGGACCGAAGTGGTTGGACAGCAGCCCGATCGTTTGAATCAACGGGATGTCGTCAGCCGTTCCCACGGCAGCGACCAAGGCCAGCCCAACGGTGACCGAGCATCGGTCGGTGCCGTACCGGACCAGCCAGCGGCCCGTCCGGCGAACGCGTTCCCTGTCCGCACTCCCAGCCGCGGCAGCGATGTGCGCGTTGGGGTGAATCGGAACGTGGACGTCGTGGAAAGCGTCGGCCAATTCGCTGGGATGGGCAGAGGCGCTCGCGAAGTGCGCGTCCAGGATGAGCGCCGCGTCCTTGCCGGCCGAGTGCCGGTCCTCAGGTGCCCGCGGGCCCTTCCGATGACGGTGCGAGCCATCGTCGGGGTACGGCTCCCCGTCGCGGTGAAGCGGCTCCCCGGGAGCCAACCGATGCAGCCGGAGGGCATGGTCGAACAGTGGTGTCGGTGATCCGGGCAGTCCTGTCCCGGTCGTCTCGCTCATCGGCGGACGGAGGACTCGATTCTCTTGATCATGGCTCGGAGCATGTCATGCCAGGGCCACTGCAACAAGACGCTATCGGCACCCGCCACGGGGGCGGCCGTCCGAGGAGTCGCCCTCTTCTCGCGCCTTCGGCGCGATACGCGGCTCAGAACGCAGTCGTGGTGCACCCACCGCAGAAGGGAGGGGCGCCGGCCCTGGGCCGGCGCCCCTCCCTCACGGAGATCACGCTTCGGGTTCAGCTACGTCGAATGTTGCACCCGACGCAATTCCGCCCGGTGTCAGCTGCAGCCGCTGGTCGAGCCGCAGCCCTCGCAGATGTAGCAGGAGCCGGCGCGCTGCATCTTCGTACCGCAGGAGAAGCAGAGCGGGGCGTCGGCGGAGACGCCGAGCTGCATCTCGACCAGTTCGGCGTTGGAGTGCGCCGTCTTCGGGGCCTGGACCTCGACGACCGCGACCGGCTTCGGGGCCGCCGGGACGGCCGCCAGCGGGGCCGACTGGGCCAGGGACTCCGTGTCGAGGTCGTCCTCGAGCGGCTCGTACGAGCCGGTGTCCAGGTGGCGCTGACGCTCCTCGGCGGTGTGGATGCCGAGCGCCGAGCGGGTCTCGAAGGGCAGGAAGTCCAGCGCCAGGCGGCGGAAGATGTAGTCGACGATCGACTGCGCCATCCGCACGTCCGGGTCGTCCGTCATGCCGGCCGGCTCGAAGCGCATGTTCGTGAACTTCGAGACGTACGTCTCCAGCGGGACGCCGTACTGCAGGCCGACCGAGACGGCGATCGAGAAGGCGTCCATCATGCCCGCGAGGGTCGAACCCTGCTTGGACATCTTCAGGAAGACCTCGCCCAGACCGTCGTCCGGGTAGGAGTTCGCGGTCATGTAGCCCTCGGCGCCACCGACCGTGAAGGAGGTGGTGATGCCCGGGCGGCCCTTGGGGAGGCGCTTGCGGACGGGGCGGTACTCGATGACCTTCTCGACCGCCGCGCGGATGGTCTCCTCGGCCTTCTCGGTGACCTCGGCCTTCTCCTCTTCCTTCTTCTTCGCGGAGAGGGGCTGGCCGACCTTGCAGTTGTCGCGGTAGATCGCGAGCGCCTTGACGCCCATCTTCCACGCCTCGAAGTAGATCTCCTCGATCTCCTCGACGGTCGCCGTCTCCGGCATGTTGACCGTCTTCGAGATCGCGCCGGAGATCCAGGGCTGGATCGCGGCCATCATGCGGACGTGGCCCATCGCGGAGATGGAGCGCTCGCCCATCGCGCAGTCGAAGACCTCGTAGTGCTCGGTCTTCAGGCCCGGGGCGTCGACGACCACGCCGTGCTCGGCGATGTGGGCGACGATCGCCTCGATCTGCTCCTCCTGGTAGCCCATGCGACGCAGGGCCTGCGGGACGGTGCCGTTGACGATCTGCATCGAGCCGCCGCCGACGAGCTTCTTGAACTTGACCAGGGCCAGGTCCGGCTCGACACCGGTGGTGTCGCAGGACATCGCGAGACCGATGGTGCCGGTCGGCGCGAGGACGGAGGCCTGGGAGTTGCGGAAGCCGTTCTTCTCGCCGAGGCGCAGGACGTCCTGCCAGGCCTCGGTGGCAGCGGCCCAGATCGAGTTGTCCAGGTCGTCGGTGCGCGGCGCGACGGCGTTGGCGTCGGCGTGCTGCTTCATGACGCGCTTGTGCGCCTCGGCGTTGCGGGCGTAGCCGTCGTACGGGCCGACGATGGCGGCCAGCTCGGCGGAGCGCTTGTACGCGGTGCCGGTCATCAGCGAGGTGATCGACGCGGCCAGGGTGCGGCCGCCGTCCGAGTCGTACGCGTGGCCGGTCGCCATGAGCAGGGCGCCGAGGTTGGCGTAGCCGATGCCCAGCTGGCGGAAGGCGCGGGTGTTCTCGCCGATCTTCTGCGTCGGGAAGTCCGCGAAGCAGATGGAGATGTCCATCGCGGTGATGACGAGCTCGACGACCTTGGCGAAGCGCTCGGCGTCGAAGGACTGGTTGCCCTTGCCGTCGTCGTTCAGGAACTTCATCAGGTTCAGCGAGGCGAGGTTGCAGGACGTGTTGTCCAGGTGCATGTACTCGCTGCAGGGGTTCGACGCGGTGATGCGGCCGGACTCGGGGCAGGTGTGCCAGTGGTTGATCACACCGTCGTACTGGATGCCCGGGTCGGCGCAGGCCCACGCGGCCTCGGCGAGCTTGCGGAAGAGCGCCTTGGCGTCGACCTTCTCGATGACCTCGCCGGTCATGCGGGCGCGCAGGCCGAACTCGGTGCCGTTCTCGACGGCCGTCATGAACTCGTCGTTCACGCGGACGGAGTTGTTGGCGTTCTGGTACTGGACGGACGTGATGTCGTCGCCGCCCAGGTCCATGTCGAAGCCCGCGTCGCGCAGGGCGCGGATCTTCTCCTCTTCCTTCACCTTGGTGGCGATGAAGTCCTCGACGTCCGGGTGGTCGACGTCCAGGACGACCATCTTGGCCGCGCGGCGGGTGGCGCCGCCCGACTTGATCGTTCCGGCGGAGGCGTCGGCTCCGCGCATGAAGGACACCGGACCGGAGGCGTTGCCGCCGGAGGAGAGGAGCTCCTTGGAGGAGCGGATGCGGGAGAGGTTCAGGCCGGCGCCGGAGCCGCCCTTGAAGATCATGCCCTCTTCCTTGTACCAGTCGAGGATCGACTCCATGGAGTCGTCGACGGCGAGGATGAAGCAGGCGGAGACCTGCTGCGGCTGGGGCGTGCCGACGTTGAACCACACCGGGGAGTTGAAGCTGAAGATCTGGTGCAGGAGGGCGTAGGTCAGCTCGTGCTCGAAGATCTCCGCGTCGGCGGGCGACGAGAAGTAGTCGAAGTCCTCGCCGGCCTTCGTGTAGGTCTTCACGATCCGGTCGATCAGCTGCTTGAGACCGGTCTCGCGCTGCGGGGTGCCGACCGCTCCGCGGAAGTACTTGCTGGTGACGATGTTGACCGCGTTGACCGACCAGAAGTCGGGGAACTCGACGCCGCGCTGCTCGAAGTTCACCGACCCGTCACGCCAGTTGGTCATGACGACGTCACGGCGCTCCCAGCTCACCTCGTCGTACGGGTGCACGCCGGGCGTGGTGTGGATGCGCTCGATCCGAAGGCCGCTCTTGGCAGTCTTGGTCCCCTTGGCGCGGGAACCTCGTGCCGAGCCGCTCGCCGTCTCTGTCATGCCGCTTCCTCCCATATGCGGGCAAAAACGCCCTAAAGTGCCAGCGTTATTCCGCGGCACGGCCTGTCTTGTATCTACGTTTCTTCGCCTGGCTGTCCCGGGCCGCGGCCGCGCTGCGCTGCGGCCGCCCGGTCAGTCGGCGGCGGAGGCGGGCACGGGGACCGCAGCGGTCCCCTTGGGCTCGCACTCTTGGGGGTGAGGCCGCGGCACGCGGAGTTCCGCGATGGCGGTCTCGAAGTCTTCGAGCGTGTCGAACGCCTTGTAAACGGACGCGAACCGCAGGTACGCGACCAGGTCCAGCTCCTGCAACGGGCCGAGTATGGCCAGACCCACGTCGTGGGTGGTCAGCTCGGCGCTCCCGGTGGCGCGCACCGCCTCCTCGACCCGCTGGCCGAGCTTGGCGAGGGCGTCCTCGGTGACCGGCCGTCCCTGGCACGCCTTGCGCACGCCGGAGATGACCTTGGTACGGCTGAAGGGTTCGGTCACCCCGCTGCGCTTGATCACCATCAGCGAGGCCGTCTCCACCGTCGTGAAACGACGGGAGCAGTCGGGGCACTGACGGCGCCGGCGGATCGACGTGCCGTCGTCCGTGGTGCGGCTGTCGACGACGCGGCTGTCGGGGTGCCTGCAGAAGGGGCAGTGCATGGTTCCCTCACCCTCCCTCTTGGCACGACAGAATCACCTCGCGGGGCCCCTGAACGACCGAGACGGGTCTTGGTCGGGGGCTCGCGAAGCAGCCACCAGCATATGCGATGCCGAGGGCCTCGGCGGACCGGGGACCACAACTTCTGGGCGGCAGCGCTCATCCAACCACTAGATCTTGGGTTGTGGTGGATTTACTTCGCCCCGCGTGTCGTCGGGCGCGATGCCCGGACGGAGGCATTCCCGGTGCCACACTGGGCACAGGACCGGAAGGTGGCGATCCGAGCGGGAAGGGTACCGTAAACAGCGGACGCCGGACCGAACCCGCGTTCGGCGGACCGATCGTCCATACACCCCTTGAAGTGCTCAGGATGGACGATCCGCGATTTTTCACTCGAACGTGTGTTTGGCGCAACCTTTCGAAAGCAACTACCGTTGTCCAGCTAGGGAGAACATTTCGAGAGGGGCCGCCGACGTGACCACCACCGCAGACAGTGCCACCATCACTGCCCAGAACCGCTCCCAGAGCCGACTCGAGCCGGTGCATCCCATGAACGACGCAAGTCTGAACCCGGAGGCGGAGCCCGCGCGTCCCGCGCGCTCGCTGCCAGGCCGACCTCCAGGCATCCGCGCCGACAGCTCCGGGCTCACGGACCGGCAGCGCAGGGTCATCGAGGTCATCCGCGACTCGGTGCAGCGGCGCGGCTACCCGCCGTCGATGCGGGAGATCGGCCAGGCGGTCGGCCTGTCCAGCACGTCGTCGGTGGCCCACCAGCTGATGGCCCTGGAGCGCAAGGGCTTCCTGCGCCGCGACCCGCACCGCCCCCGGGCGTACGAGGTCCGCGGCTCCGACCAGCCCAGCTCGCAGCCCACCGACACCACCGGCAAGCCCGCCGCCTCGTACGTCCCCCTGGTCGGCCGGATCGCGGCCGGCGGCCCGATCCTCGCCGAGGAGTCGGTGGAGGACGTGTTCCCGCTCCCCCGCCAGCTCGTCGGCGACGGCGAGCTCTTCGTCCTCAAGGTCGTCGGCGACTCCATGATCGAGGCCGCCATCTGCGACGGGGACTGGGTCACGGTCCGCCGCCAGCCGGTCGCGGAGAACGGCGACATCGTGGCCGCGATGCTCGACGGCGAGGCCACGGTCAAGCGCTTCAAGCGCGAGGACGGGCACGTCTGGCTGCTCCCGCACAACGCCGCCTACCAGCCGATCCCCGGTGACGAGGCGACGATCCTCGGCAAGGTCGTCGCGGTACTGCGCCGCATCTGACCCTCGCCGCTTCCTAGCCAGCCCCCGGGACCCACTGCGCCGGTCCCGGGGGTTGTTTCGTTCCTGCGGCGGAACGCCGCCGCTCGCGCTCCCCGGAGCTACTTTCCGTCGGCGTGCGCGGCAGCGTCGATCGCGGCCAGCGAGCGGCGGACCTGGTTGCGGTCCGTGGTGTACCAGAAGTCCGGCAGCGTGGCCCGCAGGAAGCTCCCGTACCGGGCCGTGGCCAGCCGGGGGTCCAGGACCGCGACGACGCCCCGGTCGCCGGAGGCCCGTACGAGCCGGCCCGCGCCCTGGGCCATCAGCAGCGCCGCGTGCGTGGCCGCCACGGCCATGAAGCCGTTGCCGCCGTGCTCCTCGACCGACTTCTGGCGGGCGCTCATCAGCGGATCGTCCGGGCGCGGGAACGGGATGCGGTCCATCACCACGAGCTGGCAGCTGGGACCGGGCACGTCCACGCCCTGCCAGAGCGACAGCGTCCCGAACAGGCAGGTCTTCGGGTCCGCCGCGAACGCCTTGATCAGCTCGCCCAGCGTCTCCTCGCCCTGGAGCAGGATCGGGTTGTCGAGCCGGCCGCGCAGCTCCTCGGCGGCGGCCTTGGCTCCCCGCATGGAGGAGAACAGACCGAGCGTGCGCCCGCCGGCCGCCTCGATCAGCTCGGCGAGCTCGTCCATCATGTCGCCGCGGGTGCCCTCCCGGCCGGGCGTGGCCAGGTGCTTCGCGACGTAGAGGATGCCCTGCTTGGGATAGTCGAACGGCGAGCCGACGTCCAGGCCCTTCCAGACCGGGGCGTCCTCCCCCTCGACGCCTTCCGGGGACAGGCCCAGCGAGGCCGCGACCCCGTTGAAATCGCCGCCCAGCTTGAGGGTCGCCGAGGTCAGGACCACCGAGCGGTCCTCGAACAGCTTCTCGCGCAGCAGCCCGGACACCGACAGCGGGGCGACCCGCAGGGTGGCACCGAAGCGGTCGTGCCGCTCGTACCAGACGACGTCGTACTCGGAGCCGAGCAGGATCCGCTCGGCCACCGCGTGCACGCTCTCCACCGCGGCCAGGGCCTGCTTGCGGACCGCGTCCTCGTCCTGGACGGACTTGTCGCGGGTCGCACCGATCGCCGAGATGACGTTGCGCGCGGCGTCCCGAAGGGCCGCCAGCGCGTATCCGAGGTCCTCCGGGACCTCTTCCAGCCGTCCCGGAAGGGCCAGCTCCATGACGCGCTCGAACGACTCCGAAGCGGTCTGGAGCGAGTCCGCCGTCTTCTCGTCGACCAGCTTGGCCGCGCGCTTCACGGCGCGGTTGACCTGGCCCGGGGTGAGCTCGCCGGTGGCGACCCCGGTCACCCGGGAGACCAGCTCGTGCGCCTCGTCCACGATCAGCACCTCGTGCTGCGGGAGCACCGGGGCGCCCTCGATGGCGTCGATGGCCAGCAGCGCGTGGTTGGTGACGACCACGTCGGCCAGCTTGGCCCGCTCGCGGGCGGCTTCCGCGAAGCACTCGGCGCCGTACGCGCACTTCGTCGCGCCCAGGCACTCGCGGGAGGAGACGGAGATCTGCGACCAGGCCTTGTCCGAGACGCCCGGGGTGAGGTCGTCGCGGTCGCCGGTCTCGGTCTCGTCCGCCCAGTCCCGCAGCCGCAGCAGGTCCTGGCCGAGCTTGCTGGTCGGGGCGGCGGCCTCGAACTGGTCGAAGAGGCCCTCCTCCTCGTCCTGCGGCGCGCCCTCGTGCAACCGGTGCAGGCACAGGTAGTTGGACCGGCCCTTGAGCATGGCGAACTGCGGGCGGCGGCGCAGCTGCGGATGCAGCGCGTCCACCGTCCGGGGCAGGTCGCGCTCGACGAGCTGCCGCTGGAGGGCGAGGGTGGCGGTGGCCACGACCACGCGCTCGCCGTGCGCGAGGGCCGGCACCAGGTAGCCGAGGGACTTTCCGGTGCCGGTGCCGGCCTGGATCAGCCGGTGCGTGTTGTCGTCGATCGCTTCGGCGACGGCTTCGGCCATGGCCACCTGGCCGGGCCGCTCCGTGCCGCCGACGGCGGAGACGGCGGCGTGCAGGAGGTCGGGGAGGGAGGGCTTCGTCATAGCAATGACAACCCTACGGGGCGCCACCGACAGTGACCGCCACGACGGTGATTCATGGCCGGTACAAGGGATTGGGCACGGTGCCGTACTCCACCGCGCGCGGGCGGTCGGGACGGTCGCGGTAGCCGTCCGCGTACAGCCGGTTCCGGTTCAGGCAGAGCCGCCCGATCCGCTCGCCGAGCAGGTCGAAGAGCTCGTGGCGCTCCTTGAGCTCGGGGAAGCGGGCCTGGTGGCGCAGGATCTCCGCCCGTACGAGCGACCAGAACTCCTCCTCGGGGACGCCGAGGCGGTCCTCGCACAGGGCGGAGAGGTAGCGGAAGACGCCGACGAAGAGACCGGAGTGGATGTACTGGGGCAGGAAGTCCGCGGGCTTGTCGCGCAGTGCGGCGCGGACCTCGGAGGGCACGTCGGCGAGCTCGGGCAGCGGCTCGCGGCAGATGTTGACCTCGTCCACGAAGTCCTTGAGGGCGATCCGGACCGGGACCTCGTGTTCGTCGAAGATCACGGCGGCGTTCTCGCCGTGCGGGGAGAAGACGGTGCCGTAGCGGTAGAGGAAGTGGAGCAGCGGCGGCAGCACGGCGGCGAAGAGCCGCTGGAGCCAGCGGGCCGGGGCGAGCCCGGAGCGGGCGACGAGCTCGGCGGTGAAGGACCGGCCTCGCGGGTCGACGTGGAGGAGGGAGGCGAGCGTACGGGCCCGCTCGCCGGGGTCGAGCCGGCTGGTCAGGGGCTCGCGCCAGATCGCCCCGAGGAGCTCCTTGTACTGGTACGGGGCCTCGGGGAGCTCGTCGTAGACGGGGTGGCGGACCGTGACCGAGGCGACCTCTCCGAGGAGGACCACGCGGCATTCCTCGCGGAGGAACGGGTCGGCGTCGTGGAGGGAGCGGATCCAGGCGGTGACGGCGGGGGCGGCGGCGCAGCGGTCGGAGGGCAGGCCGCGCCAGACGAGGGTGTTGAAGACGGAGAGCGGCAGTTTGACGCTGTGCCGGTCGGGGCGGGTGAGGTTGAGGAAGGTCCGGATGGACTGCTGCGGGATGCGTATGTCGGGGTCGGCGGGGAGCGGGACCAGGGCGCCCGAGGCCAGGGCCGGGGCGAAGAGGGGGAGCACGATCTCGTCCCACTGCCAGGGGTGGACCGGGAGGTAGAGGTAGCCGAGCGGGTCGAGGCCGCGGGCGCGCAGGATCTGGTCGAAGCCGGCGCGGGTGACGGGGTCGAGTTCCCGGGCGTAGAGGCGGGCGGGGTCCTCCAGGCCGGCCGTGCCGCGGTAGGCCGCGAGGGAGGTGTGGGCGGCGAGCCAGGGCAGCTGCTGACGGGCGCGCGCCTCGGGGGCCCAGGCCGCGGTGTCCGCGGCGGACAGTCCCATGCGGCCCTTGTTGAGGACGAGCCAGGGGTGGCCGGTCTGGTGGCCTTCGAGCTCGGCGTGGTCGAGATCGGCGAGGACGTCGGCGGTGAGCGCGGTGTGGTCGATGCGGGCGTCGGCGGCGAGGGTGGCGCTGAGCTCGCGGACGAGGTGGCCGAGGGTGGATCCGTCGAGGCCGAGGAGGGCGCGGGTGCGCAGGAGGAAGGCGTACGGGTCCCCGAAGGCGGTCGGGGGCTCCGTGGACGGGGGCGGCGGCGTGAGCGTGATGGTGTCGGGGGCGACGTGCCAGCTGCCGTACGCGCGGCGGCGGGCCCGGAAGCCGAGGCCGCTGCCGTCGTCGAGGGTCAGCTGCCAGGCGTCGCCCGCGGCGGTGGCCGGGGCGGGGGCCCGGAGGGGGCTGATGATCTCCTCGTAGGCGAACTCGGCCAGCATCTTGGCGAGCAGCCTGCGGGCGGCGGACTCCCAGGTGGCGGTGGTGAGTTCGGGGGGTGTGCAGGGGTGTTGGGGGGACGGCGGAACGGAGGCTTCCGAGAACTGGGGGCCGGCGGAGTCGGGGGTGGCGGGGAAATTCGGCACGGGACTCCTCGGGATCGGGAACTTTGCTGCGTGACGCAGAGTTTTCGAAGGGTGAGGCGTGAACGGGAGGCTCGGACGGGTCAGATGAGATTGCGCAGGGCCCGCTCGCGGATCATCAGGGCGGCCCGCTTCCCGGGGAGGTCGATCTCCGCGGAACAGCGGAATCCGGAGTTGAGGAAGGCTGAAACGGAGGGGGTGTTGCGGATGTCCGGTTCGGCGATGACGCGGGTGCAGCGCGGGCGGTTGTCGAGCACCAGGTTGGCGACGGCGCGCAGCAGGGCCGTGCCCAGACCGCGGCCGCGGTTCGTGCCGTCCCCGATGAGCAGGTGGATACCCGTGTCGTGGGGGCGCGCCGGGTAGTGGCGGGAGAGCGGGTCGAGGTCGGCCCGGTAGATCTCCCAGTAGCTCATCGGCGTGCCGTCGAGGAGGCCGAGGCAGGGGACGCTGTGGCCGTTCCCGTCGAGCTGGGACCGTACGTGCGCGCCGGTGACGGCGGCGGGGCCGGCGAGCTCCCAGTACGCGGCCACCTCGGGGTCGTTCATCCAGCCGGTCAGCAGCTCCAGGTCGCGGCCGAGCCGTACGGGTTCGAGGCGGAAGGACCCGGCCGGGGTGGCGGCGGCGCCCCAGCCGGCCGGGGAGTCGAGCAGTTCGGCTTCGGCCAGCAGGGGCAGCAGGCGGGCGGTGAGCCGCCGGCCGGGGATGCGGGCGCCGGTGCTGGTGGCGGTGGCGGCCGACGCGTGGGCGGAGGCGGAGGTGTAGGTGGCGGTGGCCGCGTAGGCGGGCGTGTCGGTGGAGGGCATCGGCGCTCAATCGTGGAGGGGGTTGGCGATGGTGACGTAGACGGACTGGGAGTCCACGGGGCCGACGAGCTCGTCGAGGCCGCCCAGGCGGGTGAGGAGGTTCGCCTTGCACCGCAGGGTGGGTGAGTCGAGCAGCCGCGCGGGGAGCGGTCCGAGTCCGGAGGCCTTGCCGAGGAAGCGGCGGAAGGCGGCGAGCAGGACGCGCTCGTCGGCGAGTTGCTGGGATCCGAAGGCACCGATGAGGCCGAGCACGTTGTTGATGCCGAGGTAGTAGGTGAACCGTTCGTCGGTGACGGCGTCGGAGACGAAGGTGTCGCTGGCGCTGCCGATTCCGGGGAGCCTGCGCTCCAGTTCCGCGCGGCGGGAGGCGCGGAAGTAGTAGCCCTGGTTGTCGCGGTAGCGGCCGCCGACCGGCCAGCCGGCCGGGTCGAGGAGGACCAGCGCGTTCTGCTGGTGCGCTTCGAGGGCGATCCCTGCGAGCGCGTCGAAGGCGAGGATCGGCAGGACGACGTGGTCGAGGTAGCGCAGGAACCACTCGGCGGCGACGGCGGCGGTCGGGCGCCCGGTGGCGGCGGCGAGCCGCGAGACGGTCTCGGCGAGCCGGGAACGCATGGTGGTCCGGCCCGGCCACGGGCGGGGCGCGGTGAGTGCGGCGATGCAGACGGCGTCGTCGTGGGAGCGGAAGGGGTTGTGCCGGAGCACGGCGTCGAGTCCGGGGACGGGGGTGCCGTCCGGGGCGTCGACGGCGATCCAGGCGGGGTCGCGCACGATGTCGAAGCAGGGGTGGGCCGCCTGCCACTGTTCAGCGAGGCCGGTGCGGAGCAGCCGGTGCACCTCGACGCCGCGGTGGAGTTCCTTGCGGAGGTTCTCGCGGCGGGAGTTGGTGATGCGCAGGCCCAGGGAGAGCTTGAGCATCGCGGGGGCGCCGGGGCGGTGGACGGTGCGGACGGAGGAGGTGGGGTGCCAGGGCTCGCCGAAGGGACCCAGGTCGTACAGGAGTCCCGCATCGCGGAGGGCCGCGACGGCGGGCCGCCGGAGCAGGTCGCGGGCCTGCCAGGGGTGCAGGGGAAGGGGGGTCGTGCCGTCGGGCAGCGGGAGTCCGGGGGTGAGCCGGCCCAGGAGCCGGGCGGCGGAGACGGGGCGGCCGCGTTCGGTCCAGGCCGAGTCGGTGGCGAGGGCCGAGGGGGCGACGGCGAGCCAGTGCAGGGGGAAGGAGCCGTGGAGTTCGGGCGAGTAGCGGCGGATCTCGGATTCGGAGAGTCCTTCGCGGCTCTTCGGGTCCGGCTGGAGGGGGTGGCCGAGCAGGAGGGACTGTTCGGCGGTGAGGAAGAGGTCACCGGCGACGGGCGCGGGCGGGGTGGGCCGTTCGCGCCGGTCGGCGATGAACTCGGCGGTGCGGCGCACCGAGTCGGCGACCCGGCCGACGAGGTCGGCGCCACCGCGGCCGTGGGGGTCGCCCTCGCGGGCGAGCAGCGAGGCGAGGGTGACGGCGTCCAGGGCGGGGGCGCCGGTGGGCGCGCCTTCGAGCCGGGCGGGGCCGAAGCGGTGCCAGCCGGTGGCGGACCAGTACCGGACGCTGACGAGCAGGGCGGTCCCGGATGCGGGGAGGGGGATGCGCAGCAGGCTCCCGACGGCCGTGCCCGGGCTCCCGATCCCGCTCTCCCGAACCCAGCACCTCAACAGGTTCTCCACGGCGGCGCCCTCGGCGGCGACGCCCGGATCGGGGTGGTCCAGCGGATCGGCCGTCCCGAGCGGGCCGCCGATGCCGGTCCGGTGCCTCAGCCCGCCGCCGTCCTGCCGCGGCACGCCGTGCCCGCGGACCCCGGACCCCGTCCCGACCCCTGCCCCGGCCCCGGCCCCGGCCCCGGCGGCAGCGGTCCGTGTCGGCGCGGCCTGGCGCGCGGGGACGGCGGGCCGGTCGGCCGCCTCGGGTCCGGCGGGGGCGGCGGTCCCACCCGGGCCGGCGGTCCCACCCGGGTCGGCGGGGGCGGTGGTCGGCGTGGACAACGGGGCTTCGGGCATGACGGAGGTCCTTGTGGTCAGTGGGGGTGGCGGGAGGCGGCTGCCGGGATGGCGTCCGAGAGGCGGTCCAGGACCGCCGCGGCCTGGTCGTCGGTCAGGGTCAGCGGGGGCAGCAGGCGCACCACGCTGGAGTTGCGGCCGCCGAGTTCGACGATCAGCCCGCGGTTCAGGCACTCCTGGCGGACCGCCGCGGCCAGGGCCTGCGCCGTGGCCCCGGTCTCCGGGTCGACGAGTTCGACGCCGATCATCAGGCCGCGGCCCCGTACGTCCCCGATGCAGGGGTGCTCGCGGGCCAGGTCGCGCAGGGCGGTCAGCATCCGCTCGCCCAGGGCCCCGGCGCGCTCGGCGAGACGGTTCTTCCGTACGTACGCCAAGGTGGCCGTCCCGGCCGCCATCGCCAGCTGGTTGCCGCGGAACGTTCCGGCATGGGCTCCCGGGGCCCAGACGTCCAGGTCCGACCGGTACACGATCACCGCCAGCGGGAGGCTGCCGCCGATCGCCTTGGACAGGACCATCACGTCCGGCACCACCCCGGCGTGGTCGACGCCCCAGAAGGCGCCGGTGCGGCCCACGCCCGTCTGCACCTCGTCCGCGATCAGCGGGATCCCCCGGGCCGCGGTGATCTCGCGCATCCGGCGCAGCCATGCGTCGGGGGCCGGGAAGACCCCGCCCTCCCCCTGCACCGGCTCGACGATCATCGCCGCGGGCGCCGGCACCCCGCCCTTGGGGTCGTCCAGCAGGCTCTCGGTCCAACGGGCCCCGAGCCGCGCGCCCTCGGGACCGCCGACCCCGAACGGACAGCGGAAGTCCTGCGGGTACGGCAGCCGGGTCACCCGGACGTCCGGCGCTCCGCCCGAGGCGCCGAGGGCTCCGGCGGTCATCCCGTGGTAGGCCCCCGTGAAGGCCAGCAGTCCCGAGCGCCCGGTGGCGGTGCGGACCAGCTTGAGCGCGGCCTCCACCGCGTCCGTGCCGGCGGGACCGCAGAACTGGATCCGGGCGTCGGCGGCCAGTTCCGGCGGGAGGCAGGCGAACAGCTCCGTGGTGAAGGCGTCCTTGACCGGGGTCGCGAGGTCCAGGACGTGCAGCGGGGCTCCGGAGTCCAGGACGCCCCGCACGGCTTCGAGCACCACGGGGTGGTTGTGGCCCAGGGCGAGGGTGCCCGCGCCGGAGAGGCAGTCCAGGTAGCGCCGCCCGTCGGCGCCCTCGATGGTCAGGCCCCGGGCGCGCACCGGGACGATGGGCAGCGAGCGCGCGTACGTCCGGGCGGCGGACTCGCGCATCGCCTGCCGCCGCAGGATGCCCTCCACCCCGCCGGGCCCCACGGCCCGGCTCCCCTGCGACGGCACCTGCGCGGCAGCCGCGCCCTGCTCGGTCAAAGCCACGACTCTCGGACCTCCCGCACGGAGTGCTCCATCGGATTGCGCCTCGAACATGAACGCCGCCCCCCATCCCCCGTACGTACCAACGACGGTGGCGTCGGCGGATCACGGGTGGCCGCAAGATCCTTGCCCCGTGGGGACTTCGCCCGGAATGCGCCGGAACTGCGCGGCGTCCGTCCGTCCCGGAACCGCGGCCCCGGGCTGTGCCGTCCCCAACGGCAGCGGCATAGTGGGGTGCTGCACTCGGCGGCACGCACCACGCGCGCCCCAAGCGCCTCAACTGCACCGCGTCTGACACCCGGAATCACCAGGGGGATTCACGACATGCGACCGAACCGACCGGTCACCGCGATCCTGTGCGCGGCGGCTCTCGCCCTGACCGCCGCGGCCTGCGGACCCGGAGACGGGGAGGCCGGCGGCGACGCCAAGCCGACCGTGGCGGCGAGCCTCCCGTCCGGAGCCGACGGGATCAAGATCCCGGACCAGCTCAAGGAGAGGCTCAAGCAGCACGGCATCGACCTGGAGAAGTGGAAGGGGGGTGCGTGGAAGAACTGGAAGCAGGAGGACTGGCTCCGCGAGGCGGGCGACTACATCAACCCGATCATCGAGGACCTCTGGGACCCGGACCGGATGCGTGAGGCCGACAAGACCCCGCAGACCCCGGCCGTCGACCCGGACGCCGGCAAGGACCAGGGCGTCACCGACCCGACCCCGGCCCCGGTGCAGGCCAAGGCCGCCAACGCGCCCTACCACAGCAGCGTTCCCGTGTCCGGCAAGGTGTTCTTCGACGGCCCCGAGGGCTCCATGGTCTGCTCGGCGACCGTGGTGAAGGACCCGGCCCACCCGGGCAAGTCCAACATGGTCTGGACGGCCGGCCACTGCGTGCACGCGGGCAAGTCCGGCGGCTGGTACCGCAACATCGCCTTCGTGCCGTCGTACAACAACGCGGGCAAGCCGGCCGCGCAGCTCAAGGGCGCCCCGCGCGAGCAGGTGGCCCCGTACGGCGTGTGGTGGAGCGACTGGGCGCAGACCTCGGACCAGTGGATCGCGAACGGCGGTCCGACCGGTGGCGCCGGCGCCCCGTACGACTTCGCGGTGCTGCACGTGACCCCGGAGAAGAGCACCGGGAAGTCCCTGGAGGAGACGGTCGGCGCGGCGCTCCCGGTGGAGTTCAACGCCCCGGCGGTGCCGAAGGTCGCGGGCATCACGGCGACCGGCTACCCGGCGGCGGCCCCGTTCGACGGCCAGAAGGCCTTCCAGTGCACCGACAAGCCGGGCCGGCTGTCGCTGGCCGCGAACGCCCCGGTGATGTACCGGATCGGCTGCACGATGACCGGCGGCTCGTCCGGCGGCGGCTGGGTGGCCGCGGGCAGTGACGGCAAGCCGGCGCTGGTGTCCAACACCTCGATCGGCCCCGCCAAGGCGGGCTGGCTGGCCGGACCCCGGCTGGGCCCGGAGGCCAAGGGGATCTTCGACGCCGTGAGCGCCAAGTTCAAGTAGTCCCGCCCGGGACGCGTCCCGCGGCACGACGGAGGGCCCCCTGCACCGCAGGGGGCCCTCCGTCGTGTGTCCGCTTGCCCGTCAGCGCTTCGCCGGCACGTACGGCGCCAGGTCCGCCGCCAGTTCCTGGTGGACGCGCGCCTTCAGCAGGGTGCCCTCCGGGGTGTGCTCCTCGGAGATCACCTCGCCCTCGGCGTGCGCCCGGGCGACCAGCGAGCCGCGGGTGTACGGCACCAGCGCCTCGACCTCGACCTCGGGCCGCGGCAGCTCGGAGTCGATGAGCGCGAGGAGCTCGGCGATGCCCTGCCCCGTGCGCGCCGAGACGGCGATGGAGTGCCGCTCGATGCGCAGCAGCCGCTGCAGTACGAGCGGGTCCGCGGCGTCGGCCTTGTTGATCACCACGATCTCGGGCACGTTGACCGCGCCGACCTCGCGGATGACCTCGCGGACGGCCGCCAGCTGCTCCTCCGGGGCCGGGTGCGAGCCGTCCACGATGTGCAGGATGAGGTCGGAGTCGCCGACCTCCTCCATCGTGGAGCGGAACGCCTCGACCAGGTGGTGGGGCAGGTGCCGGACGAAACCGACCGTGTCGGCCAGGGTGTAGATCCGGCCGCTGGGCGTCTCGGCCCGGCGCACGGTCGGGTCGAGGGTGGCGAACAGCGCGTTCTCCACCAGTACGCCCGCGCCCGTGAGGCGGTTGAGCAGCGAGGACTTGCCGGCGTTGGTGTAGCCGGCGATGGCGACCGAGGGCACCTTGTTGCGGCGCCGTTCCTGCCGCTTGATGTCGCGGCCGGTCTTCATCTCCGCGATCTCCCGGCGCATCTTCGCCATCTTCTCGCGGATCCGGCGCCGGTCGGTCTCGATCTTGGTCTCACCGGGGCCTCGGGTGGCCATGCCGCCACCGCCGCCGCCACCCATCTGCCGGGACAGCGACTGACCCCAGCCGCGCAGTCGCGGCAGCATGTACTGCATCTGCGCGAGCGCGACCTGCGCCTTGCCCTCTCGGGACTTGGCGTGCTGGGCGAAGATGTCGAGGATCAGGGCGGTCCGATCGACCACCTTGACCTTGACGACGTCCTCGAGGGCGATGAGCTGGCCGGGGCTGAGCTCACCGTCGCAGACGACGGTGTCGGCTCCGCTCTCCAGCACGATGTCGCGCAGTTCGCGGGCCTTGCCCGAGCCGATGAAGGTGGCCGGGTCCGGCTTGTCACGGCGCTGGATCACGCCGTCGAGTACGAGGGCGCCCGCCGTCTCGGCGAGGGCGGCGAGCTCCGCGAGGGAGTTCTCGGCGTCCTGCACCGTTCCGGAGGTCCAGACGCCCACCAGCACCACGCGCTCCAGGCGCAGCTGCCGGTACTCGACCTCGGTGACGTCTTCGAGCTCGGTGGAGAGGCCGGCCACGCGGCGCAGTGCCGCGCGCTCGGAGCGCTCGAACTGTTCGCCGTCCCGGTCTCCGTCGACCTCGTGGCTCCAGGCGACGTCCTCTTCCATCAGGGCGTCGGCCCGGAGGCTCTCGGTGAAGCTCTGCGAGTCCGGCACGTCCCGTGCGTCCCGCGCGTCCTGGGAAGGGGAAGAAGAGGAGGTCATTGGATCCTTACGTCGATATCGAATGCGGCCGTCCCACGCGCGGCCGTGGCCGGGCGTGAGAGAGGCCTAACTCTGTCACGTCCAACGTGTCGCGTCGCCGGGAGATTCCCCCGGCGTGCGGCTCCGTCGACCGGCCCTGTCGATGGTGACATGCCCGTTCCCCGGGGGTCACACGCTTTTCGGGCCGCCCCACTCCGGGTGCCCGGGCATCGCCGGGGTGGTCTTCCCGTACAGCCACGGCTCCAGGAAGGCCGTGAGGTCCCGTCCGGCCACCTCCGAGGCCAGGCGTACGAAGTCCGCCGTGCCGGCGGTCGCGTCCTTGTTCTCCGCCACCCAGCGCCGCTCGACCCGGTCGAAGGCCTTCTCCCCGATCTCCTGCCGCAGCGCGTACAGGATGAGGGCGGCCCCGTCGTAGACGGCCGGCCGGAACAGCCCGACCTTCTCCCCGGCGGCCGGGGGCTTCGGCGCGGCCGGGGGTCCGCCCGCCGCCCGCCACTGGTCGGAGCGCTGGTACGCCTCGCGCATGCGCCGCTCCATGGAGTACTTGCCGAGGCCGTCCGCGTACAGGGCCTCGTACCAGGTGGCGTGCCCCTCGTTGAGCCACAGGTCGGACCAGGTCCGGGGGGTGACGCTGTCGCCGAACCACTGGTGGGCGAGCTCGTGGACCATGACCGCCTCGACGTACCACGCGGGGTAGCCCACCCCCGAGAACAGGCCGTTCTCGAAGAGCGAGAGGGTCTGCGTCTCCAGCTCGAACCCGGTCTTGGCCTTGGCGATCAGCACGCCGTAGTTCTCGAACGGGTAGCTGCCGACGCGCTGCTCCATCCACCGGATGTGCCCGGCGGTCTTCTGCAGCCAGGGCTCCAGCCTCTTGCGGTCCGCGGCCGGGACCACGCTGCGCAGCGGCAGCCCGTGCGGACCGGTGGCCGCCACCACGGCCGAGTCCCCGATGGAGACCTGCGCGAGCTCGGTGGCCATCGGATGCAGGGTCCGGTACGTCCAGGTGGTCGCGCCCGCGGCCCGGGGGGCCGGGAGGGCGCCCGCCACCCCGTTGGCCACGGCGGTCAGCCCGGCCGGGGCGGTGATCCGGAAGGTGAAGTACGCCTTGTCCGCCGGATGGTCGTTGCACGGGAAGACCCGGTGGGCGGCGTCGGCCTGGTTGGCCATGGCCAGCCCGTCCTCGGTGGGCAGCCAGCCCCCGTCGGCGATGCCCCGGGGATCGCTGGTGTGCCGGATCTCGATGTGGAGCGGCACGTTCGCCGCGACCGGGCTCGCCGGGGTGAGCACGAGGTCCTCGCCGGCGCTCTCGAAGTGGGCCGGCTCGCCGTTGACCTGCGCGGACGCCACCGTGCCGTGGGTGAAGTCGAGGTTGATCCGCTCCAGCGGCTCCAGCGCGCGGGCGTCGATGACGGTGATCGCGTCGAGCGGGCTCTTGTTGTCCTTGTACGTGAAGGACAGGTCGTACGAGAGGACGTCGTACCCGGGGTTCCCGAGCTCCGGGAACAGCGTGTCGCCGATGCCCAGCGGCTTCGGCGGGGGCAGCACGGCGGCGACGAGGGTGAGGGAGGCCGCGGCCAGCAGGGCGGCGCGCAGGCGCGGGGAGGAGAGCTGCATCCCCCACCGCTTACCAGCGCCCGCCGTGCGGCCGCGCACGACGCGCGACGGGTCCACCCGAACGGGACCTTCCGCCGCCGTCCCGGCGCAGTCCCGGTCCCCTCCCGACCGGGTCCGGCCTACGCCCGGCGCACGTCGTAGACCCCCGGTACGTCCCGCATCGCCCGCATCAGGGCCGGCAGTCCCGTGGCGTCGGGCAGTTGCAGGGTGTACGTGTGCCGGACCCGCTGCTCGACGGGCGGTTCCACGGTCGCGGAGACCACCTCCACCCCCTCGCGGGCGATGGCCTCGGTCAGGTCGGCCAGCAGGTGCGGGCGGCCGAACGATTCGGCGAGCAGCGTGACCCGGCAGTCCGCCGTGGCCCGCCAGTGCACGGCGACGGAGGTCCGCCCCAGCGCGCGCATCTGGGCCACCGCCGCGCAGTGGATGCGGTGGACGGTGACGGCCCCGCCCCGTACGACGAACCCGGCCACCGCGTCCGGCGGCACGGGAGTACAGCAGCCGGCCAGCCGCACGGTGGCGTCCGGCAGGTCGGCCACGGCGTTGCCGCCGCCGCCCCGGGCGCCGACCACGGACAGCGGGGCCCGGGCGGGAGTGGCGGCGGGTTTCGCGGTGTCGGGATGTGCCTGGAGCCAGCTGGAGATGGCGATCCGGGCGGCCGGGGTCCTGGCGTGCTCCAGCCAGTCGGCGGCGGGCCCGGAGGAGGCGTCCTGGGCGAGCAGCAGCTGGACGGTGTCCCCGTCGGAGAGCCGGGAGGCCAGGGAGGTGAGGCGCCCGTTGACCCGGGCGCCGATACAGCCGTGGGCCGCCTCGCCGTACTGCGCGTAGGCGGCGTCGATACAGCTGGCGCCGGCCGGCAGACTGAGCGTTCCGGAGGACCTGCCGTCTTCGCGGAAGACCGTGATCTCACGGTCCTGTGCCAGCTCGGCGCGCAGCACGCTCCAGAAGGTGTCGGGGTCGGGCGCGGACTGCTGCCAGTCGAGGAGCCGCGAGAGCCAGCCGGGCCGGGTCGGGTCGACCCGCTCCTCGTCGCAGTCGGGGGCGGGCTCCGCGGCCGGGGCGGTGGCGTACGGATTGCCGAGGGCGACCACCCCGGCCTCGGCGACCCGGTGCATCTGGCGGGTGCGGACGATGACTTCGGCCACGTACCCCTCGGGCGTGGCGACGGCCGTGTGCAGCGACTGGTAGAGGTTGAACTTCGGGGCGGCGATGAAGTCCTTGAACTCCGAGACGACCGGGGTGAAGCAGGTGTGCAGCTCACCCAGCACGGCATAGCAGTCGGCGTTCTCGCCGACGAGGACGAGGATGCGGCCGAAGTCGGAGCCGCGCAGCTCGCCGCGGGTGCGGGCGATCCGGTGGACGGAGACGAAGTGCCGGGGGCGCACGACCACCTCCGCGGCGATGCCCGCCTCCCGCAGCACGCCGCGCACGGAGTCGGCGATGGCGGGCAGGGGGTCGCGCTCGCCGGCGTGGGCCGCGATGAGCGCGCGGGTGTGCTCGTACTCCTCGGGGTGCAGGATCGCGAAGACGAGGTCTTCCAGCTCGGTCTTGAGCGCCTGCACGCCGAGCCGTTCGGCGAGCGGGATGAGGACGTCGCGGGTCACCTTGGCGATGCGCGCCTGTTTCTCGGGGCGCATCACGCCGAGGGTGCGCATGTTGTGCAGCCGGTCGGCGAGTTTGATGGACATGACGCGGACGTCGTTGCCGGTGGCGACGAGCATCTTGCGGAAGGTCTCGGGCTCGGCGGCGGCGCCGTAGTCGATCTTCTCGACCTTGGTGACGCCGTCGACGATGAAACAGACCTCGTCGCCGAATTCCGCGCGGACCTGATCGAGGGTCACCTCGGTGTCCTCGACCGTGTCGTGGAGCAGAGAGGCCGTCAAGGTCGTGGTCTCGGCGCCGAGTTCGGCGAGGATCAGGGTGACGGCGAGCGGATGTGTGATGTACGGCTCACCGCTTTTGCGCATCTGGCCGCGGTGTGAGGACTCCGCGAGCACGTAGGCGCGGCGCAGGAGGGACAGGTCCGCGTCCGGGTGGTGGGCGCGGTGCGCCTCGGCGACGTGGCCGATGGCGTCGGGGAGCCGGTCTCGGGATGTGGGTCCGAGAAGGGCAGCGCGCCCGAGTCGTCGCAGGTCAAGGCGGGTTCGACCTCGTCTGCGGAGTTCGGGGCGCGCTTCGGGACGTGCTTCGGGGTTCGTGGCCTCTGCACTCATGGGCACCTCCGGCGGCTTCGACCGGCGGTGGCGGGCATGGGGTGAGCCCTCAGGGCCGGTGCCTGATGCTACCGACCCCACCACGTGGCGCAGTCCGCCTCTCGCTCAGCGTGAAACGGATCACCCATTAGAGGGAACCCTCAGCCGAAAGCCGTTTCGGTGAGCCAGGCCGCGTCGAACTCGCCCGCGGCGACGATGACGGCGGGTCCCGTCATGTCGATCTGCCCGTCGGGGTGTTCGGTGATGACGAGGGTGCCGCCGGGGAGGTCGACGGTGTACGTGACGGGCTCGCCGGTGACGGCCGGGTCGGCGCCGTCGCGGCGGATGGCGGCCACGGCGACGGCGCAGGCGCCGGTGCCGCAGGAGCGGGTCTCGCCGGAACCGCGCTCGTGGACGCGCATGGCGACGTGCCGGGGGCCGCGGTCGACGACGAACTCCACGTTGACGCCCGTCGGGTAGACCTCGGCCGGGCTGAACGGGGGCGGGTCGAGCAGCTTTCCTGCGTGGTCCAGGCTGTCGACGAAGGCGACGGCGTGCGGGTTGCCCATGTTGACGTTGCGGGCGGGCCAGGCGCGCTCGCCGACGCTCACGGTGACCTGCTCCTCGGGGAGGACGGCCCGGCCCATGGAGACCGTCACGTCGCCGCTCTTGTCGAGGTGCACCCGCTTGACGCCGCCGCGGGTGGCGACGGCGAGGTCGCCGGGCTCGACGTGGCCGGCGTACTGGAGGTAGCGGGCGAAGACGCGGACGCCGTTGCCGCACATCTCGGCGACGGAGCCGTCGCTGTTGCGGTAGTCCATGAACCACTCGGCCTCGTCGGCCAGGTGCGCGGCCTCGGGGTGGGCGGCGGACCGGACGACGTGCAGCACTCCGTCCGCGCCGATGCCGGCGCGCCGGTCGCACAGCTTCGCGACGGCGGTCGCGGGCAGCTCGACGGCGTTGTCCGGGTCCGGGACGATCACGAAGTCGTTCTCGGTGCCGTGGCCCTTGAGGAAGGAGAGGCTCGTCTGCGTCACGCGCCCATGGTACCGAGCGGGACGTTCGGGCAGGTCGGCGGCGCCGCGGGAACGGCCGGCGGGCAGCCTCCGGGCGGCGGCCGGCGGCTACCGCAGCCGCGCGACCCGGTACACGGCCAGCGCCACGACGGCCAGCGCGACCAGGGCGTACAACCCGGCCATGCGCCAGTCGGGGCGGCGGCCGCTGCCGCGGGCCGGGAGCCCGGGCCAGGTGTATCCGACGCGGCGGGCGGCCATCATCCCCCAGCCGCCGGCGCAGCAGCAGATGAGGAAGCCGAGCATGGCGACCACGGCTCCGCCGTCGCCGAACTCGAAGGCGAGCGGGAAGGCGAACATCAGGGAGCCGGCGGCGGCCAGCATCACGATCGGGGCGATCTGCCAGATCCGCAGCCGGCGCTGCGGGCGCAGCTCGACCTCGAACTCGGGACCGGCGGCGGCCTCCGCCTCGGCGGTGTCCGGTGCGTCCGGGCCGTCGGGGGTCAGTCGTGCGGGATCGGCGGGCAGGCCGAGCGCCTCGGGGCGGGCGACCGCGGGATCACCGTCCCACACGTCCGCGTCCTGCCTCGTACCGTCCTGCCCGGTGTCGCGAGGGCCGGCCTCCATCGCCACGCGCCCTCCCCACTCGGACTTCGTACGCCGTTGTTCACCGCCGGTGACCGCACCCGCGGAATTTGATGATGGCACGGCTCAGGGCCCCGAACGGGCGCGAGGGGCGTCCCGATGCCATCACGTGATCAGGCTGTGACCGCTCGTTCGACCAACGACTGCGCGAGTCCGACGAGTTCCCCCCGGTCCGCGGCGGCGCCGCTGAGCCAGTGCACACGGGGGTCCCTGCGGAACCAGGAGTCCTGGCGGCGGGCGAAGCGCTTGGTGGCCCGTACGGTCTCGGCCCGGGCCTCGTCCTCGGTGCATTCGCCGGCGAGGGCGGCGAGCACCTGCTGGTAGCCGAGCGCCCTGGAAGCCGTGATTCCGTCGCGCAGGCCCCGGGCCTCCAGGGCCCGCACCTCGTCGACGAGCCCGGCCTCCCACATCCGGTCCACGCGCAGCGCGATCCGCTCGTCGAGCTCCGGCCGCGCCACGTCGACGCCGATCTGCACGGTGTCGTAGACCGAGTCGTGGCCGGGCAGGTTCGCGGTGAAGGGCTTCCCGGTGATCTCGATGACCTCCAGGGCGCGGACGATGCGGCGGCCGTTGCTGGGCAGGATCGCCCGGGCGGCGGCCGGGTCGGCGGCGGCGAGGCGGGCGTGCAGGGCGCCGGGGCCGCGCAGCGTGACCTCCTCCTCCAGCCGGGCCCGGACCTCCGGGTCGGTGCCGGGGAACTCCATGGCGTCGAGGGCGCCGCGGACGTACAGGCCCGATCCGCCGACGAGGACCGGCGTACGGCCCTGGGCGAGGAGCTTGTCGATCTCGGCGCGGGCCAGGCGCTGGTACTCGGCGACGCTCGCGGTCTCGGTCACGTCCCAGATGTCGAGGAGGTGGTGCGGGACTCCGCCGCGCTCCTCGGTCGTCAGCTTGGCGGTGCCGATGTCCATCCCCCGGTACAGCTGCATGGAGTCGGCGTTGACGACTTCGCCGTCGAAACGGCGGGCGAGGGCTACGCCCAGATCGGACTTTCCGGCCGCGGTGGGACCGACGACGGCGATGACCCGCGGAGCGGGGGCTGCATTGCTCACCGACCCAGTCTCGCAAACGCCGCAGCATGTACCCGATCGAGTTACGTGACGGGGTGGTGTCGGGGTCGTTGCCCTGGCGAGGTTCCGCCGGGCGCACGCCCGGCGGAGGCCGGGCCGCACGGGGCGGAACTTCACCCGCACGAGTAACGTTATGGGAGTAGACATGGGCGTTTTTAGTCGGTTTCGCCGCAAGGCCGCGGAAGCGAGCACGGAGGAGGCCGCGGCCGCGAGCATGACGACGGAGTCCGCGGAGGCGGTCGCCGACGACACGGCGGAGACGGCGGCCGCGGCCGAGGCCTCGGCCGCGTCGGAGGGTGCCGCGCCGGAAGGCGTGGAGATCCCGAAGCAGCAGTCGGCGGAGAAGGCCGCGGACAGCGAGACCGGCGAAGGCGCCCGTACGTAGCTACCGCCACTGGAAGGTGACCCATGGGCCTGCTGGACACGCTGAAGGCCAAGCTCGCACCGGCGAAGGAAAAGGTCGGCGACCTCGCGCAGCAGCACGAGGGGAAGATCGGCCAGAATCTCGACAAGGTGGCCAAGGCCGTGGACTCCAAGACCAAGGGGAAGTACCACGGTCACATCGAGACCGGCACGAGCAAGGCGAAGGACGCCCTGGGCAAGATCGCGCACAAGGACGCCCCCGGCGGGCCGACGCCGCCGGCGCCGTCTTCCTGACGCGGTCGGCGCAAGGGGCGCGGGTTCGGACGAACCCGCGCCCCTTCCGCGTTCCCGCCGGCGCCCCCGGCGGCGTCCAGCCGGTCTTCGGGCGGTCAGGACCAGGCCGCGACGAAGTAGCCGACCCCGTACGGCGCGTCCTCGTACAGCAGCCGCCCGTCGAGGCCCGCGCCCTCGCCCGCCCCGGCCAGCACCTGCCAGGGCGCCCGGCCCGCGGCCTTGAGCTCGTACGCGAGCTCGGTGTCGAGGCCGGCGAGCGCGGCCACGTCGGCGGCGCCGAGCGCGCGGGCCGCGGCGGCGTCGAAGGCGGCGGCACGGTCGTCGAGGTAGCCGGGGGCCTTCAGGGTGCGGCAGGCGCTGCCGTCGCCCATGACGAGGAGCGCGACGCGCTCCTCGCGGGCGGCGAGCCCGCGGCCGGCCTCCAGGCACCGCGCGGCGTCGAGGGGTTCCCCGACGCCGAGCCCCTCGACGGGGGAGGCTCCCCACCGGGCGTGCCGGAGCAGCCAGGCGCCGACGGCCAGGGACGGCGGCAGCAGCCGCGGCCCCTCCTCGCCGTCGCCGAGCTGTACGTCGGCCTCCACCCCGAAGCCGTGGAAGCCGCCGCGGGAGCCCTGCGGATAGGGCCCGCGGTGGTCCTGGTCGGCGGCGCCGACCACGACCAGCAGGTCGGGGCGGGAGGCGGCGAGCACCGCGAGCGCGTCGGAGCAGGCGGTACGGGCGTCCGCGAGCTCGGGGGCGGCCCCGGCCGCGACCTCGGGCACGAGCAGGGGCGGGGCGGGGCACACGGCGGCGGCAACAAGCATGATCCGCACCCTAAGCCCCCGCGGCCCCCGGCGGGGGCCCTACGCGGCTGTCAGGAGGACGCGGGCAGGGCGCAGCCGGACGTCGCCGCGGGGAGCGGGGCGGGGACGCCCAGCGTGGGGATGCCCAGCATGACGCCCTGGGGCTGCGCGGGAGCCGCGTTGCGCTTCTCCCAGGCGTCGCCGGCGCGGGTGCGGCGCACGGACTGCGTCGGGCCCTCCGCGAGCAGGTGGTGCGGGGCCGCGTAGGTGATGTCCACCGTCACCACGTCGCCGGGGCGGACCTCCCCCTCCGGCTTCGTGAAGTGCACCAGGCGGTTGTCGGGCGCGCGCCCGGACAGCCGGTGCGTGGCGCCGTCCTTGCGGCCCTCGCCCTCCGCGACCATGACCTCCAGCGTCCGGCCGACCTGCTTCTTGTTCTCCTCCCAGGAGATCTCCTCCTGGAGGGCGACCAGGCGCATGTAGCGCTCCTGGACGACCTCCTTCGGGATCTGCCCCTCCATGTCGGCCGCCGGGGTCCCGGGGCGCTTGGAGTACTGGAAGGTGAAGGCGTTCGCGAAGCGGGCCTCGCGCACGGCGTGCATCGTCTGCTCGAAGTCCTCCTCCGTCTCACCGG
This sequence comes from Streptomyces sp. NPDC001903, assembly GCF_042891345.1. Lineage (NCBI taxonomy): Bacteria > Bacillati > Actinomycetota > Actinomycetes > Kitasatosporales > Streptomycetaceae > Streptomyces > Streptomyces sp. NPDC001903. The sequence continues at coordinate 356,420 of NZ_JBIASZ010000007.1, forward strand.
GGAAGCCCACGATGATGTCGGTGGAGATCGCCGCGTGCGGGATGGCCGCGCGGACCTTCTCGATGATGCCGAGGAAGCGCTCCTGGCGGTACGAGCGGCGCATCGCGCGCAGGATGGTGTCCGATCCGGACTGCATCGGCATGTGCAGCTGCGGCATGACGTTCGGGGTCTCGGCCATCGCCGCGATCACGTCGTCCGTGAAGTCGCGCGGGTGCGGGGAGGTGAAGCGGACCCGCTCCAGGCCCTCGATCTGCCCGCACGCCCGCAGCAGCTTCGAGAAGGCCTCGCGGTCTCCGAGGTCGGATCCGTAGGCGTTCACGTTCTGCCCGAGCAGGGTGATCTCCGAGACGCCCTCGGCGACCAGGGCCTCGACCTCGGCGAGGATGTCGCCGGGACGGCGGTCCTCCTCCTTGCCGCGCAGGGCCGGGACGATGCAGAAGGTGCAGGTGTTGTTGCAGCCGACGGAGATCGAGACCCACGCGGCGTACGCGGACTCGCGGCGGGTCGGCAGCGTGGAGGGGAAGGCCTCCAGCGACTCGGCGATCTCGACCTGCGCCTCTTCCTGCACGCGGGCGCGCTCCAGCAGGACGGGCAGCTTGCCGATGTTGTGCGTGCCGAAGACCACGTCGACCCAGGGGGCACGCTTGACGATCGTGTCGCGGTCCTTCTGCGCGAGGCAGCCGCCGACGGCGATCTGCATGCCGGGGCGCTTGGTCTTCATCGGGGCGAGCCGGCCGAGGTTGCCGTACAGCTTGTTGTCGGCGTTCTCCCGCACGGCGCAGGTGTTGAACACCACGACGTCGGCGTCGCCGTCGGAGCCCTCGGGGGCGCGCGTGTAGCCCGCGCCCTCCAGCAGACCGGACAGCCGCTCGGAGTCGTGCACGTTCATCTGGCACCCGTAGGTGCGCACCTCGTATGTTCCCTTGACGTCCACTGCCGTGCTCCGGTCGCTGCTGCTGGTCATGCAACAAGGGTAGGCGGTACCCGGAACCCCTCCGGCCCCCTCCGCCGCGGGCGGGCCGTGACAGCGGCCGCGCCCGGTGGCAGGATCGCCGCATGGCTCACGTACCGCCCCGCATCCGCAGGCGCACCGCCCTGTGGGGGCTGGTGGCCGTACTGGCCGTGCTCGGGCTGCTCGCCTGGTGGCTGAGGCCCTTCGGGGAGCCGGAGCTGAGGGGCGGGCTGAGCTTCAGCACGGGGGTCCGTACCGGCGTCTACCACCGCTACGGGCAGCTGCTGGAGCAGGCCCTGGCCACGGACATGCCCGGCGTGAAGGTGGCGCTGCAGCCCAGCGAGGGCTCGCAGGAGAACCTGAAGCGGGTGGCCACGGGGAAGGCCGACTTCACCATCGCGACCGCGGACGCGGTCTCCAAGTACCGGGCCGACGGGAAGCCGGGCGCGGAGCAGCTGCGCGGTGTGGCACGGCTCTACGACGACTACGTGCAGCTGGTGGTGCCGGCCGGTTCGAGCGTGCAGTCGGCGCGGGACCTGAAGGGCAAGCGGGTCGCGATCGGCCAGCCGGGATCCGGCGTGCGGCTGATCTCGGAGCGGCTGCTGACGGCGGCCAAGCTGGACCCGGCGCGGGACATCACCCCGGTTTCGATAGGCATCGACACCATGCCGGCGGAGCTGGAGGCCGGCCGGATCGACGCGTTCTTCTGGTCGGGCGGGCTGCCGACGCAGGCGGTGCGCGAGCTGTCGGAGCGCTACGACATCCGGCTCGTGCAGCTCGGCGACCTGGTGGAGTCGCTCCAGGCGAGCGGGACCCCCGCGCGGTACTACCGGGCGGCTGTGATGCCGCAGGACGCCTACACCCGGGCCCGGAACACCTCGTCGGTCGCGACGCTCGCCGTGCCGAACCTGCTGGTCACGACCGAGGCGACGGATCCGGAGCTGACGGAGCGGTTCACGCGGACGGTGATCCTCAGCCGCGACCGGATCGGGCACGAGGTGCACGCCGCGCAGCTCGTGGACCTGCGGACGGCGATCTACACGGACCCGCTCGACCTGCACGAGGGCGCGCAGCGGTACTACCGCTCGGTCAAGCCGTAGGGCCCCGCGGCCCCACCGGTCCGCTGCCCGGCCTGGTCCGCCGCGCGGACCGGTCAGCCGCCCGGCAGCAGCATGACCGCCGCCGCGGCCGCCCCGATCAGCCCCGCGTGCGTCCCGAGGGCCGCCGGGACCACCCGCAGTCCGCTCACGAAGGACAGCGTGGCGTAGTCGGCCAGGTGCGCGCGGATCGGCGCGAAGAGCGTGTCCCCCGACGTGGCGACGCCGCCGCCGATGACCGCGATGTCCGTCTCGACCAGCGTCGCGGTGGCCGCGATGGCGGCGGCCAGCGCGCGCCCGGCGCGGTCGAAGGCGGCCACGGCGACCGGGTCCCCGGCCTCGGCGGACGCGGCCACGCCCGCCGCGGAGGCGTCCCCGCCCGGGTCCGCCGGGGTCCAGCCCTGGGCCAGGGCCCACCGGGCGATGGCGGTGCCGGAGGCGATGGACTCCACGCAGCCGCGGCTCCCGCAGACGCACGGCTCACCGTCGAAGGCCACACTGATGTGGCCGATGTGACCCGCATTGCCCGTGGGGCCCGGGTGAAGCCGGTTGTTGAGGATCAGCCCGCCGCCCACCCCGGTGGAGACCACCATGCACAGGGCGTTCGCGTGCCCCCGGGCCGCGCCCAGCCAGTGCTCGGCGGCGGTCATCGCCACGCCGTCGCCCGCGAGCACGGTCGGCAGGGCCGCGCCGTGCCGGGCGAGTTCGGCCTCGATCCGGGCCTGGACCGGGAACTCCCGCCACGCTCCGATGTTCACGGGGCTCACCGTGCCGCGCGAGGTGTCCACGGGGCCCGCGCTGCCGATGCCGCAGCGGACCGCCGTGGGCCACAGCGGGGAGCCCGCGAGCTCGGCGACGACCTCGGCGACGGCGGCGAAGGCCCCGTCACCGTCCGTGCCGCGCGGGGTCGGGCGGCGGGTGGTGGCCGTCATCGTGCCGTCGGGGTGCACCAGCGCGCCGGCGATCTTCGTACCGCCGATGTCGATGGCCACGGTCAGTGCGTCGGCCGGATCCGCGGCGGCGACGGCGTCGGCGGCCTGTGGTGCGGGCGGGGCGGAGGTGGGACTCGTCACGGAAGCGGCTCCAGGAAGGGGTCGGAATCAGTATGCGGCCGTCGGCGGGGCCGTACTCTCCCGGGGCTCCAGCCTCGGCTGCTCGCTCTCCCGGGCCCGGGGCGGGCTCCCGGCCAGTACGGCGAGCAGCTCCTCGGCGGCGAGCCGGCCGAACCCCGCGGTGTCGCGCACGAGCGCGGTGAGCCGGGGGTGGGTGACCCGGCACAGCGCCGAATCGTCCCAGGCGACCATCGAGATCCGGCCGGGGACCGCGATGTCCAGCTCGGCGGCGACGGCGATGCCGGCGACCGCCATCACGTCGTTGTCGTAGACGAGCGCGGTCGGCGGTCCGGGCTCGGCGAGGACCCGGCGCGTGGCGGCCGCCCCCTCGGCGTCGGAGTAGTCGGTGACCACCGAGCGCACGTGCTCCGGATCGAGTCCGCGCGCCTCGGCCTCGGCGCGCAGCGAGGCGATGCGGCGGGCGGTGTGGGCGAGGCCGGGCAGCCCGGCGATGTGGGTGATCCGCCGGTGGCCGAGCCCGTACAGGTGCTCCACGACCTGCGCCATGGCCCGGGCGTCGTCGGCCCGGACGCAGGACAGCGCCCCGCCCCCGCCCGTCCCGCCGACCATCACGGCGGGGAGCCCGAGCTGCGCGAGGAGTTCGGGGCGCGGGTCCTGCGTACGCGGGTCCACGACGAGGACCCCGTCCACGCGCCGCTCGGCCCACCAGCGGCGGTACACGGCGCATTCGGCCTCGATGGAGTCCACGACCTGGAAGAGCAGCGCGACCCGGTCCGCGGAGAGCACCTCCTGGATTCCGGAGACCAGTCGGAGGAAGAAGGACTCGACGCCGAGGGTCCGCGCGGGCCGGGCGAGCACCAGCCCGACCGCGCCGGAGCGCTCCCCGGACAGGGCCCGCGCCGCGCTGTTGGGCTGCCAGCCGAGTTCCTCGGCGACCCGGCGGATCCGGGCGCGGGTGTCCCGGGAGACGCCGGGCCGGTCGTTGAGCGCGAAGGACACGGCGCTCTCGGACACCCCGGCCCGGCGGGCGATGTCCTTGATGGTGGGCCTGCGGGCCATGGTGTGCCTGCCTCTTCCTCCGGTCATTTTCCGTACGCATTCCGGCGCCGGAACTAAACCGCATTAGTTTCGCCCAGCTTGAGAGGCCGAAACCCTTCTGTCAACGGGACTGAAGCGCTTAAGTACACGCGCCGGAGGCCCTGTTGACTTCCCTCCCGGCACCCGGCAGGTTGTCCGTCACCCGGCGAATTCCCGAGAACTCCAGGACGCCCCATGCACGACGAACTCACCCCTCGTCCGCTCCGTTTCGGCGCCAACTACACCCCCTCCCGCGGCTGGTTCCACCACTGGCTCGACTTCGACCTCGACGAGGTCAGGGCCGACCTCGACTCCATCGCCGCCCTCGGGCTGGACCACGTACGGGTCTTCCCGCTGTGGCCGGTGTTCCAGCCGAACCGGACGCTCATCCGGCCGCGCGCCGTCGAGCAGCTCGTCGCGCTCGCCGACGCGGCCGCCGAGCGCGGACTCGACGTCAACGTGGACGGCCTGCAGGGGCACTTGTCGAGCTTCGACTTCCTGCCCGCGTGGACCGGTACCTGGCACCGGCGGAACATCTTCACCGACCCGGACGTCGTCGCCGCGCAGGAGGAGTACCTGCGCACGCTGGCCGCCGCCCTCGCCGACCGGCCCAACTTCCTCGGCATGACGGTGGGCAACGAGGTCAACCAGTTTTCCGACGCCCCCCATCCGGACCCGGACCGGATCACCCGGGAGCAGGCCGGGCGCTGGCTGGAGCGGATGCTCGCCGCGTGCGAGAAGGGCGCGCCGGGCCGGCTCCACGTGCACGCCGAGTACGACGCCGCCTGGTACCGGGACGGCCACCCCTTCACCCCCGCCCAGGCGGCCCGGCTGGGCGCGGCCACGGCCGTGCACTCCTGGGTGTTCAACGGCACCGCGCAGCGCCACGGCCGGACCGGGACGGCGACCGAGCACCACGCCGCCTACCTGGTCGAGCTGGCGAAGGCCTGGGCCCGCGATCCGCACCGGCCGGTGTGGCTCCAGGAGGTCGGGGCGCCCGCGCCGCTGATCCCGGCCGAGCACGCGGCGGCCTTCACCGAGGCGACCGTGGCGAACGTGCTGGACTGCCCGGATCTGTGGGGCGTGACCTGGTGGTGCTCGCACGACGTGTCCCGGGAGCTCGCGGACTTCCCGGAGCTGGAGTACGGGCTCGGCCTGCTCGCCAACGACCGCGGGGCCAAGCCCGCCGGGGCCGCCGTCGCCCGGATCGCCGCGCAGTGGCGGGGCCGGGAGCACCGCCCGGCCGTACGGTCCACCGCGCTGGCCGTGGACGCGGGCGGGGCGGAGGCCGCGCCGGGGCGCTCGGTGTGCGCCCCGGGCGGCACCTTCTTCGAGGCCTGGGCCGCGCTCGCGGCCCGGGGGGTCCGCCCCGCGGTGGTCCTGGCGGAGCTCGCGGAGGACCCCGCCCACCTGTCGGCGCGCGGCATCAAGGAGGTGCTGCGCGTACCCGACGTCACCTGACCACCCGCGACCGACCGCTCGTCCCCCGTCACCGAGGAGCCCCGCATGTCCGAGACCGACAACGGCGCCGACCCTCGCGCCGCCCGCCCGTTACGCACGCCGCCGCCGAGCCGCCGCCGCGTCCTGGCCGCCGGGGCCGGGGCGGGGGCCGCCGCGCTGCTCGGCACCATCGGCACCACCACGGCGGAAGCCGCACCGGCCGACCCGGCACCCCCCGCCGCCCCGGCGCCCCTCGCCGACCTGGCCCCGTACGCCTCCTACTGGTTCCCCGACTCCCTCCCCCAGGGCGCCCCCGGCCCCGGGATCACCTGGCGCTCGCTCAAGCAGTGGACCCCCGAGTCGGATCCGGACCTCGCGTACAACACCGCGGCCGTGCCCCTCGCGCCCCGCTTCACCCCCGTGGCCGCGAACGCCGGCGCCCGCGGCGGCCAGGCCCGGATCTCCTCGCTCGTCTCCTTCGGGCCCACCGCCCGAAACCCCTCCCAGGGCTCCGCGACCGCCGACCACTACGCGCTCACGCACTGGGCGTACCTCGACGAGCTGGTGTTCTGGGGCGGCTCCTCCGGCGAGGGCATCGTGCTGGCCCCGAACGCGCCCGTCGTCGACGCCGCCCACCGCAACGGCGTGCCGGTGCTCGGCAACATCTTCCTGCCGCCCGTCGCGTACGGCGGCGACCTCCGGTGGACCCGGGACCTCGTGCAGCGGGACGCCCTCGGCCGGTTCCCGATCGCCGAGAAGCTCGCACTGGTGGCCCGGACGTACGGGTTCGACGGCTGGTTCGTGAATGCCGAGACGGACGGCGGGGACGGCTCGCTCGCCGCCCGGATGCGGGAGTTCCTGCGCGCGCTGCGGGCCGCCGGCGCCCCGTACGGCCTGCGGATCACCTGGTACGACGCCATGAACAGCACGGGCCGGGTCGGCTGGCAGGGCGCGCTGAACCAGCTGAACCAGGAGTTCTTCGAGGACCGGGCGGGCCGGGTCGCGGACACGATGTTCGTCGACTTCCGCTGGACCGCGCAGACCCTGGCCGCTTCCGGGGCGCTCGCCGACCGGCTGGGCCGCTCCCGCCACGAGCTGTGGGCCGCGCTCGACGTGGAGTCGGGCGGCTGGGATTCCGGCGTGCGCTGGGATGCGGTCATCCCGCGCGACCGCGCCCACGTCGTCAGCTTCGGCTTCTACCGGCCCGAGTGGACGCGCAACCACCTCACCGACCGCTCCCCCGGTGCCTTCCACCGGGCCGACGACCGGTTCTGGACGGGCGAGTCCCTGGACCCGGCCCACCCCGCGCCCGAGGGGGCCTGGCGGGCGCCCGCCACCGCCGTCGCGGACCGGTCCACCGTCGCCTCCCTGCCCTTCGCCTGCGCCTTCAACACCGGGCACGGGGAGCGCTGGTACCAGGACGGCAAGGTCGCCTCCGACACCCCGTGGAACCACCTCGGGCTCCAGGACCGGCTCCCGGGCCGCCGCTGGGTCGTCGAGACCTCCGGAGCCCGCCCTTCCGTCACGCTGGACTTCGCGAGGGCCTGGCGCGGCGGCTCCAGCCTCCTCGTGTCCGGGGCCCTGAGCGCCCCGGCCGTCGTCGGACTGCACTGCACCCGGCTGCCGCTGACCGGCTCCACGTCCCTGGAGCTGGTGCACGCCACCGAGGCGGGCACGGTCACCGTGGAGGTGGGCGTGGCCACGCGCGAGCCGGCCGCCCCGGGCGATCCCGTCCCGTACACCTGGCTGAAGACCCGCGCGGCGGGCTCCGCCCGGGGCGCCTGGCAGACCTCCCGGATCGGGCTCTCGGCCCTGGCGGGCAGGACCGCGTACGGGCTCGCCGTACGGATCACGGCGCGGGGCGGCGCAGCGGTGTCCTGGCGGCTCGGCGCCGTATCGGTACGCGACGACACCGCGCGGCGGCGCCCGGCGGCTCCGAGCGCGCTGACCGTGGACGCCTCGGCCCAGCAGGACGGCAAGGCCTCCGTTCGGCTGTCCTGGCGCCCGGCGGCCGGGCCGGTCCGGCACTACGAGCTGTGCCGGCTGCTCCCGGACGGCACCCGCCGCTTCCTCGGCGGCACCTGCGGCACGGCCCTGCACCTCCCGGCCGTCGCCCGCGCCGGCCGCGAGCCCGCGGCCGCCTTCGAGGTCCGGGCCGTGGACGAGCTGTACGCGTCCTCGGCCCCGGCGGGCACGACGCTCCCCTGGGCCTGACGCGTCCCCCTCGCGGCCGTCAGAGGGTGTGCGGATCGCTGCGCGGGACGGCCACCGTCACCCGCAGCCCGTGCGGCGGGTTCTTCTCGTACGTGAGGGACCCGCCGCCCGCGGCGAGCAGCGCCCGGGAGATCGACAGGCCCAGCCCCGAGCCCTTGACGTTCTGGTGGCGGCCGCTGCGCCAGAACCGGTCGCCGACGCGGAGCAGCTCCTCGTCGGTGAGCCCGGGGCCCCGGTCGGCGACGACCACGTGCACGAAAGGCCCGACCGGGGCGACCGACACCTCGACCTCCTCACCCTCCGGGGTGAACTTGAGGGCGTTGTCGATGACGGCGTCGAGCGCGCTGGAGAGCGCGATGGGGTCGGCCCAGCCCGTGACGGCGGTCCGGCCCGTCTCGGTGACCCGTACGCCCTTCTCCTCCGCGTACGGGCGCCAGGCGGCGACCCGCTCCGCGGTCAGCCCGGCGATGTCGGTGAGGCTCAGCTCGGCGGAGGTGTGCTCGGCCAGCGCCAGGTCCAGCAGGTCGTCCAGGACCTGGGTCAGGCGCTTGCCCTCGGTCCGCACGGAGGCGATCTCCTCGTTTCCCTCGGGCAGTTCGAGGGCGAGCAGCTCGATCCGCAGGAGCAGCGCCGCGAGCGGGTTGCGCAGCTGGTGGGAGGCGTCGGCGACGAACGCCCGCTGCTGCTCCAGGACCTCTTCCACGTTGTCGGCCATCTCGTTGAACGAATGGGCCAGGCGTTGGAGTTCCGGGGGCCCGCCGGCCGCCGCGACCCGGGAGTTCATCCGTCCGGTGGCGATGCCGTGGGCGGCCGCGTCGAGGGTCCGTACGGGCTTGAGCACCCAGCGGGTGAGCACGAGGGCGGCGCCGAAGGCCACGAGCATCGCGGCGGCGAGCCCGGCGATGATGATCAGCCAGCCGTCCAGGATGCGGGCCCGCATCTGGTCGGTGGGCGACTCGGTGACGACGACCGCGACGACGTCGCCGTCGAGGACGACCGGGGAGGCGACGAGCAGCTTGCCGTGGGACTGCCAGGGCCACACCTGGGCCGGGTCGTGGCTGCGGCGACCGGCGAGGGCCTCCTGGAAGGCCCGGCGGCCCTCGCCCGTCTCCGGGAGCTCCCACCAACCGGGGGCGCGGGCCATGGCGTTGTCGTCGCGCAGGAAGATGCCGACGCGGATGCCGTACAGCTGCTGGTAGCGGGCCAGTTCCAGCTGCAGGGTCTCCAGGCGTTCGGTGGCACCGGTGGATCCCGAGCCCTCGGCGTCGATGACGAACTGGGCGAGGGCGGCGAAGCGGGCGCTGTCGTCGATCCGGTCGACGACCACGCGCTGCTGCTGCCCCGCGGCCAGGCTCACGGCGAGCGGGAAACCGAGGGCGAGCAGCACGCCCGCCATGAGGACGACGAGCAGGGGGAGCAGGCGGGCGCGCACGGCGGGGCCCCGCTAGGGCACGGCCGGGGTGACGAGCCGGTAGCCCACCCCGCGGACGGTCTCGATGAGCGCGGGCATGCGCAGCTTGGAGCGCAGCGAGGCGACGTGGACCTCCAGGGTCCGCCCGGTCCCCTCCCAGCTGGTGCGCCACACCTCGCTGATGATCTGCTCGCGCCGGAAGACGACCCCGGGGCGCTGCGCGAGCAGGGCCAGCAGGTCGAACTCCTTGCGGGTGAGCGGTACGTCGGCGCCGTCCACGCTGACCCGGCGGGTCGACAGCTCGATGCTGACCGGGCCGAGCCGGACCACGTCGGGGGCGCCCGTCCCGGTGGCGGCGGCCTCCTCCGAGGCGCCGGTGCGCCGGGCGACGGCGTGGATGCGTGCGAGGAGTTCACCCGTGTCGTACGGCTTGACGACGTAGTCGTCGGCGCCCATGTTGAGGCCGTGGATGCGGGAGCGCACGTCGCCGCGCGCGGTCACCATGATGACGGGCGTCGAGGTCCGCTTCCGGATCTTGCCGCACACCTCGTACCCGTCCTGGTCGGGCAGGCCGAGGTCCAGGAGGACGACGCCGAAGGGGGGAGCTCCGGCCGGCAGCAGGGCCTGCAGGGCCTCCTCGCCGCTGCGGGCGTGGGTCACCTGGAACCCGTGGCGGGCGAGGATCGCGGACAGGGCGGCGGCGACGTGGTCGTCGTCCTCGACGAGCAGCAGTCTCATGGCGTCCCCCTTTCCTGTTTTCCTGATCAGGGCCCGCGGTCAGGGCCACCCTGCATCCACGCCGATGAAGAGGCCCACGTCAAGGGGGTTCCGCTCCGGCGCGTCTTCCGTTATGCACCCGGTACGGGCGATCCGGCCCCGGTGGCCGCGGTGCGCACGGAGCGTATCGGAGCGAGGCCGTTTCGTTATGCTCAATTCTCCCTCAGATGTAATGACGGTGTGCGCACGACGTCACTACTGTCCTCCCAACCGAGGAGGACGGAGCAAGAAGCCGATGAGCGGAGTATCAGTGACCAAGGACGCGCAGGATGCGGCCCCGGCCGCGGACGACCTGGTCGTACTGAGCAACGTCAACAAGCACTTCGGCGCGCTGCACGTGCTTCAGGACATCGATCTGAGCATTGCCCGCGGTGAGGTCGTCGTCGTGATCGGTCCCTCGGGATCGGGCAAGTCCACGCTGTGCCGGACGATCAACCGCCTGGAGACGATCGACTCGGGCACCATCACGGTCGACGGCAAGGAACTGCCGTCGGAGGGACGGGAACTGGCCCGGCTGCGAGCCGATGTGGGCATGGTGTTCCAGTCCTTCAACCTGTTCGCGCACAAGACCGTGCTGCAGAACGTGATGCTCGGTCAGCTCAAGGTCCGCAAGACGGATTCGGCGGCGGCGCTCGAGAAGGCCAAGTCCCTGCTGGACCGGGTGGGCGTCGGCTCGCAGGCCGACAAGTACCCGGCGCAGCTGTCCGGCGGCCAGCAGCAGCGCGTGGCGATCGCCCGCGCGCTGGCGATGGACCCGAAGGTGATGCTGTTCGACGAGCCGACCTCGGCGCTCGACCCGGAAATGATCAACGAGGTGCTGGAGGTCATGCAGCAGCTCGCCCGGGAGGGCATGACGATGGTGGTCGTCACGCACGAGATGGGCTTCGCCCGGTCCGCGGCCAATCGGGTCGTCTTCATGGCCGACGGAAAGATCGTCGAAGAGGCCGCCCCCGAGCAGTTCTTCAGCAACCCGCGCAGTGACCGCGCGAAGGACTTCCTTTCGAAGATCCTGCACCACTGACGGTCCCGTCTGGTAGTGATCCCCTGGCGGCTCAGAGCACGCGTGTCGCTCGTCGTCCAACAACGTCTCATCCGAGGGAAGTTCACCATGAAGGTTTTCAAGGCCGGTGCGGCCGCAGCCGTTGCCGCAGTCCTCGCCCTGACGGCGACCGCCTGTGGCGGCGGCAGCGACAAGGCTGCCGGTGACGGCGGTGCGTCCGGTGGCGCCAAGAACGACAAGATCGTCATCGGCATCAAGTTCGACCAGCCGGGTCTGGGCCTCAAGACCCCGGACGGCAAGTTCACGGGCTTCGACGTGGACGTGGCGACGTACGTCGCCAAGGAGCTCGGCTACAAGCCCGACCAGATCGAGTTCAAGCAGGCCGTCAGCGCCGAGCGCGAGAACCTGATCGCCAACGGCGACGTGAAGCTGGTCGTCGCGACCTACACGATCAACGACAAGCGCAAGGCGAAGGTCGACTTCGCCGGCCCGTACTTCCTGGCCCACCAGGACCTGCTGGTCCGCGCCGACGAGACCTCGATCACCAAGGCCGAGGACCTCAACAAGAAGAAGCTCTGCTCGGTCACCGGCTCCACCTCGGCGCAGAACGTCAAGACCAAGCTGGCCCCCGAGGCCGACCTGCAGCAGCTGGGCGGCTACTCCGAGTGCCTCACCGGGCTGGAGAACAAGGCCGTGGACGCGCTGACCACGGACGACTCGATCCTCGCCGGCTACGCCGCCCAGGAGAAGAACAAGGGCAAGTTCAAGCTCACCGGCCTGAAGCTGAGCGACGAGCCCTACGGCATCGGCCTGAAGAAGGGCGACAAGGACCTCCAGACGAAGGTCAACGCCGCGCTGAAGAAGATGGTCGAGGACGGCTCCTGGCAGAAGGCGGTCGACGCGAACTTCGGCCCGGCCAACTACAAGGCCGAGCCGGCCCCGCAGATCACCGAAGGCAGCTGATTCACCGGTGAGGGGTGTCGCCGCCCGCCTGCCGCGGGCGGCGGCACACCTCACCGGTCCATCCTGGGGAGAGCGCAGGGCAACGTGTTCGACTTTCTAAATTCCGGGCAGTACGACGTGCTCGGGGCCTTCTGGGTGACGGTTCAGCTCACCCTCTACTCAGCAGTCGGATCCCTGGTCTGGGGCACGATGCTGGCAGGGATGCGGGTCAGCCCGGTACCGCTGATGCGGTCGTTCGGCACCGCGTACGTCAACACCGTGCGCAACACCCCGCTGACCCTGCTGATCATCGGCTGCTCACTGGGCCTCAACCAGACGCTCGGCATCTCGCTCGGCGGCGGGACCTTCAAGGAGATCGGGTTCCGCCTCGCGGTCCTGGGCCTGATCGCCTACACCGGCACGTTCGTCTGCGAAGCGATCCGCTCGGGCATCAACACCGTTCCCGTGGGACAGGCCGAAGCCGCCCGCGCACTGGGTCTGAGCTTCTTCCAGGTGCTCACCCTGATCGTGCTCCCCCAAGCCTTCCGCGCGGTCATCGCACCGCTCGCCAACGTGCTGATCGCGCTCACCAAGAACACCACGGTGGCCGCGACCATCGGCGTGGCCGAGGCGGCCCTGCTGATGAAGGAAATGCTGGAGAACGAGTCGGACGCGATCTTCGCCGTCTTCGCCGTCTTCGCTCTCGGCTTCGTCGTGCTGACCCTGCCCACCGGCCTGCTGCTGGGCTGGGTGGCCAAGCGAGTGGCGGTGAAGCGATGAGTTCCGTTCTGTACGACACCCCCGGCCCCAAGGCCAAAACCCGCAACTGGGTCTACACCGGCATCTTCCTGGTGGTCATCGCTCTGGTCCTGTGGTGGGCGCTGTCCCTCATGGCCGAGAAGAACCAGCTCGACGCCGACAAGTGGTCTCCGTTCGTCACCGACAGCCAGGTCTGGACGACGTATCTGCTCCCCGGCCTCGGTGAGACCCTCAAGGCCGGTCTGATCGCCATGGTGATCGCGCTGCCCCTGGGTGCGCTCCTCGGCATCGCGCGCCTCTCGGACCACGCGTGGATCCGCGTCCCGGTCGGAACGGTCGTGGAGTTCTTCCGCGCCATCCCGGTCCTGATGCTGATGTTCTTCAGCTCCGCCCTGTACGTGATGCTCGGTACCGTCAGCTCCGATCTGCGCCCCCTGTACGCGGTGGTCACCGGCCTGGTCCTGTACAACGCCTCGGTCATCGCCGAGATCGTCCGGGCCGGCATCCTGACGCTGCCGCGCGGCCAGACCGACGCGGCCAAGGCGATCGGCATGCGCAAGGGTCAGATCATGACGTACGTCCTGGTCCCGCAGGCCGTCACGGCCATGCTGCCCGCGCTGGTCAGCCAGCTCGTGGTCATCCTCAAGGACACGGCACTCGGCGGCGCCGCCCTGGGCTTCGCCGACCTGATGTCGATGAACCGGCAGATCTCGGCCAACTACAGCAACACCATCGCGACCATGGTCGTGATCGCCCTGATCTACATCGCCGTGAACTTCGCGCTCACCACCTTCGCCTCCTGGCTCGAAGGGCGGCTGCGGAAGTCGCAGAAGGGCACCGGCGCGGTCGTCGCCGGGGACGTGGCCGAGGTCGACGCGGGCGGCGCGGCCGGCGTGGGCCAGGCTCCCTGACGGTCCTCCCCGGCTCGGGGCACTGACGCCCGGTCAGTACACTTGCGTGACACCTGTGGTGCGGCGGAACTCATCCGCCGCACCACACGGCGTTGGCGGGGCCGGGTGTCACTTGACGCAGGCACCTCCAGTGGGTTGCATACGTTCTGTGATCACATACCGGACATCGGGAGCCGCATCATGGACCCGGTGATCGTCGTCGGCGCGGGGCCCGTCGGACTGTCCCTGGCGCTGGCCCTGGCCGGCTCGGGCGTGCCCAGCGTCGTGCTCGACGAGGGACCGGGCAAGGACCTGCCCCGACCGGCCCGTACGGTCGTCCTGCACGAGGACACCTCGGCCATGGTCCACCGGCTGGGCTGTGCCACGCTGCGCGACGAGGGGGCGCTGTTCGCCGCCTGGCGCACCATGCGGCGCCGCAGCCGGGCCGACGACGCCCGGCGCATCACCTTCGAGGACCGCCAGGCACCCCTGCACCTGCCGCAGCACGCCCTCACGCGCGGGCTGCGCGACGCCGCGGCCGCGCATCCGCTGATCCAGCTGGTCACCGACAGCAGGCTGGACTCCCTGGAACAGGACGACGACGGGGTCACCGCGCACACCCGGGGCGCCGAGACCACCTGGTGGCGCGGGAGTTACCTGGTCGGCTGCGACGGGGCCCGCTCCACCGTGCGCAAGCTGCTCGGCATCCGCTTCCCGGGCCGCACCGCCGTCGAGCGGCACGCCGTGGCCGCCCTGCGCACCGACCTCCCCTGGCCCGGCGAGGCCCTGCTGCACCGCGACCCGCCGCAGGAGACCACCGCCCGGCCGCTGCCGGACGGGGTGTGGCGGCTGGACTGGCTGCTCCCGGCCCGCGGAGAGCTGGTCACGCCCGACGCGCTCGTCACCTTGATCCGGGACACCCTGGCCGCGTGGTGCGGGGGCACGACACCCCCGTACGAGCTCCTCGACACCGGGGTGCACACCCTGCACCACCGGCTGGCCCGGCGCTGGCGCGACCGGCGCGCCTTCCTCGCCGGGGACGCCGCCCACCTGCTGGGCGCGCTCGGCACGCAAGGGGTCGACGAGGGGCTGCGGGACGCCGAGAACCTCGCCTGGAAACTGTCCCTGGCCTGGCACCAGGGCGCTTCCGAGGACCTCCTCGACAGCTACGAGGGCGAGCGCCGCACGGCGGTCGCGGCCCGGCTGCGCGCCGCCGACCAGGCGATGCCCGTACTGCGCGGTGGCGGCGGGCTGCGCACGTACCTGCCCGGAGCCACCCGCTCCGTTGAACAGCTGCTGACCGACGGCCACTTGGGGCGGGGACCGCTGGGTGCGGCGCCGACGTACGCCCCGCCGGTGGCCGTGCGCGAGGTGCCCACCGACACGGAGCCGGGCGGTCAGGTCGCCAACGTTCCCGTCACCGCGCCCGACGGGTCGACGGTGCCGCTGCGCGACCTGCTGGGGAGGGGCCGGCTGCTGGTGGTCCTGGTCGCCCCGGGCACCGGCGTCTGGGACCGGCGGCACTGGCTCGGCGCCGGGCTGATGCCGCGGCTCGCGGCGGCGGTGAGCGCGCTGCCGGTCCGGACCGAGCTGCTGGTCGCGGACGGCTACCCGGGGGCGCCCGCACACACCGTTCTGCTGGTCAGGCCGGACGGGCACCTGGCGGCGACCTTCGCGGGGGTGCGCCCCGCGGAGCTCTACGAGGCGGCGGACACCGTCCGGTGGGGGGCGCCCGAAGGAACTCGCGCGCCGCTCGACCCGTCCTCGACGACACCTACGACCCCGACACATCCCGCCGTGATCGATTGACCGGTCTCCGGTCCGCGTGCTTCACTCGCGAACATGACCGGCAACGACGTACGCCTGTGGCGGAGGGTCCATATGGACCTGCTCCGCTACGCGGGCTGCGTGTGTCGCCCTTCCTGCTGATTCGCCTCCCTCCGCGCGCTCCGCGCGCACTTTCGCGAACCCCCAGGACGGTCACGCCCCATGTCTGCGCCCCTTGCCCCCAGTGCATCCACCGCGCCCCCCGCACCTCCGCACGCCCCCGTACGCCCCGCCGCTCGTGCGGTGACGGCGGCGGAACTCCTCGACTTCGCCCTGCGCACCGCCGCCGACCCGGCGGTCATCGACTCCCTCCCCCTCGACCCCGAGGGCCGGACCTGGATCCGCCTCGACGGGCCGGGCGGCAGCGAGGCCTGGGTGATCGGCTGGCCGCCGGGCACCGGCACCGGCTGGCACGACCACGCCGAGTCGCAGGGCGCGTTCGTCACCGCCCGCGGCCACCTGAGGGAGCACTCCCTGGCGGTACGGCTCCCCTCGGAGGGGTGGCGGAGCCTGGAACTCGCCCCGGACCTGGACCGCAGCCGCAGCCTGGGCGCGGGGACGGGCCGGGCGTTCGGCGAGCACCACGTCCACGAGGTGCTCAACGAATCGCGGACGGAGCACGCGGTCTCGGTGCACGCGTACTACCCGCCGCTGCCCCTGATCCGCCGCTTCAGCCGCAGCGGACAGGTGCTCACGCTGGAGCAGGTCGAGCGCCCGGCGGACTGGCAGTGAGCGCCCCGGTCGGCATCGACGCCCTGCTGGAGCAGGTCCGGTCGGCGTACGAGCGGATCGGCCCGGCGCAGGCGTACGAGGCGCAGCGCGCGGGCGACGCACTGCTGGTGGACATCCGGTACCAGGCGCTGCGCGAGCGGGACGGCCTGATCCCGGGTGCGCTGGTGGTCGAGCGCAACGAGCTGGAGTGGCGCCTGGACCCCCAGGGCTCCCACCGCGCCGCCGAAGCCACCTCGCACGACCTCCGGGTGGTGGTGATCTGCAACGAGGGCTACGCCTCCTCCCTGGCGGCGGCCTCCCTCCACGCCTTGGGCCTCCACCGCGCCACGGACCTGACCGGCGGCTTCCAGGCCTGGAAGGCCGCCGGCCTTCCCGTCACCTGACGCCGAGTCCGGACACCACCCTCCAGCCCGCCCAGCCCTTGAGGACCGGGCCCGGGCGGAGCCCGGGGAACGGTGGAAGGGCGGGTAGGGGACCTGCGCCGCAGGCCACGCCAACCCCCCGGCCAGGGACCGGCGCCGCAGGCCGCGCCCACCACCGGGCCCGGGGCCGCACCACCGAAGCGGTGCGGCCCCGGGCCCGCGGGCGGCGGCGGGCCGCTACCTCGAGGTGGCCACCTCCACCGGAGGGACCCGCAGCGTCACCCGGCCCGGCAGGGCGGTGGCCGCGATGGCCAGCAGCCCCGCCACACCCAGCACCCCCACGTACACCACCGGCAGCACCGCAGGAGCCGCGGCCCCCGTCATCCCCACGCTGAACGCGGTCAGTACGGCCAGCGCGATCCCCGACCCCAGCACCGCCCCGATCAGCGCCACCGCCACCGCCTCCGTCCGCAGCATCCGCAGCACCTGCCGCCGCTTCGCCCCCGCCAACCTCAGCATCGCGAACTCCCGCAGCCGCTCCGACGTGGACATCGCCAGCGTGTTGACCACCGCGATCGCGGTGAAGGCCAGTACCAGTCCCATCGCCAGCAGGTTGATCTCGGCACCCTCCTGCTGCCGCTCCCCCCGCGCCGCGTCCGCGTCCCGCGCCGACAGCACCCCGACCCCCGGGAACCCGCCGACCGCCGCGGCCAGTTGCTCCCGCCCCGTCCCCGGCTCCGCCGCCACCAGCACGCTGCTCGCCAGCGGGTTGTCCACGTGCGCCGCGACGAGATCGTGCGGCAGCGTCAGATCGCCGAAGCCCAGCCCCCGCGCGTACACGGCCGAGACGGTCAGCGTGACCGGCGTCCCGTCGCCCAGCGCCAGCCGCAGCGGGCTCCCCGGCTTCAGACCCAGCTGATCGGCGGCCAGTTCGCTCACCGCCACGCTCTTCTCGCCGAAGCCCTCCAGGCTCCCGCTCGTCACCCCCGGGTCCCAGGTCCGGGTCAGCCCGGCCGGGGTGACCCCCTGCGCGCCGTACTTCGTCAGACCCACCCGTACGGACGTGTGCACGATCTCGGTGGCCGCCGTCACCCCGGGGGTCCGGCGGACCCGCTCCGCGGCCGCACCCGTGACCCCCGGCCCCTGCGCCGCCAGGACCCAGCCCGCCCGGACCCCGTCACGGGCCTGCGCCCGGGCGGCGTTGCCGAGCGTCGGCGTGATGAACAGGACGGTGCAGGTCATGCCGATCAGCAGCGTCAGCGGGGTGACGGCGGAGGCCATCCGGGTGGCGTTTCCGCGCAGGTTCGCGGTGGCCAGGTACCCGCCCGGGCCGGCCAGCCGCAACGGCCCGGCGAGCACCGCGGTGGCGCCCCGGACCAGCAGCGGGCCGAGCAGCGAGACCGCGCCGGCGAACACGACGACCGCGAGGAAGGTCACCGGGGTCGACGCCGGCTCCGTGCGCAGCGCGCCGAGTACGGCCACCAGCACCACGGCGCCGGCCAGCAGCAGCACACCGATGGCGATCCGGATCCCCGCGGGCCGGCCCCGCTCCACGGCGGCTTCGGCGAGCGCCTCGGCCGGTCGGATCCGGGCGATCCGCCGCCCGGTGATCCGGGCCGCGGCCCAGGCCCCGAGCAGGCTCGCCGCGACGGCGGCGAACATCGGGAAGATCCCGGCGGTGCGCTCCAGGTTGGCGGGGACGACCCCGCTGTCGACGAACCGGCCGTGCAGCCAGGCGGCGAGCGGGAGTCCGGCGAGGGCCCCCGCGAGCCCGGCGGCCAGGCCCACCAGCAGGGCCTCGCGGCCGATCATGCGGCGCAGTTGCCTGGGCGTGGCGGCGATGGCCCGCAGCAGGGCGAGCTCGCGGTGGCGCTGCTGGACGGAGAGGGCGAAGGTGCCGACGACCACGAGGATCGCGACGAGCAGCGAGGTGCCGCCCATGGCCCCGCCCATGGAGACCAGCTTGACGCGTGCGCCTGCGGCGTCGAGGAACTCCACCGGCCCGCGTGCGTCACCCGCGGCGACCTGCGCGCCGACGCCCGTGCCCTGGCCCTGGCTCTTGAGTGCCTGCCCGATGCGCCCGGCCAGCTCGCCGGGATCGGTGCCGGGTGCCGGCAGGACGCCGATGGCGGTGATCTGTCCGTCCCGGGCGGCCAGCCGCTGCGCCTCGGCGTCGCCGAAGAACAGCGCGCTCTGCCGGGCGAGGTCGCCGTGGGCGCTCTGCGCGATCCCGCTCACGGTGTACGTCTTCGGCTCGCCGGTGGCCTGCACGGTGAGCGGGTCACCGGTCTTCAGCCCTGCGCGGGCGGCCAGTGCGCGGTCGACGACGACCTCGTCGCCGCCCCGGGGTGCGCGCCCCTCGGCGAGCGTGAAGGGGGTGAGCACGGCCGAGGTCCAGGCGTGCCCGTACGAGGTCTTGGCGCCGCCGGGGGCCTTGACCAGCGGGACGGCCTGGAAGCTGAGCTCCGGCACGGCCCGCTCGACGCCGGGCACGGAGCGGACCGTGTCCACGGTGGCGGCGGGGAGCCAGGCCCGCTCGGCGACGGGCTTGGCCTTGTGCTTCGTCTTGGACTTGCCCTTCTTCTCCTTGACCGTGGTCTGGTGCACGTTCTGGTCGGCGGAGACCACGACCGGCGCGGCCGCGTAGCGCTCGGTGGCGATCTTTCCGCGGAGTCCGGTCTCCAGGAGCGTGCCGCAGGCGGTGATGAGGGCGGCCGCACACAGCAGTGCGACGAAGGCGCCGAGGAAGCCGGCCTTGCGGTCCCTGACGGTCTGGAGGGCGTAACGCAGCATCATGCGGCCAACTCTGCCGCCGGGCCCGCACGTTGGCAGTGAAGCGCCCTGGCGTCTCGGCCCGGGGGCTATCCCCACCCCCGGGGCCCGCTCCGGGGCCCCGCAGCGCGGATGCCCGGCCCCAGGACCCCGCGTACCTCAGAACCCGGAATACCCCAGGCCGTCCACGTCCCCGTCCGTGCCCTCGGCGCCCTCCTGCTCCAGCGCGCGCCGCACCACCCGCAGGGCCATGCCCTCCGGGTACCCCTTGCGGGCGAGCATCCCGGCGAGGCGCCGGATCCGCTTGTCCCGCTCCAGGCCCCGGGTGGCGCGGAGCTTGCGCTCCACGAGCTCCCGGGCGGTCTGCTCCTCCTGGTCGGAGTCCAGTTGTTCCAGGGCCTCCTGGACGAGGGTGGCGTGCACCCCCTTGGTGCGCAGCTCCTGCGCGAGCGCCCGGCGGGCGAGGCCCCGGCCGCGATGCCGGGACTCGACCCAGGCCCCGGCGAACGCGGCGTCGTCGATCAGGCCCACCTCCTCGTACCGGGAGAGGACCTCCTGCGACACCTCCTCGGGGATGCCCCGTTTCTCCAGGGCGTCCGCGAGCTGCCGCCGGGTGCGCGGCATCCCGGTGAGCAGGCGCAGGCAGATCGCCCGCGCCTGCTCCTCGGGACTCTGGGGCGGCAGTTCCTGGCGGCCTTCCCGGCCACCTTCACGACCGTCTTCCCTGCCGCCCTCGCGACGCTCTGCGCGGCGGCCCTCCCGGCCTCCGCTCCCGCCGCCCCTTCCCTGCTCCCGCACGGTCAGCTCTTGGCGACGGCAGCCTTGGCCGTCGTCTTGGCCTTCGACGCGGGGGCGGGCACGGCCGCGGCCTCGGCGGCGGGCGCACCGGCGGCCGCCTCTGCGGCGGCGTCCTTGCGCACGCCCACGCCCAGCTTCTCCTTGATCTTCCGCTCGATCTCGTTGGCGAGGTCGGGGTTGTCCTTCAGGAAGTTGCGGGCGTTCTCCTTGCCCTGGCCGAGCTGGTCGCCCTCGTACGTGTACCAGGCGCCGGCCTTGCGCACGAAGCCGTGCTCCACGCCCATGTCGATCAGACCGCCCTCGCGGCTGATGCCCTGGCCGTACAGGATGTCGAACTCGGCCTGCTTGAAGGGCGGCGCGACCTTGTTCTTGACGACCTTGACGCGGGTGCGGTTGCCGACCGCGTCGGTGCCGTCCTTGAGGGTCTCGATGCGGCGGATGTCGAGGCGCACGGAGGCGTAGAACTTCAGCGCGCGGCCACCGGTGGTGGTCTCCGGCGAGCCGAACATCACACCGATCTTCTCGCGGAGCTGGTTGATGAAGATGGCGGTGGTCTTGGACTGGTTGAGCGCACCGGTGATCTTCCGGAGCGCCTGGCTCATCAGCCGGGCCTGGAGACCCACGTGCGAATCGCCCATCTCGCCCTCGATCTCCGCACGCGGCACGAGCGCGGCGACGGAGTCGATGACGATCAGGTCGAGGGCGCCGGAGCGGACCAGCATGTCCACGATCTCCAGCGCCTGCTCGCCGGTGTCCGGCTGGGACAGGATGAGGTTGTCGGTGTCGACGCCGAGGGCCTTCGCGTACTCGGGGTCGAGCGCGTGCTCGGCGTCCACGAAGGCGACGGTGCCGCCGGCCTTCTGCGCGTTGGCCACGGCGTGCAGGGTCAGGGTCGTCTTACCGGAGGACTCCGGGCCGTACACCTCGATCACACGGCCGCGGGGCAGCCCGCCGACGCCGAGGGCGATGTCCAGCGCGGTCGACCCGGTGGGGATGACCTCGATGGGGTCGTTCGGCTTGTCGCCGAGGCGCATGACCGCACCCTTGCCGAATTGCCGTTCAATCTGTGCGAGCGCGGCGTCGAGAGCCTTCTCGCGGTCGGTGCCTGCCATGGGTTCCACCCGGTTTGCTTGAGTCGATCGCTTCACGCCATTGACGCTAACGCCTGCCACTGACAATGCGCTTCCACGCCCGTTTCGGCTGTGGATAACTCATCAGAATGGATGTTCGATTTCCCTGTCAAGCGGGCTCGCCGGACACCCGACTGACAACCCAGGGTTGACACCCTTCCGACTGTCAACCTAGGGTTGCACCCATGACGAACCCTTCGGTGGAACCCGTTCGCATGACCAATCCGGTACGCCTCGACGACCTGATCGAGGCCATCAAGAAGGTCCACACCGACTCCCTGGAGCAGCTCAGCGGCGCCGTCGTCGTCGCCGAGTCCCTCGGTGACGTCGCGGACCACCTCATCGGCCACTTCGTGGACCAGGCCCGCCGCTCCGGCGCCTCCTGGACCGACATCGGCCGCAGCATGGGAGTCACCCGCCAGGCCGCCCAGAAGCGCTTCGTCCCCAAGGCCGACAAGGAGGGCGAGGGCGGCATGGACCCCAACCAGGGCTTCGGCCGCTTCACACCGCGCGCCCGCAACGTCGTCGTCACCGCCCAGAACGAGACCCGCGCCGCCGGCAACTCCGAGATCCGCACCGAGCACCTCGTCCTCGGCCTGCTCGCCGAGCCGGAGGGCCTCGCCGCCCTCGCCCTGCGCGCCCAGCAGGTCTCCGCGGACGACGTGCGCACCGCCGCGACCGCCGCCCTGCCCCCGGCCGCCGCCGGGGAGCTTCCCGCCCTCATCCCCTTCGACGCCGGCGCCAAGAAGGCCCTGGAGCTCACCTTCCGCGAGGCACTGCGCCTGGGCCACAACTACGTCGGCACCGAGCACATCCTCCTCGCCCTCCTCGAACTCGAGAACGGCGAAGGCCCGCTCAGCGGCCTCGGCGTCGACAAGGCCGCCGTCGAGGCGACCGTCACCGAGGCCCTGGCAGCCTTCGTCGACGCGGCCGGGGAAACGGCCGGGGAGACGCGGTAGCCGATTCCCCGGCCGCCCGCTCGGTCAGTTCGTACCGCTTCACGTACGCCCCGAGGAAGGCCTGCAGCGTGGCGACGGCCGGGATCGCGATGAGCGCCCCGACCGCGCCCAGCAGGGCCGTGCCCGCGATGACGGACCCGAAGGCCACCGCCGGGTGGATGTCGACCGTCTTCGAGGTCAGCTTCGGCTGCAGGACGTAGTTCTCGAACTGCTGGTAGATCACCACGAACCCCAGCACGTACAGCGCGTACCAGGGCGAGTCCGGGAAGGCGATCAGCATCGGCAGCGCGCCCGCCAGGTAGGTGCCGATGGTGGGGATGAACTGGGAGACCAGCCCCACCCACACCGCGAGCGCGGGCGCGTACGGCACGTCCAGCACCGCGAAGACGATGTAGTGGGCGATGCCGGAGACCAGGGCCATCAGCCCGCGTGAGTACAGGTAGCCGCCCGTCTTGGCGACGGCGATCTCCCAGGCGCGCAACACCTCCGACTGCTTGGCCGGCGGCAGTACGGAGCACAGCGCGCGCCGCAGCCGCGGCCCGTCGGCGGCGAAGTAGAAGGAGAAGAGCCCCACCGTCAGCAGGCGGAAGAGGCCGCCGAGCACGGTGGCGGACACGTCGAGCACGCCGGTCGCACTGTTCTGCACGTACTTCTGGAGCCAGTCGGAGTGCAGCAGGCTGTCCTGGATCGCGAGCCGGGACAGCTTGGTGTGGAAGGTGGTGTTGATCGTGCCGATCACCGAGTCGAGGTAGCCCGGGAAGCCGCCCACCATGGCGACGATCTGCCCGGCGAGCATCGAGCCGAGCAGCACCACGAAGCCGGCGGCGGCGACGAACACGCCCAGGAACACCAGGAAGGTGGCGAGCCCGCGGCGCATGCCGCGGGCCGCCATCCGGGATACGGCGGGTTCGACCGCGAGCGCGAGGAAGAACGCGATCAGGATGTTGACGAGCAGCCCGGTCAGCTGGTGGAAGGCCCAGCTGCCGAGCTGGAAGCAGGCGATGAGGGCGAGCACGAGGACGACGGCGCGCGGCAGCCAGCGCGGCATCCGGGCCCCGGCCCCAGCCCCTGGCGCGGTGGCGCCGCCGGGAGGGGCCGCGGATCCCGCGGGCTCGGCCGCCTCCGCGGTGTCGGTCGTCGTCACGGTCGTCTCATCGGTGGCTGCCACGCCGCCCAGTCTGTCCCACCCGTCCCCCGTACGGGGAAACGGCCGCCCGCGTCAGCGCAGCGAGGCGGGCACGTCCATGGCCGAACACACCGCGCGCCACACGTCCTTGGCCTCCCAGCCCGCGTCCAGCGCCTGGTGGACGGTGCGTCCGCCGAGCTCCGTCATGACGTGGTCACGCGCGAAGGAGTCCGCGTAGCCCGCTCCGAAGTGCTCGGCCATCCGCTCCCAGAAAATCGTCAACCGCATGCCCCCAGTATCCCGCCCCGGGAGAGTGCACCGGCGCCGTTCGCCTCCCGCCCACGCGCCGGCGCGCCCTACGGTGTCACGCATGCCTGGAGACGACGCTTCCTCGCTGACCCCACCGCCCCCACCGATCGCACCGACCCCACTGGCCCGCGCCGAGCAGTTCTTCTGGCTCACGGCCCGGGTCCTGGAGCAGCGGCGGTTCGCCTTCCACTTCCTCGGCGGGGACGCCGACGCGGTCGACACCGCCCTCGGCTCCTACCTCAACGCCGACGGCGGCTACGGCCACGCCCTCGATCCGGATCTGCGCGGTCCGCTCAGCCATCCGCTGCACACCGCGCACGCGCTGCGGGTCCTGGACAGCCTGGGTCGCTGCGCCGGGCAGCGGATCGAGCGGCTCTGCCGCCACCTGACCCGGGTCTCCACCGCGGACGGCGCGCTCCCGGTGGTCCTCCCGGCGCCGCGCGGCTATCCCGGGGCGCCGTACCACCGGGTGTACGACGATCCGCCCGGCGAGCTGCTGACCACGGGCCCGGTGGTGGGCGTACTGCACCGCAACCGGATCTGGCACGCGTGGCTGTTCCGGGCCACGGACTTCTGCTGGGAGCGGGTCGAGAACCTGCGCCGCGTGGACCCGTACGAGGTCCAGAGCGCGGTGGCCTTCCTCGACGGGGCCCCCGACCGGGCGCGGGCGGTGGCGGCCGCCGACCGGCTGGGACGGCTCGTGCGCGAGCAGCGGCTGGTCGTGCTCGACCCGCGCCGGCGCCGGGAGTACCCGCCCTACCCCGGCTGCGCGCCGGGCGAGCGGCTGTTCCCGCACGACGTCGCCCGGCGGCCGGAGTCGCTGGCGCGCGGCTGGTTCACCGACGAGGAGGTGCGGCGGTCCCTGGACTTCCTGGCCGCCGCGCAGCAGCCGGACGGCGGCTGGCCGGTGCGGCGCCTCGCGTGGGCGCCGGGCAGCTCGCTGGAGCGGCGCCCGATCGCCACCCTGGAGGCGCTGCTGACCCTGCGCGCGTACGGCCGCCCGCTGAGCGCGCCGTGAGCCGTGCCGTGCCCCTGCCCCTGTCTTTTGGGGCAGGGGGTGTCCGCAAAGTAGCGCCGTGCGCCCGCAGGGCGCTCCCGCGGCGTCCGGTGCGTGCTCTCGGTGTGCCGGGCGGAAGCCCGTGTACTG